>NZ_JASHIF010000019.1:0-197590 GCF_030056595.1 Flectobacillus roseus
AAGCTCTTTTAGTGAGATTCGAATTCTCAGTCAGAAACTGGATGTCGTTACATTTTATGGCATTCTCAGTCATTTTCTTACGCAAAATCAATAAAAAAAAGAAAGTTTAAACAGCTTCATAGGATTATATAGATTATTCAATCATGTAAAATTATCATATTTATTTGGCTATCAGTAAACCGAATCAGAGAAATTACGCTTGTTTGTAGGCTACCATCACACTCGGCCCAAAAAACTTCGGGAGTCTGTAAGGATTCAAACTTTGTTGAGGTAAAAAAAAAGACCAGCAAATTGCTTTGCCAGTCTTTTTGTAAATATGGTTTTTCCAATTAGAATTTCAAACCAGGGAAGTAAGCGTTAGCACCTAATTCTTCCTCGATACGAAGCAATTGGTTGTATTTAGCCATACGGTCAGAACGAGAAGCCGAACCAGTTTTGATTTGACCTGTGTTCAATGCTACCGCCAAGTCAGCAATTGTAGCATCCTCAGTTTCACCAGAACGGTGAGACATGATGTTTTTGTATGAATTACGTTTAGCCAAGTTGATTGTATCGATAGTTTCAGTCAAAGAGCCGATTTGGTTTACTTTCACCAATACAGCGTTAGCAACACCTTGTTCGATACCCATTTGAAGACGCTTAACGTTTGTTACGAATAAGTCATCACCTACTAATTGACATTTGCTACCAATTAATTTAGTTTGCTCAGCCCAACCAGCCCAGTCATCTTCAGCCATACCATCTTCGATAGAGATGATTGGATATTTGTCAACCCAAGTTTTCCAGTAAGCAGCCATTTCCATGTTGTTCAATTGCTTGCCATCAGATTTCTTGAATGTATAAAGACCTGTTTTTTCGTCATAGAATTCAGAAGAAGCAGCATCCATAGCGATGAAGATTTCTTCACCTGGTTTGTAACCTGCTTTTTCGATTGATTGCAATACGATTTCGATAGCCTCCTCGTTTGATTTGATGTTTGGAGCAAAACCACCTTCGTCACCTACATTTGTAGAATAACCTTTAGATTTCAATACACCTTTCAAAGCGTGGAAAACTTCAGTACCCATACGCAAAGCGTGAGAGAAAGACTCAGCTTTAGCAGGCATTACCATAAACTCTTGGAAGTCGATTGAGTTATCAGCGTGTGAACCACCGTTCAAGATGTTCATCATTGGTACTGGCAAAGTGTTTGCGTTTGTACCACCTACATAACGATAAAGAGATAGACCAGACTCTTGTGCTGCTGCTTTAGCTACTGCCAAAGATACACCCAAGATTGCGTTTGCACCCAACTTGCCTTTGTTAGCAGTTCCGTCGAGTTCAATCATCAATTTGTCGATAAGGTTTTGCTCTGTTACTTCAATGCCTAGAATTTCCGCAGCAATAGCCTCATTTACGTTTTCTACGGCTTTCAATACACCTTTTCCAACATAAACTGATTTATCTTCATCGCGTAACTCAACAGCTTCGTGAATACCTGTAGATGCACCTGATGGAACAGCTGCACGACCAAAAGCACCTGCTTCTGTGCGAATATCTACTTCTACTGTTGGATTACCACGTGAATCCAAGATTTGTCTAGCATGAACATACTGAATAGCACTCATCTTTTGTAATTTTTGTTTTTGGTTAAAAACTTGTGAATTTAGGGGAAATGATTCTTGAGATGTATCTCTAAATGAATTTGACTGTAAGTTCGTCAAAATTTCCTCTATCAACCCAGTAAAAAGGAATAATTTTCTCACAAAAATAAGTGTTTTTTCAAGATTCCTTGTACTTTTCCAATTGTTTCACAATCTATTAATGCCAATGCACAAAAAAATGAAAAATATTATTTCCAAAATCATATTATTTTCAATCATTTATTTGGGATTTTTTAACTTTTCCAAAGCACAAGTTCTGTCAGTTGAGGATTTTGAAAAAAAATATTCTGAATCTTCTGGAGCACAATTGATTGATGTACGCACCGCTGGCGAATACGGTGGCGGTCACCTGCCCAAAGCAACCAATGTTGATTACCGTAGTGCAGATTTTCAAGAAAAAATCAAGTCGCTCGACAAAACCAAACCTGTATTTGTTTATTGCCTGTCTGGTGGGCGTAGTGCGTCAGCTGCAGAAGCGCTTCGCAAAAACGGTTTTTCGCAAGTATATGACTTACAAGGAGGATACTTGAAATGGACGACCAAAATGAAACCTGTAGAAGGAACTAGTGCTGCCAAAGACTCAAAAGCGATCACCGAAGCAGAACTAGAAACACTATTAGCACAACATTCGGTAGTTATTCTGGATTTTTTTGCGCCATGGTGTGGTCCTTGTATCAAAATGATGCCAGCTGTAGAAAAACTTTCTGAAGAATACAAAGGAAAGGTTTTAATCCTAAAAGTCGATGCTGATGCCAATCGTGCTATTCTAACAAAATACCATATTGACGAAATACCGACGTTTTTAATCTTTAAGGATGGTACACAAAAAATGCGCGCCATTGGGTATCAGGAAGAATCTGCTTTGAAAAAACTGTTTACGCAATATTTGTAAAAAGTAGATAATTTCTCATAAAATAGGGCTGTAAACCATCCGTTTACAGCCCTATTTTATTTTTACTTACAAACAAACATACTTACATAATTAGGTGAGCTTGAAGTTATTTGTTTTAACTTAAACTCTACACCGTCATCTTGCAATACATTTTCGGCAATACTTTTGAGCTTACCCGCAATTTTTGATTCTTGCAACTCATGTCGAATCTGACAGCTTGTTATTTTGAGCGAGCTTTTTTTAGTAGATGACAACGCCGACACTTTCACATCGTAGGATGTTTTATCTTTCAAAACATCTGCCAAATCTTCTGCTAAAGCTTTTTTCGGATTTTCGTAAAAAATCTCAATCGTGTATTCGTCACTCGATGAGGTCAATGAGTTATGTGCAACGGCTTTCTTCGGACTCGTTTTTTTAGGCTTAGACACCACGATTGTATCCTCCGAAGTATTGGGTTTCAAAATAGAAGATACCCCTGATACCACTCCAAGTATGACCGTTACCCACATAAACAAGCGAATCGTCTTGATGATTTCGGGTCTAGGCTTTGGGCGGCTACTTTCTCTAAATAACAAAAAATACGACAGAATAAATGCAATAGCACTCAATCCTGTCACACCGTATTTTAAGAAAGAACCTAATTCTGTAACATTAATCTGCAATAACATGGCTAGGAATGATTGGATATTCAAAGGGTCCGTTGAAATTATTAGAAATGTTCGTAACCAGGAGACGTTAATTTTACCAAGCTACCTGATTTCATCATGATATGCGCACCTTCTACTTCGTTAGTGATATAACCAATCGGCGTAATTTCGCTTACCTGTTCGATTTTCTGATAATCTTCTTGACTTACTGTAAATAATAATTCGTAGTCTTCTCCCCCATTCAAAGCTGCTGTCATTGGGCTAAAATTCAATTCTGTGCCAGTCAAATAGGTTTGGTCATCGATTGGCATTTTATCTTCAAAAATCACCCCACCAATGCCCGAATTCTTACAAATATGGAGCAATTCTGCAGCCAAGCCATCCGATACATCAATCATTGCTGTAGGAATCACATCCAAAGCTCTCAATTCATGAATCACATCCATGCGAGCAGTTGGTTTCAACTGACGTTCTACAACATAATCTTTATCGCTCAACTCTGGTTGCATATCTGGATTTGCCATGAAAACCTGCTTTTCTCTTTCCAATACCTGAAGCCCCATGAACGCTGCACCTAAGTCACCTGTTACGCAAACGATATCGCCTTTTTGGGCAGTATTACGGTACACAATTTGATGCTCATCCGCAGTGCCAAGAACAGTAATAGAGATAGCTAAGCCACCTCTCGACGAAGAGGTATCTCCGCCAATCAAATCGATATTGTATTCATCACAAGCAATTTTGATTCCTTCGTACAATTCTTCAATGGCTTCTACCGAAAAACGGTTACTCAAACCCAAGCTTACTGTTATCTGATTAGGAATTCCATTCATGGCTGCAATATCAGAAACATTTACTGCTACTGCTTTATAACCCAAATGTCGTAAAGGAGTGTAAGCCAAGTCAAAATGAACACCCTCCATCAACAAGTCTGTTGAAATCAATAATTTTTTGCCCTCAGTATCTACTACAGCGGCGTCGTCACCAATACCTTTGATAGAGCCAGATTGCACTATCGGAAATTTTTCGGCGATTCTCTTAATTAGTCCGAATTCGCCAATTGTACTCAATTCAGTTCTTGTTTCCATACTGCAAAGTTAATCAGTCTTTTAGTGCCGAGCAATTTTGTACTATATCAAAAAAAAAGCCGTTCAAACAAGTCGAACGGCTCCATAGCAAGTATTGAGTTTGATTTAAGGATTAGTCAATTGATAATTGGCAATTGTATTACTAGCCTTAATATATGCTGTTGCTGTTTCAAGTGTTACAGCAGAGGTAGTTGGAGTACCTACAATTTTGTAAGTCAACGTACCATTCGTACCAGTAGGTACACCCGACGAACTAGTCAAGCCAGAAATAGTCAAAGTTGTGTTATCTGTTGAAATAGACCATGTTCCTGTAAATGTCACGCCGTCTTTTTCTGTTAATTTAGCAGCTGTTTTGCTAGTAAGATCTAATTTGTAATTGGCATAGCCAGGGATTTTGTTACTTGAAGCCGTTTTATCATAAACAATATCAGAACCTTCTTTTACAACTTTTGCAGTCCAAATACGTGTTAATTTTGCTTCTACAGTAGGTTCAGCCTCTGTACTTTTGCAGCTCAAAAGCACTCCAGAGATTAATACAATTAAAGGCAATAGGGTCAATATTTTTTTCATAACCATTAATAATTTTAATTTTTTTGATAAAAATAGATAAAATTAGTTGAATTCAACAAAGAGATAATGAATTTTTGCACCCAAAATTCTTCGACATTTACCGCACTATGCTACCAACCTTTACCAAATCACAACTCGCTTTACGCAACGGTCAAGACCGTGAAGAAATTTGGATTGCTTACAAAGGAATTATTTACGATGTTGGCAAATCACGTCTTTGGAAAAATGGTAAACACTACGAGCATTGGGCTGGACAAGACCTTACCTCTGAACTGGCCGACGCTCCGCATAATGACTCCGTCTTTGAGAAGTTTACCATTGTAGGTCAACTAGCTTAGTCTGTACCTATTATGACTATTTTTTACTAAAAAAGGTTGTATGGAAGTTGATTTTCACTTCAAAATAAACTAAAAAACTATGATTCTAATCGCAGACAGTGGGTCTAGCAAAACAGATTGGCGTCTTGTGGCATCTGATGCCAGCATTCAGCAAGTCAAAACTATTGGATTCAATCCATATTATCAAGATAGTACCTCTATTGCGGAGGAGTTAAAGCTTCAACTTTTACCTAAAGTTCAAGAACCTTTAACACAAATTTATTATTACGGCACTGGCATTACCAATTCTGAAAAATCTCAGGTCTTAATTGACGCCTTCAAAAGTGTTTTCCCTGATTGCGACAGCATTCATGTCCATAACGATATGTTGGGAGCAGCAAGAGCGTTAGCTGGGCATCACAGTGGTATTGTCTGTATTCTGGGAACAGGGTCTAATTCATGTTTCTACGATGGTGAACAAATTGCCCATCAAGTTCCTCCCTTGGGCTTCTGGCTTGGCGATGAAGGTAGCGGTGGGCATCTGGGCAAACAATTAGTGCTCGCATATCTGCACAAGGATCTGCCTATGGACCTGCGTGACAAGTTTGAGAAAAGATATGGCGCCAAAGACCGCCTAGAGATTTTGGATAATGCCTACCATAAGCCCTTTCCTAATCGCTATTTTGCTTCATTTTCAAAGTTTTTATTTGACAATAGACAGCATCCTTTTATATATCGTTTGTTGTTTGACGCATTTACAGATTTCTTTGAAAAATACCTACTCAAATATCCAGAGGTTAGTCAATACAAAATTCATTTTACAGGCTCTGTAGCCTTTTACTACTCTGATATTCTACGCCAAGTAGCTGCTAGTAAGGAATGTACCGTCGGGATTATTGCCGAAACACCCATTGCAGGACTTACCTTATATCACCAACAAACTAATTAAGAAGGAGTTATGTTGTTTAAATATGACAATTCCTATACAAAATTGACCCAGTTTATTGAATTCTATTTGGATTTTAATTCAGTTTTGACTTTCTAAAGATTTTTTAAATTAAAATTGTATCTTTTCAAGAAAACAGTTTAAAAGTAGGGTTATTTATATAAATTAGTAGAGAATTTAGGTTATCTTTATACAACCAGTCACCGCAAACTATCAACTGTTAATGATTACTTACGATAAAAATTTAGGCACAAAACAAAAGGCTCTACGTATCAACTTAGACCGTCGCATTTACGGTTCTTTTGCTGAGATTGGAGCTGGTCAAGATGTGGCAGCCAACTTTTTTAAAGCTGGTGGTGCCTCTGGTACGATTGCCAAAACTATTTCGGCTTACGACATGGCATTTTCGGATGCTATTTATGGCGAAGAGCCTTCAGGTAGATATGTGTGTGAACCGCGCTTGGTGAAGATGCTCAATCGTGAGTACAAACTCCTCAATGTTCGTCTTACGGAAAGTGCTTCAGAAAAAATGTTCTTTGCCTTTGCTGACACAGTAGCAGCATTGAATTATCAAAAAACCAATGATCCTCACGGCTGGATTGGTCTACGTTTTCAGCTTCGTCCTGATTCTGAACCCAACGATGTGATTATTCACGTACGAATGAAGGATAATGATAATATCCTTCAACAACAGGCTTTGGGCGTTATTGGAGTCAATTTGATATATGGATGCTTCTTTTACCATGAGCAACCCGAAATCCTTTTACAGTCGTTGATGGACGACCTGCATACTGACCGTATCGAGATTGACATGATTCGTTTTGCGGGTCCTGACTTTGCTGAGGTTGATAACCGTTTGATGTCTCTGTATCTTGTAAAGAAAGGTTTTACCAATGCGGCTTTATTTGGCCCAGATGGAAACGTAATGAACCCTTCTGAGGCATTCTACAAAAAACATATTTTAGCAGTTAGAGGACGCTTCCGTCCTGTAACCAATGTATTTGTAGATATGTTGAAAAAAGGTCAAATGCAGTTCGAAAATGAGCCTGACGTTGACGATGATAAAGTGGTGGTACTTTCAGAGCTTACTTTACGAAGCTTACAAAGTGGCGATGAAGAAATTAATGAAAAAGACTTCCTCGATCGTGTAGATATTTTATGTTCTCTTGGACAAACTGTATTGATTTCTAATTTCCATGAGTATTACAAGCTAATATCATATCTCAATAGATTCACTCAAAAACGCATGGCGTTGATTATGGGTATGCCAAACCTTGCTTATATCTTTGAAGAAAAACACTATCAAAATCTAACAGGAGGTATTTTAGCGGCTTTCGCAACGCTCTTTGGTCCTAAAATCAAGCTATATCTATATCCAACAGCAGACACAGATGGAAATGTGGTTACCTCTAGAGAATTTAGCCCACCTGCTCATTTAAGAGGACTATTTCAATACATGCTCGACAATGATAAGTTTGAAGATGTGTTGAATTACGATAAAAACCTATTGAGCATTCACACCGATAGCATTCTAAAAATGATTCAATCGGGTGAAAGTGGTTGGGAAGATTATGTTCCTAAAAGTGTTGCAAAAATGATTAAAGAAAACTGTTTATTTGGCTTTCCTTGTCAATTAGTATAATCATAAGAGCGAGCTACCTAGGTAGCTCGCTCTTATATTTTAATAGCTTTTAAGACCTCTCTTTTGCCACGTGGTCCTGGATGTTTCTCTACAATAAATCCAGAAGCTATCAATGCCTTTCTTACGACCGTTTTTGAGCAATAAGTCGTCAAAACTCCCTCTTCATTCATGGATTCATAAATTTTCCGAAAAACCTCTTCTGTCCACAACTCAGGCTGCGTATTGGGTGAATAAGCGTCGAAATACACTAAATCCATTTTCTGTGTAAATTGATACACTAGCAAATCCTCCTGAACTTTTGTTAAAGAAAAGTTTTTTGTTACCTCATGCTGCTGATTCCAAGCAAGCTCATGCAATGGTTGCAATACATTTGAGCCCAATAGAGAATCGTAGTTCAATGCCCTATACTTTTCTGACTGTAATGGAAATGCTTCTATTGTGGTATAATTGATTTGATAATCATTCTTTTGTGCCTCAATGAATGTGAGCAGCGTATTCAGGCCAGTGCCAAATCCCATTTCAAAGATTCTTATTTCTTTACCTGCTTGAGCTTTTGACCATAAACCTAGCTCAATATAAATTCGAATAGACTCTTGCAGTGCCCCATTTACAGAGTGATGCCAAACTCCAAGCTCGGAGTTGTATAACGTATGCGAACCATCTTTGGTAAGTATTAACTCTATCATAATTTGCAAATAGAATGTACTTGTATCTATTATTTTGTCATTTACTCAATGATTGGCAAAACTAGCCTTTGATAAGAATAAACTAGGATATAGCCAGAATGTTGAATATCACTCCAGCTACTTTATAAAAAAAGCGGTTCGAAATTCGAACCGCTTACAATTTTATAACATTTCCACAAAAGAATCAAATAAGTATCTTGAATCGTGTGGGCCAGGAGAAGCTTCAGGGTGGTGTTGTACCGAAAATGCTGGTTTATCAACACGACGCAAACCTTCAACTGTTTTATCATTAAGGTTGATATGAGTCAATTCAACTGATGGATTAGCCTCTAATTCTTCCATTTTAACTGCAAAACCGTGGTTTTGAGAAGTAATTTCCGACAAACCTGTAATCAAGTTCTTTACAGGGTGGTTTAAGCCACGGTGTCCATTTTTCATTTTATAAGTAGACAAACCAGATGCTTGAGCTAAAATTTGGTGTCCTAAACAGATCCCAAAAGTTGGTTTTTCGTTCTCTACAATTTCTTTTACTGTTGCTACAGCATAAGGCATTACTGCTGGGTCACCAGGACCATTTGAGATAAAGTACCCATCTGGAGCCCATGCTTCCATTTCAGCAAAGCTAGTTTTTGCAGGGAATACTTTCAAATAACAACCTCTGTCTGTCAAGTTAGACAAAATACTTTTCTTTACACCAAGGTCAAGAACAGCTACCTTTTTCTCTGCGCTTTCTTCGCCTAAGAAATAAGGTTCTTGAGTACACACTTGAGAAGACAACTCTAGGCCTTCCATTGGAGGAACTTTAGCAAGTTCAGCCTTTAGGGCTTCAACTTCCAAAATCTCAGATGAAATGATACAGTTCATTACACCTTTTTCGCGGATATGTCTTACAATTTGACGAGTGTCAATGCCCGAAATACCTACGATACCCGCCTTTTCAAAATACTCCTGCAAAGACCCATCAGCAGTCTTACGTGAGTGAATTGGCGAAAACTCATTACAAACCATCCCTGCAATCTTCACTGAAGCTGATTCTTCTTCAAGCTCATTGACTACACCATAGTTGCCTATGTGAGAGGTTGTGTTTACAATTACCTGTCCAAAGTACGAAGGGTCGGTATAAATTTCTTGATACCCAGTCATCCCCGTATTGAAGCAGATTTCGCCGCCACTAGTCCCGATTTTTCCGAGGGCATTGCCTCTAAAAACTGTGCCGTCTTCCAACAACAAAATCGCTGGTTGGCTTTGTGTTACTTTCATTGGTTGCTCTTTGGTTAAAAAATTATGCAAAGTTAAGCGAAAATGAATAAAAATGAAGAGATTTTGTAATCAACTCCTTGTACATCATGACAATTTCAAATTTGAAAAATGAGATTTATCATTTTCCCATTGAAATTTAGAATTATTAAAAGTTTGAGTAGAACTGCTCATCAGAGGGCGCAAAAAAAAGCCTCAATCAAAAAAGATTGAGGCTTTTATGTCAGGACTACATCATGACTATTCTTCTGATTTTTCTTCAGCAGCTGGAGCTTCAGGAGCTTCTTCAACAGCTGGAGTTTCAGCAACAACTTCTGCAGCAGGTGCATCAGCTTTCTTAGTCGAACGACGGCTACGACGAGTTTTAGTAGCTTTCTCAGTAACAGCAGCTAATAAAGTTTCGTTGAAATCAACTAACTCAATTAAGCAAATATCAGCGTTGTCACCAAGACGATTTCCTAACTTGATAATTCTTGTGTATCCACCTGGGCGGTTAGCAACTTTCTCAGAGATAGTTCCGAAAAGTTCTTTAACAGCTTCTTTACTTTGCAAGTAAGAGAATACAACGCGACGGCTGTTAGTATCGTCAGTCTTTGATTTTGTGATCAAAGGCTCAACATACTTTCTTAATTCTTTAGCTTTTGCAACAGTAGTTTGAATTCTTTTGTGAAGAATCAAAGAAGAAGCCATGTTTGATAACAAAGCGGCTCTGTGAGAGGCAGTTCTGCCTAAGTGGTTGAATTTTTTTCCGTGTCTCATTGTGTTCGTAAGTTGAAAGCGAAATCGAATTTCGCTGCGGTTAGATAGCCCTCAAGGTATCCACCTATTACTACTAGTTAAAATTGGAGTGCAAAGTTATATAATGTGCAATTACTTACCAAGTATAACTTTGCATTTCCTATTATTAATCCTCATCCAAACGGTAGCGAGCTACGTCCATACCGAAGTGAAGACCTTTTTCTTCTACTAATTGTTCCAATTCAGTCAAAGACTTCTTACCGAAGTTGCGGAATTTCATCATATCAGAAATTTCCAATTTAACTAAATCGCCTAAAGTTCTAACGTCTGCTGATTTCAAACAGTTGTAAGCACGAACTGACAAATCAAGATCTGCCAATGGTGTCTTCAACAGTTTTCTCATGTGAAGCATTTCTTCGTCCACTACATTTTCATCTTCAGCCTTCATAGCTTCGAATGTCATTGTTTGGTCAGAGAACAACATGAAATGCTGAATCAATATATACGCTGCACCTTTCAAAGCATCCTCTGGGTGAATCGAACCATCAGTTTCGATATCCAAGATTAACTTTTCGTAGTCAGTTTTTTGTTCTACACGTGTGTTTTCTACACTAAACTTCACGTTTTTAATTGGAGTGTAGATAGCATCGATTGGGATATGACCAAATGGAGGCTCTACATTACGAGGCTCGTCAGCAGGAACATAACCACGACCTTTTTCAACGATTATCTCCATTTCAAACTCTTTCGATTCATCCAAATTACAGATAACTAAATCTGGATTAAGGATTTCGAAATAGTTTGTAAATTTGTTAATGTCTCCAGCAGTCAACGTAGTCTGGCCCTTTACTCTTACATTGATTTTGTTTTCAAGAATTTCCTGAGTTTTCTTAAAACGAACTTTTTTCAAGTTCAAGATAATCTCAGTCATATCCTCAATAACACCCTCAATAGCAGAGAACTCGTGCAATACTCCACCTACTTTCACGCTAGTAATAGCGTAGCCTTCAAGTGAAGACAACAAGATTCTACGAAGTGCGTTACCGATTGTAACGCCATAGCCTTTTTCGAGAGGCTTAAACTCAAATAACCCGTGAAAGTCGTCAGCTTTCTCCATAACGACTTTGTCGGGCATTTGGAATGCTAATATTGACATATTTCGTAGCTTAATTTATCTTAGATTTTATAAGAATAGAGTAACCGAGCGTAATATACTAAATAACTTCGTGAGTTTTAGGAATTTGTGGAGTATTTTTTGAAAAAAATCTTGACAAAATTGTTTTTTTTTATTATAATACAATTTTCAAAGCAAGAATCATAACTTAAATTACTCTACTCCGTTTTATAAAATATCGAATACCAAGTAAATTGATATTCGATATTTTATAGCTAACAAAGTTTTTCGTATTTACAACTAACAAAACAAGTAGATAAATAGTTTTGTTAAAGCTACGATTACTTCGAGTAAAGCTCGACGATTGCCTGCTCGTTGAAGTTTTCAGGAATGTCACTTCTCTCTGGGTAAGAAAGGAATTTACCAGTTAAAGTAGATGCTTCCCACTCCAACCAGTTAAAACGCTTAACTGCTCTTCCAGCAAGAGAGTTAGTGATAACTTCTAATGACTTCGATTTTTCACGAACACCAACTAATTGTCCTGGCTTTAATGAATATGATGGGATGTTAACAATTTCTCCGTCAACAAGGATGTGCTTGTGGATAACCAACTGACGTGCAGCACGACGAGTTGGAGCAATACCTAAACGGTAAACTGTATTGTCAAGACGTGCTTCACAAAGTTTCAAAAGGTTTTCACCTTTGATACCTTCTCTTACGGCAGCTTTGTGGAAAAGATTTTCGAATTGTTTTTCAAGAATACCATAAGTGTATTTCACTTTTTGTTTTTCTTTCAACTGCAAAGCATATTCTGATTGCTTAGCACGTTTTCCTTTTCCATGTTGACCTGGACCGTAGTTCTTGCGTGATAACGCTTTGCTTGGACCTAAGATTGGCTCACCGAAACGACGAGCAATTTTTGATTTTGGACCTGTGTATCTTGCCATTTTTATTAGGAAATTGAGTCAATGAGCCTCTTTTGCTCAATGAAGTAATTAAGTTATTAGAAACATGAAAACGAAGGGTAATAATTACTAATTACCCTTCGCAATGCTTTTTTAAAAGTGTTACAAAACGTAACGACTTCAAACTATACTCTACGACGTTTTGGAGGACGACAACCGTTGTGAGGTAGTGGAGTAATATCCTTGATAGAAAGAACTTCAATACCAGCATTTGCTACAGTTCTGATAGCTGATTCACGACCAGCACCAGGACCTTTAACAAAAACTTCAGCTTTTTTCATACCAGCTTCAACAGCTACAGCAGCACAGTTGCTAGCCGCAGTTTGAGCAGCGTATGGAGTGTTTTTCTTAGAGCCTTTGAAGCCCATTTTACCAGCTGAAGCCCAAGAGATAACTTGTCCTTGGCTATTTGTGATAGAGATAATGATATTGTTAAAAGAAGCTTTGATGTGTACTTGGCCTACTGCCTCTACAATCACAACTCTCTTTTTTGCTTTATCTTTTCTTTTAGCTTGTGCCATTTTAAGAGATTTGGTTAATAATGCGCTATACCGAGTTTTTCAAACTAAATTGAATCTTAGGTACATCCTGCTACATTATATTAATTATTACTTAGTAGCTTTTTTCTTGTTAGCAACTGTCTTACGTTTACCCTTACGAGTACGAGAGTTATTCTTAGTTCTTTGACCACGCAAAGGAAGACCTTTACGGTGACGAAGACCACGGTAACAACCAATGTCCATCAAACGTTTGATGTTCAACTGGATTTCAGAACGAAGTTGACCTTCTGTTTTGAATTCAGCTGCGATGATGTTACGGATGGCACTAGCTTCCTCATCGTTCCACTCACCAGCTTTCTTGTCTAAAGAAATACCAGCTTGAGCTAAAATTTTCTGAGCAGTGCTACGACCGATACCGAAGATATAGGTCAAAGCGATTTCGCCTCTTTTTTTATCGGGAATATCAACCCCTGCAATACGAGCCATATTGTTCTAAAGCTTTTTTAGTTTTTTAGGGAATTTAAGGAAAGTAATTTCGCAACTACTGCCTCAAATAGTATTACCCTTGTCTTTGTTTGAACTTTGGATTTTTTTTGTTAATAACGTAAAGTTTACCGTTACGACGGATTACTTTACATTCAGCACTACGCTTTTTGATAGACGCTTTAACTTTCATTGTAGTATTGTCTTATAAGTTGTCAATTCATTCTGACAGTGCCAAAGTATTAGCTTTTGCAAACTGCCCAGCTAACTAACAACTGTCTTTTTATTTGTAACGATACACGATTCTTGCTTTTGACAAGTCGTAAGGTGACATTTCTAGTTTCACCTTATCTCCTGGTAAAATTTTAATGTAATTCATTCTCATTTTACCAGAAATATGGGCAATCACTTGATGGGTATTCTCAAGCTCTACTCTAAACATAGCGTTAGAAAGTGCTTCAATGATTATACCATCGACTTCAATGGATGATTGTTTTGCCATAAATTTGTTTTATTTGTTAGTCGTAATTCGCGTGATAAATGAATTTGTACGAGTCAACGATTAACAACTACTTTCAAAGAGTTTTTTAGATTTCAGCTAAATATTCGTTACTTTTCAAAACATCTTCGATGTACTCAAAGGTCGTTAATATACTTGCTTGGTCTTTGCTCACAGCAACTGTATGTTCAAAATGTGCTGAAGGCTTACGATCTTGAGTTCTTATAGTCCAATAATCGTTTTCTTGATGAATTGCTCTCTTTCCTAGATTAATCATGGGTTCAATTGCAATCACCATTCCTTCTTTAAGCTTGGGACCATCGCCTCTTCTTCCGTAGTTGGCTACTTCTGGGCCTTCATGAAGTGATTTACCTACACCATGGCCAACAAGTTCTCGCACAACTGTAAATCCTGCTTTCTCGCAATATGACTGAATAGCAAATCCAATATCCCCAATTCTTTTGCCAGCTACAGCTTGTGAAATACCTAAGTATAACGATTCTTTAGTGACACGTAAGAGTTGAAGCGTTTCTTCTTTGACATTGCCTACTGCATAAGTATATGCACTGTCTGCGTGAAAGCCATTCTTATAAACTCCGCAATCAATCGAAATAATGTCTCCATCCTTTAGTTCGTAATTATTAGGAATCCCATGCACGACAACGTCATTAACCGAAATGCACAAAGATGCAGGGTATTTATGACCACCTACATTATAATTAAGAAACGAAGGATGAGCTTCATTATCTTTAATGTATTCATAGGCTACTTTATCGAGTTCTTTAGTAGTAATACCAGGTTTAATAACCTTTGCTACCTCAGCGTGAGTTTTCCCCAGAATTACACCGTTAGTACGGATAATTTCTAACTCTGAAGATGTTTTTAAATAAATCATCTGATATTACTGAGCGATTGCTTCAGTTCTACCTTTTACACGACCCGACTGCATCAACCCTTCATATTTACGCATCAAAAGGTAACTTTCAATTTGTTGAAGAGTATCAAGCACAACACCAACCAAAATCAAAAGAGAAGTACCTCCGAAGAAAGAAGCAAAACCACGAGTGATTCCGAAGATGCTAGCAACTGCTGGTAAAATCGCAATGATTGCCAACATAAATGCACCAGGAAGCGTAATTCTATCAAGAATATCAGCAATGAAAGTTGAAGTAGCTTCTCCTGGTTTAACACCCGGAACAAAACCACCACCACGTTTCATATCATCTGAAATTTGTGTTGGGTTGATAGAAATAGCAGTGTAAAAGAATGTAAATACAATAATTAAAAATGCAAATAACAAATTGTACTGCCAAGTAGTAAAGTCACCAAACGCTTGAGCGATTGATTGAGCTACTTCGCTCTTATCAGCTAATGATTGAGCAACAAGACCAGGTACAAACATCAATGCTTGAGCAAAAATGATAGGCATTACACCAGCAGCATTCAACTTAAGAGGAATATACTGACGTTCGCCACTCATTGAAACTCTATTTCCTACCACTTGCTTCGCGTATTGTACTGGGATACGACGTACAGCTTGAGTTACCATCACAGCGCCCATTACTACAAAAAACAAGGCTACAACCTCGATAATGAATAATAAAGCACCAGACATACCTCTTGATTGAGCTTCACCTAATAAAGAAGCTGGAAAACGAGATACAATACCAATCATAATAAGCATTGAAATACCGTTACCAATACCTTTGTCAGTGATTTTCTCACCAAGCCACATACAGAACATAGTTCCAGCAACCAAGATGATTACTGAGTACAAACGGAATGACCAAGGAGAAACTAGAATAGCTTCAGCAGGGATAGTTACTTGCAAATATGTAAAGGCTTGTGCAGCTGTCACAAAAATTGTTAGAACACGAGTGATTTGGTTTAACTTTTTGCGACCAGACTCACCATCCTTCTGCATCTTTTGGAAATATGGCAATGCAATTGTAAGAAGTTGGATTGCAATAGAAGCAGAGATATATGGCATGATGCCTAAGGCAAAAATAGAGGCGTTATTAAACGCTCCACCTGAGAACATATTCAACAAACCTAATAAACCGCCTTCACCCTTCTGCGCTAACTTCGTGGCATCTACACCTGGTAAAACAACGTAAGATCCAAGGCGAAAAAAGGTGATAAACAACAGGGTGTTAAGAATACGAGTTCTTAACTCCTCTATTGAGATAATGTTTTTGATAGTGCTAATAAACTTGTTCATGCTATCTGTTTAAGTAATCGTTATAGAATATAACTCGAAAGATGTTCAACTTTTTCGTTATTTACAAATCCGTTGCCAGATTTTACAATGATTACTCAATTATTTCTGTTGTCTATCGATTTTTCAATTGAAAATTAAGCTACAACTGCCTTACCTCCTGCAGCTTCAATAGCAGCTTTAGCAGAAGCAGAGAAACCTTTAACCTGTACCTCTACAGTAGACTTGATTTCGCCACGTGACAAGATTTTCACCAAGTCATTTTTAGAAACCAAACCATTTTGGTACAATACATCGTGAGTGATTACAGTTACACCAGTAGTGTCAACCAAAGCTTGAAGTGTATCCAAGTTGATTGCTTTGTATTCAACACGGTTAATATTTTTAAAGCCGAATTTAGGAATACGACGTTGAAGAGGCATTTGACCACCTTCAAAACCAGATTTACGAGAGTAACCTGAACGTGATTGAGCACCTTTGTGACCACGAGCAGAAGTACCACCTAAACCAGAACCTGCACCACGACCAACTCTTTTTCTTACCTTAGTAGAGCCCACTGCGGGCTTTAATGACGATAAATTCATTTTTTTTGAAATTAAATAATTGCTAAACGCCATCTCACCGTGAGATGACTCGCTTAATCAAACCTAGTGGTTTAGATTAAAGATTTTCAACTACAATCAAGTGTTGAACCGCACGAATCATACCTGCGATAGCTGGGTTCAAATCTTTCTCTACGCTTTTGTTCAATTTGCCCAAACCTAAAGCTTGAATAGTACGTTTTTGAACTTCTGGACGTTTGATTGTACTCTTAACTTGAGTAATTTTTACCTTTGACATGGTCTTATATTTTGGAGTCTCAGTATAGGGCTTGAAGTGATACGACAAACCCTATAGCATCAACTAAAATAAATTATCCGTTAAATACTTTTGCTAAAGATACTCCTCTTTGGAAGGCTACTGTATGAGGGTTTCTCATTTTAACTAGCGCATCAACTGTTGCTTTAACCACGTTGTGTGGGTTTGAAGAACCTTTTGATTTAGCCAATACGTCATGAACACCTGCAGCTTCTAATACGGCACGCATCGCACCACCTGCAATTACCCCAGTACCTGGAGCTGCTGGCTTCAACAATACGAAACCTCCTGAGAACTTACCGATTTGTTCGTGAGGTACAGTTGCTTTCAAAAGAGCAACTTGGAATAAGTTTTTCTTAGCGTCTTCGATACCTTTAGAGATAGCGTCAGTTACTTCGTTTGCTTTACCCAAACCGAAGCCAACTACACCTTTGCCATCACCAACAACTACGATCGCAGAGAAGCTGAAACGACGTCCACCTTTTACTACTTTCGCTACGCGGTTGATAGCAACAACTCTTTCTTTTAGTTCGCCTTCGTTAACCTTGATAGGTTTTGATATTAATTGCGACATTTTTTTCTAATTTGAAAATTGTTGAATTTGAAAATTTGAAATCTGTGCTTTAACATCAAAAACTTTCATTTTGGAACGGCGGATATCCGCATTGCACAAATTCAAATTGACTAATTAAAATTTAAGACCTCCTTCTCTTGCACCTTCAGCAACTGCTTTAACACGACCATGGTACAAGTAACCGTTACGGTCAAAAACAACTGTTGAAACACCTGCAGCCAAAGCTTTCTCTGCAATTTTAGCACCTACTAATTTTGCACTTTCAACATTACCATTCTTCAAACCTAATTCCTTAGATGAAGCAGCAGCCAATGTAGAGCCTTTAGTATCGTCGATCAACTGAGCATAGATACCCGAGTTTGAACGGAATACTGACAATCTTGGCTTTTCAGCTGTACCAGAGATTTTAGCTCTGATAGACAACTTAATACGAAGTCTTCTTGATTCTTTTTGCGAAGCCATTAATTTATATAGTTTTGTGGATTACCGACCCACGATGATTAAATTCTATTTCTTACCACCAGCTTTACCAGCTTTTCTACGAATTTGCTCACCAACGAAGCGAATACCTTTACCTTTGTAAGGCTCAACTTTACGTAGAGAACGAATTTTAGCTGAAACTTGGCCAATTAATTCTTTGTCGATACCTTCTAAAGTAACCTTAGGGTTTTGACCTTTTTCCATTGCAGTTGTAACTTTCAACTCAGCTGGAATTTGCATGAAGATTGCGTGAGAGTAACCCAACGCTAATTCAAGAAGGTTTCCTTGGTTAGAAGCTTTGTAACCTACACCAACGATTTCCATTTCTTTTTTGAAACCATCGTTTACGCCAACAACCATGTTGTTAATTAAAGCACGGTATAAACCGTGAAGAGCTTTGTGACGTTTTTGATCTGTAGGACGTTGTACACGTAATTCGCTTCCTTCGATTTCTACAGTAATATCTGGATCGATAGAGCGAGTAAGAGTACCTTTTGCGCCTTTTACTGTTACTGTGCTTTTTTCAACTGTTACAGTAACACCGGCAGGAAGTGTGATAACTTTATTACCAACGCGTGACATGACTTGTGTGTTTTTGCTTAAATGAAGGAGAAACTCCTCTTTCAGCGTTATTTGAAAATAAGTTAGGGAACAAACCTGTATAAGACTTATTCCCCAAATGTAAGATTAGTATACGTAGCAAAGAACTTCACCACCCACATTAAGTGTGCGAGCTTCTTTGTCAGTAATAACACCTTTTGATGTTGAAAGGATAGCTACACCTAAACCATTCAATACGCGAGGCAATTCATCTGCTCCTTTGTATTTACGTAAACCTGGTTTAGAAATTCTCTCCAACTTAACGATTGCTGGTTGTTTAGTAACTGGGTTGTATTTCAAAGCGATTTTGATTGTACCCTGTACTGATGAATCGTCAAACTTGTAGTTTTGAATGTATCCTTTATCAAAAAGCACTTTAGTGATTTCCTTTTTGATGTTAGAAGCAGGAATTTCAACGATTCTGTGACGTGCCTTGATGGCATTTCTCAATCGTGTTAAGTAGTCTGCTATTGGATCTGTCATTGTTTTCGATATTTGAAACGAACTTTTCTTTGGGAAAAGGCTCGCAAAATTACGGAATTGGATTTAAAAAAACAACCATAAGTGGCTGATTTTAATAAAGATTACGACAAATTTTTATCGTAAGAGTATTACCAGCTTGATTTTGTCACACCTGGAATCAATCCTGCTGAAGCCATTTCACGGAAAGTCACACGGTTGATGCCGAATTTACGCATATAACCTCTTGGACGTCCTGTAAGCTTACAACGGTTGTGCAAACGTACTGGTGAAGCGTTTTTAGGCAATTTATCCAAACCTAAGTAGTCGCCAGCAGCTTTTAAAGCAGCACGCTTAGCAGCGTATTTAGCAACTGTTGCTTCTTTTTTTCTTTCTCTTGCTTTAACTGATTCTTTTGCCATGTTGGTTGAATCTTTTTATCAGTTGTCTGTTATCTGTTATTCGTTATCCGTATGGCGTTTCCGAAGTCGGGACGACGAATAACGGATAACATAATTTATTACTTCTTCGAATTAGCGAAAGGCATACCCATTTGTTGTAACAAAGCGTAAGCTTCAGCATCTGTATTTGCAGTCGTAACGAAAGTGATATCCATACCAGAGATTTTGCTCACTTTGTCGATAGAAATCTCTGGGAAGATGATTTGTTCTTTCACACCCAAAGTATAGTTACCACGACCATCGAAACCTTTGTCTGAGATACCTTTGAAGTCACGTACACGTGGAAGAGCCACTGTCGTCAAACGATCAAGGAATTCGTACATTTTATCTCCTCTCAAAGTTACTTTCACACCGATTGGCATGTTTTCACGTAACTTAAAGTTTGAGATAGCTTTTTTAGACATTGTAGCTACTGCTTTTTGACCAGCAATAAGAGTTAGTTCTTCAACACCTGTGTCGATCAATTTCTTGTCAGCTACAGCAGCGCCGATACCTTTGTTGATTACAATTTTAGTAATCTTAGGAACTTGCATTACTGATTTGAATTGAAATTTCTCTTTTAGAGCAGGAACGATTTCGCTAACGTATTTGTCCTTTAATCTTGTTGTAGTTGCCATTATTATGAAAACTTTATGTGGATTTCCGACCCACTTTTCACGGTATCAAAAGACACCGCTTCATTGAATTATTAGATAAATTTACCTGTTGCTTTAGAATATCTTTGCAACTTACCATTCTCGTTCAATTTACGACCTGTACGAACAGCTTTACCGTTCTCAGAAACTGCAATATTAGAGATATGGATAGTACCTTCTGTTTTAACGATACCACCTTGAGGGTTAGCAGCGCTAGGCTTAACGTGTTTTGTGATAAAGTTTACGCCTTCTACGATAGCACGTTGTTTATCAATCAAAACTTTTTTAACTACGCCTGTTTGACCCTTAGCGTTCCCAGCGATAACCACAACAGTATCACCAGTTTTGATGTGCAACTTTGGTTGCTTATTAAACTTTCTTTCCATGATGATTACAAATTATGATTAAAGTACTTCTGGAGCTAATGAAACAATTTTCATGAAACCTGCGTCACGCAATTCACGTGCAACTGGTCCAAAAATACGAGTACCACGTGGCTCGTCATTGTTGTTTAAAAGAACTGCTGCATTGTCTTCGAAACGGATATATGATCCATCCTTACGACGAATTTCTTTTTTAGTTCTTACAACTACGGCTTTAGAAACCGTACCTTTCTTCATGTTTGATGACGACAAAGCAGACTTCACTGTTACTACAATTTTGTCACCAATAGAAGCATATCTTTTTCCTGTACCGCCCAACACGCGGATAACCAGTACCTCTTTTGCACCTGAGTTATCAGCAACGCCGAGTCTTGATTCTTGCTGTACCATTGTTTGTTTGGTATATTAAAGATTGCGAAAAAATTAAATTTAACGATACACCACTAACTATATAGATAAGTGATGTTGAACGTCGGATAAAAACTGGAGTAGTGAATTATTTCGCTTTCTCGATAATTTCAACTAATCTCCAACGCTTGTTCTTTGACAAAGGACGGGTTTCCATTACCTTCACTGTGTCACCGATTCCACATTCGTTATTTTCATCGTGAGCCATCAATTTGGAAGTTTTCAACATAAACTTACCATAAAGAGGGTGCTTAACTTTTCTGTCTACGGCGACGGTGATAGATTTATCCATCTTGTTGCTCACCACACGCCCAATCCTTACTTTTCTTAGATTTCTTTCCATCGTTGGATTTGGTTGTTTTAGATTGACCTCAAGCGGTATGTTGATGAGGTCTGTTCAGTTAAAATAAAATGATAGGAAATTCCTATTATTTAGAAGCTGCTGTGATAGCAGTTTCCAAACGAGCGATCAATTTGCGAGATTCACGCAAGCGCAAAGGGTTCTCGATTGGAGAAATAGCGTGAGCAAACTTCAAACGTGCCAAGGCATCTTTTTCTGAAGCTAGAGTTGCTTTCAACTCATCTAGGCTCAATTTTTGGATTTCTGCGTTCTTCATTATTTTATCAGTCATGGAGTCGTTAGAAGTTTTAAGGCTTCCAACGACATGATATACTATTCTTGATAATCTCTACGAACTACGAATTTAGTACGAAGTGGCAATTTTTGAGCCGCCAAACGAAGTGACTCTTGTGCCAATTCCAAAGGTACCCCAGCAGATTCGAATAAGATAGTTCCTGGTTTGATATTAGCTACCCAGTATTCTGGAGCACCTTTACCTTTACCCATACGAACTTCGGCTGGTTTCTTAGTGATTGGTTTGTCAGGGAAGATACGAATCCAAACCTGACCTTCACGTTTCATTGCACGAGTTACTGAGATACGAGCTGCTTCGATCTGACGAGCAGTGATACGTCCTGGCTCCAGAGCTTTGATAGCGAATGTACCGAAGTCAATTTCATGACCGCGAGTAGCCAAACCTTTCACTCTACCCTTCTGTTGCTTACGGAACTTGGTTCTTCTTGGTTGTAACATTGTCTTATGAAGTCTTGCAGTTTTAAGTCGTAAGTCTTAAAGTACATGAGTGTAACCTTAGGACTTGCGACTTTAAACTAAGATTAAAAATTATCTCTTACCGCCTCCTCTGTTGTTGGTATTTCCTCCTTTACCACCACCACGGTTGTTGTTATTGTTGTTGTTACGACGCTGATCGCCACCACGGCCACCACGGTTGTCGCGTCCACGACGTCCGTTATCGTCATCACGACCACCACGATTGTGGTTACCACCGCGAGAATCGCCGCCAGCTTGTTGAGCTGACATACCAGCGTTTGGAGAAAGATCACGTTTTCCGTACACTTCGCCTTTACATACCCAAACTTTGATACCAATTTTACCATAAACTGTCAAAGCTTCAGATACTGCATAGTCGATATCGGCACGCAAAGTATGAAGAGGAATACGTCCTTCTTTGTATCCTTCTGAGCGAGCCATTTCAGCACCACCCAAACGGCCAGAAAGTTTCAATTTGATACCTTGAGCACCTACTCTCATCGCAGAAGCAATAGCTTGCTTCATCGCACGACGGAAAGAAATACGTGCTTCTAATTGCTGAGCGATAGTTTCGCCAATCAATTTAGCATCAATCTCAGGACGTTTAATTTCAAAGATGTTGATTTGAACATCTTTGCCTGTGATTTTCTTTAATTCTTCTTTGATTTTATCTACTTCTTGACCACCCTTACCGATTACAACGCCTGGGCGTGCAGTATTGATAGTCAAAGTAATACGTTTCAAAGTACGCTCAATGATTACCTTAGAGATTGCACCCTTTGGAATACGAGCAGCTACGTATTTACGGATTTTTTCATCCTCAACTAACTTGTCGGCAAAATTTTTACCGCCGTACCAGTTAGAATCCCAACCTCTGACGATACCAAGTCTAAGACCAACGGGGTTAACTTTCTGTCCCATTTTATGATATTTAGATGTTTTCTCTAATTATTCTTCTGATGTTACGATTGATGGAGCACTTGCAGAAGCAACCACTAATGTAATGTGGTTTGAACGCTTCAAGATTCTGTACCCACGACCTTGTGGAGCTGGACGCAAACGCTTCAAAGAGCTACCGCCATCTACCGTAACGGTTTTAACGTATAAGTCAGCATCTTCCAACTTAACGTCTTCGTGCTTGTTTTGCCAGTTAGCAATTGCTGAGAGTAACAATTTCTCAACAAATCTAGCACCAACTTTAGGCTCATATTTCAAGATACCTAAAGCCTTGTTAACTTTCTGACCTCTAATCATGTCTACCACGATTCTCATTTTCTGAGGTGAAGTCGGAACATTGTTTAATTTAGCTATTGCTTCCATTTCTATAATTTCGGATTTAGGTTCTGGGATTTTGGATTATCAGGATTGAATCTTACAATCCGCAATCCTCATTCCACTATCCCCTATTATCTTTTGCCTTTATCTTTTTTAGCGATGTGACCACGGAAATTGCGTGTTGGAGCAAATTCACCAAGTTTATGTCCTACCATGTTTTCTGTTACATATACTGGGATAAACTTGTTACCGTTGTGCACTGCGAAAGTATGTCCAACGAAATCAGGAGAAATCATTGAACGTCTTGACCAAGTTTTGATAACTGACTTTTTACCTGACTCATTCATAGCAATTACTTTGTTGTCAAGGCGGTAGTCAATATAAGGTCCTTTTTTTAATGAACGTGCCATCTATGTATTATTTCTTTCTACTGATGATTAGACGATTTGAATGCTTTTTCTTGTCGCGAGTTTTCTTACCTTTCGCTAACAAGCCGTTACGTGAACGTGGGTGACCTCCTGAAGAGCGACCCTCACCACCACCCATTGGGTGATCAACTGGGTTCATTACTACACCACGAACTCTTGGACGGCGGCCTAACCAACGGTGACGACCAGCTTTACCCAAGTTTGTGTTCATGTGGTCAGCATTAGATACTGAACCAATTGTAGCCAAACAGTTAACTAACACCATACGCATTTCGCCTGAAGGTAACTTCAATGTAGCATATTTGCTATCACGAGCCAACAATTGAGCATAAGTACCTGCAGAACGAGCTAATTCAGCACCACCACGAGGACGAAGCTCGATAGCGTGTACAATTGTACCTACTGGAATGCTTGACAATGGCATTGTGTTACCAACTTCAGGAGCTACTGATGTACCAGACACTACTGTCTGACCAACTTTCAAACCTGAAGGAGCAATGATGTATGACTTTTCACCATCTGTGTACTCGATCAATGCGATACGAGCTGTACGGTTTGGATCGTATTCAATTGTTAATACGGTTGCTTCTACGTCGAATTTATCACGATAGAAGTCAATCAAACGATAACGACGCTTGTGACCACCACCAATATAGCGCATTGCGCGGTGACCAAAGGCGTTACGACCACCTGTTTTCTTAATTGGAGCCAACAACGGTTTATACGGTTTCGAAGCTGTGATTTCTTCGAAAGTTGGAGCGATACGTTGACGTTGACCCGGAGACGTTGGTTTTAATTTTCTAACTGCCATTTCTCTAGTTTGTTCAAATTATCGGGGTGAACACCCATAAATTGTTTGAAAGCTTTCGCTTTCTCACTGGTCTTAGATACCTTCGTAGAAATCGATTACTTCGCCTTTAGCTACGGTAATAACTGCTTTCTTGAAAGTAGAAGTATAACCAGTTGTGATTTTAGATTTTGTACTTCTTGATTTTTTCTTACCAAATTGACGAAGTGTATTTACAGATTCTACGTCAACTCCGTACATTTTCTTGATTTCTTTCGCAATTTCAATCTTGTTTGATTTTACTGCTACTTCGAAAACGTACTGACCGCCTTTCTGCAACTCCTGAGTTTTTTCAGTAAGAATTGGTCTTTTGATGATGCTCATTTCTTTATGACGTTAATTGTCACCAGTTTATATACTGATAACTATTTGCTGAAAGATGATTCGATTTTTGCAACAGCATCTTCTAAGATAACAAGACGAGTTGCATTTACTAAGTCATAAGTGTTTACTTGCGCTGCTGAAATAACTTTAGTTTTCGGCAAGTTACGACCCGACAAGTAGATGTTTTGGTTATCTTCTGGCAAAATCACCAAAGTTTTAGTATCTGTCAATGACAAGGCATTTAAGATAGCCAAAAAGCCTTTAGTTTTTGGAGTTTCCAAAGAGAAGTTCTCTAATACAGAAACCTCACCTGCTTGTGCTTTTGCAGCAAATGCAGACTGACGTGCCAAAGTCTTAACCTTTTTATTCAATTTGAAAGAGTAGTCACGTGGAACTGGACCGAAAATACGACCACCACCTTTGAACAATGGTGACTTCATTGAACCTGCACGAGCACCACCTGTACCTTTTTGACGCTTCAACTTACGAGTTGAGCGAGCAACTTCAGCTCTTTCTTTTGCTTTGTGCGTTCCTTGACGCTGGTTAGCCAAGAATTGCTTTACATCTAACCAAACAACGTGCTCGTTTGGCTCGATACCAAAGATTTCGTCAGAAAGTACAACTTTCTTACCTGAATCTTTGCCTTGTATATTTAATACTGATAATTCCATTTTTCAATTTGAAAATTTGTGAATTTGAAAATTTGAAAATCTTTATTCTTGATGGCCGAACCTACAATTGTGTGAAAGGCTAGCATCCTTTCAAATCTTCAAATTGATTATTTTTCAAGAATAACATAAGAGTTTTTCGCTCCTGGTACTGAACCTGACACTACGATAAGGTTTTTCTCAGCATAAACTTTCAATACTTGTAAGTTTTGAACTTTTACGCGGTTACCACCTGTACGACCTGCCATGCGAAGACCTTTGAATACGCGAGATGGGAATGAACATGCACCAATTGAACCTGGGTGACGTCCGCGGTTGTGTTGACCGTGTGTTTGACCACCTACACCACCAAATCCGTGGCGTTTAACAACACCTTGGAAACCTTTACCTTTTGAAGTACCGATTGCGTCAACGAAATCGCCTTCTGCAAAAAGCTCAGTTGTGATAACTGCACCTAATTCAAGTGATTGTTCGAAAGACTTGAACTCAACCAATTTCTTCTTTGGAGTAGTTCCAGCTTTTTTGAAGTGACCCAATAATGGTCTAGAAGTGTGCTTCTCTTTCTTCTCGCCGTAGCCTAATTGAATAGCGCTATAGCCTTCTTTTTCTACTGTTTTTACTTGCGTTACAACACAAGGGCCGGCTTCGATTAGCGTACAAGGAACAGCAGTGCCATCCGCGTTGTAGAGGCTAGTCATACCGATTTTTTTTCCGATAATTCCAGACATTTTATTATTGAATAAAACGTTAAAAAATAAAATAAAAAACTTATTTACAACGAGTTACGTTTTTGAGCTATTGGCTCGACGCAAAACGGACTGCAAAGGTCGGGATTTTATTTGGCACTAACAAAAAAGTACACAAAAAAATCTCAAAACTATTTGAGTGACAGAAAATTGAGGAAAAAAGCGACAAGAAAAGTGCGGACGAGGCTATGCTCGTGAGACGAGTCCTGTGTAGCTTAATACTCAACTTTGCAAACTGGGCATTCAGTAAAGCAAGCCAGTATCAGTTCTGACACTAATCAACCACTGTAGTTCTTTGCGGGCTGCGTGGTTGTACTTTCCAAAGAAGTTTGCCATTTGATTCGTATTCTCTAATTTCTTACTGAGTTCTGCCAACTCTTTGTAAGACACAGCGAATCGTGGCGCCCTAATTGGACTGCAAAATTAGAGAATAGTTTTTGAAATACAATGAGTTACAGTGAAAAAAAATATTTTTTTTTAGTTTTTTTTTACCCTCAAAAAAAAGGAGGAAATACCTTCGCATTTTCCTCCTTTTGACCTACTTATCTCCGTTGTATAAAACGACTATAAATTGCCTTTTTTTAATTCTTTTACAGCAAAGTCCGCAGCTCTAGCCGATAATGCCATATACGTAAGCGATGGATTCACATTAGATGATGACGTCATGCAAGCGCCATCAGTTACAAAGACGTTTGAACATCCCCAAACTTGATTGTGTGCATTCAAAACAGATGTTTTGGGGTCGCGCCCCATCCGTGCAGTACCCATCTCATGAATACTTAAACCAAAGCCGGGTTCATAATCATACGTTTCGATATGCTTAAATCCTGAGGCTTCGAGCATCTCAGCAGCGTCATTCTTCATATCTATACGCATTTTACGTTCGTTTTCTCCAAACTCTGCCGACATAATCATTTGTGGTTGTCCCCACTTATCTTTTTGGTCTTTGCTCAATCTGACATGATTTTTATAATCTGGTAAGGTTTCAGCAAATCCCATAATATCTAAATTCCACTCTCCTAGTGGCTGTGTAATTTGTGTTTTAAAATCAGCGCCAAACTCTTCTTGCGACTCTCCTCTATCTTTTGAACTACCTCCTTCATAGCCAAATCCACGCAAATAATCACGTTTATCACCTCCAATATTCCGATAACGAGGAATGTAAATCGCATTGGGGCGTCGCCCTAGGTAATACTTATCATTATAACCATCATGCTTGCCTCGTGCACCAATACCAAAATGATGATCCATCAAATAATGTCCTAGTGCACCACTGTCATTCCCTAATCCATTGGGAAAACGATTGGAAGTAGAATTCATTAAGATATAGGTCGAACCCAGCGCCGAAGCATTCAGAAAAATCACTTTTGCATAAAACTCTGTCCATTCATGCGTGTTCTCGTCGATAACTCTAACACCTGTGGCTTTCCCTTTTTTCTCATCATATATAATAGAGTTGACAATCGAATGTGGGCGGACGGTCAGATTGCCTGTTTTACGCGCCGCTGGGAAAGTAGCAGACTGCGAACTAAAATAGGCGCCAAACGGACATCCACGCATACACATATCTCGAAGCTGACACTTGGCACGTCCTAAGGCAAGCTGTTCGGGAGTTGGCTGTGTAAGGTTTGCTGTACGTGAGTGAATCACATGACGATTAGGAAATTTTGCTTTGAGCTCTTTCCCAAAATGTTCTTCAACACAAGTCATTGGAATGGGTGGCTGGTAAACACCATCAGGCAAGTGAGGAATACCATCACGGTTCCCTGCGATTCCTGCGAACTTTTCGGCATGAGCATACCATGGAGCAAGGTCTTTGTAACGAATAGGCCAATCTACTCCAATGCCTTCTTTAGCATTAGCCTCTAAGTCCATATCGCTTAAACGCAGAGAAACTCTCCCCCAAGTAATAGACTTTCCTCCTACCTGCCAACTTCTAATCCAGTCGAATCGTTTTTCTTCGACATAGGGAAAATCAATATCTTTAGCAAAATGATGTTTGGTCGATTCAGTAATCGTGAACCCTGTGCGTTGGTGAATAGGATAGTTCTTCATTTCCTCCAGAGGTACTTGCCCTCCATGTGGAAACTCCCAAGGATTCATTAAAGCGGTGTGATAATCTTTTACATGTTCGATCATACGACCACGCTCGAGCACCAAAACCTTTAATCCTCTTTCGGTAAGTTCTTTGGCCGACCATCCGCCACTTACGCCCGACCCCACCACGATAGCATCGTAAGTATTTTTTTCTTTATTTGGTAAAATATACATAAGCCGTTGAAAATTGGGACTAGAATAACTCATTTCAAAAATCTCAAGTTACTCCTTTTTTTCTATAACTCAATCCAGAGCTGACTGGCATTTATTTTATTTTTTATCAACAAAATCAAATTTTATTTATTTCAAGATCTGATCTATCATTTGATAAAATTATAGATGTTTTCGACAGATATCTCAAATATTTAGCGCCACATAGAATAGTTATCCTTCATAAACCAATGGTCTTCTTTATCTTTGTAAAATATTAATACCTTGATTTATGAAAATAACCATTATTACTGTCTCTTTTAATAGTGAAGCAACTATCAAACAAACGATTGATAGCGTTTTGGCACAAGACTATCCCAATGTCGAGTATATTGTTGTGGATGGTGCTTCAAAAGATGGGACAGTGGATATATTAAAATCGTATGGTGACCGCATTAAATACATTTCAGAAAAAGATAAAGGAATCTATGATGCACTCAACAAAGGGCTAAAACTAGCAACTGGTGATGTTGTTGGCACAATTGGTTCAGATGATTTTTTGCCTAATTCCAGCGTATTGGGTCATGTAGCAGAAGCTTTTATCCAAACAGGAAAAGATGTTATTTACGGAGATTTACAGTACATCAATCCTGATAATGATGAAAAGATTGTCAGATATTGGAGTTCGGGAGAATATAAAGTGGAAAATTGGCTAAAGGGTTGGATGCCGCCACACCTTTCATGTTATATCAAAAGGGAGGCATTTGAAAAATATGGTAACTATATCATAGACTTCAGCTGTTCGGGCGATTATGAGCTTATGCTTCGCATGATGTATAAACATAAACTATCTGCAGGTTATCTTCCCGAAGTATTGATGACCATGAGAAATGGCGGTACTAGTACAGCTTCGTGGAAGCACCGCTATCGTGCCAATATGGAAGACCGTCGTGCATGGAAACTCAATCAATTACAACCCAAATGGTACACGCTCTGGATGAAACCACTTTCGAAGATAAGTCAACTATTTACTTAATTTTAAAATGCTCGACAATCTGCTAAAATAGGCAATTGCCGAGCATTTTTATTTATACATCTGCTATTTTAAATGGTTTGATTTCTACTTTTTCCCAGACCTTCATTGTTACATAAGGGTCGTTGTTATACCAATTATATAAAGCATCTTCTGTATCAAATTGTACTAGCATCGTTGAGCCAATCATATTGCCTGCTTCGTTGAGAATAGCCCCTCCAACAATAAAATTACCATTAGCTTTGAGTTGCTTTACCACAACCAGATGGTGTGGACGGGCAGCCATTCTCCGCTCAAGGGCTTGTGCATCGGTGCCATCGTAGGCATAAATTACATACTGTTGCATCTTAAAAAATAGTTATTAATCAATGGTTATCTATATTTTATCTAGTAGAATACTTCCTTTAAAAAGATTTATTTGTTTCTCAGACAGATAATATTCTACAATTTCTTAAATACTTCTTCCAAATACTTATATTTAAAAATCGAAACATAAATTGATGATTACGCCAATAACTTTGAACAAGCATGACGCCTATTCAAAGTTAATCTCTTCTAACAAGAATTTTGCTTTATGAAACCCAATATGATTGCATTTGTGAGACGCTTTGTAGATTTTTCTGATGAAGAAATCGCGGCAGCTCATAGCCTCTTTGAAGAAAAGTTTATTAAAAAGGGGGAATATTTCATCAAGTCAGGCGAACATAATACCGCTATCGGTTTTATCAATAAAGGCTTAATGCGCACTTTTTTTGTGCAAAATAATCAAGAAACTACCTTTCAACTAGCTTTAGAAAATCAGTTTGTTACTAGTATGACTTGTTATGTGCTCAATCAACCGAGCAATGATTATATTCAAGCTATAGAGGATACTGATATTTGTGTTATCTCAAAAGAGACCCTTGAAAAGTTGTGTAACCAATATCATAACTGGGATAAATTTGGGAGACTCACCTACGAGCAGGTAGCACTTGAACAAGAAATTAGATTGCGTTCGTTTATTTCGGAAACAGCGCAAGAACGTTACGAAAAGATTCTCAAATTTCAACCCGAACTAATCAATCGAGTTCCGCAGGTATACCTATCCAACTTTTTAGGTATTACGCCCCAATCGTTGAGTCGACTTCGAAGAAATATAAGGGGGTAAAAAAAGCTCGGTTTATTATAACCGAGCTTTTTTTATCTTTTCAATGAATGAGAAAGTGTTTCGACCAACTCACCTCTTGCCAACTTTTCGGCTTTTTCGAAGCTTCTTAATGCTTTTTGAAAAGTTTCGTCAGTAGTGCTCATCACTTGATAATATTCATTATTTAAGCCACTATTAATGGTTTTCTTTGACCAAACATTTCTAGCGATATAGGCCTTTATTTGAGCTTTTATATAAGGAAGTGAACGTTGATATTCCTTTTCATTATGTTGTACCTTTGTTTGCTTTGCCAAAGCTTTAAGAGTAGTTAACATCTCATCCGAAACTACAAATTGCTTGTTGAAATCTTTAAATGACTGTTTGCTCAGTTCATTCTGATGACTATTGGCATAGTCAAGGGCTATTTCACGAATGATATTTTTACCCCAAAGCTCTGAAATATATTTTGTGTAATAAGTTGTATCACGACCTACAAATACATCTGGCGTAATACCGCCACCACCATATACAACCCTTCCTCCAGTCGTACGATATTTCAGTTTCTCGTTAAATTTGATACTATCCGAATTGAATAACTCTCCACGTTTAATACGGTCGTCATAGTCTTTATCGTATTCCTCTTCATGCCCCAACAAATACGGTTTTTGAATACTACGTCCGCTTGGTGTATAATATCGAGAAATCGTTAATCGTAGTTCAGAGCCATCTGATAAGCTTACTGGCATTTGAACTAATCCTTTACCAAAGGAACGACGCCCAACAATCAAGGCACGATCGTTATCTTGTAAAGCCCCAGCCACGATTTCCGATGCCGAAGCACTATTTTCATCAATAAGTACCATGACTGCCCCTTTTTCAAAAATACCATCAAATTTCGTCATGGTTTTTGAATCATATTGCGTTCCTTTACCATCGGTGTACACAATCATTTTGTCACCACCCAATAATTCATCGACTACTTTTTCAGCTCTGTCTTTGTATCCACCAGGGTTTCCACGCAAGTCTAGCATAAGACGTTTGGCGCCTTGGTTCTTTAGTGTGGTCAGAATATTGCGAAACTCTTGATAAGTAGATTCCATGAATCTATCTATCTTAATATATGCCGTTTGATTATCGACCATATATCCTGCACTGACCGAAAAAGTAGGGATTCTGTCACGTGTAACCGTGAAAGTATGCGGAGCAGACTCTCCATGACGCAAAATTTCTACTTTTACTTCTGTACCTCTCTTTCCTCGAAGCTTATTGAAAATAACATTAGAATTGACTTTGGAGCCTACCAAAGATGCTCCATCGGCAGCCACTAGCATATCGCCACTACGAATACCCACCAAGTCGGCAGGACCTCCAGGCATAGCGCTCATTACATAAACTGTATCGTTGAAAAGATTGTATTCGATCCCGATGCCATCAAACCCTGATTCTAGCTGAGTACGAGCCATGGCTGCTTCTTCCGTTCCGAAATAGGCGGTATGTGGGTCTAATTTTTCTAGCATTTTTTTGATAGAAAAATCTACTAATGTGTCAGTATTGACTGAGTCGACATAGCTCGTTTCGACAAGTGAAAGGATTTCTCTGAATTTGTTAACTCCACGAGAAATATTACTCATTTTGGATTGTCCTCCAAAAAAGTTAGCTCCAATAAGCATTCCTCCTACGACCGAAATAGCCACAATAATGGGAAGTTTAACGACAAGTGAACTATTAACTGGCTGCTTATCCTTCATCATGCTAATTTAATTAATCTTCATACTTTCAAATCTATATAAAGTTACAAAAAACTACTACCTGACCAATCATTTTGGCGTAACTTTGTTGAAACTAACTTAAAATCAATGGGACGTGTACTTGCAGTAGATTATGGAACCAAGCGTGTCGGGCTAGCTGTGACTGACCCGCTCAAAATTATTGCATCGGCTTTGGATACAGTACATTCAAAAGATGTTATACAATATTTGATAGATTATTCAAAGAAAGAGGAAGTAGAATGTTTTGTGGTAGGAATGCCAGTACATTTGGACGGCTCAGACACCAATAATACTGTACATGTAAAGACTTTTGTGAAACATTTACAAAAAGCTTTTCCAGAAACCCCCATTCATTTACATGATGAGCGTTTTACGTCGCGTATGGCTTTACAGTCAATGATTATTGGCGGTGCTTCTAAGAAAGATAGAAGTCAGAAAGGCAACATAGATAAGGTATCTGCCACTATTATTTTACAATCTTTTATGGAGAAGATGTCGTTTGGTGGGCTATAAAATTTAGGGAATTAAGGTTGAGTGAATGGGTGGTACACCATTCATTTCACCAGTAGAGAAGCAAAGTATTGCGTCTGAAAATGTATCATTTATCAAAAAAGCGCTCGAAAAACAATTTTCGAGCGCTTTTTTATGCTTGGAGAATAGTCCTAATTTGAACCTTAGGAAAGCCTCCTGTTTACTTATTTCTGAACCACTTTTGCAAATCTGTGGTAGAAAGGAGTTTTACTATTAGAATCTTTTGGCATGTATTTACCAGTAATAATTGGCACATACATTACACGACGACGAGAAGCTTCACCAAAGTTTGGAGATACTTCCACGCGATGCCATAAACGACCATCGTGTACAGTCAAGTCTCCAGCATTGATATCAAACCCAACTTCACGAGCATCTGGTGTGTGGTCGATAAACTGTTTTTTACCGAACAACAACTTCAACACACTTTGGTTTTGAGTACCAGGCAATACTCTCAAGCCACCGTTTGACATAGGGCAATCATCCAAGTGAATACCTACGTTGAGCATAGGAAGGATTTTTTGTCCCAAGAACAAATCGCGAGGGCTGTCTGTATGCCATCCCATCTGAGAGAACTTCGAGTTTTGAGCGTTAATATAATGGTTAAATACAAGACCATCTTTTTCGTTCTCGCTGATACGTCCATCGTAAGGTGCTAATAATTCAATCAACAACTGCAAACGTGGGTCTTTCACTAATTCACCCAATACCTTACTATACTTGTTAGTAAAGCACATACGCTGAATCATCTTGTCCCCATTTTCGTTCTTCCCGAACTTCAGCGGAATACCATTGATTTTTTCAACACCTTCGTCAAGCCATTGCTTTTCGATTTTTTGCAACTCGCTGATGAAAAGTTTTACTGTATCTTGATTTATGAAGTTTTTGAACTGAATAATTCCATATTTTCGGAAATATTCCTTTTGTTCATCGGTTAACTTCTCACCGAGGGTGAAGGTTTTATTCTCAAACTTTACCATTTCTAAAATTGTACAAAATAAAGTTTAACGTTTTGATCTCATGGTTAGCGTGTGTGGTTGGGCAGAACTACAAACGCAATTTTTTAAGTGGTTATTTTAGCGTAAATGTATTTGCTAAAACATTGCAAATTAAAAGAATGTAATGAAACTTTAAACGTTTTGTAATATTTTTATTATTATAGCCAGAAAAAATTACATTAATTTAGAGAAATATCTAATTCAGCAGTAACTCCCTCTGTACTTGGTGGATTAGTAAAACAAATATAGGTTATATTATCAAATAAAAATATCAAAGGTATTAAGAATGGTAACTATAGTGGATTATTGGATTTAAGTAATTTTTCAGGTATTACTATTCCAAATTGATAGACTTATTCTTAAAAACGTTTTAATGCCATTTCAGATACCGTTTGTCCAATCGATAACGACGAGGTTGCAGCTGGCGATGGTGCATTTAGGATATTGATCACTTTTGTATCTTCGATAATCGAGAAATCGTCGAGTAGACCTCCTTCTCTGTCACAAGCTTGGGCTCTCACTCCTGCCCCACCTTCAATCAAATCACTTTCTTGAATATCTGGAATAAGCTCTTGGAGTGCTTTGGTAAAGGCTGCCTTTGAGAAACTACGGTACATTTCACCTAAACCTGTTTCCCAATATTTCATTGCTACCTTCTGGAAGCCTGGCCAAGTGAGCGTTTCATAAAGTTCCTTTGCATTAATATCCATCTTTTTATATCCTTCACGACGGAATGCTAATACGGCATTTGGACCAGCCTCGATACCACCACGCATCATACGAGTAAAGTGAACGCCCAAGAAAGGAAAATTAGGATCAGGTACTGGATAAATGAGGTTTTTTACCAAATAGTGTTTTTCTGGGCGGATTTTGTAATACTCACCACGGAATGGAATAATTCGAACGTTGATAGGATTTTCTTGTGACATTTGAGCAACTTTGTCAGAATACAAACCACCACAATTAATCACTAACTTAGTCTCATAAGTATTTCGTTCAGTCTTAACAATAGACAGTGAGTGTCCTTTTGTTATTCCTGTTACCTTCTCTCCAAAATTTAATTCTGCACCGTAACTACGAAGTTTTTCTGCGTATTTTTCGCTTACCACCTTGTAGTCAACAATACCTGTCTGAGGTACCCACATACCTTCTACACTCGTAACATAAGGTTCGTATTCTTTTACCTCTTGTGCTGAAATTTTACGTAATCCTTCCAAGCCATTTTGTTGACCACGCACATAGAGGTTATTCAACAATGGACGTTGTTCTTCGTTAGTTGCCACCACAACCTTTCCTGTAATTTCGAAAGGTATTTCTTCTTTTTCACAAAAATCAATCAGCATATTATAGCCACGAATACAATTAGTAGCTTTTAGTGACCCTGGTTTATAATACAAACCTGAGTGAATTACACCCGAGTTGTTACCTGTTTGATGTTTGGCTACCTCTGTCTCTTTTTCTAATACCAAAACCTTCAAATCAGGTCGTTGTTCTTTTATTTTGAGTGCCGTTGCCAAACCAACGATTCCGCCACCAATTACTATAATATCTTGTTGCATTGTCAATATCTTATGATTTTTTTTAACAGACCACAAAGATACAAAAAGACCCGTAAGGTTTTTATTCTTACGGGCTTATATCATGTGCATTCGAGCGATATATCTTAAATTTTCAATTTCAATTTACTCGAACTCGATTCAATTTCTAGCTCATCGCTAGTAAGGGTCTCTATAGCATACGTAACAGGCGATCCAACGCCTATTTGAGTACTAATAGCATTTCCATCTGAACTAAGCACCCATTCTCCCTGAAGAGAGGTATTAGCCGATGCCAGTACAAAAGTACCATCAGACTTGAAGGTATAAGTAAACTTAGCATAGTCAGAAGAAAGACCTATCCCATCTTTCACAGAATAATTTGTGAAAGTAGAGCCATCGGGATTTTTGGTCACATATAAATAAAACTTCCAAGTTTTATCTACTAATAGCTTCTTTCGTGCGTTTGTTATCTGAAGCGAAGCGATTGTTTCGGCATTGGGACTGATTGCTTCGTCACAACTTTGCGCCGATAGCATTCCTAAGAATAATGATAGTGATAAATATAGCTTTTTCATCCTATGTTCTCTCAAAAGATTGAAATAGTTAAATTAGTTTGCAAAGAGAAAACGTAAAATAAGCATTTTGAAATATATTTTTCATTAAAATTGCTCAACTTCTATTAAACATTATTTTAAATCATGAAAAACACACTCCTCAAAACCTCACTTATGGGTTTGTTCTGCCTTATTTCAACGTTCATTTTTTCGCAAGGAATGAAAGAACCTGCCAAGAAATACCAAGTTAAAATAAGAGTATATGACAAAGAAACCCAAGAGGAACTCACAGGTGCCTATCTTAAATTGATCAATTTAACCAAAAACAAATTAGCAGATTCAACCGTCGTGCTCGATGGATATGCCACCTTTACGCTTGAAAGAGGTTTTGATTATGATATTGTTGGGCAACGCACGAGATATTTAACCAAAAGAGCCAATTTCAACGCAGCTTGTTATTTACAAGACCCTCAAAAAGTATTTTGCATTGCAGGTATTGAAATTGAAAATATGTCGAGAATGGGCGGTGGAACAGACCTCATAGAAGGAGCTATCGGAATGAAGCGTATCAAATTGAACGACGTTTTCAAGGTTGAAAATATTCATTATGACTTTAACAAGGCAAATATCCGACCTGATGCTGCCAAAGAATTAGATAAGTTAATTCAATTATTAACCGATAATGCTGGTATTAGTGTTGAGCTTGGCTCGCATACCGATAGTCGAGCTGGTGCTGACTATAACATAAGCCTTTCACAAAAAAGAGCTGAGGCCGCAGTAGATTATATTGTTAATCATGGAAAAATAGCCAAAACCCGAGTTGCTGCAAAAGGATATGGTGAAAGCCAATTAATCAACAAATGTGCTGATGGGGTAAATTGCAGTGAAGTAGAACATGCAGCAAACCGTCGTACAGAGATAAAAATTACAGGATATGCCGTTAATGGTGTTCCAATTGATATAAAGTAGGAAGACTCTACAGGCTCAGGATTACAGAAGATGTTGAGGCATTTCAAAAAGAAAGCACCGTAAGTGCGACATTGTCCAACATTGTGGGATGGTTGTCACACCTACGGTGCTTTTACTATATAAAACGAGTTGTGCCTAAGCATATTTAATGCTTAATACTTTCAACTCTTCAATATTAAAGCGTACGCTTAACTTCTTTCATTTCGTAACATTCGATGATATCACCTTCTTGAATATCGTTGAAGTTTTTGATTGAAAGACCACATTCGTATCCAAATTTCACTTCAGCTACATCATCTTTGTAACGTTTCAAAGCAGAGATTTCGCCTTCGTGAACTACTACGAAGTCACGTACTACGCGGATTTTGTTATTACGTTTAACGTTACCTTCCAATACGTAACATCCTGCAACAGTACCCACTTTCGAGATTTTGAATACATCACGAACTTCGATATTAGCCGTAACTGATTCTTCGAATGTAGGAGCCAATAAACCTTCCATAGCATCACGAATTTCGTCGATTGCTTGGTAGATTACTGAGTAAGTACGGATTTCGATTTGTTCAGTTTCAGCTAAGCGACGAGCGTTTGTACTTGGACGTACTTGGAATGCCACGATAACGGCATCGGCAGCAGAAGCCAACAATACGTCTGACTCGGATACTTGACCAACACCTTTGTGGATAATACGTACTTGTACTTCTTCTGTCGAAAGCTTCAATAATGAATCTGATAACGCTTCTACTGAACCGTCCACGTCACCTTTAACAATAACGTTAAGTTCTTTAAATGTACCGATTGCTTTACGACGACCGATTTCTTCGAGTGTAATGTGCTTACGAGTACGCAACGATTGTTCGCGGATAATTTGCTCACGTTTGTTCGCAATTTCACGAGCATCGCGCTCATTTTCCATTACATTCAATTTATCACCTGCTGCTGGAGCACCACTCAAGCCTAATACCTGTACAGGAATAGCTGGACCAGCTTCTTTCAATTTCTTTCCGCGATAGTCAAACATTGCTTTTACACGACCGTAGTGTGCACCAGCCAACATCATATCACCAACACGAAGCGTACCTGCTTGAACCAAGATATTGGCTACATAACCACGACCTTTGTCCAAAGAAGCTTCGACAACAGTACCAACGGCACGTTTGTTTGGATTCGCTTTTAATTCTAGTAATTCTGCTTCTAATAATACTTTTTCAAGTAATTCGTTGACACCCATACCTGATTTAGAAGAGATTTCTTGAGATTGGTATTTACCACCCCATTCTTCTACCAAGATGTTACGAGCTGCTAATTGCTCACGTACTCTATCAGTATTGGCACCAGGCTTATCTACTTTAGAGAATGCAAATACAATTGGCACACCAGCCACCATTGCGTGGTTGATAGCTTCTTCTGTTTGAGGCATCACGGCATCATCGGCAGCAATCACAATAATGGCAACGTCAGTAACTTTAGCACCACGAGCACGCATCGCTGTAAAGGCTTCGTGACCAGGAGTATCTAAGAAAGTAATACGACGACCATCTTCTTGTTTTACAGAGTAAGCACCAATGTGCTGAGTAATACCACCTGCTTCACCAGCGGCAACTTTAGCACGACGGATGTAGTCGAGCAAGGAAGTTTTACCGTGGTCAACGTGACCCATAATCGTTACGATTGGCGCACGCATTTCTAAAGTTTCAGGAGCATCTGCTTCTTCTTGAAGGGCCGCTTCAACTTCTTCCTCAGCTGATACAAATTGTACTTCAAAGTCAAACTCCTCAGCAATAATGGCAATAATATCTGCTTCGAGACGCTGGTTGATTGAAACGAACATTCCCAAACTCATACAAGTAGAGATAACTTCGTTTACAGAAACATCCATCAAAGATGCTAACTCGCTAGCAGAAATAAATTCAGTAACTTTAAGGATTTTTGCTTCTTCCTCTTCACGCATTTGGCGTTTTTCTTCACGCTCGGCACGAACTTTACGTTTTTCGCGACGTTCTTTTGCACCAAAGTTTGCTTTTGAGGTTTGTCCTTGAAGACGAGCCATAGTCGCTTTGATTTGTTCCTGAATTTGTTTGTCAGAAACTTCCTCTTTTTCGTCCTTCTTAGGCTTCTTCTTGTTGTTATTATTGTTACTGTTGTTGTTGTTATTATTATTATTGTTATTGTGGTTATGGTTGTTGTTACCACCTCCAGAATTTGGTCCTTGAGGTTTTTTATTACCATCTCCAGGCTTACTTGGTTCGTCTTTCTTAGGACGCGGAGCACCCTTTTCATTACGGATTTCTGCTTCAGTAACCTTTTCAGCAGGCTTAATACGTTTACGTTTCTTCTTATTTTTGTTATTAGAAGAACGAGGCTGTTCTACTGGTAATTCAATTTTACCTAATACAGTTAAGCCTTTTAAGGTTTCTCCTTTAGCTTCAATTAGCTCGATATTTCTATCTGTAGGAACCTCATCATAACGCTTTGGCTGTGGCTTAGGCTGTTGTGGCTGTTGCACAGGATTTTGCAGTTTGTTTTGATTTGACTGATTATTGTTAGGCTTTTGGCCTTGTTGATTCTGTTGGTTGTTGCGTTGTTGATTCGCTTGCTGGTTGTGCTGTTGCGGGCGATTGCCTTGTTGCACTTGAGCTTGAGGTTGTGCCTTTACTTCAGCAGCAGTAGGCGTTTCGGTTTTAGCTACAGGTTGAGACTGTGGCTCTGGCTGTTTTTTCTCTTCTACCACTGGAGCAGGTTCAGCTTTAACTATTGGGTTTTCTTCAGCAATTACTTTTTTACTTTCAACAACTACCTCCTCTTTAGGAGTATTCTCATTCTGTGTCGGCGCTACTACTACTGGTAATTCAGCTTTTGGTTCAGTGGTAGTCGGGGTTGGCGCTACTGGAGCTGGCGTTTCTGTAGGAGCTGCTATTGGTTGTGGTACCTCAGGCGCTTTGGTTTCAACTACAGGCGTTTCAACAATAACACTTTCAACTTTAGGTTCTGGTTTTGGTTCAACAGGAGGAGTTACTGGCTTTGGAGGCACAGGATTTCCTTTTCCGTCTAACTCAATTTTTCCTAATACTTTGAAAGTTACCTCTGCACGAGCTGAGATTTTCTCTGGCTCTGTAGAAGGTACTACCTCTTTAGGTTTATCTTCTGCTTTTCCTGCATCACTTGCTCCTTCACGGAAGTATAAAGGCATACCATCATCCTGTTTTTTAGGACTTGGTGCTGGTGCTTCCTCTACTGCTTTTGGTACAACTGGTGCTGCTGGTTGCATACCTTCGAGTAAGCTATCATTGCGATATTCTTTCGCCAATAATTTTAGCTGCTCGAAATTCAACTTGGTATTGGGGTTGTTATCAACCTTGTGACCTTTGGCAGAGAGATATTGAACAATGGTTGAGATTCCCACGTTAATCTGCTTTGCCACAAGGCTCAAACGCATCATTTTATCTTCTGCCATACTTTTGCTTATCTCCTTTTCTATAATACTAATTGATTAATGTTATGAATGTTTCTGTTTTGTCTGCATTTTCATCAAATAGAAACCTATTTGAGAAAACCTGTTGACCGGACTGAATGATAGAATAGTTTTGAATTGAGTAAATGATATGCTCAAGCCGAAGCTTGAAGTTTTCGAACAACTATTCTATCATTCTATCATTCACTCAATCAATCTTATTCAAACTCAGAACGTAAAATAGACAGTACTTCGTTCACTGTCTCTTCTTCCAATTCAGTACGACGAACAAGTTCTTCGCTACTCAATTTAAGTACTTGCTTGGCTGTATCTAGACCAATACGGTGAAGTTCTTCCAAGATCCAGTCTTCGATTTCGTCTGAGAATTCTGTCAAATCCACATCCTCATCGTCTACTTCTTCTTGTTTGATATCACGGTACACGTCTAGTTCGTAACCTACTAGCTTACCCGCAAGCTTAATGTTTTGTCCACCTTTACCAATTGCCAAAGACACTTGATCTGGCTGTAAATACACCGCAATACGTTTACGCTCTTTATCGATGTTCATCGAGCTTACTTTAGCTGGGCTAAGCGCACGCGCTACCAACAACTCAAGGTTTTCGGTATAGTTGATTACATCGATATTTTCGTTCTGTAATTCACGAACAATTCCGTGAATACGCGAACCCTTCATACCTACACAAGCTCCTACTGGATCGATGCGATCATCATAAGATTCAACAGCTACTTTAGCACGTTCGCCTGGCTCACGTACAATTCTGCGAATCATGATTTGACCATCATAGATTTCAGGGATTTCTTGCTCAAATAATCTTTCCAAAAATACTGGAGAAGTACGAGACAAAATGATTTTTGGCGTACCATTATTCATTTCTACACGGTGGATAACCGCACGTACTGGCTCACCTTTTTTGTAGCGATCCTTAGAAATCATTTCTGCTTTAGGCAAAATCAATTCATTCTTTTCTGCATCAGAAATGATTAATTCTTTACCAACAATTTGGTAAACATCGCCAGAAACCATCTCACCTACCAAGTCTTTGTACTTGTCGTAAAGACTTTCTTTTTCAAGGTCTTTAACCTTTTGGATTAGGGTTTGACGAGCCGTTTGAACTATACGGCGACCAAAGTCTTCTAGCTTCACCAATTCAGCCACCTCTTCGCCAATTTCGAAGTCAGGCTGGATTTTACGAGCTTCTTCCAATGGAATTTTGTCATAGTCCCAAATATCTTCTGAGTTGTCATCGACAATCTCGCGGGTACGCCACATTTCTAAGTCCCCGCTTTCCGGGTTGATGATTACATCGAAGTTGGCATCTGTTCCGTATTTTTTACGAATCATCGTACGAAACACCTCTTCCAACACCTTAATCATCGTCGGGCGGTCAACGCTTTTCTCTTTGGCAAAATCCGCAAACGACGCTATTAACTCTGCACTATTCATTGGTTCATAATTTTTAATGATTGAATAACTTGACAGAAAAGACTCTGGAGTGTTGAATTATTACTAATTCGCTCAACAAGTTCTACGCCAAGCAACGCAGCCACTATTTAAACGATATTTGTACCTTTGCTTTTTCTATATTCAAAAATGAAATAAATTCTGGTTCGATTACTTCACCTTTTTTCGGTTTCTTTTTAGGCTCTTCCAACAGAATAATTCCATCCTCTTTTACTTCTTGTAGTACTCCTACTTTCTCGGCACCATCTTTGAACTGAACTTTGAGCGTACGATCAATATTCTTGATGTACTGACGGGTCAATACTAGAGGTTGGTCAATACCTGGAGAAGACACTTCAAGGTTGTAAGCTGTTGGAATGAGTTCTTGTGCTTCGATACCATTAGCTAATTTTCGGCTAATTTTGGCACATTCCTCAATTTTGATGCCCTCATCTGAATCCACTAAAATCGTGATATTGATACGTGTTTTTAGGACATTGACTTGTAAATCCACCACGAAAAACAATCCGTTTTCGAGAAGTGGCTCAAGCATTTCTGCAATTTTATCTTTTAACATACTTGTTTTTGAAGCCTACAGGAAAGAAAAAAGAAAGCATGAAGATGAAAAACTCTAGAAAACCACCGCTTCACCCTCCTCTATGACTTTCTGGTCTGAACGTGTAATACAAAATAAAAAAGAGGGATTTCCGACCCCTCTTCCTAATTTTTCTGGTACAAAATTAGTACTTTTTTTATAAAAAAACAAAAAGATGTTATTTTTTCCTCTTTTAGAGAAGCGTAGGTACAAGAAAACTAAAGCCGTGTTTATCAAAGCCTAAGGATTCATAAAAAGCATGTGCTTCGACCCTCTTTTGATTGCTTGAAAGCACTAGTTTGTAACATCCTGCTTCGCTACAAACTTGCATAGCATACTTCATCATTTGTCTGCCTATTCCTTTTCCCTGTAAATTTTCTTGTACTGCTACATCTTCGACAATGCCTGATGGCGTGCCTCTATGTGCCAAATTGTCCATTATTAACAAAGCAAAAGTACCTATCACTTGGTGTTCTTGCTCGGCTACATATACCTTGTAATTGGGATAGCTAGACATTTTTTGAAATAATACTTCTGCTTCCGACAGAGATAATACTTGACCTTTGTCCAACACCTCTGCATATAATTGGAGAATTGATGGCAAATCGCTTATGGTAGCTTGACGAATTAACATGAACTGAATGACTAGAGTTTGAGTTGATAGAATATCCGGGTTTCTAAATTAATTGTTTTTGGACAAATAAACATTGTTGTCTTGTTGGTAGAGTTGAGAACTATCTATTTCGGATATCGAAGGTTGTATTTCGGGAGTATCATTTACTTTTAAAAGTATATTCCAAAATCAGCAATCCCAAATTAGGATTGTACGGAGAACTTCCAATAATTGCGGATTGGGGATTTCTGATTTCGGGAAAAAAGTAAAATACCTCTATTTTTTACAAAACATAAAAGAATAAACTTCCGAAATCCAACATCCGATACCCGAAATAGACAGTTTTAGAATCCTGTGTACAGTTCTAATACGAAATCTACCATGATTTACAACCCTTGTATTGTTCTATTCAATTATCAGTAATTTGTATGCCAATTTTTCTCTTTTTTTCGTTCTTAATTAACCCTTAATCACTAGCTAATTTTTTACAAAATACTAACGTTCTGTTACGGATTAACTCATCTGCGTTGATTACCTTTGCAGACTTAAATTTATAACAGGACTATTTCAAAAATAATGCAACTCTCAAAAGTCACTCAGACAGCCATATTCACCTTTGTAGTATCTCTGTCATTATTGGTAAATTATTCAGAAAGCTTTGCGCAAAAAAATAAGCATAATACTCCTTCCTCTGTAGAACAGTTCCCTATTCCACCCGAAGGTCCAAATCGTCTTTTTTATATTCAGCGTAGCTCCAATATCAACACTATTCTATATGATGCGAATGTGTTGCCTAACAATAAATTAGACCATAAAAATCCTGTGCATACTTATTGGATTAGATATACCGAAGGTGGCAAAAAGCAGGAGTTATCTAACATTCAAAGAACTTTAGCGTATGGCTTGCATACCAGTGCTCTTGAAGGTGAAGCCAATGCTTATGAAGGTCACTTTTTAGCTTATCGTAAAAGAAGATTTATTGTAAAATTAGATAGTCATGGCGAAGCTATTGCTTTGTTTCCCATTAACGGAAAAATGCAAATCTTGAAAAAAGTATTTGTAAGTGTAGATGAGAGTGGTTTGATGCCTTCTGTCAACTATATTGAGCTTTGGGGTAAAGACGCAACAACTGGTAAAGATGTATATGAGAAGTTCAAGCCGTAAATTCTCTTTAGTGATTGCATATTACCGTGTTTGCTTCAGTAAAATAAAATGCCTGCAAGAGATGTTCTTACAGGCATTTTATTTATTTAGCTAATTCGCCGTACAAATCAAATTCTTCGGCTGAGGTGATTTTTACATCTGCAAAATCGCCTAAACGAACATATTGACTAGCTGGAATTAGGACTTCGTTATCTACTTCTGGTGAGTCGAATTCTGTTCTACCAATAAAATATCCTCCTTCTTTACGGTCAAAAAGCACTTTGTAAGTATTGCCAATTTTTGCTTGATTCAATTCCAAAGAAATTGCTTGTTGCAATGCCATAATTTCGTCGGCACGTTCTTGTTTTACTTCTTCTGGAATATCGTCTTCGAAAGTGTGAGAGTGCGTATTTTCTTCGTGTGAGTAGGTAAATACCCCAAGACGGTCAAAACGCATTTTTTCAACAAATTGATAAGTTTCTTCAAAATCCTCTTCCGTTTCACCTGGGTGACCAGAAATCAAGGTTGTACGCAAAGCAATATTAGGTACTTTGTCACGGATGGCGTGGATTAAATCTTCTGTTTTTTCACGAGTAATACCACGGCGCATTCTCTTCAATACCTCTGTTGAGCCACTTTGTAAAGGCATATCCAAATAGTTACAGATATTTGGTTTGGCAGCCATTACATCCAATACGTCCATTGGAAAGCCAGCTGGGTATGCATATTGCAAACGAATCCAATCCATACCTTCAATGTCTGATAGACGGTCGAGCAATTCAGAAAGATTACGTTTTTTGTAAATATCTAATCCGTAATATGTAAGATCTTGTGCAATAAGGATAAGCTCTTTTGTTCCTCTTTTTACCAAAGATTTAGCTTCAGTTACGAGCTCGTCGATTGGGCGAGAAACATGACCTCCACGCATCAATGGAATTGCACAAAACGAACATGGGCGATCACAACCTTCCGCAATTTTCAGATAGGCATAGTGTGCTGGAGTTGTCAACAAACGCTCGCCAATCAATTCATGCTTGTAATCTGCCTTAAGTGTTTTGAGTAATCGAGGCAATTCGTTTGTACCAAAAAAAGCATCTACTGTTGGGATTTCCTTTTCCAAATCATCTTTATAGCGGTGCGACAAACAGCCTGTTACGTACAGTTTATCAATAACTCCTGCTTCTTTGGCATCTACATATCGTAAAATCGTATCGATAGATTCTTGTTTGGCATTATCAATAAAACCACAAGTATTCACAATAACGATATTTGAATCGTCCTTTTTAGACTCGTGGCTTACATTCATACCATTGCCTTTGAGCTGAGTATAAATCACTTCAGAGTCTACCAAGTTTTTGCTACAACCTAATGTAACTATATTTACTTTATTTTTCTTTAACGTTTTCGTTTTCATTCAATTAGTTGCTTGAAAGTCGTTTTCTAGCTTAATAAAATTTGTAATTGCGAGAATTATCAGTTTTCAACATTTCTCCATTTTAATTAAGTCTGCAAAGTTACAACAAAAAACTTAGAAATGAGGATTTTGGCAAACTTGGGTCTGGAATCAAGTTTATAATTTATGTAAAAAAGGCTGTGAGAAACAAGTATCGTTTCTCACAGCCTTTTTTACAATTCTTCTACTTCAGTACTTACGCCCAATTCGGCAAATAGTCTTTCCCAATACGCCGAAACGGCTGGGTTATTGACACGAGTTGAGGCCGTTGGTTCAAAAGGTTTAGCAACAAATACCTGTATTGAAGTCAGGTTATTGAGATTTGCTTTTAAATTACTGGCATCTTCTCTGGCCCAACCTACTGCGGCGGCATCATCGACAGGAGGATTTTTGTGAAAATCGCGACGATGCTCGCCTTTCATGCTTTCGACCATGTCTGACAGATAATAGACCTTGACGTCATATCCTCTGGCAGCTTCTTTTTCAATTAATTCGAGCGAAGCCAGAATATCGGTACTTTCATTGCTACTCGAGGTATTGCGAGCGCTTAGTTGTTTCACGACTAGCTGCTTGAAAATACTTTTTTCTTTGCCCAAATCCAGTAAAAACTCTGTTTTGAGAGCTTCTGAGTCGTTGGCATTTGAGCCTTCAGTCTCCTCCATGTCGGTACGACTGATTACTTCTGCCACTTTGGCTTTTGCGGTGTTTTCATGGATAAAATACACAATTAACTTATCGCCTTTTCCTCTGATATTCTTCTCTACTAAGTCATTGATAATTTTTGTGTATTTCTCATTCGCAAAACCTTTATCCACATTTACGCTCACTGATTTATCGATAAATATCATAGAACAAACCTTTGTTTCGGGCAATGTGTTTTCTTGTTTTTTGTCTTGTCCTGAACAAGCCCAAAGTACAAGGCCCACCAATATGGAAAGGCCAAAACTTATCAACTTGCTCGGAAGTTTAAATCCGAGAAATTTCATTTTTCTTGTTTAACATTATATATGAGGATGATAAAATTACAATTCAAAATCCAAGAAGGTTCATCAAATTGACCAATCTATTGTGCAAACAGATAAACGGGCGTTTTGTCTTATGAATTGTAAAGTTAGCCATAGGTCATAAAGTACAAATGCTTCATTTCTTACTTCTGTGACCTTCCTACCGTCACCTGCTTCGATTGTACTAATCGCGCTACCGTGGTCGTTACCTTGCCATTTTCGGTTGTTGTATACTCCCAATTTAGTATTTTAAAAGGAAATTGGGCTTCGAATACAATACTAACTTTACGATGTTTTTCTGGATATTCTATCGTATAATTCTTCAAAACTTGCTTACTCAACGAATCTGTTTTCTCTTCAAGCGTAGTTTTGCATGAAATAGCTTCTACCTTTTGATTTGTACTACGAAGGTATTCAAGACTAGGAATCATTTCGGCTTCTCCGTCTGGTAAAGTCTGTGGATTCAGGCGTATACGATTCCAGATTTCGTCCTCGAGCCATGCCGTTTTTACACTAGTATCTTGTTGCGCTTTTGGTTGGAAATCACTTTTCCCTTTATACAAAAATGTTTGCCCCTGCCAATCCACTTGGCTGTATTCCTGCCCTTGTGTATTTTGTTTAGCATAATCTACCTTTAATGCATGAGGAAATACCACATAATTTGTGGGCGTAAAAGTAGAGTTCGTCAAAGAATATTCATATACTCCTGAGGCTATTTTCTGTATTAAATTTTGTTTGAGTACAGTTGTAGACGCAGATTTGTCAGATGAAGTAGTCTGCATACGTTTTTTTGTATCAAAATCTACCATCGTAAATACCAGTTGTATTTGACCTTTCTGCTGGCTTGTATCCATAGTTTGTGTTAATTCATAGGTATTAAGCTCCGACAATCCTGTATTCCAATATTGTTGAAAAGCTTGATCTTTGGCAAGAGGATTATCTTCTAACGGAGCGGTAGTATTAGTAGGTTTTTCTATTTGAAAAATAGTTGCTTTTTTAACAACAGCAAATAAGCAAGCCAAGATAATACAGAGAAAAAGGAAGTTTCCCCGAATCCATTTGTCGAGTATTTGTAGATTCATATCTAAGAAGTTTGTTGAATTGTTCCACAGCAAGTTACACATTTTAGTCAAAATCACTAACTTGTGTAAGGATGGTTAGGCGTATTTGTTTCTCACTTACCTTTTCCTATGACAAAAAGCCCCATCATCTTTCATTACTCATCAACCTTTATATAGCTCATGCATACAATTTTACGCATCAAACTCTTACTCCTGACACTATGCGCAGGCATCACTGCCATTGCCCAAATTCCCAAAGCTCCCTCACGTACGGAAGGCGAAGGTCAATTTAATCGCATGATTATTCGAGGGGTCAACGTCATCAACGGAACGGGCTCTCCTATGCAAGGCCCTTGTGATATTGTTATCGAGAAAAACAAAATTACCCAAATCAAGGTAGTGGGCTACCCGGGCGTACCTATTGACCCAAAAGATAGACCCAAAGCGGATAAAGGCGACAAAGAACTAGATTGTACTGGTATGTACGTGCTCCCAGGTTTTGTAGATATGCACGGGCATATTGGGGGGCGTTCGCAAGGTACGCCAGCCGAGTATGTATTCAAGCTATGGTTAGCGCATGGTATTACCACCATCCGTGACCCTTCGGCAGGAAATGGCTTGGATTGGGTACTAGACCAAAAGCAAAAGTCTGAAAAAAATGAAATCACTGCTCCTCGTATCTTGGCTTATACAGCCTTTGGTATGGGTTCAAAAGAAAGTATCACTACCGCAGATCAAGCTCGTGCTTGGGTGGAAGAAAATGCTAAAAAAGGCGCTGATGGTATTAAGTTTTTTGGCGCAAGACCCGAAGTTATGGATGCGGCTTTACGTCGCAATAAAGAATTAGGACTTCGCTCGGCTTGTCACCATGCGCAAGTAGATGTGGCTCGTTGGAATGTACTCAACTCTGCCAGAGCAGGCTTGACCTCAATGGAACACTGGTATGGTTTACCAGAAGCGCTATTTGATAGCCAAACGATTCAGGACTATCCTGCGGATTATAACTATGGCAACGAACAAAATCGTTTTGAAGAAGCAGGTAAACTTTGGAAACAAGCTGCCAAGCCAGGCTCAAAACGCTGGAATGAGGTTATGGATGAATTATTGAAACTTGATTTTACGATTGACCCCACTTTCAATATCTATGAAGCCAATCGCGAGTTAATGCTGGCTCGTCGTGCCGAATGGCATGAAGAATACACATTGCCTCAGTTATGGCGTTTTTATCAGCCTTCACGTGTTTCGCATGGCTCGTATTGGCAAGACTGGGGTACAGAGCAGGAAGTAGCTTGGAAAGAAAATTATCGTTTATGGATGAACTTTGTCAATGAGTACAAAAACCGTGGCGGAAGAGTAACCGCAGGATCTGACTCTGGCTTTATTTTCCAACTTTACGGCTTTGCGTATATCCGAGAGCTTGAGCTGCTACGAGAAGCTGGCTTTCATCCGCTTGAGGTCATTCGGGCGGCAACCCTCAAAGGTGCTGAGGCACTAGGTATGCAAGACAAAATTGGTAGTGTAGAGACTGGTAAGTTGGCAGATTTAGTGATTTTAGAAGAAAACCCTCTCAAAAATATCAAGGTTTTGTATGGTACTGGAGCCATTCACTTGACGGAAAGCAATGAAGTAAAACGTGTGGGTGGTGTAAAATACACCATCAAAGACGGCGTAATCTACGATGCGAAAAAACTCTTATCTGACGTTCGCAAAATTGTTGCTGAAGCGAAAAAGACTGAAAATTTTGAAATTTTTCAGCCAGGCCTAGAAAAGAAATAATCATTTAATTTTCAGGCATATAAGTCTGCAACAACTCTTATTTATCACGAAGCTCCTTGAAAAAACCAAGGAGCTTCGTGTTTTTTTATAGTGTAATGGTATGTTTTTTGAACCAGTTGGATTAATTAAAATCATTGAGTGAAGTGACAGTACTTATTTATCAAATATTTTATTGATAAAAAGGCTTTTTTTCTATTACTTTACTAAAGTCAAAAAAAGGATAATTCCTTATTATCCAAACCCATAAATCCAACTTCCTATGCTAAATCGTGTGTTATCCCCACTCAAAACATGGTCAGGTATTTGGCTATGCTTACTTTTTCTTAGCATGAGTAGTACATCTGTTCATTCTGCCGTAAGTAGTAAACTCCAACAAAAACCTTCGACTAGTGCTAAAGCTAAACCAAGCACCAGTTCCAAAACAACCACTAGTAGTAAATCCACTACTAAGAGTAAAAAGAAAAAAGGTAGTAAGAGTAAGCGAGTTGCCAAAGTAGATACAACAGACCTTGATCCTACTCAAGTAAAAGTTCCTTTATACCAAAATCCCTAGCCACAGGTCGGAACTGTTCGAAGGATTTTAAGCATCATCTATTTCGGATATCAGATCTTGGATTACGGAAGTACCACCTGCTTTTTTGACTCTTATTGTAGAAAAAGCTATGTAGTATGCCCTTATTTCCGAAATCAGGAATCCCAAATTAGCAATAGTTTGAAGCCCATCGTACATTACTAACCACAAGTCGCTCAGTGTCATTTCTAACACTCAATAGGGTAAGGTTTGTTCTCACTCCGATATTTCCTCCTTACTTCTTGGATTAGATAATAGGTATTCAATCACAACGACTGATTTAATAAAATTCTTTTAACATGAAAAAACTCATTTTTACTCTTTTTTTGCTCCTTAGTAGTATTATTGTAACCACAGCCCAAGATGTAAATACTGCATTACGTTACCTTAAAATTGCTAACACCCTCCGCGAAGTAAAACAATTTGACCAGTCTGAAGAATATCTCAATAAAGCATTGGGAATGGTTCGTGGACGAAACGAATATTGGGAAGCCGCTATTTATGAAAACCTTGGCTTCTTGTATCGTGATCAAGAAAATATCCTTGAGGCTTCACGTAACTTCTCCAAAGCGATTGATATCTATAAGAAATTGAAAATGGGTATGAGCGAAAAAGCTATTTCGCAATTACTCGATGGTTTGAAAGAAGCCGAAGAACTTTATGCAGGTATCGACATCGGCTCGAAAGGTGTAAAGTTAAGTATCATTGGGGTAACCGTTTCGCCTAAAAAAGGTGTTACTTACAACCTCAAAAAGAGTATGTCAATCAATACTGAGCCTAGTGCTTTGACTCCTCAAGCTATCAAAGAAACTGCCATTGCTATCAAAGACTTGGTCGATACTGCTACTGTTCGTAACAACGTATTGTCTGACCGTATGTTTATTGTGATGAGTAGTGGATTAAAACAAGCTACTGACAAACAGCCTGGCAAAGAAGCAGAAGTAATTGCTGCCATTCGTGAGGCCTTGAAAAATCCAAATCAAAAGATTGATATTATTTCGGCAGAAGACGAAGCTAAATTTGGAGCCCTTTCAATGGTAGCACCAGAATTACACTTGTCATCATCAGTAATGGATATTGGCGGTGGAAACATCAAAGGTGGCTATTTGTTGAGCCGTACCAAATTTGAAGCAGTGAACTTCCCTTATGGTACAAAGGCTTTTGTGAAAATTGTAAAGAAAAAATTGCCAGATGCTAATTTGGAGGAATATACCAAAGGAGTAAACGACGAAGTAAAAGTGGTTGGCGAAGAGTTAGCTCTTGAGCTTAATCGTAAAGTAGGTTTGAAAAATCGCAAAAACGTATTTTTATTAGGAGGTATCGTATTTGTGATGAACTCATTCTTACACCCAGAGCGTGCTGCGATTATCGGTCGTCCAGTAGAAGTAAGTTTGGAAGATATTCGTAAATTCCGTCAAATGAGCGCTAGTAGCTACGAGGAGTTGATCAACCCAGATTTTTCTCGCGTGACAGATCCAGCAGTTCGTGCTATTGCAGAAGAAGACGTTAAAAATATTACGACAAAAATCTATAACCAACAAGATATTATTGCTGGTGCGGCATTGTTAGAAACTTTGATTAAAGAAATGAACCGTGATGGCGTTCAGAAACGCTTCTACTTCATCAAAGGTGGTGACGTAGCATGGATTAGCGGATATGTATTCAAACTCATTTCTGACGAGTACCAAGCACGTAAGGAATAGACGAGTGGTGAATGATGAATTGTGAATTACTCATTCTTAATTCACAATTCATCATTCACCACTCACAATTCACTAAATCTCATTAGGCAGCATAGTGCAATTTATGTTGATTAACATGTAATAAGTTTTCGATTTTATGAACAGCAATCGAATAGGTTGCTTTTAGTGCTCCTACAGATGTTCCTGTTATTCTAGCAATTTCTTCATAGCGCATTTCATCAAAATAGCGCATATTAAAAACCAAACGTTGTTTATCGGGCAAAGTCATAATGGCATTTTGAAGTGCCAACTGAATATCATCTCCTGATATAAGTACATCATGATTATGGTCTGATGCAAATACCTCTGAAAAGTCTTCAATTTCGCAAAACTGCATTTTGCGTTTATTTCTCAAAAAATTGAGACATTCGTTGGTTGCAATACGGTATATCCAAGTAAATAATTGAGAATCGCCTCTAAAATTATCCAATCCTTGCCATACCTTCAAAAATACCTCTTGCGTCAAATCGTCTGCATCATCATGCGAAATGACCATTTTACGCACATGCCAATAAATCTTACGCTGATATTTTTGTATTAACCAATTGAATAGAGATAGTTTATCTTGGGATGGCTTCATAACACAAGGGAATAGATTTTGTATATGACAAATTTGCCCTTAAAAGCAAAAATGCTTTATGATGGTATTCATAAAGCATTCATGATTGTGGTCAGCCTTTTGGTAACTATAAGCTTTTCACTTCGCCTCCCAAGTTGGATCTGATACTCTTTTGACTAGGATTTCCTTTGTAGGTTAGCATACCTCCTGTACCTGCCGAAGCATCTAAGGATTGTGATGTGGCAACTTCGGCCATTCCTCCTGTATTGACTTTGGCATCGGTTTGTTCAGCTTTCAAGTCAAAAGCGTGCAATTGTCCTCCTGTATTTACACGCACAGACTGATATTTTGCTTTTCCTTCCAGATTGACAATAGCTCCTTGCAAACTTGCTACTTCGAGAGTATTGAGGTCTAAATCGGCTTTAATAATTGCTCCAGAGCTACCTTCTAGTATCAAATGGTTTCCTACTAAGACATTACCAAACTGCAACTCTGCACCACGACCACCCTTAATATTACTCAAATCGGCACTATATACCACTTTGACTTCATAGTAGCTTCCTGCGTTTGCCTTTTTATCTTTTTCGGTAAGTTGTTTAAAAATTTTTGTTTTTACCGATAATTCACCACCTGAGACGGAGATTGTCAAATCATCTAAACTGAGGTTTCCATGTGCCTCGGCTGTAACTTTATTGGTGCTCCCTTTTACGATTTCTACTTTCATAATACCCTGAAAGTCTACTTTAGTAAAAGCTTGAACGGTCATTTCTTGAGAGTTTTGAGCCCAAGCACTCACACTTACTAAGAGTATTGCTATACTCGCAATCAATATTTTTCTCATTTCTACACAAACTTTAGGTTAAACATTACATCCTAGATGTAAAAACTAACGAAGAAGTTGCATCGATAGTGTCAAAATTTAGTAAGTATCCATTTGTGGGTCTATTTCATAAGCCCAAGCATTGATACCCCCTGTGAGATTATAAAGATTATCGAATTGGTGATTTTGCTCCAAAAACTGAATAACCGAAGCCGAACGCATACCATGATGACAATACACCACTACAGGCTTGTCACGTGGGATATGTTTGATATTATTAGGGACATGATTCATCGGAATCAATACCGAATTGTCGAGATGACAAATTTCATATTCATTTGGATTACGAACATCGAGAAGAAATAAGTCCTCTTGAGCCTCAAGCTTCTCTTGTAATTCCTCAACTGAAAGTGTTTTCATAATATTTGTTTTACAGGCAATTTCCTCTTGTTCTTGTGTCTCAGACTGGCGAGCAAGTTGTTCGGCGTCTGGACGGCGTTTTACTTTTATTTTCCTAGAAGTATTTTCTAATAAATCTATCATCAAAAACTCACCGCTCAATACTTTGCCTATGCCTGTTACCATTTTTACGACTTCGTTGGCTTGGTACATACCTAGCGTGCCAGGCAAAATACCCAATACGCCAATAGTAGCACAGTTAGGAATTTCTAGTTCTGAGGGTTGTTCGGGAAACAAGCAACGATATGTAGGTCCTTGCTGACCACTGGCATCGGTGTAATTAAATACCGAAACTTGCCCTTCAAACTGATGGATTGCTCCATATACAAAAGGCTTATTGAGCTTGACACAAATATCATTAATCAAATAACGAGTTGTGAAGTTATCGGTACAGTCTACTACGATATCATATTGTTGGATATACTGAAGGGCATTTTCTTTTTTGAGTCTATGTAAAATGGCTTCCACTTCGATACTATCATTCATCGCCAAGAGGCGTTTGGTCGCCACTAATGCTTTGGGATTACCAATATCTTCGACTTTGTATAAAACCTGACGTTGAAGATTAGTCAAATCCACGGCGTCATTGTCGATAATTCCAATTTTTCCGATACCTGCTGCGGCCAAATAAAGAAGTACAGGACAACCCAAGCCCCCTGCTCCTACCACAAGCACTTTGGTAGATTTGAGTTTTTCTTGTCCTTCAATACCTATTTGAGGAAGTAATAAATGTTTTTGATAACGAGTTTTTTCAGAAGATGTCAGCATAGTATATTGAGGCTTTAAGTTGTCAGGAATCAATCGTATCACCGACAAGCAATAACTAAACGGTTATCGAGCGCTATTTTGTTTCATAAATTTAAAATAAAATGACGCTTCTAGGCTAATAGCTGTTGGCAATCAGCTTTTGGGTAAATATCTCTTAAAATCACAAACCCCAGACAAAACAAAAGCCTCTTCGCAATATAATTACGAAGAGGCTTTAAAATTGTCGGAGACAAGTATAACTAAACGTTCAATGTTCCTTTACGAGCAGCGTCAATCAAAGAAGCTTCCAAACCTTTCTTGTTGATTGTACGGATTGCTTTCGCTGAAACTTTCAAAGTTACCCATACACCTTCAGACTCTAAAAAGAATTTTTTAGTGTGCAAGTTTGGATAAAACTTTCTTTTAGTTTTGTTATTAGCGTGAGAAACGTTGTTACCCACTTGAGTTTTCTTTCCTGTTAATTGACAAACCTTCGCCATGATAAAAATGCGTTAATTGTTTATGTGTTAATCGCCTCACTATCAAACAATTCTTTACTATAATTGACCTTTCTACTAAATATTAATACATTTTTATCAAAAGGCTTTGTAATAATTCAGAATTAAACTTAATGCTGTATTCGGCGATGTAATAGACTTGATAATCAGTGTTTTCTGAAATTGGAACGCAAAAGTATGAATTATTTTGTAAACTAGCAATTTATTATGAAAAGATTTATGCTATCATATCAAGTTTTCGCAAATTCTATCGTTTTTGAAAGAAAACCTGCCAAATTTGTATATCAAATAATACCTTATGATAAAAAAGATCGCCACTTCTTTGCTTTGGCTCAGCAGTTTACCACTGTGTATGTACACCTTGTTTGCGTACTTTTTGGGCTATACCATCGTATGGGAACATTGGTTCGCGGGGTTTGTGATGATGTCCATTCCTATAGCCCAAGGCGCTTGTTTAATACTGGGGCTCATCTGGTTGTATATTCGTCCGTCCAGAGCTTGGGTATTTTTGATTATTTGGTTCATGGGCTGGCCTTTTACGGTACGTACCTTTCAGCTTTCGCCAAGTCATGACAAAACAGAAGACGACCTAAGTGTTTTGAGTTATAATGTATTTAGCTTTCAAGGGCTGAAGCCATCTGACAAAGAATCCTTGTTTGACTATGTCGAACACTTCGACGCTGATATCAAATGCTTTCAGGAGTTTAGTAAAACCTCTAACGAAGAGGGAAAATTTGCTGCGGATTTACTCAAAAAAGAATATCCCTACAGAGCCATCAATGCTGACCCAAAAGGTTATTACTCAACTTTAGTAATTTATTCAAAATATCCTATCATCAATAAAAAAGGTAAGGCTTTCCCTGGGAATAGTACAAGTAATGGGTACTTATTAGCTGATATTATTTTCAAAAAAGATACCATTCGTATTATCAACCTACAACTACAGTCTATGGGCATCCGTGTGGGGAAAGTAGCCCAAGCTTTCAATAAAAAAGATGAAGCCTTGGTAAAAACCGAAGGACGAGATATATTATCGTCTTTGAAGAAAGGCTTTATTGACCATGCGCGCGAAATTAAGTCTATCGAAAAGCTTATTGATGAAAGTCCATATCCTGTTATAGTTTGTGGTGATTTTAACGAACTACCTTATGGACTAGCGTACGGGCACGTGAGAGACAGATTAGAAAATGCTTTTGAGCGAGCAGGTAATGGATTTGGTTTTACGTTAAATAGAAGTCCTAAATTTGTTCGAATCGACAATCAGTTTTTTAGTGATAAAATAAAAATACAGTCTTTTACCACTCATAGCGAAATCAAATATTCTGATCATTATCCTATTTCGGCATCATATCAGTTACCTTAATTGGAGCTATCGGGTATCAGCTAAAATTCAAAACCTGTTAAAATTTATATCTCCATGGACATTATTCTGACTATTCTTGCGATTGGCTTATTACTTGGTGGTTTAGCTGGGGCTGTACTTCCTATCCCAGGTCCACCATTGAGTTTGGCAGGTATGTTTTGTTTACACTACACCCGCTTTGTCGAGTTCAATAAAAGTACCTTGGTGGTCTTCACTGTACTGACAGTAGCAATGGCTATTTTTGATTACTATGCACCCGTTTGGGGAACCAAAAAGTTTGGGGGAAGCAAATACGGTGCTATTGGGTCTACGATAGGTTTATTGGTCGGAATGTTCTTTATTCCAGCGGTTGGTATGTTATTAGGTGCATTTTTAGGGGCGCTAGTTGGCGAACTTATCAATGGGGCAGATTTCTCAAAAGCGTTGAAAGCTGCTATTGGTTCGTTCATAGGGCTTATTACGGGTATGGTCGGAAAAATTGCCTTATGTCTTGCCATGTTACTCTGGTCAGGCTTTGCTCTAGGTGAATATATTATGATTATGTTTTTTTGAGAAAACATAACGATTGCGGATTTAGGAGATATGAGAGCATGTTTGGAAATTTTATTTGGCATTTGTTAAAAAAACAAAATTTCCTATCGACACTCCTTACTTTTCTTGTCTTGACACAAGAAAAGTAACCGCAGCGGCGGCCGCAAAAGAAAGTCAAGAAATCCTAATCGGAGTGGCGAACCACCTCGCCTGCGGCTCAAACAACAGGATTTCAGAAAAATAAATACATTTTTTGTTTTTAATGATAAACATGCTCTGAGACTCATTTATAACTCCGAAATACATAATTGTTACGTCTCTACAAAGTCCATTTCAGTAGCCATTTTACTAAAGTTCGTGGTTCGCAAATAGACCACGAATGAGGATTTCGCATCTTTTGTTGGCGTCGCCAGCCTTGGTCTTTGGTCACAATCAATTCGGATTGGGTTGCGCCTACAATTTTCAAGGTATTAATCATTGCCACGCAGTCGATGGCATTAATATCATACAAATCTCTATTTCTTTCCTGCATTTGCCATTCAATAGCTACTTCGGTATATAACCTCAGAGGAATTTTCTTTAACCAGTCAAGCTGATTGAGGTCTTTTGATTGATATGAAAAGCACGACAAATCCCGATATTTTTGAGGATTATCTTCGGGAGTACCTTCAAATTCTGTTTTAAGTCTTTCTACCAAATATTTAGCCTCTTCGCTAGCAATAGCAGATTGACTGAGCCAGATAGTTCGCTCGATAGATTGATAGAAACGAGCAAAATCTAATGGCGGATCTATCCCAAAAATAGCTTTTGGAATATGAATATTCTGCTCAACCAAACGCTTTGCTAACCCGATAGCACCACTTCCACCCAGTGAAAATCCTCCTAAAAAGAAAGGTGTTTTATTAAGTTTTAATCTTTCAGAAGTTTTGCTTACAATAGATTCAAGGGCTTTTTGAGAAAGTTCATCAATATAAAATGACGGAGGACTGGTATTCAAAAAAGGAATAATTACCAACAAACCATTCTGCGCTGCTACGACGGGAATATCCGATTCTTTTAAAACAGATTCAGGGGTTTCGCCAAAACCTGGCAATAATAGCAACCAGCCCTTGGGAGCTTGAACAGGATGTATTTCGAGTTGGTATTTTACTAAAACCTCATCTGCATATTGATATATTTGGCGTTTTTGAGCCAACCCCGTCCATGTCAAAAACAAGAAAGCTATTAGTAATTTAGTCTTCATGGATAAAAGAAGTTATCAGTTAATAGAATATCAGTTATTGGATTATACTCATCATCAGAAGGATACTATTCAAGTAATTCTAACTATTGCAGATGGGGGATTTCTAATTTCGAAAATAAACTAAAACACCTTTATTTTTTACAAAATAGAAAAGCTTACACTTCCAAAATCCAACTTCCGATATCCGAAATAAATGTTTTTTGTAATCCTTCGTACAGCCCTAATTCTCAACTCGTAATTCAGCACTCATAATTATTCTATCAAAAAAATGCCATCAGCTTTCACCGATGGCATTATGACTGGATAAGTTATTACGCAAAATAAACTTAAATTTTTGAGCCTTTGGCTTTCAGATATCGGCATTCGGCAAAAACATAGCTATCGTTACTAAAAAACATTTAACACTCTTTGCCTTGTGTCTGTTGCCTGTTCCCTAAAACACACAAATCAAATCTAATTTTGCAGCAACACTTAATTCTATTAAATACTTTTATTCTACCACTACACGCTTAACGGTACCATCTTCATTTTGTGTAACAGTAACGAACAAAGTGCCTTTTGTGTTTTTCTTCAAGTCTACTTGACCCATAAATTCACCTTCAAAGTCTTTTACCACCTGATGACCCACTTCTTTACCATTCACATCAGTAACCGAAATCGTCACATTTCCCTTTTGGGGGGCATCAAAACGAAGGTTCAGTTTAGCGTCAAAAGGCTTATTAGGATATACTCTCAAGCCATGAATCGTTTTGGACTCACCCATGCCAGAAAAAGTGCCATTTCCATCAAAAAAGAGCAGATTTCTAGCTCCATTTTGTAGGCTTTTCAAACGCGGTTGAGCTTTCGCCATCCATTCATCTGTATTAAAATCCTTGAATTTTTTCTGCATTTCTTTATCCATGCCTTTAAAGTCGAAGTTGAAATTTAAGTTTTCTTCATCACCATTCAACTCACGTTCAATCGTTTGACCATCTTTTTTGATGATAATACGACGTTTCATATTTTTACCAGGACGAGCCATAGCAAGAGAGTCACCATCACTAAATGAGAATGAGTGGATTTCAACATCATCCTTTTTCTGAGCGTCTTTATCAGCAAAAATCTTCATTTTAATTTTTGCTTTTGGGCCATCAGCTTTTGCCATAAGTGAATCTGTAATATCAGAAACCAACTTTTCTTTGGCTTCGCTACTCAAACCCTCCACATTATAATTACGTTCGAAAACCTCCTTTTTGCCATTTTCGGTTGTTTCGACATGTACTTTCAATTTTCCGTCTTTCTCCTGAACTGTTTGAGAAATACTCTTACTTTGTGCAAATGATGATACACTTGCCAAGCACAAAATAGCTACGCTCAATGATTTAATTGTGACCTTCATAGTTTTGTAAATTTTAATGGAACAACGTACAAATTATCGTTTCCAAACGCTAGTGGTAAATGCGTTTTTGTTATCAGGAACAAACATAATGAACCGATTCAATATCAAAGCGTTGAACTCTGTTAAAAGATGTTAAAAGGGCTTTATGGTAATACTATTCCTTCTAATTTTGCGATATACCTTTTGAATTGATTCACACGACCAATGCGTTTGAACGTTTCAAAGAAACCACTTTAAACAAAATGTTGCATCAAGGTCTTGAATTTGATGTAATTAGCAAAGCACTAATTGGCTTGACACTAGTATGACAAAACGAAAAATCCAATATATAATCGCCCTCATGGCATTTGGCTCGCTAGGGTTAATCATCTTCCAATTTTACTGGTTGGGCTTTACACTTCGTGCCAAAAACGAACAATTTGGTAGCGATGTCCGTGATGCAATGCAACGAGTAGTAAGACGATTGGGACAGCAGGAGTTTTTTTATTTGGCAAAACAAAAAATGGAGATTGAAGAAAAGCAAAAGCAATTAGTTGCCATTGCGAATCCTACTCCCCAAAAAGCCAAAGAAACTCATAAAGTACCCGTTGCTACTAAAACTTATCCTAATTTGCCTGCAGGAATCGAAGCTCTCGCCAAAAGCTCATTGCCTTCCGATATTCTGGTATCTAAAAGCACCGAAATTTTGCCTAATGGCGAAGTTCGCGAATATGAGGAATGGTCGGTGAATATGGACATGGAGGAAGTACAAAAAAGACTTAATGAGAATAAGCGTTTGGACGAAATTTTAGCAGAAGCACTAAATAATCACGCCACTGTAGCTAAATACAAGCAAGATTCGGCCAAGAAAGCGCAAAAACTAGCCGAAAAACGCAAGCAAGAACAAAAAGCTAAAGCTCATCAGCAAGATTTACTAGCTCATGAGCATACCGATATCGACTCGCAAGGACAGATGGCCAAAGAGGTATTGAGCGATTTTCTTTTCAAGAAACGTAAAATTACTGAGCGAATCAACTTCATTGTTTTAGATTCTCTATTAAAACAGGAAATTAAAAACAAAGGCATTTCGCTACCTTTTGAATATGGCATTAGTACAAAAGAAGCACCAGTATTACATTATGCCTCTTCGTTGAAATACAAGGAAAATGGCTTGAAAAGTGACAAAGACACATACATCGTAAACCTTTTTCCAAATGACTTGAATGCCTCTGAGAGCTATTTGAGATTGTATTTTCCGAACCAAGATCGCTATATTATGCGTACCATGTGGGTAATGTATGCAAGTTCATTGATGTTGATTTTGGTGATGCTCGGATGTTTTTATATTGCTGTCAATACGATTGTGAAACAAAAGCATTTGGCCGATATTAAAAACGATTTTATCAACAATATGACGCATGAGTTCAAAACGCCTATTTCGACTATTTCGTTGGCTACTCAGATGTTACAAGACAACGATGTAGCTGCCAGCAAAACGATGTTTAGTCGTTATTTGAATATCATCAAGGAAGAAAACAAACGACTAGGTTCGCAGGTAGAGAAGGTATTACAAACCGCCCAAATGGAGCGTGGAGAGTTAAAACTCAAACTAGGCTTAGTTAATGTACATCAGGTAATAGAGCACGTTCTGGAAAATATGAGCCCACAAATCGAGCTTCGTGAAGGCGATTTGAGCTTTGATTTTAAAGCAGACAACCCCGAAATAGAAGCGGATGAAGTGCATCTTACCAATATAATTTTTAACTTGCTCGACAACGCCAACAAATATTCACCCGAAAAGCCTCAAATTTCTATTCAAACAGAGGAAACACCCGAAGGTATTGCTATCAGAGTTTCTGACAAGGGCATTGGGATGACAAAAGAGTCTATCAAGAATATTTTTGAGAAGTTTTATCGTGTGCCTACAGGTAATCTTCACGATGTCAAAGGCTTTGGATTAGGCTTGAGTTATGTCAAAAAAATCGTAGAAGAACATAAAGGTAAAATCCGTGTACAAAGCAAACTAGGTGAAGGTAGTACTTTCGAAATTATTTTACCCATTGCCAAAAGTTAATTAAGTGTTAGTGCAGAAGTAGATTTGAGCTTTGTATTTTAGGCACAAGGCAACAGGCAAAGAGTGTTAAAGTGTTTTTTAATAACCACAGCCATACTTTTCCCAAAGCCCACCGCCGAAAGCCGTTACCTGAAAGCCCAAAGCACAATCGTAAATTTTATTCTGAATACTAACTTAAGTCAAAGGGGTTTCTAATAAAATGGAGGAGACATTTTAGCCTAATACCTATCGCTTTTTGCCTATTGCACGATAAAGGAACGCACTTTTACTACATTGGAATCCTTACCTATTCCATCGACAACACGTATAACGCTTACACATTATGAATAAAATCTTATTAGCCGAAGACGACCCAAATTTAGGACAGCTTTTGCAGGAATATCTTACCATCAAAGGTTTTGAAGCCACCTTAGCCAAAGATGGTGATGATGCGCTTTCGAAGTTTGTATTGACAGATTATGATTTATGCATCTTTGATGTCATGATGCCTAAAAAAGATGGGTTTACTTTGGCAAAAGAGGTACGAATGTCTGATAAAGATACACCTATCATATTTTTGACAGCTAAAGCCATGAAAGAAGATACTTTGCAAGGTTTTAAAGTGGGCGCTGATGATTATATGACCAAGCCCTTTTCGATGGAGGAGCTTTTGGCACGTATCCAAGCAATCTTGAGAAGAAGCCAAAAACAAGCTACCGACAATGCTGTTAAAAGTAATACTTTCGTGATAGGCGCTTATGAGTTTGATTCCGAAAAACAACTATTATTTCATGCCTCAGGTCAGCAAAAATTAACTTCGAAAGAAAGTGAGTTACTCAAATTACTTTGCGAAAATATCGGCAAACCAGTCAGTCGTAGCTTTGCATTGAAGATGGTTTGGGGCGACGATACCTATTTCAATGCTCGAAGTATGGATGTTTATATCACCAAACTGCGTAAGTTTTTTAAAGAAGAACCAACTATTCAAATCATCAATCTCCACGGAGAAGGATTTAAGTTGATGAGCTAATACTTTGTCTGCAATTGAGTGATTATGTTAAAAATTATCTTATTGCAGTAGAGACGTAATACTTTACGTCTAAAAACGTAGGATTCTGAAATATTCCATCAAAAAAGGCGTTCGAAATGAATTTTTCGAACGCCTTTTTTAGTGAAAATTTGGAGATTTATCTCAGTTCTATTTTTTCTCTGGTAAAAGAATAACTTTAATAAAGTCTTTACCTAAGTATTGGTTAGCTGCTTTTTTAGTGCTTTCTACCGTTACTTGTTTCATCAAAGTTTCTTCTTTTAATACATCTTTCAAGTCTTCTTTGTACTGATATTGTCCTTGAAGATATCCTAACCAGAAACCGTTTTCACGTAACTGAACTTCTGTTTGACGTTTTGATTCAGCTTTGAATTTATCGATATCTGTTTGTTCAGCACCTTTTGTTTGTACTGCAGTAATTTCTGCCAAGGTACGAGCCACCAATTTTTCAACATTTTCAGGAGCACAAGCAAAACCAATTCTGAAGCTATAACGCGCCGACGGAATTTTTGAAGCCGAACCTCCTACTTGAACACCATACACACCTGCTTCTTCTTCACGTAATTTTTCAATCAATTTGATTTCTAATACTTCAGAAAGTGCCTCGATTTGCTTATCTGATTCGGCGTTGTACACCAACGGTCCCGACCATACCATTGTTACTCTAGCTTTTGGTTCTGTGCCTTTGTAAACGGTTTTTTCGACCTTACCTTTTGGCGGATAAATACCCAAATCTTTAGCAACTTCTTTACGCTTTAATGAAGGTAAAGCACCCAAATATTTTTCAAATAAAGGTTGAGATTCTTTCAAATTGATATTACCGACAAAGAAGAACGTAAAGTCTGAGGCATCGGCAAAGCGCTCTTTGTAAATAGCGAAAGCTTTATTTGCATCAATTTTCTCAATACGCTCGGCCGTAATAGGCATACTACGTGGGTGATAGCTCGACAATACCGCAGTCAATGAATCACTATATACTTTTTCTGGTGTCAACGTTTTTTGTTGACTCAACAACCCGTCACGCTGATTACTCAAAAATCCTTTTACAACCTCAGCATCCAAACGTGGCTGCATGAAATAACTGTAAATCAATTCCAACGCTGTTTCAAAATCCTTTGGCGTCGACGAGCCACTGATACCTTCGGTAGTCGCTCCAATATATGGTGCAATTCTTACCGTTTTACCTGTCAACAACTTGCGCAAATTGATGGTATTAAACTCTCCTACTCCCGAAATAGAGGCAATTGTTGAGGCTAACTTTGCATTATCGGCATCTTTATCTGCATACAAGTTTGAACCACCAACACTGTAACCGCTGATTAAGATTTCGTCGTTTTTAAAATCTGTCGATTTTACCACTACTTTTACGCCATTGCCCAAAGTCAATTCTGTCACACCGATTTCTGGAATTTGCTTAGTAGCAACCACTTTACTTCCTTTTTGTAATTTTTCAATCAATGGTTTTTGTACAGATTGGTCAACGTAAGCTGTTACATCTTTGCCAGTATTATTCAACAATTCTTTGATTTTTTCGGCAGAAGGCAACTTGTCTTTATCTTTTTCTGGCGCCATCAAAACTACTGCACGGTTATCATCAGTAATCAAAGCTTTTGCAGCCGCGTTGATATCCTCAAGTTTGATTGTCTCGATATATTTTTTCGTAAAATCATAACCAAACTCAATAGAAGTAAGTACTTCATCTTCTAAAAATGCACTCACCAAACCATCGACTAAATCTTCCGAGCTAGTCTTATCTTTTTCTTTAAAAGCATTTTCTTGGCTAACTAAATACATTTTTTTAGCACGCTCAAATTCGCTTGCGTTAAAACCAAACTTTTTGGCACGAGCAGTTTCTTCCAAAATAGCTTTCAAACCGCCTTCGATATTGTCACCTTTGGCTACTACAATCGAGCTAAAACCGTCGAGGTTACTCAAGAAACCACTATATCCTGCTTGTCCATACAAAAACGGAGGATCAGCCTTTTGCGTCAGTTCCTGAATACGAGAAGAAAGCATGATATTGAACAACGAACGAACGATACCATCACGACGGTCTTGATAAGTTACGTCTTTTTTCTTTGGTTGTTTCGAGATTACCTGAATCACCGTATTTGGTTGCTCAGGATCTGTAACGATGGCAACGTCTGTTCCGCCAGTCAACGGAATATCATATTTCACTCTTGGTTTTGGATTGGCTACCGCAGGAATTGCGCCGAATTTTTCTTTAATCATTTTTTCGACCATATCCACATCCACATCACCTACTACCGCTACGGCTTGTAAGTCGGGGCGATACCAATCTTGATGAAATTGCTTTAAAACATCATATTTGAAGTTTTTCAAAATATCATCTTTCCCGATAGGCAAACGTTTGGCGTATTGAGAGTTATTCAAAATCAAAGGAAAATACTTGTCACGCATACGAGCTTGAGCACCTTTCCCCAAACGAGATTCTTCCAATACAACGCCACGTTCCTTGTCGATTTCGCTGGGTTCGAGTGTGGCATTATGCGCCCAATCCTCCAAAATTTGAATACCTTTTTTGAAAACTTCGATCGAGTCAGTTGGCACAGGAAGCATATACACCGTTTCATCGAAACCTGTGTAAGCATTTAAGTCAGCACCAAAACGAACCCCTGATTTTTGAAGGAAGTTAACTAATTCATTTTTCGGGAAGTTTTTGGTACCGTTAAAGTTCATGTGCTCCATGAAGTGCGCCAAGCCCTGTTGCTCGTCGGTTTCGAGCACCGAACCAGCTTTTACCATCAAACGCAACTGAGCACGGTTTTTAGGTTCTGCATTTTTCTGGATAAAATATTTCATTCCATTGGGCAATACGCCCACACGCACCGACGGATCCATGGGTAGTTTTTGGCTCAAATCGGTTTGTCCATAGCCTACAAAGCTCAAAGAGATTCCTAAAGCGACTGTAGCAATTAGGTGAACAACTTTTTTCATGAAAGTTTTAAAGTTATGAGATTTAAAAAGTATTGATTCATACAACAAGATCTACTTATCGTATCTTCCAAATTTAATGAATGTTTTGATTTCACTCTATTATTCGGTAAAAATTAAAACCAGAAACATGCGCGTTTTATTATTGAGTGAGTTAAGATTGAGTGAATGAGTGAATGAGTGATAATTTGACCCTTGCCATTAAAATAAAAATGGTGTAGCATCAACCCTTGCAGTTGTCGCCTTCAAAATGGCAACCACAAGGGTCGATGCTACACCAAAAAATATGTTACTTGTTCAAGATTGAGTCTATTACTAGTTCAAGACTTAGTCTTGGACTTATTTTTTTATTACAGTTTCTAAACTGTAATAAAAAAATAATTACTTAACTCATCTGTTTGAATCTCTTTTTCAAAATCAGCAGTGCAATATGTAACGCTACGGAAATACTTACGATTTTGCCCCCATTAGCCTCCTCCCAAAAATTAGGGTCTTGATAGACTTTAAAAGCAATAATTGCCAATATAAGGGTAAGGACTATTTGAAAAAAACTCATTATGCCTATCATCACCTGAACGATGAGCTGGCGAAGGCCATCAAAACCGCGTTTTTCGTTTACCATAAGCTTAGAAGAAAAAGCCTCCTACTCGGATAACAATAGGGCTACCATAGGGAGATGTTAGATTATTGGAAGAATAACTAAAGTTATACAATGCTGAAATCTGGAAGCCACCATATCCTAACCCAACACCTGCCAAAAATTGAGGATCATAATTGAGTTTATAGGTTCCTGCACTACCATAATACTGTTGAACCTCTCCTTGTGCAAATGCTTTAGACAAGATAGACTCTAAAAAACGAAGACGATATTGGGTAAAAAGTCTAGGACCGTATAAGTTATAGGCTGTTGCACCAGTGTATTTGGTATATTGATAATCTACAGCCAGCCCAACTGTCATTTCGTTTGTTAATAAATAACCAGCCATTGGCGAAACAGAAATAAGGGTTGGGTTACCAAACTGCAAACCACCGATACCACCCCCAAACTTCAATCTTTCGCGGAAGGATAAATCTCTTACGTCTGGTTCTTCGTTTTCCTCGGCGTCGAGGTCACCCGTTGCGCCATCTTGTTTAATTACAACAGGCTCTTGCGCCCAGCTTTTTGTTATGTTACCTGCGGTTAGTAAGCAGAGAATAAGAAGTATTTTTTTCATGGTTTGAAAATTAATCTATTGTGTTTCAATAAGCTATAGATGTTTCATCTATCAACAAAAAGATGTTATCCTCAAACAAATAGGCTTATTAGTACAACCTATTTGTTTTTTTGTCTGAATAAACCATCATCCTTTATTCATAAAGACACATTTTACCCATCATTTCGTTGCAATCACTTGTATCAAACCCTTAAATTAATGGAAAGTTTGCTACATTCTTGCGCACATACGAAACAATCTTGTCTAGTTTTTTGTCTAACTTTGAGAGGACAACTTCTTGATGACAACTCAAGGTTTGTCTATCCTTATTTTGCCTGTACTTGTTTTGGACAAAATTTGGCAATTACCCTTACCAATCATTTGCCAAAATTCAACTATCCGACATTTTGATGAATACTGCCGAAATCACGCTGAACCAACAATCTTCCATAGAAAATCTCGATCCCAAAAAGAATATTATCATTAAAGGAGCGAGAGTTAATAACCTCAAAAATATCGACGTAGCGATTCCTCGCAACCAGCTTGTAGTGATTACAGGCTTGTCTGGTTCGGGAAAATCTTCTTTGGCCTTCGATACGCTTTTTGCCGAAGGGCAACGTATGTATGTCGAAAGCTTAAGTTCGTATGCCCGTCAGTTTTTGGGAAGAATGGAAAAGCCTGATGTAGACTATATCAAAGGCGTATCGCCAGCGATTGCGATTGAGCAGAAGGTTTCTACTAAAAACCCTCGCTCGACGGTTGGTACGACTACCGAGATTTATGATTATCTCAAATTATTATTTGCTCGCACAGGTATTACCTATTCGCCTCTTTCGGGAAATATCGTTAGAAAAGATACCGTTACCGATGTGGTCAACTGGTTGTTTGAACAAGAGTCTGGACAAAGAGTGTTGATTCTTGCACCATTATTTTTGAGAGAAGGACGTAGTCTACAAGCAGAAATGCAGGTATTGATGCAAAAAGGCTACACTCGTATTGTGGTAGATGACGAGACTTTATTTTTGGAAGAATTACTAGAAAATCCTACCCAAATTGAAGCGCTCCCTCCTATTGACCTAGTAAAAAATAATTTCAGAATATTAATAGACCGATTGGTCATCAAAAAAGAAGAAGACGGTCAGCCCGAGGAAGAAACACAGTTTCGTGCCTCTGATTCGGTACAAACGGCATTTTTTGAAGGAAGTGGCACTTGTTATATTGAGCTTGTAGGACAAGAAACCCGTTTTTTCTCAGATAGATTTGAATCCGACGGTATTGTTTTTGAAGAACCTTCGCTCAATCTTTTTAGCTTTAATAACCCTTATGGCGCTTGTAAACGTTGTGAAGGATTTGGAAAAGTATTAGGCTTAGACCACGACCTTATTTTTCCAGACCATAACTTATCAGTTTATGAAGGGGCTATTGCTCCTTGGCGTACCGAAAAAATGGGCGAATGGCTTATTCCTTTGTTGCGTAATGGTATCAAGTTCGACTTTCCTATTCATAGAGCCTACAAAGATTTGACAGAACAAGAAAAAGCCCTATTGTGGACAGGAAACGAATATTTTTCGGGACTCAATGCCTTTTTCCAAATGCTCGAAACCGAGACCCACAAAATTCAATTTAGAGTTTTGCTTTCTCGCTATCGTGGTCGTACTACTTGCCCCGACTGTCAGGGTTCACGCTTGCGTAAAGATGCGGGATATGTCAAAATCAATGGAAAGTCTATTATCGACTTGGTATTGATGCCTATCTCAGAAGTAACAGAGTTTTTTGAAAAACTCGAGCTTCCTGACTACCAAATGGAATTGTCGAAGCGTATTGTACAAGAAATCCAAAACCGACTAGATTTTATGAGTCGTGTGGGTTTGGGATATTTGACACTCAATCGTCTTACTTCGACTTTATCGGGTGGTGAGTTTCAGCGTATCAAATTAGCCACTTCACTGGGAAGTGCCCTTGTAGGCTCAATGTACATTTTAGATGAACCTTCGATTGGCTTGCACCCACGCGACACGCAACGTTTGGTATCTGTCTTAGAATCGCTAAGAGATTTGGGAAATACCGTGATTGTGGTAGAACACGAAGAGGAAGTCATGCGTGTAGCCAACCAAATCATTGATATCGGTCCTGATGCGGGGAGTCATGGTGGGCAACTGGTGTTTCAAGGAAATTACGAACAATTGAGCGATGCACAAGTCACACAATTACAAAGCCATACGATTAATTTCTTGACAGGAAAAGATAGTATTCCTGTGCCAAAGTTTCGCAGAAAAGCTACTGCTTTTATAGATATCAAAGGCGCCCGAGAAAATAACCTTAAAAACTTAGATGTCAAGTTTCCACTTGGGGTACTCACGGTGGTGACAGGTGTAAGTGGTTCTGGGAAATCGACGCTTATTCGTAAAGTGTTATTTCCTGCCTTAGGAAGACACTTAGGAACCTTTACCGAAGATACGGGCAAGTTTACAGAATTGAGTGGTAGCCTCAACCGAATAGAAGCAGTTGAAATGATTGACCAAAATCCAATTGGTAAATCTTCCCGTTCAAACCCTGTTACCTATATCAAGGCTTATGACCAAATTCGTTTGTTGTATTCAGAACAAGCTATTTCGAAAAACCGCGGATATAAACCAGCGCATTTTTCGTTCAACGTAGACGGCGGACGTTGTGAAACTTGCCAAGGTGAAGGTGAAGTAACGATCGAAATGCAGTTTATGGCAGATGTGCGCCTCAAATGCGAATCTTGTGGAGGAAAGCGTTTCAAACAAGAAATTTTAGACGTAAAATACCAAGAAAAAGATATTGCCGAAATCTTGGATATGACTGTCGATGAGGCCATAGATCTTTTCTCAAAAGAAGACCCCAAATTGGCAGATAAACTAATTCCATTACAAGAAGTAGGCTTGGGTTATATCAAATTAGGTCAATCTTCAAGCTCTTTGTCGGGTGGCGAAGCGCAGCGTGTCAAATTGGCAAGTTTCTTAGGAAAAGGAAATTCGAGTAAAGGAAAAACCCTCTTTATTTTTGATGAACCTACGACAGGTTTGCACTTTCACGACATTAAAAAACTCTTGAAAGCCATCAACGCACTCGTTGAACAAGGCGATTCGGTGATTATTATCGAGCACAACATGGAAGTCATCAAATCGGCAGACTATATCATTGACCTTGGTCCAGAAGGAGGCAATCAGGGAGGATACATCACCTTTACAGGCACACCCGAAGACATGGTGAAAGAAGGGAATAGCTTTACCGCTACATTTTTGAAAGAGAAATTATAAGCTAAAGCGTCTCACTCAGATGTCAGCCACACATATCTATTGTGTAGCTGACATCTGAATTTTTAAAGTCATAACAATTCACCTATTATAGCTCCAATCGCCACAATAATGCTGAAAAGTTGATACAAAGTTTTAAAAAGGATTATATAAAGTCAGGAAGGATAAAAGGGGCTTGTTTTTTTATACCTTATGGCGGTAAGGCAAATGACTAAGCTAAGTCAGATTGAGCAACAGGCTCAAGTTTCGACGCTTGTCTATTTGTGTAAAGAATTTCTTGATAAGAAAGAGTTTTCAACATTCCTATCTTAATTCTTTTACGCACAGCTTGCGTTTCAGACTTATAAGTATTTTGCCCTCTCAATAATTCCTCTGCGATATTCGCAACAAGCAGCTCTACGGATTCAGGCGTTAAAATTACTGGCGAGTCTTTCATAACACTATTCTTTTGGTGGGTTGTGTGGTTAAAACAATCTTTTACACGAAATAGGAGAGAAATAATTGTTATTCAACTAGTTAACAACAAAGTTACAAAATTCGTTGCTTGACCGTTAACCAAAGATAGATTTTTTTAAAAGAGCTCCCAAAAATCATACCAAATCCTCACAGACTTTTTTCAATTTTGTACTGGCATAAATTGACCATGATTTGCTTCAATCTCAACCTAAAAATATGTTTTTCAAACCTTTATATATCTACAAAAATGCCTTTGGAGGACTCCCCAAAGTAGTGTGGCTCTTGTCGGCCATTATGTTTGTCAATCGCAGTGGGACGATGGTTTTGCCATTTTTAACTTTATATCTTACTCAAAAACTTCATTTCTCGGTAGCTGACGCAGGGATTGTCATGGCGTTTTATGGCACAGGAGCGTTATTTGGCACTTTTTTAGGTGGGAAACTAACCGATAAAATAGGTTTTTATCCTATCCAATTTTACAGTTTATTACTTTCAGGAATTGCTTTATTGGTTCTAATGCAATTAACCTCCTTGTACAGCATTTGTGCAGGGGTATTTATTTTCACAACACTTGGCGATACCTTTCGCCCAGCCAATGGCGCTTCTATTGCCTATTATAGCACACCCGAAAATCGCACACGCTCGTACACACTCAATCGTTTGGCTATCAACTTAGGTTGGTCTATCGGTGGCGGGATGGGCGGTATTTTGGCAGAGATGGATTACAACTATCTGTTTTGGGGCGATGGCGTAACCTGTATCGTAGCTGCCATTTTACTACGAGTATTCGTTAAACCTCCAGTAATTGACGCTACCGCCTCAAAGTCTACAGAAACTCATGTAAGTAATCTGCCCAATTCGGCTTACAAGGATAAGTTCTATTGGGTATTTCTGGTTTTGGTAGTCATGTATGCTATCCCATTTTTTCAACTATTTTCGCTAGAGCCTTTATATTTCAGAACAGTCATAAAGCTTTCTGAATCTAGAATTGGTGCTTTTATGGTTTTCAATGGTTTGTTGATTGCTACCACCGAAATGATATTTGTTCACACCATCGAAAAACGCTTACCTCGTCCTGTGTTGATAGCGATAGGTTTGTTGCTTACGGCTTGTTCGTTTTTTGTGCTCAATGTATCCACAGCCGTCATGTTTATATGGTTTTCGGTGGCTTTTAATACCATTGGCGAAATGTTTGCCATGCCATTCATGCAAACGTTGGTCGTGGATAGAGCCAACGAAAAAAATAGAGGCCAATATTTAGCGCTGTATTCAATGTGTTATTCAATTGCCCAAATCAGTGCTCCTACCATTGGTGCGCAGATTATCCAAAGATGGGATTTTGCGGAACTTTGGTATGTCATGGGAGGATTATGTTTGACTTCGATGCTTGGTTTTTTATTGCTACAAAAGTATTTTATTAAACATTCAAATTAATGCTGTCTTTACGTGTGAGTATTTGTCATATACAATCCCTAACTTAGCACCTCAAATACTCACTCTCAAATCATTCTGTTGATTGATTTTTATTACATGGAACTACTCATCATTTTTGTATTAATCCTTATCAATGGCATTTTTTCAATGTCAGAAATTGCACTTGTCTCTGCCCGAAAAGCAAGACTCGAATCTGCTGCGAAAAAAGGAGATAGCAATGCCAAAATTGCTTTGAGTATTGCCAATGAACCCAACCGTTTTTTATCTACAGTTCAAATCGGAATTACTCTAATTGGTATTTTGACAGGTATTTTTTCGGGAGAAAAAATGACTACCGATATCAAAGAGTTTTATGGGCAGTTTGAGTTAATCGCTCCTTATCAGCATACTTTGGCAGTAACAACAGTGGTTTTGTTAATCACTTATCTATCGTTGGTATTTGGGGAACTTGTTCCAAAGCGTATTGGACTCACCAATCCTGAGTTTATTGCCAAAACAGTGGCTCGTCCCATGAATATGCTATCGACGCTTACGGCTCCTTTTGTTTGGCTTTTGACTTTTTCATCAGATTTACTCATCAAAATTCTCAATATCAAACCCTCTACCGACAGTAAAGTAACCGAAGAGGAAATCAAAGCGATTGTGCAAGAAGGCACCGAAAGTGGCGAGGTTCATGAAATAGAACAAGACATTGTGGGGCGTGTGTTTAGTCTGGGCGATAGAAATGTATCATCGTTGATGACGCATCGCAACGATGTGGTATTTTTGAAAGCAAGTTATTCTTCCGACCGAATCAGAGAAGTGATTCATGAAGAATTGCATTCGCTATATCCTGTTTACGAAAAAGACAAAGATCATATTATTGGCGTAGTGCGTCTGAAGGACTTGTTTTTGCCTTTGAGTCAAACCGATTTTGATTTGAGCTTATATCTTTCGCCTCCACAATTTATTCTTGAAAATGCTTCGGCTTATCAAGCTTTACAGCGTTTTAAGGATAGTAAAATCCATTATGGGATTGTCATTGACGAATATGGTCAAACCCAAGGTATCGTAACGCTCAATGATTTGCTGGAAGCTTTGGTAGGAAACGTATCAGATTTTGACCACGATGGTTATCGTTTAGACAAGCGAGAAGACGACTCTTGGTTAATTGACGGACAGTATCCTTTGGTCGACTTTTTACAATTCTTTGATTTGCCTAATCATTTTCAAGAATACTCTTTCAATACAGTAGCTGGGTTAATCTTGAATGAATTGACGGATTTGCCACAACAAGGAGATACCATTATTTGGCAAAATATGAGTTTCGAAATTATTGATATGGACGGCGCTAAAGTCGATAAGCTTTTAATTAAAATCTTAAATGCAGAGGGGTAATTTGAATTTGAAAATTTGAAGATTTGGAGATTTGAAAATGCTATCATTTTTTCGGGAAAGTTCATCAAAAAAGCGGTCGGAAAAATAATTTCCGACCGCTTTTTTTGATACTAGAATGTTGGTTTTGACTCGGCTAAAGACGCAAACATTGCGTCTCTACTAAATACAGATTTTAACATAATCACTCATGCACTCAATCACCAATCACTCAATTAGGGATTATCTAAGAAATAAAACCTTTATCTCTTAAGATTTTATCCATCAATTTCTTATCGTTATCGTTTGAGAAAATGCTGAATGGCAAATAGATAAACTGATATTGACCCAAATCCAACACATAAGCTTCTTTTTCTTTTCTAGCAGTTTTGATCATATCCCATTTGATAACACCACCTTGTTCGTCTGTAATTTTCATCAAAATTTGACGACTATCAATTTCGTAGCGATATTTTTCAAAAAGTTGTTTGTATTGATCCAACTGCGTTACACCCGTAAATTGAATTGCCCAGAAAGCAACATAACCAATCGCTCCAATAAGAGTCAATACATAAATCCAGTAATTGTGATAAATACCTGTAATATTGAGCACCGCGTTCACAGCGATAAGTCCAAGTGGTACAAAACCCCAATACCATTGATTTTTGACCATTTGGCTCATATTAAGAGTAATAAACTTGTTTTTATCAAGCGCATACTTTTTTGTTTTGATAGCCAGTGGATTTACTGGCATTTGCACCATTCGTCTTTGCTGACCCTGTGCATATCCTTTTGCCATGTCGTTGTTCTTTATGCTTTATTGTAAATTATGCTATTGTTCGCAAACAGACTGCAAATGTACAAAAAATAAGCGTAGCTAAGTATTTTCACTTGCTACGCTGTCAATATTTCTTAACAAATCTACATTACGAGAGGATTCACTCCAAGTTATTTGTGCTAACCTCTACATCTCCAACACCTTCCAAAAGATTACTTTTCTTTTCTAAACTGAATACTTTCGACCAAAAACCTATCCTGATTTCTTTTGAGCAGGATATACACCGCATAATTCCCTCGATTGGTCTTGTACAGACCTCTGTAATACTGAGACAAAGAATTGGCACCTTGATGAACTAACTGAAAGTCTTGTGGTGGCCAACGTTTAAAGAATGACTTTAGAATGATTTCGGCGTGCGTTTGTGAAATCTCACTAAAATCAATTTGTTCAGCATCAATTAATAAATCCACATTCTCGTCAAACATCGAAGCTAGCTCACTTGCTTGACCTTGTTTGAGAGACGTAAGTAATTTTCCAACCGCAAAACTTTGTGGGTCAGCACCGCCCCACGAAGTCCAAAATATTAAAGTAAGAATAAATGAAAGTAGTATTTTCATGTTGTGTGTCAATATAACTGGATGAAGTTATATGACAGTGATTCCGCACAAATTGTGCCAGCCCTCCTGAAAGCATTTTTTTTTGAATATTATTTATCCAATTATCTAAAAATTTATCTTTCAAGTCTTAATATTGCGACTTGCAATTAGAATCGTCTCTATAATTGCTTAGAAAGAGCTATAGAGGTCAATAAAGTTTTAATATCTTCGTATCATGGAACTAACAGATAATCAAATACTAAACCAAACACAGGTACTTCAAAAAATCAAACGTATTGCGTTTGAGATATACGAAAACAATTTTGAAGAATCTGAAATTATCATTGCTGGTATCAAAGGACAAGGATATTCGTTTGCCAAATTACTTGCCGAAATGATTGGAAGTATCTCTCCAATCAAAGCCATTGCGGTACTTATTGATATGGACAAAGAAGTACCTAATCCAAGTATCACATTTGACTGTGAGGATAGCCTACTAGAGCAAAAAGCTATTGTTGTTGTAGACGACGTGTTGAATACTGGTCGTACTTTCGCTTATGGCTTATCACCGTTTTTGCGTTTGCATGTGAAGCGTCTTCAAACAGCCGTTATCGTGGATCGTGGCTACCATCGCTTTCCAATTGCCGCAAATTATATCGGATACGAATTATCTACAACGATAAACGAGCACGTAAAAGTTATCCTAGACAACCCTGATGAAGTTGGCGTTTATTTGAGCTAGAGATATTTAGTGATTGAGTGGTTATTGAAATACTCAACCATTTTGTAGAGATGTATGATTTTGTAGCTTCTGTCATTCTAGATATTACATGAGCGAGTATCGCTTTTAGAATACTCGCTCGCTCCAAGGACATCTCATTACTCTCAAGCAAAAGACTTTTCATTCTACCTCTACTTTTAGTAAACATGAAAATAGGAAGAACATTATTTTGGTTTGAAGATGGAGATGAATCTCTTAGTACGATAGGCCATAATTTTTATGGATTATCCATCCTATTAAATCGGCTTTTAAATGAGAAATATGATGGGAAATCAATACAATTTATAAATATCTATTTTAGAACTGAGAAAACATATGAATTACACCCAAATTCGCCCAAAGAAAAACACTATTATTATGGGGGGGGAGGAGGACATTTAAAATATAATGGTATTTTTGATAGAGTCGAGTTTATAAAATTAAATTGGAAGGAAATGAACATGCTTATTTGGGAAAAATCCTGTACATATCTTTCTCAATCAGCCAAGTTAATGAAGAACCAAAAATTACTTGAAGCGGTAGAATATGCATATAGAAAAGGTCTTGAAATAGATTTGAATCCAAATTATAAACATTTAACAAGTACATTTAATATTTCTGATAAGCAATATGTTGCCTCATTGTGCTTCAACTTCAAAAAAGCTGATATGTTCTCAAACATTACTGTAGAATGCGATAATGAAGTCATATTTGAGAAAGAGATTCACCAATCCAAAAATGCTCTTTTGTATTTCCTTGAGGTTTATAAATCTATTATTTTTGATGGGACTAGTATAGTTGTAAAAATGCCAAGAGATGTGGATTATTTACCAGTAAAAATTCCAGTATCTGAATTTCTCAAGAACCCATGAATCAATTAGTTTAGTTTGAAGAAATTTAAAAATTGCATAACATGTTATTTTTTGTTCCCCCACTTTGTGCCTCTGTGCCTTTGCACCTTCTCCACTATTAAAAGCTTTCTTCTAAAACCTTCATAAATTTTGGTAACTTTACTAGGGCATTTGATGTTACTCCATTAATGGCTTGGTGAATTATTCCTTTGCCTTTGCATTCAAATATATTCCTTATTTCATGTCCAACCTCACAGACAACACAGGCTATGAGCATATCGAAGTGCTCGGAGCAAGAGAACATAACCTAAAGAATATTGACCTCACTATTCCTCGCAACAAACTTGTCGTTATTACTGGCATCAGTGGTTCGGGGAAATCTTCATTAGCATTTGATACCATTTATGCTGAAGGACAGCGTCGTTATATGGAAAGCTTTTCGGCCTATGCCCGAAGCTTTATCGGTGGAATGGAGCGCCCCAATGTGGATAAAATCAATGGGCTTTCGCCTGTAATTTCGATTGAGCAAAAAACCACTTCTAAAAACCCTCGCTCGACCGTAGGTACTGTTACCGAAATTTATGACTTTATGCGTTTGTTCTATGCTCGCGCAGGAGAAGCATTTAGTTATTTGTCGGGCGAAAAAATGATTAAACAGTCGGTCGACCAAATTATTGATGTCATTCTGCATGATTATGATAATCAGAAATTAATCATTTTGGCTCCGATTGTCAAAGGTCGTAAAGGACATTACCGTGAACTTTTTGTGCAGATTGCCAAATTGGGTTATACCAAAGTACGTGTCGATGGCGTGGTGATGGATATTCAGCCAAAAATGCAGCTCGATCGTTTTAAAATACACGATATCGAGATTGTCATTGACCGTGTTGTCGTAAAAGCAGAAGACCGATTCCGTCTTTCACAGTCTGTTCAAACAGCCTTGAACCAAGGAAAAGGTTTGATGATGATTCGTGATGAAAAAGGTGAAGTGCGTAATTTCTCTAAATTTTTGATGGATCCTAAAACGGGGATATCTTACGACGAGCCTGCGCCTAATACCTTTTCATTTAACTCTCCTTATGGCTGGTGTCCTTGCTGTCAGGGCTTGGGAGTTGTTGAGGAAATCACAGAAGAAGCTATTCTTCCCGACAAAAGTCTCAGTATTAGCCGTGGAGCCATTGCTCCTATCGGTGAGTACCGTGAAATGTGGATTTTCAAACAATTAGAGGTTTTACTCAAACCATTTAAAGTAAGTTTGACTACTCCGCTTGACAAATTTCCCAAAGAAGCTGTCGAAATTATGTTGTATGGTTCTGACGAGCCTGTTCCTGTTCCTTCCAAAAAATATGAAGGTACAGAATGGAATACCAAGTACGAGGGAATTATCAATTTCTTGAAAAGACAACAAGAAAGTGGCTCGGATAAAATTCAAGAATGGCTCAAGGATTTTATGATGATTCGCACCTGTCCAGACTGTAATGGGGCACGTCTGAAAAAAGAAGCACTTTTCTTTAAAATAGATAATAAAAATATTGCAGAATTAGCACAGCTAGATGTTTCGGACTTAGCCAAATGGTTTGAAGGACTCGAAGAGCGCATGTCTGAACGCCAAAATGTAATCGGTCGTGAGGTTCTTAAAGAAATCCGCAAGCGTATCGGTTTCTTGACGGGCATTGGCTTGGAATATCTTACGCTCAACCGCCCACTCAGAACGCTTTCGGGTGGCGAGGCGCAGCGTATTCGTTTGGCAACCCAAATTGGTACGCAGTTGACCAATGTCTTGTATATCATGGACGAGCCAAGTATTGGTTTGCACCAGCGTGACAACGTCAAATTGATTCAAGCCCTCAAAGATTTGCGTGATTTGGGTAACTCTATCTTGGTAGTAGAACACGACAAAGATATGATGCTCGAATCGGACTATATCGTGGATATTGGTCCTGGTGCTGGTCGTCACGGAGGTTCGATTGTGGGTCAGGGAACACCTGAGGAGTTTTTGAAAAATAACTCGACCACTGCTAAGTTTTTAAGCGGCGAGACCAATATTGAAGTACCCAAACAACGCCGTAAAGGCAATGGCAATACCTTAGTCATCAAAGGTGCTAATGGCAATAACCTCAAAAATGTTACGTTAAAGCTTCCTTTGGGCAAGATGATTGCGATTTCTGGTGTGAGTGGTTCGGGTAAATCTACCTTGATCCACGAAACACTTTTCCCGATTCTTAATCGCCATTTCTTCAATAGCAAACGTGAACCTATGCCATTTAAGGCTGTAGAAGGTTTGGAGTTTTTGGATAAAGTAATCGAAGTAGACCAATCACCTATTGGTCGTACGCCACGCTCCAACCCTGCTACTTACACAGGAATGTTTTCGGATATTCGAACGCTTTTTTGCGAATTGCCAGAATCCAAAATTCGAGGTTACAAAGCTGGACGTTTTAGCTTTAACGTAAAAGGCGGTCGTTGCGAGGATTGTGAAGGTGCAGGGATGAAAAAAATCGAAATGGAGTTCCTACCTGACGTACATATCGCTTGCGAAACATGTAAAGGAAAACGCTTTAACAGAGAAACCTTAGAAGTGCGATTTAAAGGAAAATCCATTGCAGATGTACTGGATATGACGGTAGAACAGGCGGTAAGCTTTTTCGAAAATCAACCTAAAATTCAGCGTAAAGTTCAAACCTTACATGAGGTTGGCTTAGGCTATTTGACGCTAGGTCAGCAAGCAACAACCCTTTCGGGTGGCGAAGCCCAACGCGTAAAACTAGCAGAGGAACTTTCGAAAAGAGATACAGGTAAAACCATTTATATTCTCGACGAACCAACGACTGGTCTTCATTTTCAAGATATTAAAGCTTTGATGGAAGTATTACAAAAGCTTGTAGATAAAGGAAATACCGTGTTGATTATCGAGCATAATTTGGATGTCATCAAAGTATCCGACCATGTGATAGACTTGGGTCCAGACGGTGGTCGCAACGGTGGACAAATCATCGCTGAAGGTACGCCAGAACAAGTAGCTAAGGTGAAAGGTAGTTTCACGGCTAAGTTTTTGAAGGAAGAATTGAATGGGTAGTTTTTAACGGGTTATTTTATCTAAACTTCGAGATTGTCCTGCGAAACGTCTCGAAGAGCAATAGAAAGTTTAAAGGTAAGTGTAAATCAAGTAGAAATAGAGATTTAACAAAAAATATTAAAAACCATGAAATCAATAAGAAGAATCATTAGTATTGTATCAATCTTTTCTACCTCTATTATTTTATCTTTTGGACAAATTTCAAAAGATGAAAATTATCAGCCTACGAGTATTTCAGATTGTATTACTTATTTTGAAAATAAACTTCATCCAGACGTTATTGAAAAATATAAATACCTTGAAAATAATAATTCTCTCATTGAGAGTCGTTATTTCGATGCCTTATCAAGTTTTATATGGAAAAAATGGCTATCAAATAATAAAAGTCCTTTGTCTGTTTCTTTGAAAAAGAATAGGCCGTTAGGACCAGATGATGCTAATAATATTGTTAGGATTTTCATAAATCATCTAAAAAATTCTGATCAAAGTATTGATGAAAATTTAGAGTTTTCAGAACTTCCCCCTTTTTCAGAACAATCAAAAGAAAATGAAAAATTTAATGAAGAATTAGTTAGTTATTTCCTTAAAGGCTATGATGTTCAAAGTTTAGACCCAGGAAAATTAGATGACGTTCTTGAAACATATGAAGGATATGAGAGCCCTTCATTTATAGTGCTTTCAAAAGAACAAAAAAAGAAATCTCTATATCTAAAATCTTTCGTACCGTTACCTGTTCCTGAAATTGAAGGAATAAGTGAATTTCTTTGGGGTAATAATAATTTTTCCAAAATATTTTCAAGTGAATCAAAGGTTGGTTTTATTAATAAAAAAGGGCAAATTGTAATACCGATGGAATATGAAAGTGCTCAGATGATTGATAGTAAAGAAACAGATGTAGTAAAAAACCCTGTAATAGTTAAGAGAAATGGGAAATATGGTGTTGTTACTTCTAAAAATGAGCTTTTGATTCCCATTAAATATCAAGGACTTAGCTTCACGGGAAACCATTTAAATAAATCCGAAAAAACTTCACAATCGAAGGAAGACATTGTTTTATCTTTTGCAGAATCTGAACCAACTTGGAAATGGGGATTACTTGATATCAAAGGAAATGTTATAGTACCATTGGTTTATGATAGGTATTATGGGATTAGATTTGATAAAAATGGTAAAGAGTACTATATTTTTGAGCAAAATAGAAAATGGGGTGCTGTTGATTCAAGGAATAATATATTGGTTCCTTTCGACTTTATTAACGAATATGAGGTAGAGAGATTAGTCAATCTTAAATAATTAAAATTAGCACTCCCTCAGTAGCTCTCACCACGCTCTTCGAGATTTTCCTTCGGAAAATCTCGAAGAGCAAAAGTTATCCCCAATATTGAGACTAGGAGGATTTTATAAATTCAAAAAAGCGGTCGAAAAACAATTTTCGACCGCTTTTTTGATATTGGCTATGGCTAACTTGGCTCAAGACGTAAAGTATTACGTCTCTACTGCTAGCATACAAATTTTACCATAATAACTCATTGGTTCAATCACCAACTCACTCAATAGATAATGCCCTCCTATCATTATCTATATGCCTTCCATTTCGATTTGTCGGCTTATCTTACAAAATTTTAATTAATTTTAGCTTCGTTGTTTTGCCGACAACGACAAATCGTTGTGAAAACCATTTAACCAAAAACAATACTATCATGCAAAAACTTATTACAAAATTACATTTGATAATTCTGTGTATTTTATGCTCAACCTTGGCCATTACTGCTCAAAGTATAGAAGGCCGTTGGGATATTACCATTACGAAAGGAAATAAAAAATTCCCCTCTTGGTTAGAAATTAACCATTCTGGGGTAAAATACCTCAATGGGCGTTTTGTGGGTAGTGGCGGTAGTGCCAGACCTATCTCAATAGTATATTTCAAGGATAATAAAATGTCTTTCGCCATTCCGCCACAGTGGGACAGAGAGGATAAAGACCTTGTAGTAGAGGCTATCTTGAAAGACGGAAAATTGGAAGGAACAATGAATCAGCCTAATGGCGAGGTGGTAAATTGGGTGGGTGTAAAAGCACCAAAATTGATAAAGTCTAAGGAGCCTATTTTTGGAAAACCAATGCCTATTTTCAATGGTAAAAACTTAGACGGATGGGAAATTATTGGAAGAGAAGACCGTCCTGCCGCAGGCGAAAACCAATGGATTGTTGAGAATGGTGCTTTGAAAAGTCCAAAATCAGGTGCTAATATCCGAACAACAAAAACCTTCGGTGATTTCAAATTACACGTTGAATTCCGTGTGCCAGAGGGTAGCAATAGTGGTGTATATCTACGTGGACGCTATGAAGTACAGATTACGGACGGTTTCGGTATAGAACCATCTGCTATTGAACTGGGAGGAATTTATGGTTTTTTGAAGCCTTTAGAAATGCCAGCTAAAAAAGCGGGAGAATGGCAAAGCTATGATATTACCTTAGTCGGAAGAGTTGTGACTGTAGTGCTAAATGGTAAAACAACCATCTATAAAGCTGAGATACCAGGCATTACGGGTGGCGCGATTGATAGCAATGAGTCAGAAGCAGGACCAATTATGTTCCAAGGCGACCACGGACCAATTGAGTTTAGAAACATCACCATTGCAGTAGCAAAGTAATTTTCTTGATAGCATTTTTGGTAAATCCTTTATTTGTTACAAACAGATAAAGGATTTATTATTTAAAACAGTTTTTAGTTAAAAAACAAAACCTCACCTTGATACACGAAATACATTCCAACTTCGTAAATTTGAAAATCATCAACAAAAGTCGACCTCATGAACAAAAACCTTCAATCTCTTTACCAAATTGCCCAAAAACCTTCTCGTAAAATTATTGGTTTGATGTCGGGAACGTCGATGGATGGACTCGATGTGGCTCTTTGCGAGATTTCGGGTGCGGGCGAAAGTACAGAAGTTAAATTATTAGATTTTGATACCATTCCATACACCGAAGATATTAAAGAAGAAATTCGACAGGTTTTTGCCAAAGAAACCATCAACTTTCCACATCTAGCGATGCTCAACGAGTGGATTGGTGTATTGCATGCCAATATGATTTTGGAATGCCTCCAAAAATGGAATGTTTCACCCCAAGACGTTGACTTGATTGCTTCGCATGGGCAAACGGTGATGCACGCGCCAAAAATTTTGCATGGGATAGACAAATTCCCCAATGCAACCCTTCAAATTGGAGATGGCGACCATATAGCTGTCAACACGGGCATTATTACCATCGCTGACTTTAGACAAAAGCACGTAGCCGCAGGTGGCGAAGGTGCACCATTGGCTGTGTATGGCGACTATTTTATTTTTGGTAAAAAAGGTGAAAATCGCATTATGCTCAATATGGGTGGCATTGCCAACTTTACTTATTTGCCTGCCAATATGAATCCTGAAGAGGTTTTTGTAACCGATACTGGTACAGGCAATACCTTGCTCGATGCTTTTACCAGAACCTTCTACCCTAATATGGCTTATGACAAAGATGCTCTTTTGGCAAAACAAGGAATTGTCAATCAAGCTTTATTACATGCTTTGAAGGAGGATGATTTTTTCGAAAAACCTTTTCCAAAAACTACAGGCCCCGAATTATTTAGCAAAGCTTATGTATATCGTGCGCAAGAAGTAAGTGACACGCTACATATTCCGAGTCATGATTTATTGGCTACCCTCACACGCTTTAGTGCCGAGACGATTGCCGAAGCAGTGCATTCGCTTAATCTATCTAATCTTTCCGACTTCACAGTTTATACTTCGGGTGGAGGGATGCACAATCCTTTGCTAATGGAATGGCTTCAAGAGCTTATCCCCGCCAAATTTGCCAAAACCAATGAACTAGGTATCAATGGCGATGCCAAAGAAGCTGTATTATTCGCCATTTTAGCCAACGAAACAGTAGCTGGAGGCGAGTCTGACTTTGGTACTCGAAGAGGAATTCCTTCGGTGACAATGGGGAAAATTTCTTTTCCTTCTTAAATACGCTAGAATAATCTTTGGTCGATGCAACCTTTGGTTTGAGGTCTGCATCTAATAGACATAAAATATACTGTCATCAAATAAAGATTTTACTATGAAAAAGATTCTTTTCCTCGTTTCTATTGTATTGATTTCTTGCATTACTGTTGCTCAGGCACAAGTAGTAACCCAAAAACGTAATGTAGGCTCATTTAAAGGTATTCAAGTTTCGGGAGGAATTGATTTATACCTCACCCAAGGCAATACCGAATCGGTTAGCATTAGTGCAGCAGAAGATCGTCAAGATGATATTAGAGTAGATAACAATGGCGGCGTAATCCGCATATATATCGAAAACTCAAAATGGGGCTGGTTCAAATGGAACTCAAAACCTGTAAAAGCATACGTAACGGTAAAAGACCTCAATTCTATTTCGGCAACAGGTGGTTCGGATGTATATTCAGAAAAAAAGCTTGAATTAATAAAACTCACCATTCGTGCAACGGGTGGCTCGGATGTTAAATTAGAAATAGATGCCGACGAAATTGACTGTAGCACAACAGGAGGCTCGGATGTCACACTAGTAGGCAATACCACTGTTTTGAAAGCAAGCTCAACAGGAGGAAGTGATTTGAAAGCTAATAAACTACGTTCTAGTTTTTGTAGCGTATCGGCAACAGGTGGTTCTGACGCTTATGTTTGGGCTGAAAAAGAAATTAGTATTTCTGCTACAGGTGGCTCGGATGTGTATATTTCAGGCAATGCCAGAGTCGTAAAAAAGAGCGTAACAGGTGGGTCAGATGTTCACTAGGATATTGAGTGAATGGTGATTGTGTGAATGAGTAATTTTATTAAATGTCTCTGTTGTAGAGATGCAATGATTGCGCCTAAAAAAGTGTCATTTTGTATTATAAGTATAACAAAGGGGTCGGAAAACAATTTCCGACCCCTTTGTTATCGGTCAACAACAGAAACATTTTGCCTAATGCCTACCGCTAAAAGCCTAAAGCTCCTCTAGTACTTCAAATGCTGTATTTTCAATAAATCTAGGATTATTACTTTTCCCGAAGTTATTTCAATTAACCCTTCCTGTTTAAAATCTGAAAGTGTTCTTATCAGCGACTCGGTAGCTGTACCTGCAATTGATGCCAAATCCTCTCTCGAGAGCTGTACCACAATATCGCTTGTCTGATCTGGATGAATATGCTTGGCATAAAACACTAGGGACTCTGCTACCCTTTTTCTCAAAGAATTATAGGCCAACCCCAACAGATACTTTTCTTGTTGAATAATTTCTTGCGCCATCCATTGAATCAGCCCATTGGCCATGGCGCGGTTTTGATGGATAGCTTGTAAAAACAAATCTTTGGGCACATAGAGCAATTCAGTTTCCTCCAAAGCTACTGCTGTTTCGGCGTATGAACTAGCACTTAATAATGCCTGAATTCCTACAAAATCTCCTACTTTATAGAGACCAGTTACGAGTTCTTTACCTTCATTATTTTGTAAAATCACCTTGATTTTTCCTGACTGAACATAATATAAGCGAGTAGCGTCATCGCCTTCAGCATAGATTACCGATTTCTTTTTGTAATGATGTGGGCGTTTATCTTCTAACAATTGCTGTAAACCTTCGGTAAGATAGGCATAGTTAAAATTGTTGCTCATATGCACCTCCTCTACTGGAACAAGCGGTGCTATACCTTGCTGCTGATGCTCTACTTTGCTTAAACGAGTCTCTATGGCTGAAATCAACTCTACCTCATCGAAGGGCTTAGTCAAATAATCATCAGCGCCTAATTCCATGCCTTTCCTGAAGTCTCCTCTTTCTGACTTTGCCGTCAACAAAATCACAGGAATACTATTTAAAGTAGGATTTTTATGTAGAACTTTCAGCACACCATAGCCGTCCAATACTGGCATCATCAAATCACAAATCACCAAATCGGGTTGACATTGTAAGGCTTTCTCAACTCCAACTTTTCCATTTTCGGCGGTGTAAACCTCATAGTTAGACAATTCAAGAATTTCAGCAGTATTTCTCCGCAACTGGTCATCGTCTTCTATGAGCAATATTTTTTGCATGTTCTTGGGGATTTTTTACTCATTATCAACTTACAGACTTTCTTTTATTTCTTGCATAATCTTAGAAAGATAGAAATTCAAAGGTCTGTCTATAGAATTCTCATCCAATTTGCTCATACTCAAGGATTCTTCCAAAAGTGCAGTGAGCGTTTTCACATTTTCTAAAATCGACTGGATATGTTCTTCTTGTTTTTGCACATTCCCAATCTTATTGTATTTACTCAAAAGATTTGCCGATGACGATATAATGCCAAGCGGAGTTCTAAATTCATGAGAAGCAAAAGTAATAAATTGAGACTTTAGCTCATTAAGTCGATGCTCACGATGCAAGGCCTCAGATAACTCATATTGCGAACGCTCCAACTTGGTAAGAGTTTCGAGCAAGGCAGCAGTGCGGTACGAAATCACTTGATCAATCTGGTTTTTAAAATATTCACGACCTTTGATTCCGTTCTCTTTTTCAAATTGTAAAAGTTTCTCCAAATTAATGATACGAGTAATGAGATACGTTTGAGAATTATATTGAAAAGTATCAATGTTAATGATAGCCCAAAATGTGGTACCATCATGAACTTTACATTGTACTTCCTCCGACCATTGTGCGCCTTCTTCTAAGCTTTTTCGCAGCTTCGCATTTTGCTCACTTGTAATGGGGGTTTCTCGTACTTCAATACCATATTTTTCTGTAAACTCTTTCTCATCTCGAACTTTAAATAACTCTAAACCAGACTGGTTAACCAGCACAACTTCGTCGGTTTCATAGTTATAGATACTCACAAAAACATTTAAGTGAGTAAGCAAAGCTTCGAGTATTGCATCTTTGAGTGTTGGGTTAAGCATGAATTTAGGACTGGATATTAATTTATATGTGAATCGTTTTGGTCTTCTTCTATGATTTATACTCAGGGTATTTTAGGGCGTCTTTCCGCTAAAATCCAGCCTGATAACACAACACAATTTGACTAATATACAAAGAGATTTCTACAAAATTCAGATTCTCATCTATGATAAATCCTGACGACTATCATAATTAAACCTTGAATCTGGTCAAGGTTTTAGAAGCTCCCAAATGCGAACTTTGTGACATCAAGTGGTAGATTTACTTCATACTTGTAGGTTTAGAGGTTAAAAAAGAAAGCAGTCTTGATGTTCAGGACTGCTTTTTTGTGTTAAATTTGGTCAAAAATAATCCCATTTAATCCCGCTTGTATTTTGAAAGAGTTAATTGGGTTTTTCGGAGAACATATCTCCGCTGAACATTCCTCTGACTACATTTCTTTTATTGAAGAATTCTATAACAATGCGCCCAATGCCTATCACTCATTGGACGCTGATGGCTACTTCTTGAAAGTAAATGATACCGAACTCAAAATGCTCGGATACACCCGCGAAGAGCTCATTGGGAAAAAACGTTTCTTCGATCTCCAAATCACCCTTCTGACAGAAAACGCTGAGGAATTTTATCGCCAATTCAAGCAAACAGGTTCTACCAGAAATCTTGAACTAGAACTGGTTTCCAAAACAGGTAATCATATACAAGTACTGCTCAACGCCAATGCTATTTATGACAAAGACGGCAAATTCATCGCCAGTAATTCGGTGATTGTGGATATTACTCATAAAAAAGCCTTGGAAAAGGAGTTGATGGAGAAAAACCAAGAACTTAATCATCTCAACGAACAGCTTTTTCACACAAATCAAGAAAAAAATCGCTTTATAGGCATTGCTTCACACGACTTACAAAATCCCATTACCAACATTAAACTTATTGCTGGAAAATTCAGAAAAACGGCTCAAAATCTGACTGATAGCCAAAAGCGATGGATTGATGAGTTGGTGAGTACTTCTGAGAGAATGTCTTCGCTTATCAAAAATATGTTAAGCGTCAATCGACTCGAACGTGAGTCTATCTCACCTGAAATAGATTTCCATAACATTGTCCAAATACTAACAACCTCTTTAAATAGATTTGAGGAAATTGCTAATAGAAAAGGAATAAGTCTACATTTTGAAAGCCAAGTTCCCATATTCATGGCTCAGACAGATCAGGAATATCTTACCGAAATCATCGATAATTTGGTCTCAAATGCCATCAAGTTTTCGTATGCCGATTCCTCCGTCTCTGTAAAATTGGAGTGTACAAGTAGCTATTTCGAGATTGCGGTACAAGACCAAGGACAAGGGATTTTACCAGAAGAAATGAATTTATTGTTTGGTCGTTTTCAAAAATTGAGTGCCAAGCCTACCTCCAACGAATCATCTACTGGCTTGGGACTTTCTATCGTAAAAGAATTAGCAGAACAATTAGGTGGAACGGTATCCTGCCAAAGCAAGGTAGGGAAAGGAACTTGTTTTACCGTAAAATTTAAGAGTTAAGTATTAATGCAAAATAAAATGCATTAATGCGCTTTAGGCTGTAAGCCGTAGGCATTAGGCAAAAAAGCTTAAATTATTTCATGAGAATTTTTTTTCAACTTTTAGCCTACGGCTCATGGCTGAAAGCCAAATGGCAATTGAGTGTATGAGTGATTATTTGAAAATTTGTATGCCAGCTGAAAAAACACAAAACATTGCGTCTCTCCAAATAAAATTCAACTAAAAATAATCACTCAATCGCTCAATCACAAATCACTCAATTTAGTTTGCTGATAGCCGAAAGCTCAAAGCTACAAGCCTATTAGCATTCAGTCGCACTCAATGCCAAGCCTGCTTCGGAGGTTTCTTTATATTTTTTGGACATATCTCTACCTGTTGCCTTCATTACTTTAATCACACTATCGAGTGAGATTTTTTGTAAAGAACTATCCCCTGCCGTTGCCAGTAAAAATGCATTATAGGCTTTTACGGCTCCCATGGCATTGCGCTCAATACATGGAATTTGGACATAGCCCCCAATAGGGTCGCAAGTCATGCCTAAATGATGCTCAATCGCAATTTCGGCTGCCGACTCCATCGCATGAATACTTTTGGTAGCACAATACGTCAGCATAGCCGCTGCCATAGCCGAAGCCGAGCCAATTTCGCCCATACAGCCCATTTCAGCACCCGAAATACTTGCATTATGTTTTACCAAAAAACCAACAGCCGCAGCCGCCAACATTCCTTCACGCATCTCGTTGGGAGAATAATGGAAATGATTTTTCAGCAAATACGTAATGCCTGGAATAACCCCCGAAGCACCCGAAGTTGGCGCGGTCACTACAATATTTCCTGCTGCATTTTCTTCGGAAGCTGCCAAGCAGTAAGCATTTAAAAATATCAAAAAACTATCGCTTGTAAGTGCCAATTTTTTGGCCTTTTCGTAAAGTAAAGGCGCTTTTCTACGAAGTTTGATTGTCCCAGGCAACATGCGTTTATCTTTTAAACCACGCTTTACGGCCTTGTGCATAAAATCCAAAATCGCATCTAGCTTTTTATCTATCTCTTTACGCGTCGCCCCCGTCAAAGCAATCTCGTTGGCATACATCAACTCTGAGAGTGTCAAATTATGACTTTGTAAAAGCGATTTCAACTCCTTCATATTAGTATAAGGATATTGAGGCGTTGCGGTGCTGGCCGAAACTTTTTGACCTTTGCGATAGATAAAGCCTCCTCCTACCGAGTAATACTCATGTTGTAAAACAACTATATCGTCCTGTATAAGCTTCAGTACCATTGTATTGGCATAAGGAGAATCATATTTTACTTTTTCAAATACAATACTCTCAGCCGAAATAGGAATCTCTATTTCATGAACTTTTACAGGATATTGCTCTGTTATGTCTTTAAGAAGATTGGAAAATAAAACAGGATCACAAGCTTCTGGAGTCCAGCCCAAAAGACCCGCAATAACAGCACGGTCGGTGCCATGTCCCTTACCTGTAGCACTTAGCGAGCCATACAAATGAATTCGTATTTGCATTGAAGCGTTTACTTGCGAAGCAGAAAGAGCATTTAGCTCCTTTAAAAAATCATAGGAAGCCTTCATTGGCCCGATAGTATGTGAGCTTGAAGGACCAGGCCCAATTTTGAATAAATCAAAAATGGAAGTGGTTATCGGATTTTTTATCATAGTTGTTGTTGAAGAAGTTGATTCTTTAAAATCCTTTGGCATTACCAGAGTTAAAAAAGGATGACGAAATTAGAGATTTTTTATAAAATCCTAGCAAAGATATTCGCTTATATTTTAGGTAGTTTGTTGGTGATGAGTAAGCCTTCTTACCTAAAACCTTCAATGGTCTACCAAAACACTAGATAAACTATTTTTTTATTTCAAAATATGAACAAACTATCATATATTTGTATACTAAAGTTCTGATTACTAGAATTTCTTTGTATTCGAAACTATTAGAATCATCCCTTTCAAATATTAAAATACTTTTTGCTATGGCAGCTGTAGCCTACAAAATCAACAAAGAAAAACTCGAAAAAGCCGCTTTTATCCTCAAAACGGTAGCGCATCCTACGAGGTTGGCTATCGTAGATTTGTTATCGGTGCAAGAGCGACTTTCAGTAAATGAAATATGTACGATTCTGGAATGTGAACAGTCGCTACTTTCACATCATCTTATCAATATGAAATTAAAAGGAATTTTACGCTCAGAAAAGGATGGACTCAATGTATTTTATTCTTTAAAAGAACGTGATGTAACCAAGTTAATTGAATGTATTGAGAATTGTAATTGTAATTTTTAGGGCTAGAAAATTATCAACCTAGGAACAGATTTAGCCAGAAAACATAAGATTTTACTTATCTCTTTTCTGGCTTTTTTGAGAAAATATACATGAAAAAACATTCATATAATCATTTAGTTATAACTTACCAAAAATATGAATAAAGACTATTGGAACGAGCGTTATGCGCAAGGGCAAACAGGCTGGGATTTGGGAAAAGCTTCTCCTCCTCTTGAAAATTATATAAGGCAGTTAGACAACAAAGATCTTAAAATTCTTTTGCCTGGTTGTGGAAATGGATACGAAGCATTACTAATGGCAGAATTGGGTTTTACCAATCTGACCGTTTTGGATATAGCTCCTTTAGCGGTAGAAAAGCTCCAGCACAAACTACAGAGTTATCCATCGGTTAGGATTCTTTGTGAAGATTTTTTTGAACATGTAGATAGCTATGACCTAATTTTGGAGCAGACCTTCTTTTGTGCTTTGCCCCCATCGATGCGAAAACAATATGTACAAAAAATGGCTGAACTTTTAGCTCCACAAGGTAAATTGGTAGGATTATTATTTGCTTCAGAATTTGACAAGGCAGGTCCACCATTTGGTGGAACAACAGAGGAGTATTTGCAACTATTTAATCCTTATTTTAAAAGTGAAATTTTAGAACCATGCCATAATTCAATTCGCCCACGACAAGGCAACGAGTTATTTGCCAAATGGGTGAAAAAGGATTTGTAAGTCTTAATTTGCATTAGGCTGTAAGCTATAGGCATTAGGCAAAAAGCTTAAATTATTTCATGAAAAATTCTTTTCAACTTTTAGCCTACAGCATAAAGTCTAGAGTCTAATGCTGGTAAAATAAGATTGTTTTATTATCGAGTTTGAGACTTAGGCTTGGACGAGTGAGTAAAACGACCTTCTATTAACTAATAACAGCTTTCTATTAACCAACAACGGCCTAAAGCCAATAGCTAATTCATTCCATGAACAGTTCATTTGAAAATATCATCAACTCAGACAAGCCTGTTTTGGTTGATTTTTTTGCCACTTGGTGTGGTCCATGTAAAACAATGGCACCTATTTTGGAAGACCTTAAGAAACGATTGGGCGAGGATATCAAAATCATTAAAATAGACGTGGACAAAGCTCAATCTTTGGCGCAAGAGCTTCGTATTAGTGGTGTCCCCACCTTAATTCTGTACAAAAATGGACAGCAAGTTTGGCGACAGTCGGGTGTAGTTCCTGTACACCAGCTGGAATATACGGTTAAGCAATTTGCTTAATTTTCTTGAAAAGTATATCCTTTAGGCATTAGGTAAAATAGATTCAATCGCAACCTTTAGCTGATGGCATAAAGCCTAATGCCTATTGCGGACAAAATTAACTTATCTTTCATATTAACGAATCATCTGAATAACTCTATGAACAACGATAGCAAAATCGGGGCAATGGTCAAAGGCAAATGTCCACAATGCCATAAAGGCAAATTATTTACACACCCATGGTGGAATATATTCAAATTTGATACAATGCACGAACATTGCTCAGAGTGCGGACTGCGTTATGAGCGTGAGCCAGGGTTTTTCTATGGTGCCATGTATGTAAGTTATGCGTTTACTGTTGGGATTATGCTCGTAGGTGGCTTTGTGATTTATAACTTCTTTGGTGATCCTGAACCACTTGGGTATATTATTCCTATTGTTCTAATTTCGTTGCTATTTGTTCCTTTCAACTTCCGTATTTCCAGAGTATTATTTTTATATCTTTTCTCAGGGATCAGTTATAAAAGTCAAAAAAAAGATGAGTAAACTCTCATAATCAATTACTTTTGTATCAGGAGTCTACTAATTTAGTAGACTCCTGATACAAATAGTATTTCTTTCCAAGATTGATTAAATGAGATTAAAATTTATCCTATGTACCTTCTGGGTATGTGCATCTTACCATGCCCAAGCTCAGAACTATAACCACTTTACCGTTTGGACACGTTTGGCTTTACAGAAAAATATTTATAAAAATTTTGAAGTAAACGTCGAATATCATTTCAGAAGACAAAACGATTATCGAGAGAATTCACTAAACCCCACTGCTCTTCCACTTCTGGAAGCCTATCGACTCGGATTAGTACATCGAGAACAGCATTTGGTTGTTTCTCTTTTTCCTTCTTTTTTTCATTCCTATCAACTTTATGCCAAAGCGTCGGACTTCAATAAGAAAGATCGATGGGAGTTTCGTCCTTTTCTGATGGCAGAGTGGATTCACTCACTAAGCCCCAAGTGGACTTTGCGGCTTAGAGGTGGGTATGAATATCGTCTTTTCAAAAACGATGACAATACATGGAATGAGTCTCAAGGACGTGCTCGCCTGCGAGGTCAAATACGTTATATTTTTAGTCCCAAAAATAACCTATTCCTAAGCGAGGAACTTCTACAAAATGTTCCACCCAATGTCCCTGCCAATTCTTTTAGCCAAAATCAGCTGTACTTGGGATATTCACATAATTTTTCCCCTCACTTTACTCTAGAAACAGGCTATATGTGGAATCATCGACAACGCAGTTCGCTGATTGAGTTTGATGAAGAACACAGTATTCAAACACATTTTATTGTGAGGTTGTAAAGTGTTCTGTCTTTGAGCGAGCATGACGATTTTGTGATAATAGCTTATTTTATTTGTGTTTTCAATAAAATGCTATTTTCATGAAATCGAAAAACCTAAATCTATTCTTAAAACTTTTCTGTGGAGGGTATATATGCCTGTTTTCTTTTACACAAAATACTTTTTCTCAAGAACTATACCCTGTAAAGCTTTCTCCTAAAACATGGCATAACCAAGAATTAGAATTGCGTTATCACCCTGAGGGTAAAGACTTTGTGATTACCAATGGGAAGCGCTTGTTTACGCGTGCGCTCTATGGCACCAATACAGCATTTCGTGTCGAAACAGGTGATCGTCCTGAATTTGCGCTCTATATGCCAGGCATGGGCGGCAATTTCAAGCTAGGTATTTCGGTCAACCAACAAAGCAAATGGCTAACGCAAGCCGACAGTATCATTGCTCGCTATCGAGCTGGCGCAAGGCTCTATACTATCAAAGATACTCTATTGGGAAATGGCACTCTCGAAATTGATATATTAGCTTTAGCTGATGGGGAAGGTTTTATTTTAAAAACTCAAGGTAAGAATCTCCCGAAATCAACAGAGTTATATTGGGCATTTGGGGGAGCAACAGGCAAAAAGTTTTCCAGAGATGGAGATATGGGCCCCGACCCAGAATCAAACTTTTATCTACAGGCTAACAATTGTAAAGACAACCAATATGTAATTCCTCAAAAAGGGAAATTCATTCTCAAATATCGTACTGGCTTGCCAGCTACAGGCGATGGACGATATTTTGCAGAAGATGCCAAACAACCTGTCAAACCAAGCAAAGAACAAATTCTACAAGGCACTTTCCCTAGCGAATCAGCACTCAAAATTGCGGATGCTCAAGCCTTGGCTTCTCCCCTATCTTTATATCAATCACAAGCTGAAAAAGCTCCTGTCATTTGTGGAAAGCTCGTTATAACAAACCCATCCGAATATTTCTTTACAATTTATAATCCCACTACCAAAGCCAACATTCAGTACGAAGAGCTACCTCGTATTTTTCAAGAAGCTGAAAAGACCCGTGAAACCTTAGCCAATCGTATCCAAATCAATACTCCTGACCCGTTTATCAATACGATTGGAGGTACTTTAGCCATTGCCTCCGATGCCATTTGGGATTCGCCCACCTACATGCACGGTTCAATTGGCTGGCGTATGCGTTTGCCAGGTTGGCGTGGTCCGTACACTGCCGATGTGCTTGGTTGGCACAATAGAGCCAAAACGCATCTTGAAGCCTATGCTTTATCACAATTTACTACCCCACTTTATGGTCCTATCAAACCCGATAGCACCATGCATTTTGCCCGAAGTACCGAAAAATCAGGCGTAGGAATGTTTAGCAATGGTTACATCAATCGTGACCCGAATGGCGCTAATCTACGACCACACCATTATGACATGAATTTGGTATATATCGACCAGTTACTACGCCATTTTGCTTGGACAAAAGATACGACTTTTATGCGCCAAACATGGTCGGTCATCAAAAGGCATTTGGACTGGGAAGTAAGAAATTTTGACATCGACAAAAACCATCTATTTGATGCCTATGCCGCTATTTGGGCAAGCGACGCCCTTCAGTATAGCGGTGGTGATGTAACGCATACTTCGGCTTATAATTATTTGGGTTTTAAAAAAGCCGCACAAATAGCCAAATTGATGGGCGACAATCCCAATCCTTATCTGGAAAAAGCTGAAAAGATTTTGAAAGCCATGAATCAAATTTTATGGATGCCACAAAAAGGAACTTTTGCCGAGTTTAAAGATGCCCTAGGGAATAAGCTACTTCATCCTTCAGCAGGTATTTGGACGATTTATCATAGTATCGACTCAGAAGTACCTGACAAGTTTCAAGCTTATCAAATGCTCAGGTATGTAGACAATGAAATTCCACATATTCCAATTAGAGCAAAAGGGTTAGAAGACAAAGGTTACTATACACTCTCTACCACCAATTGGATGCCCTATATGTGGTCATTGAACAATGTGGCTTTGGCGGAATCGATGCACCTAATTTTGGCAAATTGGCAAGCTGGTCGCACAGACGAAGCTTTTATGTTATTCAAAAGTGAGGTATTACAATCCATGTATTTAGGGGGAAGTCCTGGCAATATTGTGCAGATTTCGTACTTTGATGCTGCCCGAGGCGAGGCTTATCGAGACTTTGCTGATCCTGTTGGTATGTTCTCTCGAGCTTTGGTTGAGGGTTTATTTGGTATCGTTCCAGATGCACTCAACAACACCTTATTGATTCGCCCTGGCTTGCCTGCCACTTGGGATTTTGCTTCTTTCAAAACACCTGATATTAGTTTTGATTTTAAAAGAAAACAAAAAACGGATACTTATATTATTGCTCCTACCCTTACTACAAAAGTAGGTCTCAAATTTCAGGTATTGGCGCAAGGACAAGTAGAGCAAGTATTGGCAAATGGTAAAAGTGTTTCTTGGACAAACGTCATTGAGGCTGTGGGGAAACCTATGATTGAAATATCACTTCCTAATTTGCCAACATATGAAATCGTCATCGTATGGAAGGGAGAAAAACCTATTTTACCAACACAAGAAAATGTATATGTTAATCATTCTGAAATCATTAGAACGTTTACAAATGCCAAAGTAGTAAAGGTTTTTGATGCTCAAAAAGTATTAAGAAATATTCAAGTAGCTAAAAATCAGTTTGCAGCCCAAATACAAGCTCCAGATGGGAATTATACGGTTTTTGCTCAACTCCAGCAAGGCCGTTTATCATGGTGGATGCCTATATGTTTTAAGGTAAAACCAGCCCTTGAGTTAGTAAGTACGCATGAAAAAGAAGAAAATATTACCAAGTTTTGTCTTCAAAATAACACCTCAAATCCTCTATTGGCACAGGTGTTTATCAATCATTTTAAAGCTCATTTGAAAATAGAAGCAGGTAAGTTTTCAGATACCATTACTATTTCTGAAAACGATTTACTATGCGGGACCAACCAAGTGCGTATTATTTTTGGGAAAAATCAAACACTTGAAACTACTTTAGTCAATTGGAAAGGCAAACTACAGCTTCGTCAGGAAACAGTAGATATTTCTCCCTTTTTTAATGATAAAGTCACTCAAATTTTTCAAAATAAATACCTTTCACCACGTCCACAGGCTACGACTTTACAATTACCTTGGCAAGGTATTGGCGACTGGCCACATCCACATGAAAGCTTTGAGGTAAAAGATGAGGGATTGAGAAAACTGGCGCAAACTAATGACCAATTTCAGTTGTCTCAGGGGATTCGTTTCAAGACACCTTCCAACCCCAAAACCAACAATATTGTTTTTACCTCACAATGGGATAATTATCCCAACGAAAAAGTGATTCCATTATCTGGAAATGCCTCACATGCTTGGTTTTTGATGGCAGGCTCGACTAATCCTATGCAAAGTCAGCTAGACAATGGCATTATAACAGTCCAATACACTGATGGCACAGAAGAGCTATTAGCCTTGCGAAATCCCGAAACGTGGTGGCCAATCGACCAAGATTATTTCACAGATGATTTTGCCTTTAAACTCAAGCAAGCACGTCCAATTAGAATACACCTTGCAACAGGAAAAATAGTAGACGGGCAAGAATCTAAGGCATTTTGGAATGGTAAAAAGATAGAAGGTGGCGCAGCAACAATATTAGATATGCCTCTCAATCCGAAGAAAACACTCAAGAGCATCACACTTAAAACCCTTACGAACGACGTAGTAATAGGATTGATGAGCATCACGCTGGGACATTAGGGAGTGTTGTGTTTGGAATGCGGAGTTGTACTTAAGTTTATGGGCAAAATAAAATTCAACTATTTGGCTTTCGACTTTCAGCAATGGGCTTTCAGCAAAAATATTCCCAATGAATTCAAACAAGATTTTGGCTTAACGCCTAAAGCTTACAGCCCATAGCGTATTAACTTTATCATCTCTAAGCAGCAGCCCCCCTATACCCGAAAGCCAATATCCGACACCTGATAGCCCCAAGCTAAAAAAGGCTCTGCCAACATACGTCAGCAGAGCCTTTTAATATACTCAATCAGAGATGATTATTTCTTCTTCTCTAATTTTTTCTTAGCTTCTTCACGAGCTGAGTCTTCCATTTGAGCTTTCAAAGCAGTTAAAGCGTCTAAGTCACCCAAAGTTGATTTCTCAACAGAGCTAGTAACTTTTTCTACATCTTTAGCAGTCTTTTTCTTCTCTTCTTGAACAGCCTCTTCTTTAGCGTCGTTGAAAATTCTTGTGTGAGAAAGAGCGATTTTACGATCTTCTTTGTTGAATTCGATTACTTTGAAGTCAAGTTGTTCACCAGCTTCAGCAACAGAACCATCTTCTTTCACCAATTGTTTCAACTGTACAGAACCTTCGATACCGTAAGGCAATTCCAAAGTAGCACCTTTGTCATTTTTCGCAACAATAGTTGCTTTGTGAACAGAACCTACAGTGAAGATTGATTCAAAAGTATCCCAAGGGTTTTCTTCCAATTGTTTGTGACCTAAAGCCAAACGACGGTTGTCTGCGTCAAGCTCCAATACCACAACGTCTAATTTCTCACCAACTTTGATGAACTCAGAAGGGTGTTTGATTTTCTTAGTCCAAGACAAGTCAGATACGTGAACCAAACCATCGATACCTTCTTCCAATTCAAGGAACAAACCGAAGTTTGTCAAGTTACGTACAGTACCAGTGTGCTTAGTACCTACAGCGTATTTGCTCAACAAATCTTGTTTAGTCCAAGGATCTTCAGTCAATTGTTTGATACCCAATGACATTTTACGCTCAGAGCGATCCAAAGTCAACACAACTGCTTCGATTTCGTCACCTACTTTCAAGAAGTCTTGTGGGTTACGCAAGTGTTGCGACCAAGACATTTCTGAAACGTGGATCAAACCTTCAACACCTGGCAATACTTCTAAGAAAGCACCGTAATCAGCAACGTTTACAACTTTACCTTTTACTTTAGAACCGATTTCTACTGTAGCTGCCAAAGCATCCCAAGGGTGAGCTTGCAATTGTTTCATACCCAAAGAGATACGTTTCTTGTTCTCGTCGAAGTCCAAAACAACCACTTGGATTTTCTGATCCAATTTAAGCAACTCTTGTGGATGGTTGATACGACCCCAAGAAATATCTGTGATGTGCAACAAACCGTCAACACCACCCAAGTCGATGAACACACCGAAGTTAGTCATGTTCTTGATAACACCTTCAAGAACTTGTCCTTTTTCAAGGTTGTTCAAGATCAATTGACGTTGTTCTTCAAGGTCTTTCTCGATAAGAACTTTGTGAGAAACAACAACGTTATCGTTAGCATGGTTGATTTTAACAACCTTAACTTCCATTTTCTTACCAACGAAGATATCAAAGTCACGGATTGGTTTCACATCGATTTGTGAACCTGGCAAGAACGCCTCAACACCGAAGATATCAACGATAAGACCACCTTTAGTACGACGCTTAACGAAACCATCGATAACGATATCTTGCTCAAGAGCTTCTTCGATGTTTTTCCATGCAGTCATTACTTTAGCCAATTTACGAGAAAGAATCAATTGACCAGCTTTGTCTTCTTGGTTCTCAACGTAAACATCTACTACATCTCCAACTTTCAATTCAGGCATATCTCTGAATTCTGAAGTTGGAACCATACCGTCTGATTTGAAACCGATGTTCAAAATCACTTCACGGTCTGTGATACCTACTACAGTACCTTTTACTACTTCTTTCTCAGTTACAAGGTTCAATGTACCTTCAATAAGAGCTTCTAATCTTGCTCTCTCTTCGGTAGAGTAACCACCACCGATACCTTTAGTGCCGACTAAATCCCAGTCGAAATCTGCTAATTGATTAGCCATGTTTAAATAAAAGCCCTGATACATCAATGTGGCGGGCAAAACACATTGAATTATAGTTAGTTATTCCCAATTGATTGGGGGTGCAAAGGTATAAAATTTTTCTAATATTCTGAAAATGAATGAGAAAAAAATATTTATGTAAGCTTTAGGCATTTTGTACCCTGTCGCCTGCAAAGGCTATATTATGCTCTATTTTTCGACAAAAAGAACGCTTCTATTCTCCTATTGCTTTCCTCACAACTCTAAACAATCCATACAATGAAATTCCAATCATCAATATAATAGCTACTTGTGCTACAGCTCCCTCACTTGGGTGTTCGATCAATGCCTTGATTTCTTTGGCTTGTGTACCTACCCATATCGACAAAAGTGTACGGGGTAACATACCAATAAAACCTGCCGTAAGAAAGTTTTTCAACCTCGCTCCCGAACAAGAAAACAATAAGTTACTCACCGCAAAAGGTAATACAGGTGAAAGTCGCGCTAGCAAAATGATTTTAAACTCCTGTTTTTGAAGATTCTGAAGAAGTTCTTTGACACCTTTTCTCTCTTCCAAAGCATTCAACAGTCGCCCTCCATCTATTTTAGCCGCCATTACAAAGCCAATCCAAGATGCTAGCCAGTAACTAACACACACAGGTATGAGTGCTTGCCAACCCAAGAAATACCCACTCAATAGCGCCACAAAGGTCGTTGGCGTAAGCGCAAAGGCCATTGTCAAACTAGCAGCAGCATATACCATTGTCCATGTGGGTAAGTCGAACTGATGGATTGTTGCTTCATGAAACATCACCCATACTGTAATCGAAGAACTTACCACCAAGGGCATCACCCCTAAAAAAAAGGCGTAAACGATTGAGAAGGTATTCTGTTTAAAAAATGAATTCATAGGGATTGGTTTCGAATAAAATTTACTCGAAATCTGTTTAAAATTCTTCAAACTTCAAAGGAAGTAAGTCTCCAATAGATTCGGTTGCTAATACTTGGTTATTGGCTCCAAGCATCAATAAACGAATTGGTTGTTTTTGACGCACTTCATACTCAAGCATTGCTTGGCGACAAGCACCGCATGGAGGAACACCTCTAAACTCGTCTCCTTTGCCAGGGCGAGCAATAACCGCAATAGATTTGATTTTTTTGTCTGGATGGTTAGCTCCTACCCAAAATATAGCTGATTGCTCGGCGCAAGAGCCTGATGGGAAAGCCGCATTTTCTTGATTATTGGCCGTGATAATTGTATCGTCTTCTAGTAATATAGCAGCACCCACATGAAACTGTGAATAAGGCGCATAAGACTTATAAGTAGCTTTACGAGCCTCCATCAATAACAACTGTTCTTTTGCACTCAATTCAGTTTCTGAGTCATAAGATTCTAACGAAATGGTTACATTTAATTTCTGCATAGTTTATGATGATTTTAGAAATAGGGAAAGTTATAACGTGCTGTTTTTCAGAAAAGTTCTTAAAGAGTATGAAATTTTTTAGCTTGTTATTTTTCTGGATTAAAACTATTAGAAAATCATCGGTAAAATGCTCAAAAAGCGACCATTTAAAACAAGCTTATAAAAACCAAAAGCGCCGTAGATGTGACAGAAAACAAGCTTCTGTCGCACCTACGGCGCTTTTTATATATTTCGTTTCGTTTGTCGTTGCTACCAAACTGTCGATTCTTTTTATTTCGGATATTAGATTTCCGAAATCAGAAATCCCAAATCTGAAATACTTAGAAATCCTTCGTAAAGTACGAATTCATCACTCATACTTGGGTATCATCTCTAATAACGACTAACAAATAACGAATAACCTCTATCAACTAGAATGATTTTGCGATATTCACAAATTCACGAGATTTCAATGATGCACCACCGATTAGACCACCGTCGATGTCCTCACGAGCGAACAACTCAGGAGCGTTTTTCTCGTTACAGCTACCACCGTATAGGATAGAAGTATTATCAGCTACTTCTTGTCCGTATTTTGTAGCAATATGAGCGCGCAAGAATGCGTGCATTTCTTGTGCTTGCTCAGAAGATGCCGTTACACCTGTACCGATTGCCCAGATTGGTTCGTAAGCAATTACTACTTTACCGAAATCTTCTACTGACAAGTGGAAAAGGCTATCAGTCAATTGTGAAGCCACAAACTCCAAGTATCCTGGAGCATTGCGTTGCTCTAGAGATTCTCCACAACAGAAGATTGGTGTCAAACCATTTTCAAGAGAGATATTTACTTTTTCAGCCAATTGCTCATTTGTTTCGCCAAAGTACTGACGACGCTCTGAGTGACCTAAGATTACATATTCTACACCGATTGATTTCAACATTGGCGCTGAGATTTCACCTGTGTAAGCACCAGAAGCTTTTTGGTGGCAGTTTTGAGCCGAAATACCCAAATTTACTACTGGTTCAGCATATTTTGTCAAAGTACTCAAGTACAAAGACGGAGAAGCAATCACTACAGTAACATCTGTAGATACCTCATCTTTCACCATGTTTGCCACTTCAGAAGCCAAGATTAATGCTTCTTCAGCTGTTTTGTTCATTTTCCAGTTACCAGCAACGATTTTCTTTCTCATTTTTTTAAGTAAAGTCGGGGAGAGAAACAGCTTGCGCTGAATCTATTGAACCACTGTTTTTTGGTTGAAACTTAATTACCCTACAAATTTATGGATAAAATATGCTTTGCACTAAAAATTTAGGGATTTGTTTCGGTGAAGCATCACTTAGGCATCTTCTTTAATATGTTGACTCTTTTCCTAAAAATCAACCTTTTAGCACTTATAAAAAAAGCCTCACAAATATTGCGAGGCTAATGTTGACTTTATATAACCTAGTTTTTTACGGCTAGTATCTTATCTGTCTTTTTGGTGACTTTAGCTTTCTTTTTGGCTTTTAGTTTCGAACCTAACAATTGCAATTCTGCAATCTTACGCTCATAACTTGCTACCAGTAATGCGCTTTCATATTTTTTGTTTTCTAAATCAGCACTCATTTTTTTCATCTGGTCTTCCAGCTCATCAAATTTTTGCCCCATAGCATCTGCTTGCTTTTTGATGGTGCTCACTTGATTTTCCAACTTAGCAATCTCCACATTTTTGTATTTGATTTGATCTTCTAAGTTGAGCTTGGTTTCCTTCAGTTCTTTAATTTCTTTGTGTGCTCGTTCAACACTTACATCAAGACGATCTTTGTCTTGTATGAGCGCTTGGTATTTTTGCTGGCTAACACAAGAAGACAAAAGTCCCCCTGCTAATGCAGCATAGAGTATTGGTTTAATAACTACTTTGGACATATGGGCGTTGGTTTTTATGGGAATGTGGGCATTGATGAATACTCGATAATCGGTTTCTTGTAATCATCAATAAAACTCTTGCAGAAATCTAGCGTTTTAACTATTTTTTCTATGCTAGTTTTCTTAAATATAAGTAATTCTAAAAGCTTATTTCAACTTTTGTATCTTTCCTATGATAAATTTAAACAATCTAAGAAAAACATTTGTTTTGTATCCTAAAATACTATAAATTAGATAGATACTAAACAGACAAGAATATGAGAACTACTTTACTAAAAATTGTTCTTGCGCTGTTCATTGTTTTTTTTTCTTATGAGCAGCAATTCGCATCCATTCATCATTCTTTCGTGACGTCGCTTGGCTTTCCTAAGTCACTTTCTCCCACTCGAACAAAGGAAAAGGTTGTGGAAGAAAAATTTGGATTTCAATTTATTAAAAATAGGAAAATTACTAAAATTCCTTTCGAGCTACAGGCAAATTTAATCATCATCCCATTAAAAATCAATAATTCAGATACCTTACACTTCATTCTCGACACTGGTGTAAGTACTATTCTTATCACTGATCCGCTCTGTTTACAAAAACAGCAGTTAAAGCCGATTCGACAAGTAAAAATTGCGGGGGCGGGTGCAGGCGAAAAACTGGAAGCCAGTATTGTTCTTAATAATACGATTCAGCTTGGTGAAGTGACAGGCTATCACCAAAATTTGGTCATTCTTCAAGAAGATATCCTCAAACTAAGTGAGTTTGTAGGTCGTCCTATTCATGGTATTATTGGCTATGAGTTATTTGATCGATTTGCTGTAACTATTGATTTCAACCTTCGGGAAATCACTTTACAAAATCCAGACAACTATAAGTACAAGCCTTCTAAAGGCGAAAAAATTGCTATCTCTATAGAGGATAAAAAACCTTATCTCAACACACTCGAACTAATCGATAGTACCACCTCTGTTCCAATAAAGGTAGTATTGGATACAGGAGCAGGACATGCCCTTTCGCTGGATGCCACGGCTAACTCTAAAATTAAACTTCCTCACAAACTTATTAGCGCTCAGTTGGGAAGAGGTTTGAGTGGTATCATCAACGGGAAATTAGGTCGTATCCAAAAGTTGAAAATCGGAAAATATACATTACAAAACTTAGTTGCTTCCTTTCCTGATAGTAACTCCTACAAAGTAATTCCTAATGTCATGGTAAATCCTCGTCAAGGAAATATTGGTTGTGAGTTTTTGAGAAGATTCAAAGTAACCTTCAACTATCGTGACCAGTACATTGTGTTGAAGGCTTCTAATAAGTTTCTAAAAGAGCCTTTTGAACATAATATGACAGGTATGGAGTTAGCGGCAAAAGGGCAAAATTACAATGAATATCTTATCGAAAGAATTGAGGCTAATTCTCCTGCTGAAAGTGCAGGTTTGCAAGAAGGGGACAAATTATTGTTTGTGAATGACAAGTCTTCGCGCGATATATCCATAAGTGAGCTGTACAAGTTATTCCAAAAAGGCGAAGGAAAACCTCTCAATTTTGTGGTCAAAAGAGGTAATGGCTTGTTTGTAACTACTTTAACGTTAAAACGGGCAATATAAATGAGTGATGAATTGTGAATGATGAGTTATGAGTGTAATTTCTTGATTATTAATGTTTTATCTCATTAGTTCGTTCAACTTAATGCTGCACGATTACTGAAGTAACAATGCAAAATAAAATTGTTTTATTGAGCTTTCGGATATCAGCTATGGGCACTCGGCTTGATAGTGTAACGGAATTATTAGTACATTTTAATGCCTACGGCTTGTTACCTATAGCGTAATAGTACAAAATAAAACCAAAGGAATTTTAATGATAAAATATTGATATTTAAAACCTTACATTAACAATTCGTAATTCAGTATTCATACCTATTTGAGTGAATGAGATGGATAAAAATCACTCATTCACTCAATCTCAATTCACTCAACAGTTATTGTATTGCCATTTTCACTAAATCAGCAGTATTTTTTGCTTTAGTTTTCTTCATCATATTCGCACGGTGATTGTCGACTGTACGAATACTCAAAAACAGCTTATCTGCAATTTCACGGCTATTATATCCTTGTACGATAAGGTCAAGAATTTGACGCTCTTTAGGCGTAATTTTCTGAAAAATAGGCTTGCTTTCAGTAGGTGCACCCCCTGAGAGATTTTTTGCCAATAATTCATCAATAATGACTTCTGATATTTCGGGTGGGAAATACTTACGTCCTTCTGAGACAACGGTCAAAGCACGTAGTAATTCGTCTTTGCCTGTATCTTTTAGCAAATATCCACTTGCGCCATTCTCGACAGAATTGATAATATACTCACGATTATTATGCATCGAAAAGATTAAAATCTTTACCGATGGATATTCCTGAGAAATAACTGCAGCAGCTTCGATACCTGTCATTTTAGGCATAGTAAGATCAAGAATGACCACGTCGGGCATCAAGATTTTTACTTTATCGATTGCTTCAGCGCCATCGGCAGCTTCGCCAATTACGAGTATACCCTCTTCGTCCTCAAGGAGCATTTTCATGCCTTTACGTACCACATCGTGATCGTCGGCCAATAATACTTTTATAGGATTCATATCGTCGTTGTCTGTTGAGTTAATGTTTTTTTCTTTGAAATAGTGGATGACTTCTTTTTATTCGATAAAGGAATGACCACCTGAATGGCAGTACCTTTTCCAATTCCTGACTGTATTTTGAATTGTCCGTTCAATAAATTACTTCGAGTTTGCATGTTTTTCAGCCCGTTTCCGCCGAGTCCTTTCTTGCTTAATCCCAGCTCGAAACCTTTGCCATTATCAATAATATGCATAAGGATTTTTTGATTAGTTTCTTCAAGATGAACACTGATCAAACTCGCTTCAGCGTATTTTATGGCATTATGTAGGGCTTCTTGAGCAACACGGTAAAGGGTAGTTTCTATATTTTCAGGTAAACGTTTTTGAATATTATCATGAAAATCAATAGCCACCCCCGACATTTTGGATGTTTGCTCGGTCAAAATCCTTACCGCAGGTCCGAGTCCATAGTCACTCAGCACAGAAGGCGCCAAATTGAATGAAACAGTACGAGTAGCTTCAATTGTTTCTTGAATCAATTTTTGTAACTCCTCAAAAGACTTTTCTTGCTTGTCATTGGTAAATGGCGTACTACGTACTCTTTCTCCAAGCAGTCGTAAGCCAGTTAGCATCTGTCCAATCCCATCGTGTAGTTCACGAGCAAGACGCTTTCGCTCTAGCTCCTGTCCTTCCATTAAGGAGGCCGAACGTACTTTTTCTTCTGCTAATTGTAATTTATATTTCTCCTCTGTAGCCTGAACAAGCGCCGCTTGGGTTGTTACAAGCATATCATTGGAGTCTCGCAATTCTGTTTCTGAGTCAGTCAGTTTTTTGATAACCACTCTGATATAATTGGCTATCGGTCTGAATATTAAGAGTCCTTCAAGTACCAATACTACAAATAATAACACAAACAGGATCAACTCAATACGCTTAATAGTGTCTACTCGCTGGCTGGCTTCTTTATCGTATTGGAAAACGATTTTATCCATCATTTTCAAGAAATTACGCTCATTACTCAAAATCTGCTTGAGTGAAGCCTGAAGCGTATCTGCCTGATTCTTTACAGGGTTCTCGATTACCTGACTGATAGTCTTGGCATTGGAGAGCATAATCGTAAAAACGGGATTAATCTCTTCAAACAAACTATCAATCTTTGCACTATTACGAACAGTGTAGGTTTGTTCGGGGGTATCTAACTCCCCACCTTTCAAACCTTTGTGACACCCCTCCCATAACCGTATGATATCCTTGATATCTTGGCTGTAATGTTCAGCATCAGCAGGAAAAATATCAGGGCGACAAAGCAAAACCGAAGTTTTACATAATCGCTGACTGAGCATTCTTTGTCTCCCTGCAATGTTAATTACATGAGAATCGTCTAGTAATTGGTGTAGAAACAATTGAATAACCAATTGTCCTGACATAGACAAAGCGGCAACCGTTGTAAGTGCAATCACATACAAGCGGGTCAATCGTTGAAAAACTTGGGTATCTAAAGGCCTCATAACCTGAAATATACCAATTTTTCGAAATAAATCGCTAAGTCGTTTCAAGTAATTTATTGGTTATCAAATTGTTTCAAAAAAATCTTAAAAGTATAATATTTTACTTTGGACTTGCCCTAAAACAAGGAGGTAAAAACAAGTCCAAAGCGGTATTGGCTCGTTATAATCCCACGTAAACCATTCCGTTTTCTACTTTAACAGGATAGGTTTGAATCTGGTAATCATCGCCCGAAAGACAAGCTCCTGTTTTTAAGGAAAAAGTCTTTTTATGAAAAGGACAAGCCACTTTAGGTTCCTGTTCCTCGCCCGTTGAGCCAATCATACCTCTCGAAAGAGCCATTTGTTGGCGGTGTGGACAAAGATTTTGAGTGGCAAACCACTCCCCTCTTCTTTTGAAATTATAAATAGCGATTTGTTCTCCTTCGATTAGAGCGCAAGCTCCGCCATTTTCGGGTATGTCGGCTTCTGAACATGCCAAATGCCAAACAAGGGTATCTTCTGCTAATATGTTGCTCATTGTATTTGCTTTTTAAGGACTTGGGACAACAAAAATTGATTGCCTTCAATCAGTTGAATTATTACTTTACCCACTCTGCTGCCTTTATTTGATCACGCATTGGCTCGAATTTAACATTCGGGTCTTTTACGTGTGGCGCATTGACAAAGTGTGTAAAGCGTTTGCGAAGTTCAGGGTTTGTTACTACCTCTTTCCATTCACAACGATATGCCTCCACGAGCATATTCATTTCATCTTCAAACTGCTTATTTAAGCCTAATACATCATCGATTACTACTGCTTTGAGGTAGTCTATTCCACCATCGAGTTTATTGAGCCATGTGGCAGTACGAGTCAAAGGTTCTGCCGTTTTGATATAAAACATCAAGAAACGGTCGATGTACTTGATACAAGTTTCGGAGTCGATGTCGCTGGCCAATAATAAAGCGTGTTGAGGCTTTACGCCGCCATTGCCACATACATATAAGTTCCATCCTTTTTCGGTGGCGATAATCCCAAAGTCTTTCGATTGCGCTTCGGCACACTCACGTGTACAACCCGAAACGGCCGATTTGAACTTATGAGGTGCTCTCAGTCCACGGTATCGCTCTTCGATTTCGATGGCAAAGGATACAGAATCATGCAAACCAAATCGACACCAAGTAGAACCCACACAAGATTTTACGGTACGTAATGCCTTGCCATAAGCGTGTCCTGATTCAAATCCTGCATTGACTAGCTCTTCCCAAATAGCAGGTAAGTCTGATACGTGTGCACCAAAAAGGTCGATACGCTGCCCCCCTGTGATTTTGGTGTATAATCCATATTTCTGAGCAACTTGTCCAATTACAATCAATTTCTCGGGTGTAATTTCTCCACCTGGGATACGAGGCACAACCGAATAAGTACCATTTTTCTGGATATTCGCCAAATAACGGTCGTTAGAGTCTTGAACAGTGTCATTGCCTTTTACCAAAATCATTTCGTTCCATAAACTTGCCAAGATAGAAGCTACGGCAGGCTTACAAGTTTCGCAACCATCGCCATGACCCAAACCGTCCAAAGCCTCCTCGTAAGTCTTATATCCTTTGATTTTGACAAGATCAAAAAGCTCTTGGCGTGTGTAATCAAAGTGTTCGCAAATGATATTGCGGATATACACCCCTTGGCTTTTCATGGTTTCGTTGATGAGGTCTTTGATCATCGGAACACAACCTCCACAACCAGTACCAGCTTTGGTGCATTTTTTAATAGCATCAAGTGTATTATTTCCTGCCAAAACTTCCCCACAAATTTGTCCTTTCGAGATAGCTTCACATGAACAAATTGAAGCATCATCTGGCAAAGCCATTACGCCAGCACCTGATTCTTCCTTACCTCCACGAGCACCGAGCATCAAATCTTCTGGGTCGGGAGGAAGAATCGTTTGATTTTTGACATTTTGCAAAAGCATATTGTATTGCTCTGCATCGCCAATCAAAATCCCTCCGAGCAAGTATTTGCCATCGTTGGAAATATTGATTCTTTTATAAACTCCTTTGGCAGAGTTTTCGTAAACGATAGTCTGGCAATTAGGTTCTTGAATAAAAGCATCCCCAAAACTTGCCACATCTACCCCAATCAACTTGAGTTTGGTAGACATATCAAATGGTTTGAATGACTTGTCCTTATCCTTTACCAATTGATTTACGACTACATCTGCCATTTCATAGCCTGGTGCTACCAAGCCATATATCATGTGGTGTGCCAAAGCACATTCGCCAATAGCATATATATTCGAGTCGGAGGTTTGCAAATAATCATTTACAATCACACCTCCGCGTACACCTACTTCTAATCCTGCGATACGCGCCACTTCGTCACGAGGTTTGATACCTGCCGAAATCACTAACATATCTACTTCCAACTCTACTCCATCGGCAAAAAGCATCGAAGAGATAGCCCCATTGCCACGAATTTCTTGGGTATTCTTATTCAAATGAATCTTCAAGCCCAATTCCTCCAACTTAGTCTGAAGCATTTTTGAGCCTGCATCATCTACTTGGCGAGGCATAAGCCTTGGCGCAAATTCGATTACATGCGTTTCTTCTAATCCTAGGTCGAGCAATGCCTTTGCTGCTTCAAGCCCTAACAAACCTCCACCGATCACTGCACCTTTTTTCGCTTTTTTAGCATGATGCTGCATCATGTCCAAATCTTCGATAGTGCGATAAACAAACACGCCGTCTTTTTCAACGCCAGGAATCGGAGGCACAAAGGCAGCCGAACCCGTAGCTAACACTAAATAATCATACGACTCGACCAAACCATGGTGCGAGCGAACCGTCTTGGCATCTCTATCGATGTCCACGATTGGGTCAGAAAGGTGAAGGGTAATGCCATTTTCGGCATACCAACTTGCAGGAGCCATTGTCAGGTCTTCTACTGTTTTACCAGCAAAGTATGCAGACAAGTGAACGCGGTCGTAAGCTGGACGAATTTCTTCGCCAAATACAACCAAATCAAACTCCTGAGCGGTGTCTTTTGCAATAAGCTTTTCACAAAACTTATACCCCACCATGCCGTTCCCCACTACGACAATTTTCTTTTTCATTTGATGGTTATTTATAGGATGATAAATGCTTGATTACTGATTTGTACAGATACCCTTTTTTGTATTAAGTATCTTTACTCTATTTAAGCCGTTGTGAAGTTTGTATAAAAAAAAGTTAAGTACTTTTGCTTAACTAGTAAGAAATACTCAATTTAAGTATGGCGAACAGAGAATGTGTAATTAGTTATTTATCACTATAAATACTAAATGAAAAATTGCTATCAATTGTATTAATTCTATAACAAATTTATTCAATTTTTCCCACATCTCCTTTGTTTGTGTATCAAATTTAAACCTATTTTTATTGATTTTGCAAATTTTTTCAAAAAAATACCTAAAATTTCAACTTAAATTTTGGATTTAAACATTTTTATAGCATTTTTGTATCGAAATCATAACTGAGTAGTTTCAATCATAAGCAAAAATATCAAAAAAGAATAGAATATGAATATTCCAAGAATAAGTTTGATTGGAGCTGGCCCAGGTGATATAGAGTTAATTACTCTAAAAGGTATCAAAGCAATAGAGTCAGCAGACGTTATTCTATATGATGCCTTAGCAAATGAAGAACTTTTGGCGTATGCCAAGCCCGAAGCGATAAAAGTATATGTGGGAAAACGCTTAGGTAAATATGTTTATACGCAAGAGCAAATCAATTATCAGTTAGTACAATTGGCTCTTGATTATGGGCATGTAGTAAGGCTCAAAGGTGGTGATCCTTTTGTATTTGGAAGAGGCTTTGAAGAAATAGAATATGTTCGTTCATTTAATATTCCTTGTGAAGTTATTTCGGGTGTTACTTCTGCCATTGCGGCGCCAGCTTCGGTAGGGATTCCAGTTACAACGAGAGGATATGCTGAAAGCTTTTGGGTAATTACGGGTACTACCAAAACAGGTGAGCTTTCAAATGACCTAAGGCTAGCCGCTCAATCAACAGCAACTGTAGTTGTTTTGATGGGGATGAGTAAACTAGATCAGATTTGTGAGATTTTTACAGAATATCAAAAACAAGAAACACCAGTAGCAATTGTTCAAAACGGCACCCGTGACAACGCCAAGCACCTAGTCGGAACAATTGAAGATATTGGAGCAAAAGTAAAAACACAAAAACTGAGCAATCCAGCGGTGATTGTTATTGGAGAAGTGGTAAGTCTTCATCCAGAATATATAGAAACTTACCTAAAAGAAGAAATTAGAACGATGCGTGGTTGAGGTCATTTTATTAGAACGTAATCAAACACTATATAAAACAAAAAGAGGTTTCAACGATATTTCAGCGAAACCGTTCCACTAATTACCTTGATAAATTAGACTACTTCATTTTTCATCAACACTCTCAAAATTAGATAATCTTATATCCTGCCCGCTTTCTGGGCACTTTAGTTCTTTATTTCCCTTCAACGGTTTGTTGAAAATGGTCATTCGTGGGGGCGAATGTAAAACCATCTGTATTATGATTGTGGGGGCAGTCATGTTACTGAAAACAGGAATAAATTATGTTATCGCAAAACTCTGTATCAAACAGGGCTCCGTTGGAGTCTTTGAATGTATTGTCGTGGAAAGGAATTCAAATGAAGACTTTTCATATTACATGGATCACTTTTTTCTTTTGCTTCTTTGGTTGGTTTGGCATTGCGCCATTGATGAAAATCGTCAAAGATGATTTGGGACTTACAAAAGCTCAAATCGGAAATGTAATGATTGCTTCGGTTTCGGCAACAATTTTTGCTCGCTTAATTATCGGACGTTTATGTGACACGTTAGGCCCACGCTTGACCTACACGGGGTTACTTATCCTAGGCTCAATTCCTGTTATTGGTATCGGATTATCCAATAGCTACGAAAGTTTCTTATTATTTCGCTTGGCCATTGGCGTGATTGGCGCTTCTTTTGTGATTACTCAATACCATACTTCTATGATGTTTGCGCCCAAAATTAAAGGAACTGCAAACGCTGTAGCTGGAGGCTGGGGCAATTTAGGAGGCGGTATCACCAACATGGTTATGCCCTTGGTATTTGCCGCTTTTGTTGGTGCTGGGTATACAAAACCAGAAGCATGGAGATTAGCCATGACGATTCCGGGAGTGATTTTATTGGTCATGGCATTCGTATATTTCCGCTTTACGAAAGACACGCCTGCTGGTAACTTCTCAGAAATTACTCGCCAACAACAGACCAAAGGTTCATTCTGGGCCGCAGCCTCTGATTTTCGTACTTGGATTTTGTTTTTGGCGTATGGAGCTTGTTTTGGTATCGAAATTACCTTTGACAATGTGGCTGCTTTATACTTTTCAGAATACTTCAAATGTGATTTAGCAACAGCAGGCTTATTAGCGGGTATCTTCGGGTTCATGAACTTGTTTGCAAGAGCCATCGGTGGAATCGTAGCCGACAAGGTAGGAGCAAAAATGGGAATGCGTGGCAAAGGCTGGTTATTAGCAGGATTGCTAAGTATGGAAGGTATAGGTATTATTCTCTTTGCTCAAACTAACTCCTTGGCAATGGCTATCGTAGCAATGTTAGGCTTTGCATTTTTCTTGAAAATGGCCAATGGCGCTACGTATGCTATCGTACCTTTTATTGATTCCAAAAATGTAGGTTCTGTTTCAGGAATCGTAGGTGCTGGAGGCAACCTTGGTGGTGTGCTAGCAGGCTTCTTATTCAAATCTGAAAACATTACTTATAACCAAGCTTTCTTCTATATTGGTTTAGTGGTAGGCGCTATTGGCTTAGTGGTAGCCATAAGTCGTTTCGAAAAACAATCTCAAACTTCAGAAAAATTACAGTTAGAACCAGAAATGGCCTAATAAAATTTAAGTTGTGAGGCGATAGGCAAATAGTTTTAAAAACTGATACATTTTGCTCAATGCTCATTGCTGCAAACCAAAAGCTTAATGTTTAGATTTAATTAAAATTTCACATTCATAATTCACAACTCATAATTCAGCACTAGTACTTCACATCTATTTTTCTTTTAAAACAAACAAAAAAACCCGAATGAGATGGGGGTCTCGATTCGGGCGAAAATCGCAAAACTCTGTTAAAATTTTACAATCAGCTACAAAAGTATGAAAAAAACTTACAAAATCAAGGCTGCATTAGCCTTATTGGTGGGGGTTTCTACTCACTTTGTGTCGAAGGCACAATTCTCTTTGCAAGGTCAAGTTAGAACTCGTACTGAGGTTCGCAATGGACTAGGTAACCTAGTTCCGACAGGTTCAGATGCTGCGGCATTTACCTCTCAACGTACTCGTTTGATTTTTGGTTACAAGTGGGACCGTGTAACATTTGGAGCTACCGTTCAGGACATTCGTGTATGGGGACAAGATGCCTCAACTATCTCTAATAATGATGGTAATCGCTTGATGCTACATGAAGGCTGGGCTGAAGTAACCTTAGCCAACAAGGCCGATACTACGATTAAATTCAAGGCAGTTGATCAACTTTCAATCAAAATTGGTCGTCAAGAATTGAATTATGATGATGTAAGATTGATTGGTAACTTGGATTGGTTGCAACAAGGTCGTCGTCACGACATGGTATTACTCAAAGGAATGCACTCAGGTTGGCAGTTTGATGTAGGTTATGCTTTTAACCAAAATACTGATGCATTTAATACAACGGGGACTATTTATACACCTGCCAACACACCACAGTATATGCCAAATTCGAAAGGCGCCTTGGTGGCAGTACCCGCAGGAACGATTCCGAACGGAGCGGTATTTACGAGTAATCCGAGTACCAACGGTGCTACGCAAGATTATAAATCATTCAAGAGCGTATATATCTCCCGTAAGTTTAATCAGACCAAGTTTTCAGGCTTGTTTTTCAATGATGATTTTGGAAAATATAAGATGGATACCTTGGTTGGAAACAGTTCGACAGGATATTTATATGGCAAAGATTTTAGAGGACAAAAAGGGGTAAACAGTCGAGTAACTTACGGTTTGATGATTAATCATACTTTAGGCAATGCTTCAGGATTTGGTAAAATTGCTCTCCAAGGTGCGTATTATGCGCAAACAGGCAAAGACCGTGATGGTGTAGCAATGGATGCTTATCACTACACACTTTCGGCAACTTATCAAAAAGGCAAATGGGCTTTTACGCCAGGCTATGATGTTCTTTCAGGAAATGATGCTGTAAATCCTAGTGGCAAAAACAATCGCTTCGACCCACTTTATGGAACACCACACCGCCACTGGGGCTATATGGATTACTTTTATGTGGGTACAGGCGCACCAGCAGGAGGCTTGAACAATGCTTATTTCAAAGTAAAATATACCACCAATGTATTGACAGTTGGCTTGGATTATCACTCATTTGCCTTAAACAAAGCTATGGTAAAAACAGGCTCTGATGGTATCAAAAGCACGATTAATAACCAATTGGGTACTGAGTTAGACTTTACGTTGAACTACAACATGAATAAGTTTACCAATATCGAACTAGGCTATTCAATCATGAATGCGACGGACAGTATGCCAATTGCCAAAGCACAAAACGCAACAGCAACTTATGACAAAACAGGTACATGGTTTTATGCGATGATTAACATTCGTCCAGATTTCTTTTACTCAAAACCAGTAGCGTTAAGGTAATTGTGAGTGGTGAATTTTGAATTGTGAATTTTGAGTGGCGAGTTGTGAATGATGATTGTAAACATCTAGCTATCAACACCCTAAACTCAATATCAATTCTATATTTTCACTCATAATACAAAACCACTTTGTGCCTCTGTGCCTGTACACTTTGTGCCTTTGTGCCCGTACACTTTGTGCCTTTTTACTGAATTACTCATTTTTCAATATACAACTTCCTTAGACCGATGGGGGTCGGTCTAAGGATTGTTTTAAACCATTTCATAATCGTTATGAACGCAAAAACTCTGTTAAAGCAAGTATTAGTGTTGGTAGGTTTAGTAGCTACAACACTACAATTGTCGGCAAATCCGACGCCTTCAGGAAAGAAAATAAGATTAGGGTTTATTCCACTGACAGACTGTGCTCCGCTAGTAGCCGCTAAAGAGTTGGGATTATTCGCAAAATATGGGGTCGATGTAGAGCTTTCGAAAGAAGCCTCTTGGGCCAATGTTCGTGATAAAATCTTGAATGGTGAATTGGATGGAGCACACTGTCTTTTCTCAATGCCTTTGTCAGTATATACAGGAATTGGTGGTAAAGCTGGCTCGGAAATGAAGATTGCGATGGTAATCAACAACAATGGACAAGGTATCACACTTTCGAAAGACTTCTGTGGCATGGTTGGCTTCAAAGAAGTAAACAAAGTAGCAGCTACCGTAAAAGCCGTACAAACTCGCAAAGAAGTTACCTTCGCTATGACTTTCCCTGGCGGAACCCATGATATCTGGTTACGCAACTGGTTAGCAGCAGCAGGTGTCAATCAAAAATCGGTGGGTATTATCACAATTCCTCCTCCACAAATGGTGGCAAATATGCGTGTAGACAACATGGAAGGCTATTGCGTAGGCGAACCTTGGAATGGCGTAGCCGCTACTCAAAACGTAGGTTTTACACATATTGCTTCACAGGATATTTGGAAACATCACCCAGAAAAAGCTTTGGTTGTCAACAGCAAATTTGCCGCAGAGGATAAGGAAGATTTGAAAAAAGTGATGAAAGCTATTATCGAAGCTTGTCGCTGGTTAGACAATATGAGCAATCGTAAAAAAGCAGCTTCATGGTTGACTAAACCATATTACGTAAATGCAGCATTGCCAGTAATTGAAGCTCGTCTTTTAGGCTCAAACGATTTGGGTTGCGACTTGGGTGTTCAAAAGTACAAAGACGACTATATGACTTTTTATAACAATGGTGTCGTGAATATGCCTCGCAAATCTCATGCAATGTGGTTTTTGGCACAGTATGTTCGTTTTGGTTATCTAAAAGCTGAGCCAAATTATAAAGCGATTGTCGAAAAATTGATTTTGGATGATTTGTATCAAGAAGTAGCCAAAGAAATGGCGGTGCCTATGCAACCAGACATGAAGCCTTTCAAAACTACGTATGACGTAAACTTCGATCCAGCCAATATCGACGATTATCTCAAAGCAACTCGTAAATAAGATTTCCACAGTACTTCCTTGTGACAAGCAAGGAAGTACCCAACCATACCATATCATGAATTCATTTTCTCTCAAAAATTCGATTAGTAATGCGCTTTACTTTATCGGAAGTATGTTGGTGCTGATAGGCTTGTGGCAGTTGGTAACAATTTTAACTAAAAACGAAATCCCTGGACCTGTAGCCACATGGCAGGTATTTATGGAACTTATGAGTGAACCATTTTACGACCGCGGTCCTAACGATAAGGGTATCGGCAACCAGTTGGTTAGTTCATTAATTCGCGTTTTCAGTGGTTTTGGAGCTGGAAGTATCGTAGCTATTCCCCTTGGTTTGTTGATGGGTTCTTCTAAAACTGGGATGAAACTCCTCAACCCTATTGTGCAGATTTTGCGCCCAGTATCGCCTTTGGCTTGGTTTCCATTGGGCTTATTGGCTTTCAAAGCCGCAGAAGGAGCTACTATTTTTATCATCATGATTACTTCATTGTGGCCAACACTTATCAACACAGCTTTTGGCGTAGCGAGTATTCCTGATGACCATAAGAATGTAGGCAAAGCGTTTGGTTTTTCTACTTGGAAATACATTACCAAAATTATGTTACCTTATTCTATTCCACATATTATTACAGGTTTGCGTCTTTCGATTGGCGTAGCGTGGATGGTAATCGTAGCCGGCGAAATGCTTTCGGGTGGTGTTGGTATTGGGTTCTTTGTTTGGGATAGTTGGAATGCCCTTTCATTAGAGCGTATCCTCGTAGCGATTTTGATTATCGGTACCGTAGGGCTTTTGTTGGATAAAGGCTTCAATGCCTTACAAAATGCTTTTTCTTACAACCAAAAGTAATAAGTAGGAAAACGTTATTAGTTAAAAGTATATTGGTTATTTGAAGGTATTCATAATCAAAACATTATGGTCAAATTTCACCTCAGATGTACTATTAATTTAATCTTTCCTACTACTTATCTAAAACCTTTGCCACAAATGAATACTAGCGATAAATCACTCAATTTGGTCGATTCGGCCAATGATTTCCATAAAATTAATAGTCGTGAAACGGCTATCAGTATCAATAATGTTGAGGTATCATTCTCAACACCCAAAGGAAAGTTTACGGCTGTAAAAGATATCTCTCTCGACATCAAAAGAGGCGAAATTATTTCCCTAATCGGTCACTCTGGTTGTGGAAAATCTACCTTGATGAATACTATTTCGGGAATGGTATTGCCTACATCAGGAGAGGTAATCGCCAACGATAAAGTAGTAAAAGGACCAGGCCCCGATCGTGGTATCGTATTCCAAAATTATTCATTGTTACCTTGGATGTCGGTGTACAAAAACATCTTTGTCGCGGTTGATTCAGTTTTTAAGGATAAATCTACCGACGAAAAACACGCCATTGTCAACCATTACATCGAAATGGTAAATCTTACCTCACACAAAGACAAATTGCCAAGTCAGTTGTCGGGTGGGATGAAACAACGAGTAGCTATTGCACGTGCATTTGCCATCAATCCAAGCATTTTGTTATTGGACGAACCATTCGGCGCCTTAGATGCACTCACCAAAGGTTCGATGCACATCGAGTTATTGAAATTATGGAACCTAGATAATCGTAACAAAACTATTGTGATGGTAACTCATGACATAGAAGAAGCGATTTTCTTATCTGATAAAGTAGTGGTAATGAATAACGGGCCAGCGGCTACTATCAAAAAGATTGTAGAGGTAAATCTAGAAAGACCTCGTAATAAAAAAGCAATTGCTCACGACCCTGAATACATCCGAATTCATGATGAGCTATTAGGATTGTTGTTTGACAAGTTTTCTATTGAAGACTAATAGGTATAAAAAAGCCCGAAATAAATGATTTCGGGCAAGACTCTTACTTTTCATTGATATGAAAAGTCTCAAACTGGTCTAATCGAGCTGATAGTTTCCAACATAGCGGTGTCAAAAACCAATGACATCAGTAGCGGCCGATGTTCATACCGAATTAGGGTTTCAAGAATTTATGAATTCCGCAATCCTCATATCAATGTATGCAAAAGTAGGGTGATTATTGAAGGAATAATCATCAAAACCTTAAACATAAACCATGCCATCTTTGCGGAAAATTCATGATGAAACACTTTTGAAACAAAATAAAACACTTTGTATATGAGTATTCCGTCCAATAAGAAACAAATAAAATCTACCTGCTCTTACTGCGGTGTGGGATGCGGTGTAGTACTGACCGACCACGGAAAAGGAAAGCTGACCCTTGAAGGCGATAAGTCACATCCTTCAAGTAAAAGTATGCTTTGTTCAAAAGGGATGAATCTTCATTATACAGTAATGGATACTTCCGACCGTTTGCTGTACCCGACCATGCGCTACAACCGTGATATGCCGCTACAACGTGTATCGTGGGACCAAGCACTAGACCGTACAGCGGCTGTTTTTAAAGCTATTATCAAAAAATATGGCCCAGATGGAGTCGGATTCTACGTTTCAGGACAATGCTCTACTGAAGAATACTATGTAATCAATAAGCTCATCAAAGGTTTTATTGGTTCTAATAATATCGATACCAACTCCCGCTTGTGTATGTCGTCGGCTGTAGTAGGTTACAAACTTACCCTCGGCGAAGACTCTGTACCTGTTTGTTATGATGATATAGAATTAGCTGACACTTTTTTAGTAACAGGCGCCAACCCAGCTTGGGCGCACCCTATTATCTGGCGAAGAGTCGAAGCACACAAGCAAGCCAATCCTGATGTCAAAATTATTGTAGTAGATCCACGTCGTACTCAAACAGCCTCACAAGCTGATTTACATTTACAAATTACCCCAGGCTCCGATGTGACTCTTACCAATGCCATCGGAAGGACTTTGATTGAAAACGACTGGATTGATACCGATTTTATTCTATCTCATGCAGATGGCTTTGAAGCGTACAAAGACCAAGTTATGCAGAGAAGTATAGCTGAAGCTGCTAATATATGTGGTATTTCTGCCGAAGATATTTATTTAACCGCTCGCTATATTCATGAAGCCAAAGGCTTTATGTCGATGTGGACAATGGGACTCAATCAGTCGGTTATTGGCGTAAACAAAAACCTATCTCTCATTGATTTGCATTTGATTACGGGTAAAATCGGAAAAGAAGGAAATGGTCCATTTTCGCTTACAGGACAGCCCAATGCCATGGGCGGACGCGAAGTCGGTGGTTTGGCAAATATGTTACCTGCTCATAGAGATTTGCTCAATCCAGCCCATAGAGAAGAAGTTCAAGCTTTTTGGGGTGGGACCAAAATCTCTGATAAGCCAGGTTTTACCGCTACCGAAATGTTTGAGGCCTTGGCGGATGGTCGCATGAAAGCTATCTGGATTGTATGTACCAACCCGATGGTAAGCTTGCCCAATATCAACGCTGTTGAAAAAGGTTTACAAAACGCTAAATATGTCGTAGTACAAGATATCTCGAACCGTTCGGATACCGTAAAATATGCCGATGTCGTATTGCCTTCGGCATCTTGGGCTGAAAAAAACTCCGTTTTTACTAACTCCGAACGTCGTATTACCTTTTTACCCAAATTAATTAACGCTCCTGGTGAAGCCAAAGACGATACTCAAATCATTGTTGAGTTTGCGCAAAAAATGGGTTTCGAAAAGGCTTTTGATTACCAAAATACAGCCGAAGTTTATGCCGAACATTGTCGCTCAACTATCGGAACCAACATTGACATTTCGGGTTTGAGCTATGAAGTTTTACAACAAAAACGCTCTGTTCAGTGGCCTTTTCCACAAGAAAAGGCTATTCAAGACCCTGATTATGTGGGCACTAAACGACTTTTTACGGATAAGCAATTTTATACCGCTAATCGCCGTGCCAAAATTCATGCTGTCCCAGACCAAAATCAGTCTGAGGCTTTGAGTAAAGAATTTCCCCTAATCCTTACCACAGGTCGTATTCGTGACCAATGGCATACCATGACCAAAACGGGTAAGGTGAATAAACTCAATCAACATATTTCTCAGCCTTTTATCGAAATACATCCCAAGGATGCTGCCGAAAGAGGTATCACCGAAAATCAAATTGTAGAGGTAAAAACCATTCGTGGAGAGGCTCGCATTAAAGCAAAAATTACGACCGACATCAAACAGGGCGTATGTTTTATGCCGATGCACTTTGGTAAAATTCAAGAAAAAACTTTTGGTCGTACCAACAACCTGACCAATACCTTAGTTGACCCGCGTTCAAAAGAGCCTGATTTTAAGTATTCGGCGGTACAGGTTTTACCTTATCAAAAATCTGTCGAAAAAATTGTGATTATTGGAGCTGGCTCTGCTGGCTTAGGCTTTATCAAAGCCTATCGTGAACTCAATCAACAAGATGAGATTCATGTTTTTTCAAAAGAAATCTATCCTTTTTATAATAGAGTCATGCTTCCTGATTATATCTCAGGAGCACAAAATTGGGAACAGTTGGTCAAGCTTCGTGAAGACCAATTTGCGGAGGCAAATATCCACGTCCATAAAGGCGTAGAAATTGTGCATATTGACCGTGCCAACAAAGTTTTAACTGATTCTTTGGGTCAAGAACATACCTACGACCGATTAATGCTGGGGATGGGTTCACGAGCCTTTATGCCTCCGAGTGTTCCTAAGATTCCTGGTATTTTCAATATGCGTTCTCGTATCGATGCCGATAGTCTCATGCCTTTTTTACAACAACCTAATCCTCATGCAGTGATTGTAGGGGGCGGTTTGTTGGGCTTAGAATTAGCAGCATCTCTTCGAGAAATGAATATCGAAGTTACTGTAATTCAGCGAAGTGGTCGTTTTATGGACCGCCAGCTCGATAAGCTTGGCTCAGAAATGCTCCATCACGAAATCGTAGATTTGGGCATTGAAGTATTTTATAATGATGAGGTTTCGTCTATTTATGGAACCGACCAATTGGAAGGCGTTCGTCTTAAATCGGGACGACGAATCGATGCACAAGTTGCTGTATTTGCCATTGGGACTACGCCCAATACCGAAATTGCCAAAGCAGCAGGCTTGGAAGTAAAACGTGGAGTGGTGGTCAATGATTATTTACAAACGTCTGATCCTTCTATTTTTGCTGCGGGCGAAATGGCACAATGGCGTGGCGAAATGTGGGGTATCACGGCTGCGGCCGAGCATCAAGCCGAAATTATTGCCAAATATATTGCTGGCGACTGGGCAAGTTATTACCAAGGTTCGCTTTCGATGAATATCATGAAAATCCAAGGAGTTCAATTATGTTCATTAGGAATGATTGACGCTCCTTCGAATAATCCTGATTATGAGGAGATTATCTTTATCGATAAAGCCAAACGCTATTATAAAAAATGTATTGTTCACCGTGACAAATTGGTAGGCGCTATTTTGATTGGCGATAAATCTGAATTTTTAGAATTCAAAGATTTGATTGGGAATAAAATTGAGCTTTCCGACAAACGAATGGAATTGTTGCGTTCGGGTAAAAAGGCTGATCCTGTGATGGGTAAATTGGTATGCTCGTGTAACAATGTGGGAGAAGGCAACCTCAAAAATGCGATTGCTGGAGGTTGTACAGATTTTACACAATTGTGTTCGCAAACAGGCGCTGGAACAGGCTGTGGAAGTTGTAGACCAGAAGTAAAAGCAATATTAGAATCGCTAAGCAAAAAAGAAGATGCTTTAGCGGAGAAATAGTTACCAGAAAGAAGGTTGGAATAGAAAAGGAAAAACGAGAAAGGAAGGTTTTTCTGAAGGGTACTGGAAAAGATGATTTTTAACCTTTTAGGCTCCGGAATTGAATTACTGGAATTAGAAACGAGCTTCTAAATTCCAGTAATTCAATTCCAAAGAACCTATATTTCTGAGGTTAAAACATGTCATCGTCATAGGTCGTCATTAATTATTTCTGACGAGCCACTACTAAATCACGAGTAGTAACAAAGTTAGTTTTGATTTCGAAAGTTTTAGCGTCGATAACGTCGATGTTTGAGCTAAGAACTTGGATAGTATATTTACCATCGCTCAAGTTAGAGAAATCAAAAGTTTTTGCAAATTTACCTGATTTAGCGTCAACGTACTCACGGTGTACTTCGTTGTTGTCTTTGTCAACTACTACTACAGTAACTTTTTTGTTGTTTGGTTTTTCTACCCAAACGTTGAAGCTAAGGCTGTTAGTAACTGGAGCGATTTTAGACTTTACAAATGCTTCTTCATCATTTGAGTTAGCGATTGCACTTACGTTTGACAAACAAGTCATAGCAGCTGCTACGAACATAGCTTTGATTACATTGTTGTTTTTCATGGTATTCATTATTTATGAGAGTGAAACATCAAATTTCTTAGAAAAGTCATATCTACTAAAAAAGGTTCATTTTTGAGAAAATTTCTTAAATGCTATCCTGTTTTGGACTGTCTAAAACTAAGAAACTGTACTTGTGTCGTTTGTTTGACGATTTAAAGTTATAATCTTATTTTTGAATAGCAATGGATTAGGGTAAAAAATTTGAACAAAATCAAGAAAGTTCTTCTAAATAAAATTATATTTCTTAAAAAAGTTACATTTTCAGAATTGCAATTATACTTTATATTGGAAAAGTGATATGGAGTTGATTATCAAATTGTTAAGTATAAATTACTAAAATCATGCGAGACTACTCTTTAGTTAAAATAAATCTGACTGGTGGCATTGCTTCGCCAGGGATGCTCGAAGGAATTCTTTTGATGGCACAAAAAGCAGGTGTTAAAGAAGTAAGTATCGGTGCTCGTCAGCAATTATTGATGTGGGTAAAGGCTGATACTCAGCGTGGTTCGGGCTTACCTAGCCTACGCGAAAGCCTTGAAGCAATGCACATTGATTTTGAAATTGATACCCACCAATATCCTAATATTATTTCGTCTTATTGTGCCCAAGAGGTATTCCAAACGGGACAATGGCTATCGGAAGGCATTTATCGTGACTTACTAGATGGTTTTGATTTTCAACCTCAACTCAAAATCAATATATCAGACTATCAACAGTCATTCACGCCCTTTTTTACGGGCAACTTAAACTTTATTGCGTCTTCGATTCCCAATTTCTGGTATTTATATATTCGTCAAAAGCAATCCAATACCATTTTTAGATTTCCCTTGTTGATTTATACACTTGAAATCTCCAAAGTTTCAAAACGGTTAGAGGGTATTCTTCTATCAGGGGTTGATTTATCGGAAGAGGATGTTTATGAAAAAATGATTGCCCAAGGCGAAATCATTTCACAGCTAGTACAAGAAGATTTAGTGCTACCGCAATTTATGCTGCCTTATTACGAAGGTTTCAATCGTTATGGCAACAAAACTTGGTTGGGAATCTACCGTCGTCACGAGACTTTTGAGGTAGCTTTTTTATTAGATGTTTGTAAAATTTGTTTAGATACCAAAGTCGGACAGATTTGTACAACCCCTTGGAAATCGCTCATTATTAAAGGTATCGAAAACCAAGATAGGGTATTGTGGGACAAACTCTTAGGAAAATATGGTATCAACGTGCGTCATGCGGCTAATGAGCTCAATTGGCAAGTAGAAGATCACTGTCAAGGAGGATTAGCACTCAAAAACACCATTATCCGTGAATTCGACCAAGAGGATATTCGTACATTTGGTTTGTGTTTTGCCATTCAGACTCGTTCAAAGTCAGAGGTATTTGGTTCGGTTGTAATCAAAAAGCGAAAAATACTCGCAGGATTAACGCAGGTATATGATGTGTATCACACGGTAGATTTTAATCCAAATACTCGTCAATTGGTTTTATTTGAAAAAGGACTTCATAAAGCACATATTGCCGAAATCCTCCAACGACTCACCAAACGATACTATCATAGAAGTACCGCTTCGGTCATAGAAAAACCCTCACCACCTCAAACGAATCCTACAAGTACGCATCAAGTGCATCAATGCAAAGTATGTATGACCATTTATGACGAAAAATTGGGCGATTCACAGCAAGAAATTAAGGCAGGAACGAAGTTTGATGCATTGCCAGACAATTATTGCTGTCCTGTTTGTGATTCGGAAAAGGAAAATTTTGAGGTAAAAACAGTAGAAACAACTTTTCAGTTGTGAGTTAGTGGTGTACGAAGGATTAGAAAACTATTTATTTCGGGTATCGGATGTTGGAAGTGTAATCTTCTATATTTTGCAGAAAACAAAGGTATTTTACCTTATTTCCGAAATCAGAAATCCCAAATCTGAAATTGTTTAAAATCCTTCGTACAGTACTACAACGTTCCTTACATTCTAAAATAAGGCTTAAATACTTTTTTGTCGAGAATAAATACCGCAAGCAAAGCATTAGCCATTAATAAAAAGTTGATAAGCTCTTTTTGATGTATCATATTAGTAAGTACACTAAAATCTAAAGGTACTTTTACCGACTGCACCGAAGGCATTCCCGAACTAAGAGCAACCACCAATACAATCAAAGTACACATCACTGCCAAGAAGTATAGATGCAAATGGCTTTTAGGTTTTAGTACTACTTCAGGCTCTTGGGCAAGCTCCCATTGATCTATTAGTTTATCCGTAAAATTTACTGCAGTTTTCTCCATCGGCAAATCTTCCAACAGGACATGCGTAGCAGCATATTCTTTAAATAGCAATTGATATTCTTCGTCCTCCTGCAACAGACGCTCATGCCTTTGCAAAAGCTCCTCAGAGGCGATACCATCGAGGATGTCAAATATTTCTTCGTCTGTGATATTCATTGTATTAAAATTGAAGCTGTTTAAACTTTTTAGTCTCAGGTGAATAAATTCACCCACTAAGTGGAATTGTTGGTCAAGACCTAGTCATATTATTAACTTTAGCTTCGGTCTCAACAAAGTATTTTCTAGCTATTTTCTCATTAATCTCCTAGCCGACTGCTCAAAGCCCAGTTAATATACCAAACTATGTAACTCATTGCCCAATAGTCGTTTCATCTCTTCAGCCAAACGCTTTCGGGCACGACAAAGTTTAACTTTTGCCGTATCTGCACTAATACCAACAATTTGGGCGATTTCCTCTAAACTTTGTTCTTTGAGATAAAACAAGGTAATCATAGTTACATCGTCGGGCGAAAGATGATTGAGAGCCATTTGGATATATCTCTTCTGTTCAGCATTTTTTATTTCATCTGAAGTATCTGCCGAGGCTGCTTGTGCCGATTGAGAAGCCTCAATATCGTCGGTTTGTATGCGATTTTTGCGTTTAAACATCAAAGCTGTATTAAACACAATTCTGTAAAACCATGTCGTAAATTTAGACTCTTTATTGAATTGTGGCAAAGCCTGAAATGCCTGAATAAAGGCATCCTGAGCCACCTCTTCAGCATCTTCGCGAGTACCCACGATTTTGTAGGCTACCGTAAAGGCATAATCCTTATGACGATTTGCCAAATCCCGATACCCAGCTTTATCGCCTGCCAAGATTCTTTCAATAATAGATATGTCTGATTCCAACGTTTTCACGACAATAGGATGCAAGTTGGTTTAGAAAGGTTACAGGAATTTACTCTTTTTTTCAAAAAAAATAAAAAGAGATGTAATGAGGTAATTGAATTTTACTCGTAGAGACGCAATGCTTTGCGTCTAAAAAAGTGTCATTCTGAAATTTAGTATCAAAAAAGGCGTTCGAAATTAGTTTTTCGAACGCCTTTTTTAATATTCCTATGCTACATCTGGCTCGGCTTGAGAGGCAAGGTATTTTCTCTCTACTGATAGAATACAAATTTTAACATAATCACTCATTCTCTCATTTTCAAATCAAAAACTTAATGCCCCAATTTGCTGATCTCGGCACGTCGGATGAGCTCGTAGGTTTTTTCTAATTCCAAATCAGCCTTATTGAGTCTTTCTTGGATAGTATATTCAACATTGACATTGGGTATTACTCCACGACCAATATTAGGAGCTTTGACCGCTGTTGTAATTCTAAAATGTGGAAACTGTAAACGTAATTTGGTTGCAGGCAAAACCACCGTAGAAATGATACCACCATTACAGCCAGCTTCGCCCCCACCTGTCTCACGACCGACTAATGTTGCTTTACGTTGTTCTTTCAAACTTGCCACAAAGCTCGATGCTGCCGAAAAAGTTTGTTCACCAATCAAAATGTATAAGTTGCCTTTAAAACGATATTGTTCGTAAGGCTTATGTTTTCCAACCGACGGGACATTCAAGCAGTAAGTGCCTTCGCCACACTTTTTAACGATTCTTTCTGAAAAAGCACGACTAGCATCTTGTTCTTCTACATCATTATTGAGAATAAAAGACGGAATCATCACAGGAGCCTCCGCATGTGATGTTAGCACAAAAGTGCTATCCATCAAATACTTCATCAGGTCTAGGGCAATTTCATGATTTCCTCCTGAATTTTGGCGTAAATCAATAATAAGGTTTGCGGCGTGGTTTTGTTCTATTTCTTGAAAAAATCTTTCATGTGTCATCAAAAACGACTCGTAGTCATCATACGAAAAACTAGAAATACGCAACAAAGCCGTTGAGGCAACTTCTTTGGGAAAACTCAAACCACGCAAGCGAGTCAAACGACGTTGTGTTTCGTCCTCCTTAGATAACCGAGGAGGTCTATTACCAGTAGGAACCCTTGGCTTAAACTCCAGTATTTGTGGCTTTACTTCTCCTTGTGCATTTTTGATAGAAAATTGATATTTTTCTTTTCCTCCAAAAACACTCAAATAATATTCGTCAAAAAAACCCGATTCGAGTGTAGCATCCTTAAAAGCTTCGCCATAGCCATCGGCAGGCAAGTATTTTCTTAAGGTACGAAGAATTTTCCCAGCGGTATTTCCTTCTATTTCCAACACCTCTGAGCCAAGCACTAGTGAAGGATCATTGCTTTCATTGCGAGCAATAAACAGGCGGTCGCCTTGGATAAAAAAGCCAAGCGGAAGTACGAAACTACGGTTTTTAGCACGTTCCCATTTGCGAGTTTCGGGCGAAAAACGCAAGTCAGTATGTCCACAACGAATTTTAGCGACCAAGGGCTTAAGCAATAGCCCAAAGTCTTTCTCGGTCATTTCATCAGCTATCTTTTTATAGGCATCTTCAAAAGCTATGTTCATAGATTCTTTTGAAGTGTACCAATTCACCCCTGGATGCTCTTGTTCTAAAATACTTCTCAAATATCTAAAATCTGCTCTCAACTCTACCTTCGAGAACTTTCGCTCATAGTTGATAGGCGAAGCAGCCCCTTGTCCTTTTACATCCTGTGACCAACAGAATAACGTAACAGACAGTATAACAACACATAACAACCTCATGCTCTGACGTGGACAAAAAATTAAGAAAAAAACAGAAAATTATATACTCAGCAATACAAAAGGCAAAATTACTCATAATATTACCAAATAGAAGAAAAACCAACTGAATTCGCCTATAGACCAGCGCTAAATCTAGCAAGTGGCTTATTAGGCTCTTGACTTTTTCAACAAACTACAAAAAATCAGTTTATTAGGGTAGATTTCTCCTCTTTTATACCTTACCTTTTACATCTTAGCATCGAGAATAGTTCATTGAGAATAACGATATTCTTTTTTATTACGCTATCTCATTGTATACATATTCATTTACTTATCTGGTTTTTCGGTTCTCATTTGGGTGAGATTTCGGTAAATTGCATTACTATTAATTATGGAATAAACTTCAAACATATAGATGAAAAAACGTTATCAAGTATTACTCGTACTATCGATTCTTTCCACTGTTACCTTTCTCGACCGCATTGCCATCTCTACAGCAGGCGAACGAATTTCAAAAGATTTGGGGCTAAGTCCTGTCCAATGGGGCTGGGTATTGGGGATGTTTACCCTTGCCTATGGACTTTTTGAAATTCCCACAGGATTATTGGGCGACCGACTCGGTGCCAAACGCCTTCTGATTCGAGTGGTATTGTGGTGGTCATTTTTTACGGTACTCACAGGCTTTTCTACGGGTTTTGTAATGCTTCTTGCAGTACGATTCTTATTTGGTATTGGCGAAGCTGGAGCATATCCCAATATTTCTATCGCCTTGAGCAAGTGGTTACCAGCCTTCGAAAGAGGAAAAGGGCAAGCACTTATTTGGGCAGCGTCAAGAATTGGTGCAGGTCTGACCCCTATTTTAGTCATTCCTATTCAACAAAAATATGGCTGGCAGATGTCCTTCTATATCCTCGGGGGAGTTGGTTTACTTTGGGTGATTTTTTGGATTTTCTGGTACAAAGAAGAGCCTTCTGAAGCTAAGGATATTTCGAAGGAAGAATTGAATTTTATCTTAGAAAATAGACAACTAAGCGACCACTCTCCCAAACAATCAGTCTGGAAAATACTTAACCATCCTAACCTTTGGATTCTATTCTTGATGTATTACTGTTATGCTGCGGGGGCTTATTTTTTCCAAAGCTGGATGCCTAAATATCTACAGCAGGGACGTGGTATTTCGGAAGAAAATATGAAATTTATAGCTTCAGCTCCATTTATTTTGGGCGCTGTAGGATGTTTTCTGGGAGGGATTTTGAGTGATTATACGGTCAAGAAATATGGTAAAAAATGGGGTCGTCGTATTGTCCCAATGATTGGGCTTAGTCTTTCGGGTATCTGTCTCATTACGGCGTCTCTTAGTCAAAACGATACTTTGGCCGTTGTACTTTTGTCTTTGGGGCTTGCCACTATGGATGTCACCGCACCAGTGGCATGGGCTGTAGCCATGGATATTGGAGGCAAACAAAGTGGGACTGTATCGGGAGCGATGAACTCGGCGGGCTTGATCGGAGCCTATATCAATACTGTATCTTTTGGGTATCTGGCAACGACTTTCGGGTACTACTTTCCTGTACTCATGATAGGCGGATTATTGATACTAGGATCGCTGCTATGGCTAAAAATTGATGCGACTCACCAAGTAGCCATTCAATCAGAATAACGAAAAAAATAGAGGCTCAACAAAGACAATAAAATATTGAAAAACAACAACTTACAACCAAACGAACGTTTTTTATTATCAGAACATGATAAAAAACAACTCTATTTTTTGACAAAGTATCCCTATCTTTGAGAAGATTTTTTGAAGAACAAGAAACAATTTTAGCTAACAATTTGTAGTCACTGAAGATTATATTTTCGTAATCGAGACTAAAAAGATAGACAGAAAAATAGCGAAGTTAATTTTTGTCAACTTTGATGATTTCTAAGACAAAATAGTTTAAATTTAGCCAAGGTAAGCGCGCTTCAACATGAGCCGAAAGCTATCATTTAAACAATCCTTTTTATTTTTAGATAACTAGTAACTTATACCATACGACCATGTCACAGGCAGCAATTATTGAACCCTTACTTCAAGAAGACCCAAATCGTTTTGTGTTATTTCCAATCAAACACAATGACATTTGGCAATTTTATAAAAAAGCGGAAGCTTCTTTCTGGACAGCTGAAGAAATTGACCTTTCTCAAGACTTAAATGACTGGGAAAATAAGCTTACAGCTGATGAAAAGCACTTTATTTCGCATGTATTGGCCTTCTTTGCGGCATCGGATGGTATCGTAAACGAAAACCTTGCTGTTAACTTCCTTTCGGAGGTTCAGTATGCAGAAGCTAAATGTTTCTATGGCTTCCAAGTAATGATGGAAAACATTCACTCTGAAACATACTCTTTGTTGATTGATACTTATATCAAAAACCCAATCGAAAAAGACCGTATGCTTCGCGCCATCGAAACCATCGATTGTGTTCAGAAAAAAGCAGAATGGGCTTTGCGTTGGATTGGCAGTGAAAACTTTGTAGAACGTCTGATTGCATTTGCAGCTGTAGAAGGTATTTTCTTCTCAGGTAGTTTCTGTTCTATTTTCTGGTTGAAAAAACGTGGTTTGATGCCAGGTCTTTCGTTCTCAAACGAGCTTATCTCTCGCGACGAAGGTTTACACTGTGATTTTGCGTGTTTGCTTTATACAGACCATATCAAGAATCAATTGCCACAATCAAGAGTAACCGAAATTATTACAGATGCAGTAACAATCGAAAAAGAATTTGTAACAGATTCTCTTCCTGTTTCATTAATCGGTATGAACGCTAACTTGATGTGTCAATACATTGAGTTTGTAGCTGACCGCTTGTTGGTAGCTTTGGGCTGTCCAAAAGTATATAACGCAACCAATCCATTTGATTTCATGGAAATGATTTCGTTACAAGGCAAAACTAATTTCTTCGAAAAACGTGTTGCTGAGTATCAAAAAGCAGGTGTCATGTCAGAAAAAGAAACGATGTCTTTCTCTTTAGATGAAGATTTTTAGAATTTCTTAAAAATAATCAAAACAAAACGGCTCGTTGCAAGATTGCAACGAGCCGTTTTGTTTTGGAGCCTTAAAGACCTATGTATCATTTTAAGTTGTACTGAGTTTGTTTTCGGAAAAAACCCCACTTTGTCTTAACAGCAACAGTGGGGTATGTATTATATGAATTGGATAGATAGATAATGTGACAAGCTTTTTATGAAAGATTTTGGCAAACTTGGCTTTTTTCAGTAATTTTTTACCCGATTATATGCCAAAAAATCATCTTTTTATTCAAATCTCCATATTTTCAATCATGTGAATTTGAATTTACCCAACCTCAATTTGTCTAGCCTTCATCCTATTACAATTGATAGGTTAGTGCGCAAAATAAAATTTAAGATTGTGCTTTGGGCTTTCAGGTAACGGCTTTCGGCGGGGGCTTTGGAAAAAGCATGTCTGTAGTTATTAAAAATATTTTAACACTCTTTGCCTTGTGCCTGTTGCCTAAACAAAATTGAATCTTATTCTGCACTATTACTTAAGTTAGTACGCAAAATAAAGTTTAAGATTGTGCTTTGAGCTTTCAGGTATCGGCTTTCGGCGGTGGACTATGAGAAAAATGCATGTCCGTGGTCGTTAAAACATTTTAACACTCTTTGCCTTGTGCCTGTTGCCTTGTCCCTAAAACACATAACTTAAATCTAAATCTGCAGGATTACTTACTCAAAATTAAATTAGCTTTTAGAGAGACTCTTTCTTGAAAAGAAAAACCAAAGCTCTCTTTATTTATATTTCTTTGTGGTTAGGTAAAAAATTGCAAAAACTATTGTATCAAGCAGATACAATATTAATTGTTTTATTCTAATATTACAATTCTTTTTTAAATTTGAACAAAATTTATTTTATGGAGCATACAACAGAATATAAAGACCTAGTTAACCCTGAACAAGACTTTTTACCGGGCATATCGATTGATTGCGTAATTTTTGGTTTTCATGAGAATCAATTGAAGGTGTTATTGATCAAATTTGCCAATACCGAAATATATTCCCTCCCAGGAGGATTTATCTATAAAGAAGAAAGTTTGGATGAAGCCGCAAGTAGAATTCTTGACCATCGTACAGGAATTGAGGATACTTATCTGGAGCAATTTTATGTATTTGGTAACCCCAATAGAGTGAACCCTGAGGAACATCGACTTATCATGCAAAAAAATGGGTTAGATCTTCCTAATGGCCACTTTTTGCTTAATCGACATATTACAGTAGGGTATTACGCTTTGGTAGACTTTACAAAAATACAACCACACTCCCATCTCAATCTTGAAGAAGGTGGCTGGTTTGATATTTATGACTTGCCTGAAACAATTGCTTTTGACCACCGTGAAATTTTACTCAAGGCACTCGACTCGCTTCGTTTGTTTTTAGATCATAAACTATCAGTCTTTAACCTCATGCCCGAAACCTTTACCATGGGCGAATTACAAAGTCTTTATGAGACTATTTTGAACAAAAAACTCTTGAGAGCTAATTTCCAACGCAAAATGCTCAGTTTGGGGATACTCGAAAGACTAGATAAAAAATGGGGAGGTGGTGCCCACAAGGCTCCATATTTGTATCGATTTGATTCGCAAAAGGCTGAAGCTAGTAAATTTGCTAATCAGTTTGAGGAGTAAAGAATAGACTATTACATAACCCTATATAAAATTAGAATTTTGATTTCGGAACATAATGCTGAACATTTCTGATATCTCCGAAATCAAAAATCTATCGTCGAGAGACTGACTCAAACTACCCCCCACTCACTGGTGGAATTAACGCAATTTCGTCTCTTTCTGATAATACTAAATCCTGCTCGGCATATTCGTTATTTACAGCCAACAATAACGAGCGAATGGCAGCAAACTGAGGATATTCTGCTCTGAGCAAGGTCAACAAACCATCGGTTGTGAGAGTATCTGATACCTCCAGAGTTGTCGAGCTATTGCCAACAATTTCTTTGGTGATTCCAAACAAAGCAATTGTATATTTCATTAGGTTAAATTTTTGATTCTAGGATTCAATAGTATATTTGTTTTTATTGATTACAGAAATACTATCAGCGATAAATATAGACGTTTCTTTTTGAACAAATTTTCCTATATTTTGATTGCTAATATAACGAAGTAAATCTATAATTTGAGGACTTCAAATGGAGATTTACCCAAAATACTACTATATCATTCGTATCTGTGACAACTAATCCATCCATAACAACTCCCGATAATCGTCCAGTGATTTATGACAATCACGGTCGACCGATTACTTATTTGAGGCTGGCTGTCACCGACCGATGCAATTTGCGTTGCTTTTATTGCATGCCTGAAGAAGGCATCAAATACCTCCACAAATCCAAACTGCTTAGCTACGAAGAAATGCTTCGTATCGTTGGCGTACTGGCCGAATTAGGGGTGCACAAAGTGCGTATTACAGGTGGAGAACCTTTTGTGCGTAACAACCTCGTAGATTTTTTGTATCGCCTTGCTGACATTCAAGGAATCGATGAGCTGAATATTACCACCAACGGCGTTTTGACGGGACAGTATCTCAAACAAATGAAAGAAATCGGGATTCGTTCTGTCAATTTGAGTTTGGATACTTTGGATGCGCAACGCTTTTTCGAAATTACCCGTCGTGATGAATTCTCAAAAGTCTATCAAACGCTTTTTGATTTACTCGATGCAGGTTTTGAAGTAAAAATCAATGCTGTAGTAATGGATGGGAAAAATACAGATGATATTTTACCCTTGGTAGCTCTTACCGAGCATTATCCTGTAGCAGTTCGCTTTATCGAAGAAATGCCTTTCAATGGCGAAGGTTCACATTATCCTGTACTTCATTGGAATATCCATCGTATTTTAGAAACAATCCGAGGTACATATCCGAGCCTAAGCAAAATTGAAGATGCTCCACATTCTACTTCGTATAACTACCACGTCCCAGGCTTCAAAGGCAATATTGGCGTGATTGCAGCGTTTTCAAGAACCTTCTGTGGCACTTGCAATCGTATCAGAATGACTGCACAAGGCGAATTAAAAACCTGTTTGTACGACGAAGGTGTATTAAGCATCCGAGATTTGATTCGTTCGGGCATTAGCAACGAAGAATTGAAAGGAGTTTTTATCAATACTTTTCAACAAAGAGCTAAAGATGGCTTCGAAGCTGAGAAACGTAGAACCAAGCTTGTTACTGAATCCATGACAACCATTGGAGGATAATCCATAAAAATCTTAATTTTGCAACTCATTTAATCCCCTGTCAACCCAATAGTATTTTGGACTGGGCTGACAGGGGACATATTTTATATAGACAATGACAATCGAGCAAATTTTTGAAGGTTTCAATCAACTAAAAGTCCTCATCATAGGCGATTTGATGATTGATGCTTATACCTGGGGTAAAGTAGAACGTATCTCTCCTGAAGCTCCAGTACCAGTAGTAAATGTAAAACAAAGAGAAATGCGTTTGGGTGGTGCTGGCAATGTGGTGATGAACGTTCAGGCACTTGGCGCAAAAGCTATTATTTGTTCGGTAATCGGAAAAGATTCTTATGGTAATGCACTATTAGATTTATTGGAAGAAAAGGAGTTATCTACAGAAGGTATTCTTCAATCTGATGAACGCATTACTACCGTAAAAGAACGTATTATCGCAGGTACACAGCAAATTGTACGCGTAGACACCGAAACCGACAAATTGATTTCTGAGAATGAGCGCAATTTGCTTTTAGACAAAATCAAGGTATTAGCACTCGACGCTCAGGTAATTATCTTTGAAGATTATGATAAAGGTGTTTTGTCAAAAGAACTTATCGCTGAGGTAATTGACTTCGCACAAGAACACCACATTCCTACAGTCGTAGATCCGAAAAAGCGTAACTTTTTGAATTATCAAAATGCTACCTTATTCAAACCAAATTTGAAAGAACTCAAAGAGGGTCTCAACATTCAGTTTGATTCAAAGGATCCAGCGGAGTTAGCGATGGCGGTTAATATGCTCATAGAAACCCTTGAGGTGAAAGGTGCTTTTGTTACTCTTTCGGAACAAGGTGTGTTTATCAATTTCAAAGACGAAGAAAAACATATTCCTGCCCATATTCGACAAATTGCAGATGTTTCAGGAGCTGGCGATACCGTAATTTCAATTGCAGCTTGCTGTGTAGCACTCAATTTATCTCCAGAATTAGTAGCAGGACTCTCCAATTTAGGTGGTGGACTCGTATGTGAATCGGTAGGAGTTGTTCCAATCAATAAAGAAAGACTGTTGGCGGAAGCCCAACAAAACTATAATTAAGTATCGATAGGCTTTAGGCTGTAAGCTCTAAGCAGTAGGTAAAAATGCCTCTCTTAAATTGTTAAGAGGGGCATTTTTTTTAGCTAAATTTTAAGAAAATTCCGCTTCAAAAATAAATTCTACATTTTTTGAAAAATAATTTAACTATTTTTCAGCGCGTAAACTATTTTACCTCAATAGACGTTTATCTATTATCAACTACAAAAAAGTCTTGCTACCAACTTAGCAAGGCTTTTTTATTTTAGGCTAATTTGAGTGTTTTCGCACCGTTTTTTACTTCTTACTGTCAGGCTTATCCTCTATTCCCAAAGTGCTTATCGAAGGATTGATTGTTCGTGCGGTAATTACAATTTTGAAAATTTTATTTCCTGCAAAACTAAATTCTGCCACATATTTCCCCTTTGCTTTTAGGTTACGATACACAGCTGTATAATTCATTTTACTTTCCCAACCATGCACAGCCAAAGCACCCAACAAATGGTCAAGGCATTTTTGAAGATTCGAAAAATAATTTAGCACAGGTTCTTTAGTTCGAACAGCATTGAGCGAACCAATCGAGATGACGGCTACTTCGTAGATGGTTTGTTGTTTCATATTGAAACCTTATGGGTTACTTGTTAATCTGATATTTGAGATAAACTTGGAATCTTTATCCCCGTTTTCTCGTATTTGCTATCCACATCACAAGTCGTTAGAGAGTCTATTTTGATATAATTTTCAGCAATTTGAAAAAAATAAAATAAATATGAAAAATAATTTAACTATTTTTCAACACCTAAACTATTTAGGTTCTTCTGGCGTTTTAATAATATCAATCACAAAAAGTCTTGTTAGTATTCCTAGCAAGGCTTTTTAATTTTTAAGGTTTTAACCTTTATCATGGAGCTATTCCAACAAAAAAAGCCAGTGAACAAATCCACTGACTTTCTCTTCTAAGCGTATATTGGACACTTTATTGTTCCTTCGTCTTACGCTAATATTTTTATTGAGCGATTGCTGTAAATTCAATTTCAACCAAATAATCTGGAGATACTAATTTAGAAATCTCATAGATACCTGTTGTTGGTTTGATTTCGCCGAAATAAGCACCGTGAGCACGAGCAATATCATCAAACTTGGTAATATCTGTTGTGAAAATACGAGTTCTCACTACATCTTTTGTTGAAACACCAGCCTCTTCTAACACTTTTGCGATACGTTCTAAGATATTCAACGTTTGTGCATAAGCATCGTCAGCCTTTACTTTTTCACCATCAACGATTGCTACAGTTCCTGATACTTCTACGATGTTTCCGATTCTTACGGCACGGCAATAGCCCATTTTGTCTTCCCACGGTGAGCCCGTTAAGATATTTTGTCTAGACATACTTAATAATTGTTTTTTGGTTACGATACAAAGATAAGCTAAAAGCAGAGGGATATTTACTCAAAAAGGCATAAAAAAAGGCTCAAACTAATGCGTTTGAACCTTTAACATACCAAAAATCGTTGCCTTTACGCACGTACAGCTACTAAATTAGCTTCCATCAAAGAAGCCAATTCTTCCACAGTCTGTACTCTATCTATCTCCTGATCTGGTAATGTAATACCATACGTATTTTCCAAATAAGCTACTACTTCTAGGAACTCTAATGAGTTCATTCCCAAATCGGCATAAAAGCGTTTTTGAGGAGCTATCAACCTCGGACTAATATAAAAATTCCGAGATAAGAACTTTGTCAATGTTTCTGTGCTGAATCTCATCGGTTTCTTGATTTATATATATTTTGACGATTGTTATGCTTGATTAACGAGCTTTTTTGAATAATAGTGCCCGAATTTTAAGTTTTTTTTAGAAAAAATGAGAAAAATCAATAAAAACTCTTAAATATTATGCTTACAGAGCATTCTTGAATTATTTAAAGATTCCTCTCAAGATTTATTAAAAAATATTAAAAACTATTTTCGGGAAATTTGCTCCTTTTGAAACCTAGTTTTGTATCGTTTCTTTGACCGGAATAATGGTTGGTGGAAGCAACTTATACATAACTGGTGTAACCAAACGAGCAAGTAATGTCGAACTAATAATTCCACCTATAAGCACTAAAGCTAAGGGAGAATACAATTCTGAATATTCGACAACCAATGGCACTAAGCCTCCTATGGCCGTAAGTGATGTTAACACGATAGGGACAAACCTCACTTCGCCTGCTTCTCGAATCGCCTCCTCAAGTCCAAAACCTTCTTCTCGAAGTTGATTGGTAAAATCTACCAACAATAAGGAGTTTTTGACCTCGATTCCTACCAGTGCGATAAAACCAATAACAGCCGTAAATGATAAGGTTTCGCCCCAAAGTAATAGCATCAAGATAGCTCCAACTATACCCAATGGAATTACTGACAATACAATCAAGGTTGATTTGAAGTTTCGGAATTCCAAAATTAGAATGGCTATCATTCCGAAGACAGTTATCAAAACTATCACCCCTATGCCTCCGAAAGATTTTTCTGCATTTTCGGCCTCTCCTGCTACTCTGTACGAAAATCCTTTTGGAAACTTAAAAGCATTTAATTGCTTTATTAATTCTTGGTTTACTTGTGCCGTATTATAACCAGACTTCAAAAAGGTCGAAACCGTCACATATCGTTCTTTGTCGAAGTGCAAAATTTGATTTTGAGATGTCTCTAACTTAATATCTACCAATTGTTTAAGTGGAATTGCCGTCCCTAAAGCATTGTTGACATACAAACGATTAAATACATCCAAATCTTGTTGAACACCTGTTCTTGGAATCGAGATATTGATATTATAGCCGTCCTTTTGGCCATCTTCTCTGTAAGTACCCACATTTAATCCTGCTATTCCTAAACGTACCACTCGGTCGATTTCGGCAGAGCTGACACCCATCAATCCAGCCTTTTCTTTATTAACCACCACACGAATATCCGTCGGTTGGACTTTCAAAGGGTTGTTTACATAAATAGCGCCTGGGTGATTGGCTAATATTTTCTCTATTTTGAAAGCTACATTTCTCAGAGTATCCAAATTTTCTCCAAAGATTCGATAAGCAATTGGTGCTTCTAATGGTGGTCCTTGTTCAAAATCTTTTACCTCAATTTTGGCATTAGGATACGCTCCCATATTACCACGCAAATCATCGATTAAAGCTTTTTTCTCAGAAGTTTCCATGTCTTCGAGCAGGACAAAAATTTGTGCTCGGTTTTCGGACTGACCTCTTTCTACGGTATTGTAATAAATACGAGGATTGACACGACCTACGTTTGAGGCAAAGTTTCTAATCTCAGGTACTTTCTTTAATTTTTCTTCTACATACTTCACTACTTTAGTCGTAGCAGCCATATTTGTTCCGACTGGAGTTTCGATATTTACTAAAAACATCGGTTTTTCGGAAGTAGGAAAAAGTGAAAAGCCTAAGAATAATTTAGCCATCATCATCACACCTACAAATACCCCTAATGCGCCTGCCAAGGTAGTTTTCGGATGCTTTAAACACCAATCCATTAAGCGACCATAAGTGGCAGAAATGATTTTTTTCATTCCTCTCAAAATCACATTCCCTTCTGGATTATGATTTTCTGTCAATAAAACAGATGACAAAAACGGAACAATCGTCATAGACACAATCATCGAAGCCAATACCGTAAACATTACAGCCATTGGTAAACTACGAATAAATTCACCCGCTGCTTCTGGCAAGTTGGCAATTGGTAAAAACGCAAAGCATAACAATACTGTACACCCTACTACCGCCAAACCTATTTGCTTTGTCGCATCAATAGCTGCTTGCTTGCGTTTGATGCCCATACGCATAAAGCGTTCGATGTTTTCAACAACTACGATAGAGTCATCTACCAAAATTCCTAGGGCAACAATCATCCCTACGATAGACAGCTGGTTAATAGTATAACCGAATACGTTGAGTAATGTTAAACCAATCGCTAACGAAAGTGGAATCGAGATCATTACGACAATACTCGCACGTGTACCCAAAGGCAATAGCGTAATCAATACTAATAAAATCGCTATTCCGAAATCTTTAGCAAAACGTGTAAGACGATTATCCACAGATTCGGCTTGGTCAAATACTTTTACGACATCGACACTTGGAGGTAGTTGTGCTTTGTATTTTTCAACAATTGGCTCAACTATCTTACGAATCGCGATAATATTCTGTCCTTGCTTTTGGCATGCTGTTACAAAAACACAACGATGACCGTTGAGACTAGTAATATGTGTTTCGTCCTCGTAAGCAAATTTTACCTGAGCGATATCCTTGAGATATACGATTTTGGTACCGTTGGTATACACAATCGTATTCTGAATTTCGTCGAGATCGTTGTATGCTCCTGAGGTTTTTACATTTAGTTTTTTACTCGAAACATTGATACTACCCCCGGGTATATTGACATTTTCGGACTGGATTGCTCCTAATACCTGATTGACTGGAATACGGTCATGTGCCATTTTTTCCAAATTCAATTCAACGGCTACTTTGCGAGCAGGAAAACCCCATGATTTGATATTAGTTAAAGGCTTTACCTTTTCGAGTTGTTTTTCCAAGTCATCTGCATATTCCTTTAATTTGGAATAGGGCAAATTTTCACTGACTAGCGCAAACTGATAAATATTTACATCGGTTGGTCTAAACTTTTGTACTCGAATATCCAGAATTTCGGCAGGAAGGTCTTTTCTGATAGCATTTACTTCACGTACAACCTCCTGATATTTTTCTTCTGGGTCTTGTTCAAAATCATATTCTATTTGAAATACTGCCGCTCCATCTAGTATGACTGTACTTATGCGCTGAATGTTGTCTAGCTCGTTAATTCTTTTTTCAAAAGGGTCAACTACCAGCTCTTCCATGTCGTTGGGAGTAGCTCCAGGATAGATAATGGTGACGCCAAACTGTGGAGATTCAAACTCTGGGTCTTCGCCACGAGGCATGTTCAACAAGGAATATAGCCCGATTGATAATACCGCCAGAAATACCACTAAGGTAAACTGGTAATTTTTTACGGAAAATTCTGCGATTTTCATATATGATGAGTTGTCGGCATGAGCTGTCTTACAATGACATTATGCACGTTTAGGTCTATATAAAATTGATTAGTTGTAAAAGCTTATTTCATTACTTTTACTTTTGTGCCCTCTACCAGATAAGCCGAACCATCTGTTACCACTTGACTAACTCCCGCCAATCCCTCACGAACAAATGCCTGTTGGTTGTTAACATAGGCAATCAACAGAGAAACTCTCTTTGCTTTTCCGTTTTCTACAACATATACAAAAGCTTGGTCGCCGTTGCCTTCAATAATAGCATCCACAGGAACAGACGCATATTGATATTTGATAGAAGGATAAATCAATGCTTTGGCAAATAAGCCAGTCGCCATTTTTTTACCTTGAGTACTAATTTTTAATTCTGCTTGATAGAGACCTGAAGCTTGGTCGGCACCTTGAGAGAGGGTTGTCACATTTGCCAAAAACTTAGTATCTGGAAATGCGTCGAGAGTGATGTCGGCTTTATCGCCTAATTTGAGACGAGTCCAATCTTTATCTGCAATACCTACTTTTACTACCCAATCATTAGCACCTGCGGCGTTTACAAAAAACACAGGACTGCCAGACGAGGCTAGTTCTCCTTCATTCATCATTTTTTTGACAACAACACCATTGGTTGGTGCATAAATTTTGGAATACCCTTGGTTGTATTGGGCTATTTGCAAACTTTGTTTTGCTACGCTCAAGGCTGTTGTAAGATTTTGGACTTGCTCAAGAGTAGCAACCGAATCACGGTAAAGCGCATTGACACGCTTTAAATCTCTTTCGATTTTGCTCACATTTTCTTGTGCTTGTGAAACTTGTGCATTAATTTCGGTCAAATTGAGTGTTGCCAATAATTGACCTTTAGCAATATTTTGCCCTTCTTTTACAAAGATCTTTTCGATAATTCCGCCCGTTTTAAAAGATAGTCGAGCTTCATGTAAGGAGCTAATCAAGCCCGAAGCTTTGATGGGTTCGGTAGAATTAGCATTTGAAACATCCACTAATTTTACGGCTACGGTTTCGTTATCCGCAATTGTTTTTTTGTCGGTTTTCTTTTTGCCACAGGCAAATACCGTTGCTATGATTAGACCTAGAATGAGGCTATTTTTTAAGGAAGTCAACATTTTCAAGAGGATTTTACTTAGCACAAGGCTAAAGAGATTTTTAAATTTTATTTCAAGTCAAAAGCGGCAGCACTGCGTTCGAGTTCTACCCATTTGAGCCAAACATCATATTGAGCTATCACTTGCTGTAATTGAGTGCGAGTCAGTTGGGTCTGGGCATCTAGTAGTTCTATAAAACTAAGATTGCCTTCTTTGTAACGGCGCATCATATCGCGATAATAGCGCTGTGCCGAACTTATCTGATTGGCTTTAGATTGATGAATTTCTTTAGCGGCAGTTAAAGCGTTTTGCGCTAAAGTATTTTGTAAATCAAGTTGATTTTTGACTTGCTGTAGTTGCGTATCTGCGGTAGCAACATCCATTTCGGCTTGTTTTACTTTCAACTGATTTCGTCCTGAGGAATATACAGGTAAGTCAATTGATACTCCGACCAAGAAAAAGGCATTGGGAGAAATAAAATTCTTGTCAGCCGCGGCGATTTGAGCAAAACGACCTTGAGAACCTAAATCCAATGATGCTCCTATTTTGGGTTGGTTGTAGGACTGGCTCAATTTTAAGATTTGCTTATTGATATTCAAATTGGTTTCAAGCTTGTCAATTTCTTCACGGTGGGCTAAGTCTATTTTAGCAGGAATCACAACATTTTTAAAACTGGAGTCAACTTTGATTTCCTGTGTAAACTCACGGTTTAATAAGAAATTGAAATACGCTGCTGCATTTTTCTTTGTTCCTTTGGCAGCTTCTACTTCTGATTCGATACTGGCAATTTCGTTTTTGGTACGAATAGAAACCGTCGGGTTAGCCATACCATTTTGAATCAACGCTTGGTTGACACGCTCACTTTCACGAAGTAGACGTAAAGCATTTTCATAAATACTCAATGCTTCCGTAGCTTTCAAATAATTGAAATAGGCCATTTTTATATCTTTGACCAATTCACGTTTATAGACATTGGTTTCGGATTGCTGTAAACCAATCAGTTCCTTTTTGATGCTTTGATTATACTTCAGTTCGGCATTGATCAAAGGCATTGAGGTCTTGAATCGCATGTCATAAAAGTCCTTTGGAATCAATTGCTCACTCACATTTGAGATTTGTGGAAAAGCGTTTGAGTTAGTCAAGCGATTGAGCGTCGCATATACAGGATTTACTAAATCTCCCACAGGAATATCAATCGTACGGCCACCCAATGCAGAAGAGACAGTCGTATTGAAATTCACGGCAGGTTTGAACAAACTTTTGGCCTCATCTAAAGCCCAAATAGCTTTTTGTAGCTGAAAACGTTGCTGCTTGAGCGTCTGACTATTTTGTAACCCTTCTTGTACATACTGATTGAGTACTTCTGATTGAGCCATAGTTCCATAAGCGAGCCAACAGCACACCAAGGATAAATAATACTTCATAGGTTTCATGTATTAAACATTTATAATTTTATAAACACTGTTCAGTAAAAGAGTAAATAAAAAGCATCAATTCATGGGGAATCAATGCCGAATGGGCTTTGAGCTATCGGGTTTTAGCTTTCAGCACTAGTTATAAAGTATACCAATGCAGGCCGACTGCTCAAGCTGAATGCCAAAAGCTGTCATAAGTCAGACCTGTGGGAGATTTTGCTGCCCACAGGTCTTTCTAGGGGATTTTTAGATTTTTTCAGCTTAAGTAAGCTGTTAAATCTTTACTGCTTAATTCACTTTGTAAATCCTTAAAATCAGTTAGTTACTGGTCTTTCAAAGATTCAAAGACAAAGTAACTAAAACTATTTAATAGTATTGCTTGTTGCCACCAAATTGGTTGTACATTTTGCAATTAAAATATCATTTTGGTTACGAATTTCGCCTTCTGCATGAGCGATTTTCTTTCCCATTCTTACAATCTTAGATTTTACGCGAACGGTCTCGCCTAGTCGTGCGCTAAAAAGGTAATCTACCGAAAGATTGACAGTACTGTAAAAAACACCATTGCCCATCATAAAAACAGTCATCCCAATAATATCGTCCAACATCGTAGCAGCAATACCGCCATGTAGGATACGAGCAGGATTTACCATTTCTTCTTTGACTTGGTATTCTATTTCGATACCATGGTCATGAACTCCTACTAAAATGCCGTCCAGAAATTTGGCTACTGGCGAAATACTTTTTTCGGCTACACGAGTACCAATATATTCTTTAAAAACCTCTAATGCGTGTTTATTACTCATTTCTCTTTTTTATAAGATTCAACATAAAATCTAGCGACTCCCCAATGAGCTTTTCAAGCTGTATTTCTGGATTTAGTTCACAAAATGGTTCAAATCGCCCTCTGATATTTAATGATACCAGACCATGAACATAAGACCAGATTGACATAGACAATACATCAATGTCGGCTGGCAAAACAGAGCCTTGTTCGATACAGAGCGCCAAGTTTTTTTGTAGTGCCACAAAATTGTGCATGCCACAATCCCAGCCAGCTTCTTGTTTTTTGAGAGCGTGCATAGGCGCGTCTTTTATAAACATCAAGTCGTATAGCTCAGGGTTTTCGAAAGCGAATTTTAAGTAAATCAGTCCTCTCATACGCAGTTGTTGAAAACCATCTTCGATACTTTCAACGGGACGAGTCATTTCGGACAATTTATCAAAACCTAGCTCGTGTACCGCATAAAACAACTCGTCTTTATCCTTGTAATGCAGATAAATCGTAGCTGGACTATATTCTATTTTATCAGCAATAGCTCGAATAGAAGCCTTATCAAAGCCTTCTTTGATAAAGATTTCTTTAGCAGCTTCCAAAATTCGCTGCTTCAATTCAAGTTTTTCGCGTTCTTTTCTTTCTAAAATACCCATTTCTTAATAAACCAATCTTAGTATGCAGGCAAATTTACGCAAAGTGTATAGGCATTCCCAACAGGTAGCAGGCTTATTTCACTTTTGTCCACACAGTAGTACGTCCCAGTAACGAAACGCCCACAAAGCCTCTGATTTCTAATTCATCCGCTTTTTTAAGTTTCATATTGCATGAATAGCTTTTGCCATTTTTAGGGTCATAAATACTCCCTTCTTCCCATGCTTTTCCTGTAAATTCAAAATTTTTCAGAATCACCAATCCTAATAAAGGTTGACTACGCAACGATGCATCAGGATTATTTACATCTTTTTTGTTTGCGTCCTTTATCCAAGAAAGTTTACCAAAATACTTTTCTCCTTGTTTAAATATCAACACCTTACCGTCTTTACTTTCAGATAGCCATTCACCCAACACGGCGTCCTTGGTAGGGTTTTGAGCCTGTACGATTTGTATAGTAAATAACAAGGTAGCAAGAATAAATAATAGCTTTTTCATGAGTTTGTATGATTATTATTAAAAGGTTTTGTTTTCAAGGCTTGAGATTCGGAAGATTTTGTAATCTTTGTATTAAATTCTACTAAAACTATAGGATAAAAATACTTATAATATATTTAATCAAAACAGGAATGAGATTTGGGTCATCAAGATACTAAGTTTAGGATAATGTGAATATTATTATTTCCTAAACGATTTAGGGTAAGGTGGTTCTAGTTATTCTCAGAGTTATAAATATGCTTTGAAGATTAATATTTTATCGTCTTTCATTTTTATAACAATGTAAAATTACTAAACACTGTTTAGCAAACAAATTTTTGACAATATTTTTTGAAAAATCTATGAAAAATTATTTTTTCAAAAAAATTAAATCTCTGATTTACAAAGATTTAACTAAAAGCAATTATTATTTAAAGACAATCTAGTAAAATAGTAGTTTGTGCCATTTGGAAGATATTTCTAATTTTGCAAAATTGCACGTTCGAATTACCTCATTATTCAATCAAACGAATTAATTATTCTGAATAAGTGCAACAAGCACAACATTGTTGTTCTGAAAACCAAATATTTAATCCCAGAAATTTCAAAAAATATGAATTACCCACTTAACCAGATTCCCGAGAGAACTGAAAAGCCACGTCAAAAAGGTTTGACAATGGTAATGGACAAAGGGCTTAGTCTCAGACAAGTTGAAGATTTCTTGGAGCTTGGCTCTGGATATACCGATATAGTGAAGTTGGGTTGGGCAACCTCTTTTGTGACTCCAAACCTAAAAGATAAATTGGCTTTGTATAAATCAGCGGGCATCCCTGTTTATTTTGGGGGTACTTTGTTTGAGGCATTTGTGGTAAGAGGTCAATTTGACGAATACCGTCGTGTTTTAGACCAATATGGGATGGAATACGCAGAGGTTTCGGACGGTTCTTTGGACATGGAACAAGATGACAAATGTGGATATATCCAAACTTTAGCGAAACAAGTAACAGTACTTTCGGAAGTAGGCTCAAAAGATGAAGCAAAAATCATTCCTCCATACAAATGGATTAAATTGATGAAAGCAGAATTGGAAGCAGGTGCTTGGAAAGTAATCGGTGAAGCTCGTGAAGGTGGAAACGTAGGGTTGTTCCGTGCATCGGGTGAAGTGCGTCAAGGTTTGGTAGAAGAAATTTTGACAGAAATTCCAGAAGAAAAAATCATTTGGGAAGCTCCTCAAAAATCTCAACAAGTTTGGTTTGTGAAGTTGGTTGGCGCTAACGTAAACGTTGGGAATATTGCTCCGCATGAAGTTATTTCATTAGAAACAATCCGTTTGGGCTTGAGAGGCGATACTTTCTCTCATTTCTTGGATAAAAAATAATTATTGTCCTTCAAAGAATGATTGGGCAAAAGCAACATTTGCTCAATCATTCTTTTTTATTTTTTGATTAAGATTCTCACTATCATACCATACAAAGGTTACTCTTCTTTACTTTTGTAATTTACTTTCACTATTTACTCCAAGCCTCATTTGGACATTGTAAATCTTCCCAAACAATGGAAATTATTCAATTTGTATTACAACTTCTCAAAGATCCTTTAACTGCCCTTACGCAGTTTATCACCGACAACGGTACACTTACTTATGGTTTGCTGTTCTTAATCGTATTTGCCGAAACTGGTTTGGTAGTTATGCCTTTGTTACCAGGCGATTCGCTTTTATTTGCGATTGGTGTATTGGCAGCTCCTGCAACAGGTGGCAAAATTGATATTACTTTCGTCATTCCATTATTGATTGGTGCAGCGCTTTTGGGCGATAATGTGAATTATTTTGTAGGAAAATATTTGAGTGACTTCGTTAAATCAAAAGATAAAATTCTCTTCTTAAAACGCGAGCACATTATTAAAACAGAAGAGTTTTACGAAAAAAATGGCGGTCAAACCGTTATTATGGCTCGTTTTGTACCTATCGTACGTACTGTAGCGCCATTTGTTGCGGGAGCAGGTAGTATGAAATATGGCAAATACATTACATTCTGTGTAGTTGGTGCTATTGTATGGGTTACTTCAATTACTTTGTTGGGATACTTCTTGGGTAATAACGAGTGGGTAAAACACAACTTCGAAAAAGTAGTACTTGGTATCGTGGCTATTTCGGTATTACCAATGGTGATTGGTTTTGTAAAAAGTCAATTTAGTCAAAAGTAACTTCTTAAGTAAGACGTGTCAATACACGCTTTTTACTCCTATCATATAAAGCATTATTTCATCAAAGAGGCAAAAGTTTTCGTACTATTGCCTCTTTGTTTATTTTTACGCTATGAAAAATTTATTTGGTCTTATTGGTTTTCCTTTGGGGCATTCGTTCTCGAAAGGATATTTTACAGAGAAATTCGAAAAAATTGGTCTCTCTCAGACACATACGTATGAGAAATTTGAGCTCGAAAATATTGAAGACTTCCCTGCTTTGCTTCAATCACATGCAGGTGAGCTAAAAGGCTTGAATGTGACAATTCCTCATAAACAAAATGTGATGGCATATCTCGACGAAATCGACCCAGCCGCAAGCAAAATTGGTGCTGTGAATACCATAAAGTTTTTGGAGAATGGAAAAATCAAGGGCTTTAATACCGATTACTGGGGCTTTAGATGGACGCTTGAAAAATGGGATGCTTTCAATGAAATTGCTCCTAAAAAAGCATTAGTACTTGGTAAAGGTGGCGCAGCTAAAGCCATTATCGTAGCCTTAGAAGATTTGGGTTTGGAAGTGCAATTGGTTTCTCGTACCAAAGAAAGTGATACTATTACCTACGAAGAAGTAACGCCAGAAGTAATGTCTGAGCACTTGTTCATTGTGAATACTACTCCACTAGGAATGTATCCGAAAGTAGAGAATTGTCCCGCTATTCCTTACGAATTATTAAGTGAAAAGCATTTACTATATGACATTGTGTACAATCCACTCGAAACATTATTTTTGAAAAAGGGTACTGAGGCTGGCGTGCGTGGTGTTCATTTCGGACTAGAAATGTTACACGGACAAGCCGAGAAAGCATGGGAAATCTGGAATAGCTAGATACGATTTTGGATTGGGGATTTTTGATTTTGGATTTAAGCATTTATTCAATCCGAAATCAAAAATCCCATATCCAAAATCAATTTTATTGTTCAATCGAATATCTCCACAAACTATTATCACCTATTTCTTTTCTATCAACCAAGCCTTCTGTTAGTATTGGTGCTGCGATGCCCTCTCCTATCGCTTGCGGACTTATCCATCGATACGCTTCGTCCCACAAATGAGAATCAATACAAGACTGTAACAAGGCTGTCCCACCTTCAACGATGACCGACTGGATTTTTCGTTGGTACAAATCATCTAAAATCATCGGAAGCCAAGAGTTTTCAGAATTCATTTGGACATAGGAAATATGCCCTTTCTGTTCGGACTTGATGGAATTATAGCAAATTGTAGGCGTTGTTCCTACATAAATAGCCGAATCCTCCGCCACTTGTAAATGTTTATCAATCAACACTCTTATCGGATTTTTACCAGTCCAAAAACGTGTATTGAGCGAAGGGTTATCGTATTGTGCCGTTCGTGTGCCCACCATAATGGCATCCTCCTCCGAGCGCAATCGGTGTGTCCAACGTCTGGATAATGCATTAGAAATTTGAACCGCTTGGAAATTGGGTAAGGCTATTTTACCATTAGTCGACTCCGCCCATTTAAGGATAATATAAGGTCGTTTTTTTTCGAAAAAGGTAAAAAAACGTCGATTCAATACTCGTCCTTTTTTTTCTAAAACACCCGATATGACTTCTATTCCTGCGTCTCTTAATTTTTGAATACCTTTTCCTGCTACTAATGGGTTGGGGTCATCGTTACAGATATACACTCGACGTACTTGATGTTTGACCAATAAATCAGCGCAAGGAGGTGTTTTGCCAAAATGCGAACAAGGTTCGAGCGTCACAAAAACCTCTGATTCGGGCAAAAGGCTTTGATCTTTTACGTCTGCTACCGCATTCACCTCGGCATGCCAATGCCCATAACGTTGATGCCAACCTTCCCCTATTATTTTTCCTTGATGTACAATTACGCATCCTACCATGGGGTTCGGAGATACATTTCCTGCTCCCAATTGGGCTAGATCGAGCGCTCGTTGCATAAAGGCTTTTATTTGAGCGTCGTTCAAAACATGATTATTCTTCGACATTTCTGTAATTTTGTATATTCATCAATAAAAATGAAACGCATTTAAACATAGGTACAAAGGCTGAGCCACTTTATTTTTCTCAATAGCTCTTGTTTTTTAGCATATGCTTACAACAAAACACCTTTACACAAAGCTAAAACGAGTACCTCATAGCTCAAAACATACTATTTTCCATGATTCAATCCTCCAAGCAACTATTTGCGGATTTGGTAGCCGAAATTACGGCAGTTTACTCAGAAAACGAAGCAAAAAGCATGGTCTATCTTTTGCTTGATACGCTTGTGGGTCTTTCAAAAACAGACATTCTGATTGACAAACCTATAGAAGTTAATATAGATTTTGCACCGCTTGTGGCACGTATCAAATCCTTCGAGCCCATACAGTATGTATTAGGCGTAGGAGATTTTTACGGAAGACTTTTTCATGTTAGTCCATCCACACTTATTCCTCGTCCCGAGACCGAGGAGCTAATCGAACCTATTGTTTCTTTTGCCAAAAGTTTAGGACATACCACATCTGTGTTGGATATTGGTACTGGTACAGGATGTATTGCTATTACTATTGCTTGCGAAATACAAAATGGCGCTGTTATTGCTTATGATATTTCGGAAGAAGCATTGAGTATTGCCAAGCAAAATAATGAGCGCCACCAAGCAGGTGTTCAATTTATTCAAAAGGATATTTTGGCATATCAATATGAGCAATCAGATAAGCTTTTTGACATAATTGTTAGCAACCCTCCGTATGTAACGCATCGAGAAAAAGATGAGATGGAAGCTAATGTACTTGATTACGAGCCACATTTGGCTCTTTTTGTAGAAAATGACAATCCTTTGATTTTTTACAAAGCCATTGCCAATTATGCTTTTTTGAATTTGGTAAACAATGGTTTTTTTATGGTAGAAATCAACCAATACCTAGGAAAGGAAACAGCACAGGTTTTTGAAGAAAAAGGGTTCACTGAGATAGAAATCATCAAGGATATGTTTGGGAGAGAACGGTTTATAAAAGGAAGAAAAAATAACGTTTAATTTTATCCATTTTCACATTATTTGCATGGGTTAATTCTCCTCTTTCTTGTACATTTATTGAAAACTTCAGTAAGCGGACAAAGCGAATTTTACCTGCTTTATGCTTTAGACTCTTCGTCACAACTCAAAAGCGTAACTATGCAAAACAAAAGCATTACCCTGTATTTTACCTATCACACAACTTGAACTTTAAAGATTTATGTCTGAACATTACGACCTTACTGTTTCGATTATCATTCCTTGTTTCAATGAGGAGCAGGTAATTATGTACACTTACGAAAGAGTGTCTAAAACCATGCAATCTTTTGGGACTAAGGGTTATGAAATCATTTTTATCAACGATGGCAGTCGTGACCGCACGTTATCTATTCTGAAAGAAATTGCTCAAAAAGACGCTAATGTCAAAATCATTGGTTTTTCTCGAAACTTTGGGCACCAGCCTGCTGTAACCGCAGGTATCCAAGCTTGCAATGGTGACGTAGCTATTATTATTGATGCCGATTTGCAAGACCCACCAGAGTTGTTTCCAGATATGATAAAAATGCATCTTGAACAAAATGCAAACGTAGTGTATGGAATGCGTGAAAAACGTAAAGGAGAAACATTCTTCAAAAAAATTACGGCACGTATGTTCTACCGTACCATCAATTTTCTATCAGACACACCTTTACCTGTAGATACTGGAGATTTTAGATTAATCGATAAGCATGTTATCGAAGCATTCAAAGCTTTTCCAGAAAAGAACAAATATATTCGAGGGCTAATTTCATGGATTGGTTTCAAGCAAGTACCTATCATGTACGTGCGTGAAGAAAGATTTGCTGGAGAAACGAAATACCCTCTTTCTAAAATGCTCAAGTTTGCCTCTACGAGCTTGTTGTACTTTAGTAAAAAACCTCTCAAACTTGCTCTGGGCTTAGGAAGTCTTAGCTTGATTGTTGGGTTGGCATTGGGAGTTTGGGTACTCACAGGACTTATTTTCAGACCAGAGACCTTAGTGCCAGGTTGGGCATCAACGGTGATTGCCGTTATTTTCTTTGGAGGTGTTCAGTTGCTTACGATAGGTGTTTTAGGTGAATATTTGGGTAATATGTTTGAGGAAATCAAAAACAGACCAGAATATATTATTTACGAAAAAGTAAATTTTTAATAAAAAGCAAAGGTGAGTATTTCACAAAAAAGGCTGATGAACAAATTCATCAGCCTTTTTTGTGAAATACTTATGATAACTTATTTCAAACGATAGATGCTAATCACTTTATTTCCATCTACTTCTACGTTGAATACTTCTTTTGAAGGAACTAAATAAGCAGAAAAATCAGGATTGAAATTAAAATGACGATATTCTGTGATAAAATAGTCTGCCTGATTGATGTCACTCACAAATTTTAGCACCTCTTTTTCATTTTTTCCTAGATTATAAGAAGCGCAAATATTTCCATTTATTTTGACTTTTGCTCCTTTCTGACTGTGCGCTTTCAAATAGTCCAATGCTTGTTTGTAGGAAGTTCCCCAATAATCCATCTCAAATTTTTTGTCGACATGATTTCCTGCCAATACATTAAAATAAACATTTTGATAGGGGTGATTTTTCACAATCCAAGCAAGTAGATATACCACTACCAATACATTCAAACCGATAAAGCCTCCTGCTACGGCAGGCTTCCATCCCTTCAAAAAGTCTTCAATCTTAACAATTCCCAATGTGGCAAGATACACAAACCCTGCATAAGTAAAATACAAGTGGCGCCAACCATCATACAAGGTCGAATCTAATACGACAACACTTAAAATAGGTCCAACAAAAAGCCCTAGAAAAAACAAATTGATATACGTAATCGGCTTATTATATTCTGTTATCCATTGCTTCAGGGTCGCAATCACACCCACCAAGGCCAACAAAAGAAAAGGGATAGGTGTGGTAATCAAAATCCATATCAAGGCATAATAACGAGGTAAATCAGGAGCTATGTAATATTGTCCTTCAAACAACACTGGCGCATTCAAAGGATACTTACTCAAGTTTTCGAATACCTCAATAAAGTGCCCAATAGGATCTGTCCACAAATATGGGAACGCAATGTAAAATGTCAGCAAATACACGACAATCATGATTGCCAACATTTTGAGCTTCTGGATTAAGTCTTTTTCTTGCGTAAAGAAATATTTTAAGACCAACGCTCCTCCAAAAATCAATGGAAGAAAAATTCCTACAATGCGCAATGCCGTAGCCAATCCCATAACCAACCCTAGACCAATGGCATACTTGTAATTAGCACCTTTTAAAATCTTGAAACCTAAATAACCTGCTATTACAAAGAGTGATAACAAAGGTAAATCTTTAGGGTTATAAAATGACTCTGCGAAAAAACGGGGCGAAAATATATAAATAAAGCACCCCAACAGACTGATATATTGCTTTTGGAATCTTTCAGAAAGAAGTTTGTACAAGAAAATAATAGATAGTGCAAAAATCAAAAAAGTCGATAAATGCCAAAGTCGATATACTCCCAATTCGTCATCGATACCCAATCCTTTTTCCAACACCACCATTGGCAAGGCAAATAGCGCTCCATGATCTCTATCTCGATAATGCTCCATGTCAGGGGCATTTTTCAAATCAGGTGGAATTACCTTCGATGCCATACCCGGTGCCAATTGCCGAGCTACATGAATAATATTCATAATCCCAATATGACGCTCTGTTCCTTCATCATAGGAAACGCCATAATCTTTGTAAATTAAAAGCCCGCTAATGAAGTAAACCACAAATAAAATCATGGGCAATTTGGGCGTATTGAGCAAACGACTAAAAAGGTTCAACTTCATATACAATAGTCTTGGGTTAAGTGGGAAAGATGAATGATAACTGTTAGCTCTGGTATTTTGAAGCTTTATTCTGAATGGCCTATCAAAAAATAACAACCGCAAAATATGTCGCAAAACCTATGCCCAAATGCTTGATTCTCTACAATATTTTTACATCATCGCTATAAATTATCCATAAAGTCAAATAGAATAGGGACAAAGTTCTCTGGCTACTGTAAGATGATATCCTATTCTGCTCTTCTGTATTCTTTTTTTACAGTGAATTCCTGAAGCTTTCTGAGTCATTCAAAGCCTTTTTTATAAAAATATAACAATTCAAAGAAAAAAATAAAATAGTATGCTTGCATAACAATTTTATTTTTCTTTAACTTTACCTATCGAATCAAAATCTCATAAACATATTACAATGAACCGTTCAATCAAGAAAGTAGCTGTGTTAGGGTCAGGCATCATGGGAAGCCGTATTGCCTGCCACTTTGCCAATATTGGATGCGAGGTGCTCTTGTTAGACATCGTTCCTCGTGAACCCAACGATGCTGAAAAAGCTAAAGGTCTTACTTTAGAATCGCCTGCGGTACGTAATCGTATTGTCAACGAGGCATTTCAGAATACGCTCAAAGCTAATCCTGCCGCACTCTATTCTACGGCATTTGCTAACCGTGTCAAACTTGGCAACTTCGATGATAATCTCTCCGAAATCAAGAATTATGATTGGGTGATTGAGGTCATTGTAGAAAACTTAGCCATTAAAAAGAGTCTATTCGAAAAGGTAGATGCTCTTCGTAAGCCAGGCACTTTGATTACTTCAAATACATCGGGTATTCCGATTCATTTGATGGCAGAAGGTCGCTCTGATGATTTCCAAAAACATTTTTGCGGAACACATTTCTTTAATCCTCCGCGCTATTTGAAACTATTGGAAGTAATCCCTACACCGCAGACTGATAGTAGCGTTGTGGATTTCTTGATGCATTATGGTGATAGATTTTTAGGAAAAACTACCGTATTATGTAAAGATACTCCTGCTTTCATCGCCAACCGTGTAGGTGTTTACAGCATGATGAAAACTATGCAGGTAGTAGCTGAAATGGGATTGACAGTTGAGGAAGTGGACAAACTAACTTCGGTAGTCGTAGGTCGCCCAAAATCAGGAACTTTCCGTTTGTCTGACTTGGTCGGTTTGGATACTACGATTAACGTTTCAAACAACCTATATGCGGCACTCACGCATGATGAGTCAAGAGATGCTTTTGTTTTACCAGAAATGATTAAAAAGCTTCAAGAAAACAAATGGTTGGGTGACAAAACGGGTCAAGGTTTTTATAAGAAAATTAAAGGTGCTGGTGGTAAGTCAGAAATTTTGGCTTTAAACCTTCAAACTTTTGAATACGAACCTTCTCAGAAGGTAAAATTTGATGTTTTCGAAAAAACAAAATCTCTAGCCTTAAAAGACCGTTTTGCTGTATTGTTGGCAGACAAAGGCAAAGCTGGAGAGTTTTATCGCAAAACCATTTTGGATGGTTTTAGATATGTTACTTATCGTATTCCAGAAATTGCTGACGAGCTATATCGTATCGATGCTGCTATTTGCGCAGGTTTTGGTTGGGAAATGGGCATTTTCGAAACGTGGGACGCTTTAGGTCTACAAAAAGGCTTAGAACTCATGAAAGCCGAAGGTATGAAACCTGCCTCATGGGTTCATGAAATGATTGAAAGTGGCGCAAGCTCATTCTATAAAAAAGAGGGTGGAAAACGCCTTTATTACGACATTCCTAGCAAAAGCTACAAACTCATTCCAGGAACAGAATCGTTTATCATTCTTGAAAACCTCTCAGATGGTATCGTTTGGAAAAACGGCGAAAGTCATATCTATGATTTAGGCGATGGAATCCTTGGTTTAGAGTTCCGTTCAAAAATGAATACGTTTGGCGCAGGAGTTATCGAAGGCGTTCACAAAGCAATCAATCTAGCAGAAAAAGATTTCCGTGGTTTGGTAATTGGCAACGATAGCACTGAAGCATTCTCAGCAGGAGCCAATTTGGCAATGCTATTCATGTATGCTGTAGAACAAGAATTTGACGAAGTAAACCTCATGATTGCGCAATTCCAGCAGACCATGATGCGTGTTCGTTATTCGTCGATTCCTGTTGTAGTCGCACCTCATACGCTTGCACTTGGTGGTGGTTGTGAAATTACTTTACACGCTGACCGTGTGGTAGCAGCTGCCGAAACCTATATTGGTCTTGTGGAAGTGGGTGTAGGTTTGATTCCTGCGGGTGGTGGTACTAAAGAAATGGCCTTACGCTGTTCGGACCTCTACAAAGCAGGCGATCCAGAGCTCAACATTTTGCAATCAGCCTTCATGAACATTGCAACAGCCAAAGTAAGTACTTCGGGTTATGAAGCATTTGATATGAACTATTTCCGTCGTGGCGACGAGGTTGTACTCAATCGCAGTCGTTTGATAGCTGATGCCAAGCAAGCAGCTATCGAGTTAGCAGAAGCTGGTTATACCCAACCGAAGCAACGTAACGACATCAGGGTTCAAGGAAAAGCAGGTATCGCCTTATTCAAAGCAGGTATTACGTCAATGTTGATGGGTAAGTATATCTCTGAGCACGATGCCAAGATTGCCAACAAATTGGCCTATGCTATTTGCGGAGGAGACTTGAGTTATCCACAAAATGTTACGGAACAATACCTCCTTGACCTAGAGCGTGAAGCATTCCTATCACTATCGGGTGAGCGCAAGACTTTGGAGCGTATCCAAAGCCTTCTTAATGGAGGAAAACCGCTTAGAAACTAAGAGGGAGTATGAATGTAGGATTGCGAGTGGTGAATTCTTGATAATTAAAAAATTACATTTATAATTCAGCACTAATACTTAGTTCATCTTAGAGTATGTTTTAAATTTTTATTTTGTAATTGCCGAAAAAACAAAATTTCCTATCGACACTCCTTACTTTTCTTGTCTTGACACAAGAAAAGTAACAAAAGAAAGTCAAGAAATCCTAAACTCGCCTACGGCTCAAACAACAGGATTTCGTAAAAGCAAATACAAACTTTATCATTTTTAACAGCCTCTAAAATTTAAACATGTCCTTATTCGCTTTTATTTTTCTTATTCAAAATCCAGAATCAAACCATGAATGCATATATCGTTGCGGGCTATCGTACAGCAGTGGGAAAAGCCCCAAAAGGTACACTTAGATTCACTCGTCCTGACGAACTAGGAGCAGAAGTAATCAAACATCTTTTATCAACCCTTCCACAATTGGACCCAGTCCGTGTAGATGACGTAATTGTAGGTAATGCCGTACCAGAGGCCGAACAAGGGATGCAAATTGGGCGTTATGTAGCGCTATTGTCATTGCCTAAAGAAGTTTCAGGGTTTACAATCAACCGCTACTGTGGCTCAGGTGTTGAAGCTATCGCTATTGCTGCTGCTAAAATTTCAGCAGGTATGGCCGATTGTATTATTGCAGGTGGTGTAGAGTCTATGTCATTGGTACCAGTAATGGGCTATAAAACAGCTCTCAACTTTGATATTGCTCAAAAAACACCTGATTATTACATTGGCATGGGACTTACAGCCGAGCAAGTAGCCAATCAATATAATATCAGTCGTGAAGACCAAGATGCTTTTGCTTATGCTTCGCATCAAAAAGCCATTGCTGCTCAGCAGGCTGGTTTATTTGACCCTGAAATTGTCCCTATTACCATCAAAGAAACTTATTTTGATGCGAATTCAGGCAAAAAGAAAACAAAAGAATCTGTCTTTAATAAAGACGAAGGTCCTCGTGCAGATACCAGTGTAGAAGCCCTTGGCAAACTCAAACCTGTTTTTGCCGCAGGTGGTTCGGTTACGGCAGGCAACTCCTCTCAGACTTCAGATGGCGCTGCTTTTGTAATGGTCATGTCAGAAAAAATGGTGAATGAGTTAAATCTGAAGCCTATTGCTCGTATGCTGTCGTATGCCACTGCGGGTTGCGAACCACGCATTATGGGTATCGGTCCTGTATTTGCTGTACCAAAAGCCCTTAAGCAAGCTGGGTTATCTTTAAATGACATCGACCAAATTGAATTAAATGAAGCCTTTGCCGCTCAAGCGCTGGCTGTAGTTCGTACCTTAGACATCGATCCAACTAAACTCAATCCAAACGGTGGTGCCATTGCATTAGGACACGCATTAGGTTCTACAGGTGCTCGCTTGTCGGTACAACTATTCAATGAAATGCGTCGTCGTAATCAAAAATATGGTATGGTGACAGCTTGTGTTGGTGGTGGACAAGGAGTGGCAGGTATTTATGAGCTTTTGTAAACAGGTATCGGCTTTCGGCGGTGGGCTTTGGAAAAAAGCATGTCTTTGGTTATTAAAAACATGTTAAAACTCTTTGCTTCGTGCCTGTTGCCTAGGCATTTTAAATCTTATTTTGCACGATTACTTAATTTGACTAGTGAGTGATCAATATCAAATTAACTTGACTCTCATAGGCTCTATTTTTACGGAGTACGTTAGAAAATACATTCAGTTTTCTAGCATACTCCGTAAACCTTATGACTGGACACAACAAGTAAGGGGCATGCAGGTATTTAGACTTCGTCACTCAACTTTGTTAACACAGATTTAAACTGTTTAAACAAATAAGTTCAAGACTTAGTCTTGAACTAGTAACTGCGGTCGAAATGAGTTTTTCAACCGACTTTTTTGAAATGATCACTCATGCGCTAAATTGCAAAATGTAAGTGTGACTCTTTTTGAATAGGAATATATCGTTTCCGTTTACATTGGCTTTCTCTTAAAACCATAAGGGCAGTGTTTGCAACCGTTTTTACAACAATATCCCCGCTTCAGGTGGTATTCTTTCGTAAATACCATAAATCCCTGTTCATTTAAGTAATAATCCTCTGGCTCCAGTCCTCGATTGGCCTTTATCTTTTCTTCATTTTTCATATTCAAGCGTCAAAGTTAACAGTGGCCAAGACAATATGATGTTTTTGTCGTGGCTCTTTTTATAGTTTTTTCCGTCAATAGCTCGGTTTTACTTTCAACTTTCCAACCTGTAGTTTAAGCAAAATGTTCAAAATATTGTATTTTTGTAAAAGTCATGCCAAGCAATTTTACATATCGAACCAATTACAAAACAATGTGTCCTCCTCTCACGACGAGTGCACTTTATGGGCATTTCTGTAAAATTCACCGAATCCTTGAGTCTTCTACGCTACTCATCTACGTTATCTGGCTTTTTTCTGCTGTGTAATACCCTTCTAAAGTTTTAATACTTTAGACAAAAGGCTATGCTGTGATTTTACGGTAGCTGATTTTGTCATTTCTTTATTTTAATATCATTTGTAAAAAGACTAAAGCAATGGTAACAGATACACTGTTATCAAATCACCTTTTTACCTTAAAGAATTACGACAATGAACATTTCAGAAAAATATTCAGAAGAACTAACTGCCACCGAATTTGCCATTACGCTTGAAGACCATTATGGTGCACATAACTATCACCCGATGCCAGTAGTATTGGAGCGTGGTCAAGGTGTTTTTGTTTGGGATGTAGAAAATCGCCCATATTTTGATTTTCTCTCGGCTTATAGTGCTGTAAACCAAGGGCACTGTCATCCAAAAATTGTGCAGGCAATGATAGAGCAGGCACAGAAATTAACCCTTACCTCTCGTGCCTTTTACAATAACCAATTAGGACTTTGTGAAAAATATCTATGTGAATACTTCGGTTACGACAAAGTATTGATGATGAACTCAGGTGCAGAAGGTGGTGAAACAGCTTTGAAGTTGACTCGTAAATGGGCATACAAAGTAAAAGGTATTCCTCAAAATCAGGCTAAAACGCTTTACGCATCAGGTAATTTCTGGGGACGTACAATTGCGGCTATCTCGGCCTCTACTGATCCTTCGAGTTATAACGATTACGGTCCTTTATTGCCAGGTTATGAAATCATTCCTTACAACGATTTAGAGGCACTGGCTGAGGCCCTCAAAGACCCAAATGTAGCTAGCTTTATGGTAGAGCCTATTCAAGGCGAAGCAGGTGTTGTTGTTCCAGAAGAAGGATACCTCAAAAAAGCCTTTGAATTATGTCGTGAACATAATGTACTGTTCATTGCTGATGAAGTTCAAACTGGAATTGCCCGTACAGGCAAGCGTCTTGCTTGTGATCATGAAGGCTTCCAACCAGATATTTTGATATTAGGAAAAGCGCTATCGGGAGGTACCTATCCTGTATCTGCGGTTTTGTGTCGTGACGAAATCATGTTGACTATTAAGCCAGGCGAGCATGGCTCTACTTATGGTGGTAATCCATTGGCATGTGCCGTAACAATGGCAGCTTTACAAGTAGTAAAAGATGAAAAACTTGCCGAAAATGCTGAGGCGATGGGACAGCTTTTCAGAGAAAGAATGACTCAACTCAAAAATCAACGCCCAGACTTAATTACCGAAGTAAGAGGGAAAGGCTTGTTAAATGCCATTGAAATTAACGATACAGAAGAAAGCGAAACGGCTTGGAACTTGTGTATGGCTTTTAAAGAAAAAGGATTATTAGCCAAACCAACACATGGTAATAAAATACGTTTTGCCCCACCATTGGTCATCACTGAAACTCAAATGGACGATGCTTGCTCAATTATTGAAAAAGTAATTTTAGAGTGGAAATAAGTATCAGTGCTGAATAATAAACTGAGAACTAGCGCTTTGTCTTTTTTTAAAAAACTGATGTAGTGGCAACTGCAAGAGTTGCCACTACATAAAAAACACTAATGATAAGAATTCTTTTGAACAAGATAAAATCCTTCGTACAATCCCAATTGTGAATTGTGAGTATAAACATTTAATTATCAAATTTGACCTTTAAAATTTATTCTAGCTGTAGAGACGCAATGATTGCGTCTTTTGTAGTGGTACATTGATTATACTTGATCTCTAAACTCAAGATAGATCAACTTTTTCAGACTTCACTCATAAAAAAACGTAACCACTCAATATTTTTGATATCAAATGATTACGTTTTTATTTGTAGCCCCGGCAGGAATCGAACCTGCATCTTAGGTACCGGAAACCCACATTCTATCCATTGAACTACGGAGCCTCGCCAAAATTTTAGCGTCGCAAAATTAAGAAAACTTCTCTAACTGTTTCACCAAAACCTCGAAATCTTTAGGATACGGTGCCTCAACGGTAATACGCTCACCATCCATGAGATTAAAAGTCAAGGAATGGGCATGTAATGCCACTCGTTTCATCAAAGGGAGTTCGTCAGTATTTTTCTTAAGGTTAAAACCTCTTTTCAAATCTGAGAGATATAGCGTATCGCCTCCGTACGTTGGATCACTTACAATCGGAGCTTTCAAACAAGCTAAGTGAATCCTAATTTGGTGCATACGACCTGTAATAGGCATACACTCGATAAGAGTATGCTTACGATATACCTTGATTGTATTGAAAATAGTCTCGGCTTCTTTACCTTTCTGACGATCAATCACCACTTGTGTGCCATCACGCTTTTGTGCGATGGGCAAATATACCGAAATCATATCCAAATCATGGATACCATTCGCAACTGCATGGTAACGCTTAGCAACCTGACGATGCTCAAACTGCATTGACAAATGACGATAAGCCGCAGGATTTTTAGCAATAGCCAAAATACCAGATGTTTCTTTATCAAGTCGGTGAGCCAACTGTGCATCATCAGAATACTCCTTTGCTAATCGCAAAATACTCTGTGAGTTATCAGCCTGACGCTCATCTAAGGATGAAATATAAGGTGGTTTATTTATAACTATGAAGTCGTCGTTTTCGAAAAGAATTATATCTTTGAAATTAATGCGCATAAAAAAAATAAATATTAGTAGACTCAATATGAGCCGATAATCAAACGATTAGACAATACTGCAAAGTTCCTACTTTTTTTGCAAACTCTCGGTATCTTCCTGAAACAGTTTGTATTTTCTTTTGAAATGCCTTCTTCTAAAGCCAAAAAAGGTGCAAGAAATATCCCGCACCTTCAGTATTATGTTTTTTAATCTTCTGCTTCTTGTTTTTTTATCGTGGCTATCAAGCTTTGTAAAAACTCATGACGTTCTGGCGAACTGGCAGGATATTCCATTTTTAGCTTGCTTAATCTGTCATGAATGACTTGCGCTACCATCAAGCGCATATTCTTTTTATCATCAGCAGGAATTACATACCACGGCGAATGCTCGGTAGCGGTTTGGTCTACTAACTCTTGATACGCTTCATGATACTCTTTCCAAAACGCTCTTTCTTTTACGTCCTGCTCCTCAAACTTCCAATTTTTATCAGGATCTTCGATACGTTCGATTAAGCGTTTGCTTTGTTCTTTTTTGGAAACATTTAGAAAAAACTTTACAACCTCAAATCCATTTTGGTGCAAATGTTTTTCGTAATGTTTAATAGAATCATAACGCTCTTCCCATACTTTCTCTAAATTTTTGGTTTGGTCTTCAGGCAAACGTTGTCCTTCTAACAAAATAGACGGATGAACTTTTACCACTAATACCTCTTCATAATAAGAACGATTATGGATAGCCAATTGTCCTCTTTGAGGCATTTTGAGCATACTTCTCCACATAAAATCATGGTCGAGTTCTTCGGCCGAAGGGCGCTTAAAACTATGCACTACGATACCTGCAGGGTTGATTCCTGAAAAGACAGCCTTAATCGTACCATCCTTACCAGCGGCATCCAAAGCCTGAAATATAATTACCATTCCATACCTTCCATGCGCATACATACGCGATTGAAGCTTATCGATTTTTTTATGTAATTCAGACAACTGTGCTAAGTAGTCAGCCTCATCGACATATAAATCTTCGATTTTGGTGGGAAGTTTTTTAATGGAAAAGTTACCGTTTCCATCAAAGCTAAAATCTTTCATTTCAGGCTTTGCCATAGTGTTTTTATTTTTCGTAAATACCTTTTGCTACTTTTTCGGTAATTGATTTAGGCGCTAACCAAGCCATAAAAGCACCTAATTTATTGATGAATCCAGTTACTACTTCGGTAGAGCCTCCAAACATGGATTTCACTGCGATTTGGGCTACTTCAGTTGGCGTCATCATTACTTTCTCAGCTGCTTTCATTGCTTTTTCGCCTACTTCTGCCCTATCGTTAAAGTCTGTGGCTGTTGAGCCTGGACTAATAGCCGTTACCGAAACCGAAGTACCATCTAATTCATGTTTAAGCGCTCTAGTAAAGTTGAGAACAAATACCTTAGTGGCTGCATAAATCGCCATGTGAGGCAATGCCTGATAGGCAGTTGAACTCGCAATATTCATGATATATGACTTAGATTGGCGCTTCAACATAGGCAAAAATGTTTGGCACATTTCTGTCAGCGTGAGCATATTCAAAGTCATCATATCACGATTTTTTTCGATAGAATAATGTCCAAGTGGCCCAACAAGTCCGTATCCTGCATTATTGACCAAAATAGACACCTCATATTTTTTGGTATTTACCCAATCGTATACTTGTTGAGCCACGCCAATTTGAGCTAAATCAATCGCTAAATAGTCAACTTCTACTTTATAACGAGATTTTAGTTCAGAAGCCACTTTTTGAAGTAGCTCTTCAGAGCGTGCTACTAATAAGAGATTGTATTTTCTACTAGCAAGTTCTGCTGCTATTTCTTTTCCGATACCTTTACTGGCACCTGTAACCAATGCGTATGACATAATAATGAGAATAGTCGGTTGAATCTAATGATTTACAAAATGCAATCCCTCAAAATTAACAAAGCCCTACCAAATGGCAGGGCTTCGTTTTAAATAATTTACCTAAAATTATTTTTTAGGAGCTGGAGTTGCAGGAGTTGCACCTGGCAACATTGATTTCAAACCATCTGGATCTTCAGGTTTGATTTCGAGCGCTTTCTTAATAGCGTCTTCAGCTTTTACGGTGTCTTTCGATACAGTCAAGTAGTAACCTGACAAGTAACGAAGCGCCTCGTAAGTATCGTCTTTCTTCTCTTTGTAAGTAGTTGAATTTTCCGCTTTAAGCGCACCAATTACTGTCAAATATTGCTCATAGTATGGTGCAGCCAACCACTTGTCTCCGCTATAGTCGATCAAGTTGTTTGTACGTGCACGGAACAAGAAGAATGGAGGCCATTTAGCGTTGATACCGATAGCTTTAGCAAAAGAAGTATCACCTTTCATCGCCAAAGAAACACGGTTTACTGAGTCTGTTTTTGGTGTATAGGCAGCAGCAAAATAGTATGCTAAAGCAGCGTTATACCAGTCCCCAGAAGTAGCTTGCAATTTCTTCTTTGCTTTCCATTCAATTGATTTGAAGGCAGCGTCAGCAGCATGAGCATATCTCTTTTGCTTATAACGAATTGAGTAGATTGACAAGTGGTGGTTGTTGTTAGTATCTAACGGAGCCGCTTGTTCAAAATAGTGAACCGCTAAAGAGTCGTTGTTCAAACACTGATAACCTTTTGCAAAATATACGTTATCCAAGTAGTAAGGTTTTACACCAGCTTTTACCATTTGCTCAAGGTTGTTGATACCCTCTTGGCATTTGTTCAATTCGATGAAAGAATAACCTTTCATACGGTAGATATCATTGTCTTTTGCACCACCTGCTTCAGCTTGACTAGTGAATTCCATTGAACCAGTATAGTCTTTAGCCAAGAATAACAATTTGGCAGTACTCAACAAAATCGTTGGGCTAGCTTCAGCTTTGCTTACGTACTTTCTATAATATTTAGAAGCGTCTTTGTAACGGTTAAAGATATTATAGTATTCACCAAAACGCTTGTAAATTGGAGCATAGTTAGAGTCAGTTTCAACAGCACTTTGGTAAGCATTTACTGTATACTGGTAGTTTTTACCACGCAAATAAACGATACCAATTTTTGTGTATAACTTAGCACTTTTCTCTTTGAAGTTAGCTTGTTCGTAAGCAGAAACTGCAGGACCACCATCATTTTTGATAAGGTATGCATCTCCTTTTACAGTATTCATATCAACTGTCAATTCCTTCACTTTAGTTTTTTCAGGAATCATGTCAATCAAACGAATAGCTTCAGCTGGATCATTGTTTCCTTTGTTTGCTTCTTCGCCATTGTTTACGTCATAGAACATTACATAAGCTTCAGCAATACGGAACAATACATCAGCATTTTTTGATTTTGTATCAGCAATGATTTTATCAAAATCAACTTTAGCATCAGCTACTTTATGATTCGCAACTTTGATAGCGGCCAAACCAACTGCATTTAGCGGGTTTTTAGCATCAATAGTCAAACCTTTTTCGAAAGCAGCTTTCGCAGCATCAAGATGACCTACACGCAAATTATAATAACCTAAATAGAATTGGTTCTCTGCCGTCGGAGCAGCCGCTACCAAGCTCTCAAAAGTCGCCTTCGCTTTACTTGGCTGGTCTCCATCCAACTGCGACAAACCTTGCTGTACTGTTTGCGCATTTGCAGCACCTGCAAACAGTAAACTAACAGCCACCAACAGAGATTTCATCTTTACTTTCATTTGTGTAATTAGTTAGTTGGGATTAAGATTAATGAATAAATAATTTTATTTGATTTAGTATTTATGAAAAGATCTAAAGTCAAGTGAATAACTTAGCAATTTTTATATTGTTTCTTTTTGAACTTCTAAGACAAAATTAAATTAAAATTTCCAATAAAAAGGCAAAATTTTATTCTTTATAACTAGAATATAAGATTTATTAAAAACGTCTTAAAAAATCATTAGTAATTCATTGTCAATCAAATGAATAATAGTTCATTTTGACACAAAGACATTATTCTCCAATTTTTACTGTACGAATTTGAATCGGTCTTGTTAATGGTAGTAAGCCTCCCTTCAAAACAATCAATTGGCCTTGATCCATACACATGTAGTTTATAAAACCTGTTCCTAGTCCCATGTGTGACTCCTTCAAAATACACTTAATAACACGTGTTAAAGGGTATTTTTTAAGCGCAAGATTATAGCCAAATGGCTGATAATAATCTTCCTTCGTAGGATTTGGTTTATCGGTAACCGACATTACATTGATATCCTTGATAAAACCTAATGAAGCAGGATCGTCGCCATCACTAATCCAGTTGGTTCCAATGACACCAATGGCATTTTTATGTGACTTCACGTATTCAATTACTTCTTTGTTCGACTTCATTGCAAAAAATGGCACTTTATCTTTCTTATTAATACCAAATTTATCCATCAAGAAAGTCAAATTACTTGAATTAGAATTATCAAATACAAGAACTACCTCTTGATTTGCCCCTCCTTTTCCAAATTCAGACCATTTTTTTATCTTCCCTTTCATTAACCCCTCAACATCTTTGACGGTAATCAAGGTATCCTTATTTGTTTTATTGGTAATCAAAGCCAAAGCATCTCCTGCAAATTTGTAGCTACGATACACAGTACGGTCATCTTCAAAAACCTTCTTTTCTTTCTCCGTCAACTCTCTAGCTACTACTACAAGTCGAGCCTTGTCATTTAGCATCATATTGATAGCTTCAGTTTCGGGCTTGTACACTACATTAATTTTGGTGTATTTGTATCCCTGCTCAAAAGCATACTTTTCGGCATCTAAAATATTCTGAAAAGACTCATCTACTGCCACTGTTATTTCCCCTTTGGCAGGGGTATCAGTAGGTGCATTCTCATTTGGGTGGTTGCCTACGTATCCACAAGAAGAAACTAAGGCACCGAGTACACCAAGAGCTGAAACAAACTTAATATACTTTTTCATCGCTTTTTGAGATTTATAATATTAACGAAGCACCTAGATGCATCTATATATTTTCTTTGAATAATCCAATTCCATTAACTATCATTAACAAAGTCTTACTCTGTCATTAGTATTGCTTATCTGCAACTGCAATAAGCCCTATCACTTCTTGTTGTCGTAATAACGATACTCGGCCTCTTCCTTCTCTTCCTCTGTATCTTCTTTATATTTTTCAATCGCTCTATATCCTCTATACAAACCATAGATGATAAGAATTGCTCCCCAAGCATAAGACCATTTTATACTAGGAAAAAACACCTGTGCAAATGCTGAATCTGGCACAATGATTAAGAAAATTCCAATGCCTATGTAGGCTACAGACATCAGTCCAGCAATAATAATTACTGATATGGAATAATACTTTTGTGAATCTCTTTTTGGCATCTTTCAAAAATTTAAGTCCCTCTAAAAATGAAACCTGCCAGTTTCCTGACAGGTTTCATACTAATAAAGACTATAGTAATGCATACTACTCCGACAATACGAAGTTGATAGGCACTGTAAATCTTGAACGAACTGGACGTCCAGACTGTTTACCAGGGTTCCATTTTGGAACCATTTTGATTACGCGAACAGCTTCTTCATCGCAACCAAAACCTACTGACTTCAATACTTCAACGCCTTGGATAGATCCGTCAGTGTTTACAACGAACTGAACGTAAACTTTACCTTGAACGTTAGCACGTTGTGCAGCAGCAGGGTATTTAAGGTTTTTCTGCAAGAATTTTGCAAAAGCAGGAATACCACCTGGGAATTCTGCTTGTTGTTCTACCGCAGTAAAGATTTCTTCTTCAACTGGTTTCGGTGGTTCAACTGGAGCTTCTTCTTTAGCAGGTCTTGCATCTGGATCCACTGGAGGAGCGATATCATCAGTATTACCTTTAACGCTTTCTGTTGCAGTATTACCTTTGATGTTATCTACCTCTGGTGGAGGTTCAGGTTTTTGTACCTCTTCATCACGCTTGATTTCCGGAGGTAAAAACTTAGTAGTTGTTACTTTCGGAATATCTTTTGGTGGTGGCGGTGGTGGCGGTGGTGGTGGTGGTGGCGTATCCGATTTCTTCGGAGGTTCGGCCACTTTCATCACCTCTGCAATCACCTCTGTCTTTTCATCATCTTTTGGAGTCAAGCTGCTAATAATAAACGGTAGAGCAAGCGCACCAGCGAAAAGAGCAGAACCTATCATTACTGACCTCTTGACGACAGCTTGATAATTCTTTCTCAAAAAATAAGCACCGTATTCCTTATTCTTATCCTTAAAAATTATGTCGTCAAGCGTTGCGTTAGGGCTAATTACGTTTGACATATTTTCTCGTTTTGTTAACTCTGTTGAAATTCTTTTTTTGTTTTCAGAACCACAGAACTAAGATAAAACTATTTGTTTAGTTTTACAACTATTTAATTAGTTTTATTTTAATTTCATTGGTGTGCTTAATTATTTTCCTGATTTCTTAATCATTTCCTCATCAATAGGAGTGATTTCAAGAAGAGCATAACGCTTGTTATCAGTAATTGCACACTCATCGAGCATATCCACCATGTTTTTATACTTAGCACCTTTAGTAGCTTTGATAACGATGGTGAAGTTTTGTCCGACTTGCTTTTTCAATCTAAATAATACTTGTCTGATACCTTGATCTGAGTAGTCAGTTACTTGAACGACTGTTGTAGCATCACCTGGTTTACCTTGATAGTAGTAAACTTTATTTTCATCTGGCAACACAGTAAGTGTTTCCGATGCTTTTACAGGAGATGTTTCCTTTGTCTCAGTTTTATCAGGCATACTAAGCTGCATTGTCACGGGCTTAGCCAACGTAGTTGTTAGCATGAAGAATGTGATCAGCAAGAAACCTAAGTCTACCATTGGCGTCATGTCAATCTTGGTAGACGCTTTCTTACTACGCTTTTTACCACCTTTCTTACCCCCACCGGACTGGTCTATTTCTGCCATAGTCGTTGAGTAGTTTTAATGTTGTTAATAGGATATCAATCTAGTTGCTTCGAAGGTTATGAGTACCCTACCCCACAATGCAGGGCAGGGTTAATAAACTACTGAGTACAACTTAATTAATTTCTTGGTTTGTTTTCAGGACCTGTGATCAACTGGAAAACGTTGATGTTTTGTTCTTGTAATGTACCTACAACCTGGTTGAAAACTTTGTAATTTGAGTTACCATCACCTTTGATAGCTACTTGTAGAGCAGGGTTTGCTAATTTAGCATACGTTACCCACAAGAAAAGCTCATTGTTTGCAGAATCGCAAGGAATACCTTGATAGTATCCTTTTGCTTTCCATGCCGATGGTTTTTCCTCCAATACTTGTTTTAGTGCTCCAGCTGGATAACCTACAATTTCAGAAGCCATGAAGTTTTTCTGCATTGTAGCCGAGATAGGAACACCAACACGGTTAGCCATTCTTTCCAACATCATCTGTTGTGCTTCCTTATCGTCAACACCCATGAAAATCTTGCCATCTGGCGCAACCGAAATGGTAATAACACCTTTTTCAGAAGGAAGCGGCTTTTCAGAGATAGACGTAGGAGGCGTAATGGTAACAGCTTCTTCAGGACGGAACTTCGCCGTCAACATGAAGAATGTGAGCAACAAGAATGCCACGTCACACATCGCTGTCATGTCCAAAGACACACTCTGTCTTTTTGCTTTTACCTTTGGCATAATGTTATTAATTTGAAAATTTGAGAAAACTTATATTTGAAAACAATCTTGGGATTCAGAAGAGCGAACTCTTCAGATTTTCAAATTGCCCAATTTTCAAACTATTAACTGTGGTGAGAAGCGAAGTTTTGGTTAACGCTCAAACCGATTTCGTCAATGCTATATGTCAATTCGTCAATTTTAGACGTAAAGAAGTTATAACCGATGATACATACAGCTGAAGTACCGATACCCAATGCAGTGTTTACAAGGGCTTCTGAGATACCGTTTGCAAGAGCTGAAGAGTCAGTTGAACCTCCTGAGTTACCCAAAGCCGAGAACGCTTTGATCATACCGATTACAGTACCTAATAGACCGATAAGGGTAGATACCGACGCCAATGTAGCGATGATAGTAAGGTTTTTCTCCAAAATTGGCAATTCCAATGAAGTAGCTTCTTCAACTTCTTTGCTCAATGCAGCCAATTTTTGTTCTTTGTCCAAAGAACCGTCTGTAGCCAATTGCTTGTACTTTTTAACAGCAGCTAAAGTAACGTTACCTACTGAACCTTTTTGTTTGTCACACTCTTTCAATGCACCTTCAACATCGTCTTTGTCCAAAGAAGCTTGGATTTTACGAACGAAAGCGTTGATGTCACCTGTACCTTTTGCTTTACCGATTGTAAGGATACGCTCAATAGAGAAAGTCAATGAAATCAAGAAACATGTCATCAAAACTGGTACGATGATACCACCTTTGTAAACGATACCAAAGTAGTCACCTGGAATTGGGTGTCCGTCTGGGTTGTTGTTCTCAAAGTGAGAAGGATCTCCCATTACGAATTTGTAAAGAGAAAGTGCTACAGCAAATAGAATCAAAATGATTACGCCCGCAGGGATACCGCCTGACTTTTTGTTTGCTGGTGCTGCTGGCTTTGGAGCAGCTGGTTTTGCTTGTTGTGTACTCATTAGTTTGGTAATTTGGGTTTAAGTTAAAAAACAATTTTTAGGTGATTTTTTAAAATAAATCTACAGAAAACTGTTTCAAGACAAAAGATTATTTCGATTGTTTTATGTTTTCTAGTAATGACAAAACTAACATAAATTTCTTTTAATTCTCATATCTCTATTGTCAAGTTTTTTTTAAGAAATTAGTCCGTATTCAACAAACATTGTATTATAGTAATATTTTAAAGCTCTATTCGATACTTTTGATGTACTTTTTGAAGAATTTGATTTTTACAAGAAAATATATAAACTTTTAAACAATATCTTATTTCGGGTAAATCTTATCAAGGATTGTTTCAATTTTCTGCATTTCATGAGTATTTACTACTGACTTTTGATGAGAAAAAACACTCAGATATTTTTCTAGAATTGTATGCCCTCCTTCTAGGCGGATCCGCACCCTAGATGATTTATCCGCAAGAATCGATACTATATTGCCGACTCCCCCTAAGTTAGGCGCTGGCTCTGCATCGATTAATACAAATATTTCTGTTGCATTACTGATTGCCACTTTTAACTGATTCAAAATAAGACTCTCTGAATAATTATCAATGTCATAAGTTACAAAGTTGGCCGACCAGCCTTCTTGATGAATAATTTGATGCAATGGATTTTGGTAGCGCACCTCCATTGGACTCTTTCGTACTTGGATATATAGCAATAATGTGTGCATAAGAATTGTATTTTTTTCAGCTATTAGCTGTACCTTTGGGTGTTTATTCCTTACAGATATGGCGCAATATTATTCATATAATCGAGAAAATGCGAAGCGCAAAACAAGCGCCTCCTCTCTCAAAGAAGCAATCGAAGATATGCTTGAGTTTTACAAACTTCGTACAAAGTTTGATGAAACCTATGTAGCTGCTCATTGGGAGCAGATTATGGGCGCACCCATTGCTGCTAGAACCACTAAGGTATATATTACTGAGGCAAAACTATATATTCAACTGGATTCAGCTGCTTTACGAAATGAGTTGTTAATGGCCAAAAACAAAATTCTTCAATTAATCAATCAAGCAATTGGTGCTGAATTGGTCAACGAAGTTATTTTTCTTTAATAAAAAAGCCCTTGTGTAAGATCAATTACACAAGGGCTTTCGCTATATGGCAGCTGTTGATTTTTTCAACAATGCTATAGTCTTTTTGATTCCTTCAATTTCGCTTAGCGTTTCTCCTTCATACTCAATTCCTACGATTCCTCTAAAACCTGATTTCTTAATGACTTTCATCATTTTTATGTAATCAATTGTTGGTTCGTTGCCCTTAGCATCAAAGTTAAAGGTTTTGGCACTGACGCCCTTAGCATAAGGCATCATTTCGGCGGTACCTTTGTATGGGTCATATTGAGTTTTGCACTGGCTATGCCACTCGGCACCACTCCATTCCAAACAGAAGTTACCAAAGTCTGGCAATGTTCCGCAGTTTTTCATTCCAACTTCCTTCATAATACCCGCCAACCATGCACCATTGGCAGAATAGCCTCCGTGGTTTTCTACAATGATATTAATGTTATGAGCTTTTCCAAACTCACTCAATGTTCTCAAACTTTCTACACATCGCTTAGCCACTTCTTTAGGGTCACCCTCACCTCTTGAATTTACTCGAATAGTTTGGCAACCCAAAAACTGTGCAGCCTCCACCCATTTATAATGGTTTTCGACAGCTTGCTTACGTTTTTGAGTATCAGCTTCTCCTAGCTCGCCTTCAGCATCAATCATAATCAAGTGGTTACGGATTCCTTCATCCACAGATCTTGTGCGTAACTCTTTGAGATAGGTTTTATCTTTTGCTTTATCAGGGAAAAATTGATTTACATATTCAACAATCTCTAAACCAAACTCTTTTTTGGCAAATTGTGGAAAATCTAAATTACTCAACTTACCACTAAAGATAGTTTTGTGCAAAGACCATTCGGCTAGTGATATTTCGTAAAAAGGTTTAGAAGCACTAGTTAACCAGTCGTTTGATGACAATGCTAGTCCTGCTAATCCTAATGAGGATTTTTTGAGAAAATCTCTTCTTGTTTGTTGTATCATAGTAAGATTCAGTATGAAGGGTAAGATGATTTTACTTAAGCTATTTGTTGAATTTGGTGTTTTTTTCCTCTAAAATCAAATGAATCGCCTACAACTTTCCCCATCAACAATGCACCAATAGGCGATTGAGCTGACACTACCATCACGGCTTCTCCTGCAACTTTGATTGAACCCAAGCTAACAGCTATCAAAAATATCCCCATACTCGTATGTACAAGTGCGCCCAAGGACACATGCTGTGGAGTATGCAATGGGTCTATTCTTTCAATTAAACCCCTTTCTTGACGAGCTTGTTCATATTGACGGGCATACATATCTCTATCTAACTGCCCCATAGCTCGTGCCGTTTCGTATTTGTCACCAGCAGAACTTTTACTTTCCTCATTGGCAGAGGCTTGAGCCGCTTGCATAGCGCCCCAAGCAGCTTGCATTCGTTCTTCAAGCTGATTTTTAATATAGTCTATAACGTCTTGTTTCATGAATCTATTTGTCTAACAAAGCCATCACAACTTTGATTTTGTGGTAATCGTATTTGCCTTGCAACAAATCAAACACAGGTTTTACAGGTTCGCCTTTTTTGGTACCAAGCGTTTTCATAGCTTGAGCAATAGCATTAAACTCTACTGTAGTGACAAATTTGCGTAAATTTACTGGGTGACCCTCTTCAAAGAATTTCACCAAATGAGATACGATCGTAACAGGACTTAATCCTCTTCTTTCTGCTATTTCATCTAAGGATAACCCTTCTTCATAAAGTGAAAAGCTTATTTTAGCTGTATCTCCTTTTTCGCCTCCTGATTTACCTAAAGTTTTGATAAAATCTCGAATTTCTTTGAGGAAAGCATCACCATACTGTCTGAACTTCTGCTCTCCTACCCCTGACACATTGAGCATTTCGGCTGGAGAAATAGGTTTTTTCTGCGCCATATCCGAAAGTGTTGCATCTGAAAAGACCACAAACGGAGGGATATCCAAGTTATCAGCAATTTGCTTACGCAACAATCGCAAACGCTCAAACAATTCATCACGAACCACCTCACGCTTAGTTTTTTCCTTAGGCACTGCATTGGCTTCACGTTCGGCTTGCTTTTCTTCAAATGGTCTAAACCGTACAAGTTGTACTTTTTTTCCATCCTTCAATACAGACCAAGAAGCGTTGTTTAGTTTGAAGGCATGTTGCTCGTCATAGGCAATATCCATAATACCCGAATTAAGCATTTGTTGAATATAGTCTGCCCATTCTTCATATTTCAAATCACGACCAGCACCAAAGGTTTTGATTTCATGATAACGATGTTCAATGATTCTTCGATTGTTAGAACCACGAAGTATATCAATCAGCATGCCCATCGCAATTTTTTCGTTTGTACGTGCGATTGCGGAAAGAGCTTTCTGAGCTAGTACACTGGCATCAAACCTAATAGGGGGATTTTTACAAACATCGCAATTACCACAATCATGGTCGACCTCCTCGTTGAAATAGCTCAATAGAATTCGTCTACGACAAATTTCGGCTTCTGCATATTGCTTTAATCTATCTAGTTTAGCTAATTGAACCTCTTTCATCTCCGCTGGCAATTCAGATTGCGCCAGCATATCCTTTCGAACAATTAGGTCATTGTAGGAATAAAACAAAAGCGTATCCGCTTTTACGCCATCACGACCAGCGCGACCTATTTCTTGGTAAAAACTTTCGATATTGGCGGGCAATGAATAGTGCATAACCCAACGAACATTTGACTTGTCGATACCCATACCAAAAGCAATAGTAGCACAGATCACCTGAATATCATCTCGTAAAAATTGGTCCTGTACTTTTGCACGTTCGTCAGTACTCATTCCTGCGTGATAGCATCGAGCAGATATACCAACCTTTAAAAGAGAGTCGGCTAATTGTTCTGTATTTTTTCTACTTAAACAATATATAATACCTGCTTTTCGAGGGCGCTCTTGAATAAACTTTTGAATCGTTTTCAAGCGATTTCGTCCTGGCTGTACTGATAAAGATAAGTTCGGTCTGTCGAAAGAACTAATAAAAACACGAGCATCAGGAATTCCCAGCTGGGTCATTACATCTTTTCTAGTAACTCTATCTGCTGTAGCGGTCAATGCCATAAAAGGTACATTGGGCAAGGCAGACTTCAGTACGTGTAATTGGGTATATTCAGGTCTGAAATCATGTCCCCAAACAGATACACAGTGAGATTCATCCACGGCCACCATACTTACTTGCAAAGACTTTATCCAATCGAGGTATCCATTCGAAAAGAGTTTTTCAGGAGAAATATATAGTAGCTTTATTTCACCAGCTTTACATTGTCGTTCTATGGCAAATCGTTCGGCACCAGAAAGCGAAGAGTTGATATAAGCAGAAGGAATACCATTGGCTTGTAATGCTTGTACTTGGTCATGCATTAGGGCGATGAGAGGTGAAATCACAATTGTAATTCCTTGCATCATCAATGCTGGTACCTGAAAACAAAGAGATTTCCCTCCCCCTGTTGGCATCAATACCATACAATCTTGTCCATACAATACCCAATCAATAATGTCAGCCTGAAGAGGTCTAAATTTATCATACCCAAAATATTGCTTGAGTACTTGTTCTTTTGTCAATGCCATTTTAGCAAAATATAAATAGTGAATGATGATGAAGATGTCTGTAAAACATAGCGTGTAGAATGTTGCATCTTCAACACAAAGTTAGCAAATGTTTGGGTTTAGGATAAAGCTAAGCTGTTGCTTGTACAAAATAAAAGCGGGTAAATACTGTACAGCATTTACCCGCTTTTGAGAAAAATCGTTTTAGAAACTAGTAAGCTCTAATTTCTACCCCTTTCATAAAGTTTACAAAAGCTTTGTTTACAACCTTATTACCACCTGGTGTTGGGAAGTTACCCGTAAAATACCAGTCACCAAGATTATATGGACAAGCTTTGTTCAGACTGTCTACTGTTTGATAAACAATTGCCAAATCAGCTTTTAAGTCTGCTGGTTTTACGATATCTGCGATTTTAGCTGAAATCTCCTCGTTTGTAAATGGTTCGTAAATCGCCTTCACAAAGTTTTGCGTATGAGCTGTTCCTAATTCAAAAGCACTTATACAACGACCCAAAGTATCTTCAAGAATATCTTCCATGTGACGCTCTTGTAACAATTCATAAGTTGCACGGAATGCCACAAAATCTTTCATTCTTGACATATCGATACCATAGCAATCTGGATAGCGAATTTGTGGTGCTGATGAAACAATTACGATTTTCTTAGGTCCTAATTTATCCAGCAACTTCAAAATAGAGCGTTCGAGTGTTGTACCTCTTACAATAGAGTCATCAATCAACACAACATTATCAACGCCTTTTTTGATTACTTCATAAGTTGTATCATACACATGTGACACCATATCATTACGGTCGGCATCATTGGTGATGAAAGTACGAAGTTTCACATCTTTAGAAATCAACTTTTCAACACGAGGACGGAAAGTTAATAACTCCTCCAAAGTCTCCTCTGCCAAACCTCCACCCATAATGGCTTTCTTACGTTCTTTGGCAAGATAATCCTCCAAACCTTCAATCATACCCAAAAAGGCAGTTTCGGCAGTGTTAGGAATATACGAGAATACGGTATTTTTGAGGTCGTAATTTACTTCTTGAAGTACTTGCGGGATTACCAAACGTCCTAATTCTTTACGTTCGGCATAAATATCTGGATCTGAAGCGCGTGAGAAATAGATTCTTTCGAAGCTACACGATTTCTTTTCGAGTGGTTCAATAAATTTCTTTTCAGAATAGTTACCACGTTTGTCAATAATTAAAGCATGACCTGGCTGTACTTCCTGAATATCTTCGTAATTACAGTTAAACGACGTTTTGATAGCTTGTTTTTCTGAGGCAACAACTACTACTTCATCATCGGCATACCAAAATGCTGGGCGAATACCCGCTGGGTCACGTGCTACAAAAGCAGATCCATGCCCAGTTACTCCACACATCGCATATCCACCATCAAAATCACGGCATGAACGCTGTAATACTCTTTGCAAATCAATGTTGTCTTCAATCACATCTGACAACTCTGGATTTTCGTAACTATGTTTGTGGAAGTCAAATTGACGTTGGTTTTCTTCATCGAGGAAATGACCAATTTTTTCCATTACTGTCACAGTATCCACTTTTTCCTTCGGATGCTGTCCTAATGAGATCAACTTCGTAAAAAGTTCTTCTACATTAGTCATGTTAAAGTTACCAGCAACTACCAAGTTTCTACTTCTCCAGTTGCTTTGGCGCAACATTGGGTGGCAGTTTTCAATTTCGTTTTGACCGTGTGTACCATAGCGCAGGTGACCCAAAAATACTTCACCAGAGAATGCTACATTTTCTTGAATCCACTTGGCATCTTTAGCTTTGTCTTTGTGGTCTTTCAAGCCTTTACGAAACTTCTTGTAAATTTTTCCGAAAATATCAGCTACAGCATTTTGTTCTACAGAACGGTATCTACTGATATATCTGTGACCAGCAGGCACATCAATTTTGATGTTGGCTACACCTGCACCGTCTTGTCCTCGGTTCACTTGCTTTTCCATCATTAGGTAAAGCTTGTTGATACCATACAGCGGGGTTCCGTACTTATTGATATAGTACTGATAGTCTTTTCGGAGACGGATGAGTGCGATACCACACTCGTGTTTGATTGCGTCAGACATGACTTTACTTGGTAGTTATTTTGCGTTTGTTGAGTATTATTTAAAAATAGTACTCCTGAAACCATTTATACAGATTAAAGTGGTTCGGTAATTTTTCGCAATAAAATTCAGATTAATAGAGGGTTAACGATGGGTTATCTTTCAGTAAACAAAATTAGGTAGAAAATCTTGAGATTACCAAGAATTTTTGTGCCATATTTTAGAATGATAAAGTAAGAATTTGATACTTAATGGTTATTGAAAACTAAATCTTTATTTACTTATAATTTCATCCAAAATATTTTATGAATTACTAAAAAGACTCTCGTTTTTGATATTACAGACCAAAGCTACAAGCTATTTTGGAAAACTACTAATGCTTTTCGGTAAGCGAATAACTTTAGTTATAATTGCCTTACAATGCCCTACCAAAAATAGTTCCTTGGTAAGTATAAATACTGAAATATCAGATACTTTGATGTGTTTTGTTACTTATTAACAATAGTTATCCACATTTTCAAAAACTTGTGGATAACTATTGTGGAGAATTTATTCTATCTCAATAACTACTCCTGATGTAGCTGGGTGCGCTACACAGGTCAAAATATAGCCTTGCTTGATTTCATTGTCTGTCAAACCGTCTTCTTCGTCCATTTGAACTTTTCCGCTCAAACATTTGCCCATACATGCAGTACACATACCTGCCTGACACGAATACGGCAAATCTATATCTTCGCGAAGCGCCGCTTCAAGGATCGTTTCGTGTGGTTTTACCAATACTTGATAATCTTCTCCTTCGTATTGAATAGTAACCATCTGCTCTTTTAAGCTACCACCCTCCTCTTCATCTGCTTCATTGGCAGCGGTATCATGCGCACTAAAGAAATGTTCTTTGTGAATTTGTGCATCGGTTACACCAAATATTCTGATAGCATTTTCTACTTGCTCCATCATACCTTCTGGACCACACAAATAATATTCAGCTTTACCGATATCCAAACCAAAGTCTTGTTTCAAGAAAGTTACTGCCGACGCTTGATTGATACGAGTTTTGTAGCCTGTCCAAGTATAAGAAGGTTGACTTAGTACATGTAATACTCTAAAACGTCCCTGATAAGTTTTTTCTAATTCTTCTAATTGTTTTTTGAAAATGATATTTTCTTCATTTCGCGAACCATAGACTAAATACACTTTGGTATCGGTTTCTACTGGCAAAACAGATTTGGCGATAGACATCAATGGTGTAATACCAGAACCACCACCAAATAAAACGATTACTCGTGACTTAGTTGGATTTGGTTCGATTACAAAATGGCCCATTGGTTCCATCATTTCTAGGGCATCACCAACCTTAAGATTGTCGCAGAGGTAATTGGAAACTAATCCCCCAGGCACACGCTTGATGGTTACAGCAATAGAAGCATCCTTGTTAGGTGAGCTAGACATAGAGTAGCTACGACGTACTTTTTTACCATCAATTTCTGGAATTAAAGTCAAAAACTGTCCAGCCTTATAGCTGACAGCTTGATGGATAGGATGCCAAAAAGAAAAAGTCTTTGTATCTGGAGTTTCTTCAATAACCTCCTTTACAGTCAAATGGAAATATTTTGCACTCATCTAATGATATAATAGTTTACAGGACCAATATTTTTACAAACCCGATAAAAGTCAAATTGTAGCCCAGTTTTCAAATCAATTCAAGGAAAGAATATCCTAAAAGTCCTATTTTTGTATATAAGACTTTCAGGATATTTCGACCACAAAACTAAGGTAATCTGTTGGGGTATCAAAGGACAATTTTCCCTAAAGCATGGATAATAAACCAATGGTAACACTAAAGTTGGGTTACGACTTCGTCCACATTTTTAGTATCAGGGAAAAAAGATAATAATCGAAGAAGAATTGCCTCGACGACTGCATCAGGACATGATGCACCGCAAGTCAACATTATAGTAGTTGTATTTTTATTTGGAAGAAAGTTTTCTGTCACCTTTTCACTTTTTGAATGTAAGTCAAAATGGCTAATTAGATTTTCAGATAGAATCTTATCCGCCGAAGAAATAAAATAAGTAGGAAGTTTTTGCTCACACAGTTCTACCAAATGCGAGGTATTTGAAGAATTATATCCTCCAGCTACAATCACTAAATCGGCATCTTTCTCTAACAAACCATACGTGGCACTTTGGTTATCATTGGTAGCATAACAAAGAGTATCACGAGTGTCAGCAAAATAAGAAGTAATATCAAGTCCTTCCACGTGATATTTCTCACGCATAACATTTTTGAGATAATCAGCGATAGCCTGTGTATCAGATGCCAACATTGTTGTTTGATTGACTACACCAATACGGCGCAAATCTTTTTCAATATCAAAATTTTCAGAGTATTGCCCCTTAAATTCTGTATAAAAATCTGCTTGAGGTTTTTCTCCTGTGATATATTTTGCCAGCTCAACCGTTTGCTTCATGTCCTTCACCACGATTGTTGGAGCGTTTTGTTTGGCATGCGAAAAAGTCGCACGAGTTTCTTCATGCGAAGGTTTGCCATGTACGACAATGGTATAATCCTTTTGTCCAATAGCAGATGCACGGTTCCATACCTTTTCAACAAACGGGCAAGTTGTATCATACTGATAGGCATTGATACCGATATCTGAGAGTTTTTGTTGTATCTCCAAGGTTGTCCCAAAAGCAGGTACAATGACAACGTCATCGCTGGTTAGAGATTCCCATTCTATCAGTTGATCACCCGAAGTATTCATGATAAACTGTACTCCACGACTCAGCAAATCTGCATTTACGTCGGGATTATGAATCATCTCAGAAAGCAAGAAAATTCGTTTGTTGGGATTCTCATCGATGGTTTTATACGCTATCTCTACCGCATTTTCAACACCATAGCAAAATCCAAAATGTCTTGAAATCAAGAAACGTACAGTACCAAAATCAAGCAATGTTGGCGTAAAGTCCTTCTTTAGCTTGTCCTTTTGGCGACGTTTTTCCTTGATTCCTCCAATGATACTACTCTTATAGAGTTCTGGTATTTGAAAAGACTTCATTTTCTTCATTTTTTTGCGTGCTTCTAGCCCAATAGACTCAGCCTCTGAACCTGACGCACGTTGTGCTTCCTTAACGGGAGATTTAGTAAATAACTCCATTTTATTAAACTAGTTTTTGACCTAACAGTTTTGAAAATCGTCGTATAATCACAAAAAACTTGTAAAATCTTTCAAACACCTGTACCAGATGGTTGTCGTTGGCACTGTTAGACGTTATTGCTATAATTCATCGACCTGTCAATCTTAATGAGATTTTCAGGAAAAGTACGCCAAAGATAATAGTTGTCTCACGGATATTTTCACAAAGGCTAATTTCTTGTTTTTTCAAAACGCACAAAGTCATTTTCAGCTATGTGGATTACTGTAAGATTTTCGATTTGCTATTGCCTTATTGGCAAACAAGTTACTTATGATTAAAACACTTTTATTGTTGTGATTAGTTCGAAAAATCCAACTCTTACAACTAAATAACAAGGTATCATTAACTCAAAACCAGCATTCCTAAATTATCACTAAGCTCAGAGCTTCACACCTAATAATTTTGTATTAGGTATTCGACACAATCTTTCAAAAAAATGACTTTTGTCAGTAATATTATCTTATTAGTATTGATTCATTTAACTGAAGTACACCTATTAGTTAATAAAACACCTTCTTTCAAAAACCTCTAAAACAAGCTCTTAAGTATATTTTTAAAGTTTTTTTATTCTTATCTGTAACTTTCAGACCTATTCGAGCGTCAATAAGATAGATAAGTCAGTTATTAAACGGTTGTTTGGTAAAGCTATACAAACAACCGTTTAATAACTTTAACAATAAAGTATTGGATATGCTATTGATAAAGTAAATGGAGTATTCTATTTTTGTTGTTGCTTAGATAAAAAAAATACAACAATGCTATTGGCAAAATTTTTGCTCAATTAGTGTTTTAAGTTATTTCTAACAGTTAAAGTACTTTCGCAAGTACACTTAACGATACAAGTTCATGAAAATTAGAACAAGGCGTTTCTTCCGAAACCCGATGGTGTTATTAGGATTCCTGCTTTGCTTCGTTGCTAGTTTAATATCATTCAGTCACGGGGTTGCAGATTTTAATCAGAACAGACAAGGGTTTTTCAAAGGAAATATCAGTTTTGAAGAGAATCGAGAGCATTCTTTCAAAACATCCAAAGTAGTTGTCAAAAAATTAATAGAAAGAGGTGGAAACAGCATTACTATTATGGCCACCGACGACAGTACTTCTGAATCTGTTTATGTGAGGCTTTACAATGTTGACAAACCTTCTACTTTTTTTATTCCAGGAAATGGTACACAGAAAAATGTAGGAAACATTGTAAAAGATTTTAGTCAGTACCGCGACATCAACAATTTTTATCAAGCGTCTCTTCCTAATGCGGAAGGATTATTGAATGGAGTAGGTCGTGTAAACATCATCAAATTGACAGATGATGAAATTGAGGGAGAAATCATCATTATGGCCAACAATGCCGAAGGAGAACAAGCTCAATTGTCGTGGTCAAAATTCAAAGCGAATATTCAGTAAACATAAAAAATACTATTTTTTATGTAAAAATATATTTAGTGGTTAGGTGATACAAAAACGCTTGTTGCAATTGCGACAAGCGTTTTTTGTTGTTGGAAATATTCTTGGTTTAATCCAAAAACACTTTTGTTGACTTTATTAATGAAAACTTATCGTGATAATTTTTGTATTTCGCTAAGATTCAGTAATTTTGCACCCTGATTTTAAGATGGTTAGTCATGTCAAATTCATTAATAATTGATAATTAGAAATTTGCGCTAAGAACTAACCAACTAATGAAGAACTAAAAAAAACTAAATAATCAACATTTAAAATGGCAAGGGATTTAAAATACACAAGAAACATTGGTATCGCGGCCCACATTGACGCTGGTAAGACTACTACTACTGAGCGTATCTTGTATTATGCTGGTGTAAGCCACAAAATCGGTGAGGTACACGACGGTGCTGCGACTATGGACTGGATGGAGCAAGAGCAAGAGCGTGGTATTACCATTACTTCAGCAGCTACTACTGTAAACTGGAACTATAGAGATGAGAAATACCATATCAACATTATCGATACTCCAGGTCACGTTGACTTTACAGTAGAGGTAAACCGTTCTTTGCGTGTATTGGATGGTCTTGTATTCTTGTTCAGTGCTGTTGATGGTGTTGAGCCTCAATCTGAAACTAACTGGCGTTTGGCTAACAACTACAACGTACCTCGTTTAGGTTTTGTTAACAAAATGGACCGTTCAGGTGCTGACTTCTTGAACGTATGTCGTCAAGTAAAAGAAATGTTAGGTAGCTACGCTGTACCTCTTCAATTGCCAATCGGTGCTGAAGATAAATTTGAAGGTGTAGTTGACTTGGTAAACTTCCGTGGTATCAAATGGAATGAGCATGATAAAGGTATGACTTTCGAAGTAGTACCTATTCCTGAAGATATGTTGGACGAAGCTACTGAATACCGTGAGAAATTATTGGAAGCTGTAGCTGAATTTGACGAGTCATTGATGGAGAAATATTTCGAAGATCCAGAATCTATCTCTGAAGATGAAATTTTGGCTGCTCTTCGTGAAGCTACTATCTCAATGAAAATTGTTCCTATGTTGTGTGGTTCATCTTTCAAAAACAAAGGTGTTCAAACAATGTTGGATTATGTAATGGCGATCCTTCCTTCTCCATTAGATAAAGAATCCATCAAAGGTACTGACCCTCGTACTGATGCTGAAATCACTCGTAAACCATCTACAAATGAGCCTTTCTCAGCATTAGCATTTAAAATTGCAACTGACCCTTACGTTGGTCGTTTGTGTTTTGTTCGTGCTTACTCTGGTGTATTAGAGGCTGGTTCTTATATCTTGAACAACCGTTCTGGAAACAAAGAGCGTATCTCTCGTATCTTCCAAATGCACGCTAACAAGCAAAACTCAATCGAGCGCTTAGAAGCTGGTGATATTGCTGCGGTAGTAGGTTTCAAAGACATCAAAACTGGTGATACCCTTTCTGATGAGAAAAACCCTATCGTTCTTGAATCAATGGTATTCCCTGATCCAGTTATCGGTTATGCTATCGAGCCTAAGAAATCAGCTGACCAAGACAACTTCTCGAAAGCTATTGGTAAATTGATCGAAGAAGATCCTACTTTGCAAGTTGAATCTAACGAAGAAACAGGTCAGACTATCATCAAAGGTATGGGTGAACTTCACCTTGAAATCATCATCGACCGTATGCGTCGTGAATTCAAAGTGGAAGTAAACCAAGGTGCTCCTCAGGTAGCTTACAAAGAATCGTTAACTAAAACTACTGAACACCGTGAGGTTTACAAAAAACAATCAGGTGGTAAAGGTAAGTTTGCCGATATCGTATTCGAAATGGGACCAAGAGAAGATGGTAAAGAAGGTTTGGAATTCATTAACGGTATCGTTGGTGGTGTAATTCCAAAAGAATTTATCCCTGCTATCCAAAAAGGTTTCGAAGGTGCTATGAAAAATGGTGCTTTAGCTGGTTACCCAATGGATTCAATGCGTGTTCGTTTGTTCCATGGTTCATTCCACGATGTCGATTCAGATGCATTGTCATTCGAATTGGCTGCTCGTATGGGTTACAAAGAAGCAGCAAAAGCAGCAGGTGCTAAATTGATGGAACCTATCATGGCTGTTGAAGTTGTTACTCCAGACGAATACACTGGTCCTATCACAGGTGACATGAACCGTCGTCGTGGTATGATGAAAGGTATGGACTCAAAACAAGGTGCTGTAATCTTGAAAGCAGATATTCCATTGTCTGAATTGTTCGGTTATGTAACTGACCTTCGTACAATGTCTTCTGGTCGTGCTACAGCTAACTTGACTTTCTCTCACTATGAATTCGTTCCGCAAAACATTGCTGACGAAGTAGTGAAAAAAGCTAAAGGTTTGTAATAACACGCTAGCTTGCTAGTTGTATATAAGCTACCGCCTCCTCGACTTGTCGTGGGGGCGGTTTTATTTATCCCCTATGCCAATGACACTCCCCATTCTTTATCAAGACGAATATCTTGTAGCTATCAACAAACCTCATAATTTGCTGGTTCATCGCTCGCCTATTGCGGCCGAAGAAACTGTATTTGCTTTACAGCTACTTCGAGACCAACTGGGTGTATGGGTAAGTCCATGTCACCGAATTGACCGTAAAACGGGTGGTGTACTATTATTTGCCTTGAATAAAGAGGTTGATAAACTGGTAAAACAGCAGTTTGAACAGCATACAACGCACAAAAAATATTGGGCGCTTGTAAGAGGATATTTACCCGATGAAGGCTTTACTGATAGACCCTTGGCTAAAGACAATGGAGATATGCAAGATGCACTGACTCGATTTAAGTGCTTACACCAAATTGAACTCCCAATAGAAGTGAGTCGTTATCCCACCTCTCGGTATTCGCTGGCAGAAATATATCCTGAAACAGGTCGTATGCACCAAATACGTAGGCATTTTGCACAACTACGCCATTATCTTATTGGTGACAAAACTCATGGAGAATGCAAACATAATAAGATGTTTGAGCAGCATTTTGGACTGAATACCATGCTCCTTCATGCGGCATCGTTGGAGATTGTCCATCCTATTACGCATAAACCCTTATTGATTGAGGCACCCTTGCAAAATGAGTTCTTGGAAATTCTACAAAAGATTGGAATTTCAACTGATGGTTTGCTTATCGAACAGCAATAGATACCTCATTAAGCGATACCCCATTTTGTTTTTATAAAAATATCTAGAATAGCATTTGCTCAATAACTTGTAAATCAGTAATTTTGCAGTCCCAAATCCGAAGCAAATGGTACTTTCGGCTTTGGTTTTACCAAACGTACCAATTCAGATGAATCAAAAAATCAGAATCAAATTGAAGTCTTTTGACCACACTTTAGTGGACAAATCGGCTGAGAAAATCGTGAAGGCTGTTAAGGCTACAGGTGCTGTTGTTTCAGGTCCTATTCCTTTGCCTACAAAAGTGGAAAAATTCACAGTTTTGCGTTCACCACACGTTAACAAAAAAGCTCGTGAGCAATTCCAATTGTGTACTTACAAGCGTCTAATTGACATCTATTCATCATCTCCAAAAACAGTTGATGCTTTGATGAAATTAGAATTGCCTTCAGGTGTTGACGTTGAAATCAAAGTGTAGTTTGCCTTGATTCCAAATCATAAAAAATCCCATCCAGACCAAGTCTCGATGGGATTTTTGTTTTTAGCGTATTCGATATTTCTTAGCTTTTGAGGGTGTTTAGTTCCCCTTGCAAAAATGTCATCAATGAAGCTATATGTTCTTTTGAAAAATCAAATGGAATATTTGCCGCATTATAAACCGAAGCCATTGGTTTGGTATATCCCAATTTCAACGCATTCAAATAGCCTTCCAAGCCTTTCTGTGGATTCTCTTTATAGTTTTTCCATATACCGATAGCTCCCAACTGTGCAATACCATATTCGATATAATAGAAAGGTAATTCGAATATATGTAATTGACGATGCCACATACTCGATTTGAAGGTCTCCAAACCAGACCAATCCGTAATCGAATCTGTAAATTGTTCATAGATTCGAAGCCAAGCTTGTGTGCGTTCTTCGGTAGAATGGGTTGGGTTTTCGTAAATCCAATGCTGGAATTTATCTACAGTAGCTACCCAAGGCAAAGTACTCAATATATCCTCCAAATGTTGAATCTTTGCACGACGCAATTCTTCTTCATTATCGAAATACACATGCCAGTAATCCATCGTAATCAACTCCATCGACATTGAAGCTAACTCTGCAACTTCCGATGGAAAATTACGGAACGTATTCAAGGCTAAATCTTTCGTTACAATCGAATGCACAGCATGTCCTCCCTCATGCAACAAGGTAATTACGTCGCGCATCAAGGATGAAGCATTCATGAAAATAAACGGAAAACCTGTTTCTTCTAAAGGATAATTATATCCTCCTGGCGCTTTACCAATTCTTGATTCTAAATCTAGGCGTCCCATTTGTTTCATCAAGGTCAAGCATTCCCCTAAGAATGGATCAAGAAGATTAAAACAATCAATCGTTTTATTGAGTAAATCTTCGCCTCCATTGAACGGATGCAAAGCAGGGCGTCCTTTTACATCTACACCTTTGTCCCAAGGACGTAATGAATCCAAGGCTAACGTTGCTTTACGTTCCTCAGCCAATTGATTCAAGATTGGTACAACAGTTTCAGCTACAGCTTCATGAAAATCAAAACATTCCTTTGGAGTGTAGTCAAAACGCTTTAATGAAGCAAACGAATAATCACGGAAGTTTTCGAATCCCGCATTCAAGGCAATCTGATGACGAACCGTTTTGAGTTTATTGAAAACTTCATCCAATTTGTCACGATCCTGAATACGACGTTCTTGAATTTTGCGATAAGCCATTTCACGAATAGCTCTATCTGCATTTTCCAAATATACACCCGCTTGTTGCAAAGTTTTAGTCTGACCATCTATCTCAACGGTCATTACACCCACTGTACCTTGGTACTCGCTTGAGAGATTTTGGACTTCCGTAAAAAGGCTAATATTTTCTGTTCTGAATATTTCAGTAGCTTTTTTAATACCTCTAAACGTAATATTAAATGCTTCAGCATCTTCTCCTTCAGAAGTCAATGTTTCTAAGAAAGGACTTTCTAAAGTCTTTTTATTGAGGGTATCATCATAATTTGCCAGCTCTGGTTGGATTTCTGTCACAAACTGGTCAAAATGTGCTTTTACTTCTTTGTCGGTAGTATCGCAAGTCATTTTGATATAACGCCAAGCAAAGTTCTCTGAAAGATAACTTTCAAGCTCAGAGCGATCTTTCAAGAATTTTCTAAATTCTTCAAGTGTATCAATAGAACGTTCTACCAAATTTTCATAAAATGGCTTTACGCTTTCTACATTTGTTAGTACAAAATTATCTCCAAGAAAAGTACGAGCAGGAGGAGTAGTCGATATCGTCGCAGTCATAATAATAGATTAAGATTGTTATGCTAAGTTAGCGTTTAATGGTAGGCAATTTCAACACCTAATGTACCATTATTGGGGTTACCTACAGTAGTGCTATCCTCTAAACTAATAAACTTTCTACAACAAAGCAATCAGGTTCATTAACCAATCTGCCTTAAAGAAGAATCCTAACAAAGGAAGACATAGAGCCCCTGCCAGTAAATACTGAGTCGTAGAAAGAGATGTATCAAACTCGGTTTCAGCGTTTTTGAAAAATAAATAAAAAGGTATTTTAAGATAAAAAAACAAAGAAATTGCAGTATTGAATAATCCAAAAATAAATAAAAGCAATAGGATATGTTTTTGCGTATCTGCTGTTTGATAAGCTTCCCAAAGTGCTGAAAAGATATTAAATTTGGCGAAGAAACCTGCCGTTGGAGGAAGTCCCGCAAGAGATACTAACGTTATCAATAATAATATGCCAAGTGCAGGATTTTTTCGACCTAAACCCTTAATTTGCACTATCTCAAAATCGTTCTTTGTTCCTAGATAAATCGCTAATAAATCAACCAAATAAAATGCTGCGAAGTTGGCAAAGAGATATGTTACCAAATAAAACACTAAACTTTTAACACTTAGCTCAGATAACGCCACCAACCCTATCAACAAAAATCCCGAATGGGCAATGGTAGAATAGGCCAATAATCGCTTGGCTTTATTTTGCCATAATGCCGAAAAATTACCAAACGTAATCGTCGCCAAAGCTATCACGCCAGTAACGAGCCTTAAGTCGTTGGGAACTGCCATATAGAAGCGTAATGCTACCAACATGGTAGCCAACTTTGGCGCAACCGAAAAAAAGGCAACAATCGGCATTGGCGCAGCCTGATAGGTATCAGGTGTCCAAATATGAAAAGGAGTAGCGGAAAGCTTAAACAAAAAACCAGCAATAGTCATGACAACTGCCACAGTGGTAGCCAATTCGTCAACCTGTGTAAGTCCTCTGCTAAAATCAGGCGAAGTAATAGACAACGTGCCCGTAATGCCATAAAGTAATGACATTCCGTACAACATAATCGCTGAAGAGGTAGCACCAAAAATAAGATATTTGATACCGCCTTCTGCGCCAACTTTATCTTTATTGATGGTAGTCAAGATATAAGAAAGCAAGGATACCATTTCTATCGCTAGATAAATCATCAGCAAATTGACAGACATGGTCATCAATTGTAATGCGATAATCATAGCTATAGCAATAGCATAAAACTCGTTGGGAAATTGATACTTATTGATATGTATGTGCAAAAGCATCAAGATTCCTGAAATACTTATCAATGCTTTAAAGAAAATAGCTTTTGCATCAATAAAAAGCATTTTATCAAATAAAAAAGTATCATTAATACTCGCAAATTGGTCTATTACTTGATACAAATTAATTAATAAAACGATTATTCCTGCTACGGTAAAATTTGAAGTTGAGACTGTAGAAGCAACAAGTTTTGAGCACTGTTTGGTTACAACTAAATCAGCAATAATAAATACAACAAAAACACCTGCCAAAAATGCTTCTGGTGTAATAACACCAAAGCTGTCCAGGATTTGCAAAAGCTGCTGTTTTAAGTCCAAAATATTTGTCATCTTAATTCTACACAGAAAATCAAATTTCCGCCTTTGTTTGTTTTTGTTTATATTTACTCATCAGAGCTAATTGATAACCATGAAGAGAAACGCATTTTATTGGATAATACAGATTATGAGTTGGTCTTTTATCACACTTACCTCGCTGAAGTATAGTGGACTAGCCGACGAAACTCCCATGTATAGACTAATCTATGTTTGTACCTATATGATATTAGGAATGGGGATTAGTCATCTTTACAACTATATTCATGAAAGTTATGACCCCGAAAATTTCACCTCACGTCAATTTATCGTTTTTCCACTTTTAGGAAGTTTGACGATTGGAACTTGTTTTGCCCTAACCGATTTCATCTTTTTTAATCGAAGTAGATACTTGCACGGAGAAATCGATGCTATGGATTGTATCTTCTTTATTTTTGACAATATCTGGCTTGTTATTCCGTGGTTTCTATTTTATCATCTCTATCGATTTGTGCAAGTTCACGAAAGTCGTAGACAAAGAATATTGGCTGCCGAAAAAATGCTCAAAGTAGTAGAGCTCGAAAACCTCAAAAAACAACTTAATCCTCATTTTTTGTTCAACGCACTCAATAGCATTAAAGCGCTTACTATCAGCGATAGCCGTCAGGCTCGTGATGCTATTATGCAACTTTCCGATTTACTTCGTCTGTCGCTCAATCTTGGAGATCAACAAAAAGCGATGCTTAGTGAAGAGATTAAATTAGCCCAAGATTATTTAGCACTCGAAAAGGTTCGTTTTGATAACCGCCTTCGGTATGAATTTCATGTTCAAGAAAACATTGATAACATCCTAATCATATCTATGTCCTTGAATACGCTTATCGAAAATGCGGTGAAGCATGGTATTGCCAAAACTAAAAACGGAGGCCTTATCCAAATAGAAATTACTACCCTTGGTCAAGATGTAATCATCAAAGTTCGTAATACTGGGCAATATAATCCACAACCCAAAACAAGCGCTAATGGTATTGGTTTGGATAACCTTCGAAAACGTCTTGAATTGCATTATGGAAGTAAAGCTTCTTTTTCAATCACTAACGAAGAGGATACAGTTCTAGCCACGATAGTAATGCCATTCTAGACTTTTTGTACCTATGCAAAAAGCTTTATCAACTCGTTCACAGCCTGATTTGAAACATCGAAAACTAGATGAGGAAATATTCCAAAAACTAGCGCTAAAATTGCTAAAGGGAAAAGCATAAGCTTTTCTCTTGTATTCAAATCTGACAAAACAGACTCTTCATATCTTGACCAAAATTTTCCAAAAAACATTCTTTGTAATGTCCAAAGGAAATATCCTGCTCCCAAAACTAACCCTAACACCCCTAGCCCTGTTACCCATTTTGGGAAATATAAACTGTTAAAACCTCCTATCAAGGTGAAAAACTCACCAATAAAACCAGAAAATGCAGGTAAACCCAATGAAGCAAAAAACGCTACTGCCGTAAGTGCTGTGTACACTGGCATTTTGGACGCTAGTCCTTGATAGCTATTGATACGACGGTCGTGTGTACGACTGTATAAAACTCCTACTAGCACAAACAACATAGCCGAAAGTATTCCGTGTGAAAACATTTGGAATACAGCACCGTTAATCCCTTCGCTTGTCAGTGAGGCAATTCCCAGCAAAACAAAACCCATGTGCGAAACCGACGAGTATGCAATAAGCTTTTTGAGGTCATTCATCGCCAAAGCATTATATGCTCCGTACAAAATAGAGACAACTCCCACAAGCGCTATCACAAAAGCTAGCTCACTTGCTGCTTCTGGAAAAATAGGATAGGCAATTCGTAAAAGCCCATATCCACCTATTTTCAACAAAATACCTGCAAGCACCACCGACACAGGCGTTGGCGCTTCCACGTGTGCATCAGGCAACCATGTGTGTACGGGTACAGCGGGTAGTTTTATCCCAAAACCAATTAAAAGAAATATAAAAGCCCAGCTACGCAAGCCCATTCCACCAATACTAATATTTGAGAAAATGTGCAACCATGATTCTGGTAAGAAATTATTAGGATCAGGAAGAAATCTTAAGTCAAAAGTATGTACCAATTGTTCGGATGGAAGACGTCCCTCTGCTAACAAACGTTGAATCTCAGAAATCAAATTTGGTGTCACTTGTTCCAATTCACTAATCAAACCCGTTTGTAAGGCCGTCTCAACAGGGTCGATTGCTGACAAATACAAGCCAATCATGACTACCAAGATAAATAATGAGCCTACCAATGTATAAATAAAGAATTTGATAGAAGCATACTCTTTGCGTGGTCCTCCCCAAATACCTATCAAGAAATACATTGGCAACAACATAAATTCAAAAAACAGGTAAAACAAGAACATATCCAAGGCTACAAAACAGCCTATTACCGAGCCTGTCAGAAGCAAATAGAGGGCATAATAAGCTTTTTCTTTTTGTCCAATCTCAAAAGACGAAATTGAGCCGATAAACATTACTAATCCCGTCAGCAAAATCATGGGCATACTAATACCATCAACTCCAATCAAGTAATCGATAGAGGCTACACCCAAACTTCCTAGCGGCAGGGTAATCCAGTCTTTTTGTACTAAAAATTGAAACCCTTCTGTATGTTGGTCAAATTGTAGATAAACCCATATAGTCAAAAGAAATTCCACGGCAGTTACCCCTACGGTAATCCATTTGAAATATCCTTTGAGATTTTCAGGTAATAACAGGATTACTACTGAAAAAGCAATGGGTAAAAATATAAGTAATGAAAGTACTGACATCGTAACTGTTTTTTCCTCGCCTCAACGATTCGTTGCTATCGACGAATTGAATTAATATATAAAGAAAAATATTAAGCCTAATAATCCCATTAATGCGGCAAATACATAGAGTTGCACTTTACCATTTTGTACTGCTCGTGTCATTTTACCAATGATTCCAATCCAACGAACCACAAATCCAACACCGCCATCAACAATTTTGGCATCGACCCAAGCCACAGCGCGAGCGATTGTCTTTTGTATGAAAGCTATCTGGTTTACTAATCCGTCTACCCAATTGGTATCGGCATATTGAAAAAACCTTGCCAGCAACATCGTTGTTTTTACAAAAAGTAAATGATACAAACCATCGAATGTTGGTAGCTGAAAGGTGAAAGCCCTATTTCGAGTCAAGTATCCAAAAGCAATTCCCAAACCTGCACTTGCTACAGAAGCATAGCCAATCCATGAAGATGTTGGTAAATGAAAGTCTTTATCTATAAAATGCCAAAACCAAGCATGATCGGCATGAAAAGGATTTATCGCAAATACAAACCCCAATGATAATATAGCTAGTAAAACTAAAGGCCAAGTTATTTTGAAAGAACCTTCATGAATATGCTCGAAAGTCACATTTTCTGCACGAAATTCGCCCATAAATACCTGCCATACTTGTCTGAACATATAAAAGGCTGTCATCACGATTCCTACAAAAGTAAAAATACCAATGATTTTGAAGTAACTATTCATTTCTGCCAAATGAAATAAATTGGCGAGAATAGCATCTTTAGACAAAAAACCTGAAAACAATGGCAAACCAGCCAACGAAGCGGCAAAGATGATAAAAGTGATAAACGTTACAGGAAGTTTTTTTCTCAAACCTCCCATTAATCGCATATCCTGAGCATCAAAATCATGATGGTGCGAAGCATGATGAAGAGCGTGAATTACCGACCCAGCAGCTAAGAACAAACCAGCTTTGAAAAACGCATGGGTTAATAAATGAAATAAAGAAGTAGCAGTACCCAAACCAATCAACATCAATCCCAACTGAGAGATAGTCGAATACGCCAAGGTCTTTTTTATATCAGTTTGAAAAATCGCATATATCGAACCGAGTAACATAGTCGTACAGCCAACTCCAGCAATCACCATAAACGCTACATCAGTAAAAACAGGTTGTACACGTGCCAATAAGAAAATCCCAGCAGCCACCATCGTTGCTGCGTGAATCAATGCTGATACTGGCGTAGGACCTTCCATCGCATCAGGAAGCCAAGTATGCAACGGAAACTGCGCCGATTTGCCCACACAACCACAAAACAATAGTAAGCCTGTTATCGTAGCCACCTCAGGAGTTAAGTTAGCAGGAGTTTGTCCTAACACGGCAAAACTCAAACTTCCCCAATAATGATATACCATAAAAATACCCAGCAAAAAGCCCAAATCTCCCACACGATTCACTAAAAAGGCCTTTTTGGCAGCTTGAGTTGCAGATGTTTTTTGATACCAAAACCCAATCAAAAGATATGAGCTCAATCCAACCAATTCCCAAAAAGCATATATCCCCAACAAATTGTCGGTCATGATAATGCCTAGCATTGAGAAAACAAATAATTGAAGAAAAGCAAAATAACGATGTTTGGCAGGGTCATTCTCCATGTATTCCATAGAGAAAATTTGCACTAAGAAGGCAATAAAATTGACCAGCAAAAGCATCATCAATGCTTTTGAGTCAAATAGGAATCCAAATGTAAAATCTATTTGTCCTATCTTAAACCATTCGACATGTAGGTTGGTTGGCAAAGCCACACTCCTATTGAGCCTTATAGTAAGCAAAAGGTTTAATACTGACAGCCCTGAGGTAATCCATCCAACAATATCTTTGCGACTCTTACCAAGTCCCAACGCGATAGCAAATCCTGCTAGTGGAGTCAGTAGTATAAACCAGAAGAGAGTTGCAGGAGTCATTCTGTAATAATTTCTATCATAAGCTGTTCAAAACCAAGATATTCAAGGTTTTATACTCATTTTCTTGGAAAATTTCTATTTTTACGCAAATATACGTGTCTATTTTCAATTAAGCCTAATTGTTTTGACATAAAATCTACTAAGTTTGTGGACTTAAAAAAATTATGTACTTAGCTTTCAGCTTGTAGTCCCTGAGCAACGATTCTAAGGGAGGTATTTGATTATACAACCTTTTACAATATAAGGTGGTTCAAACAAAACTGTCAAAGAGGTTGTTCATCACTCAAGCTCAACCACGAAATTCATGGAAAACGCAAAATCTGTTAACTCTTCAAGAACAACAATTACCGAATTAATGATTCCTTCGTACGCGAACTTTGGGGGGAAAATCCACGGAGGAATTCTATTGTCATTGATGGACAAAGTGGCTTATGCCTGTGCAGCCAAGCACGCTGGTACCTATGTCGTAACGGTTTCGGTCGACAACGTAGAATTTAAAAAACCTGTCGAAGTAGGCGAATTGGTTTCGCTACATGCCTCCGTCAACTATGTGGGGCGCTCGTCATTAATCATTGGTATTAGAGTCATTGCCGAAAATATTAAATCACAAGAAGTAAAACATACAAACACGTCCTACTTTACGATGGTAGCCAAGGACGAAGATGGCAAACCTACAGAAGTTCCAGGCTTGATTCTTGAATCTGATGATGATATCCGACGGTTTTTGGAAGCCATCAGAAGAAAGGAAATTAAAAATGCCTATAAAGGCCTATTAGATGATGCTAAAACAAGTATTGATATTGACCAAAATTTATACCTTTTACAAAACGAAAGGTGTATTGTAAAAAGAGACCGCGATATGGAAAGTCTTTGGTAAAAACTTGTATAGCTTTTCACTACGGTGGAAAGCTATTCTTTTGTGATGTGCCGTAAAATATGCTATATTGCGAACCGTATTTGCCCTGCTTAATACCTTATTCAATAGACTATCATTCTTTAATAATGGCACAATCTTTCTCAATGATTAAACTACTTCGCATAGTCTTAGTACTTCTTGCGTTACTCGCTATCGGTTTCGTCGGAATGCGTTTCTATACCAAATCTTTCAGTCCTTCCGATACTGCTGACTTTTCGCATAATGGTTTAGAAATCAACGTCGAATACTGTCAACCTGCCAAAAAAGGTCGCCTTATTTTTGGTCCTCAAAACTCCAAAGCACTCGTTCCTTATGGTAAATGGTGGCGTACTGGTGCCAATGAGGCCACTGTCATCACTTTTAACAAAGATGTACTTATTTCAGGCAAACCCCTCAAAGCTGGAAGCTATACCTTGTTTACGATTCCAGAAAAAGACGTTTGGACAATTATTGTTAATGAAGAAGTAGGTCAATGGGGCTTATCTTATGATCCTACAAGAGACATTCTCCACGCTCCTGCTGCGGTCATTAATAAATCAGATACTGTCGAAAAATTCTATATCGATTTTAACGAACAAGGTAATGGTGCCGATATGTTGCTTCGCTGGGACAAAGTCGAAGTGGTAGTACCAATCAGAGTTCAGTAATAAATTTCCCCTAAAGCAACGGTACCGCCTTACAGTCTGTCCTAAGAATTAGTCGTTTACTTTTACCTAAAGCCACTAACATCGCTCCAGATTTTAATTTCTTCTACCAACAATGTTTATCAGGGAAAGAAACTAACATGGGAATACTTTCGTTAATGCTTTACAAACTAAGAATATCTTAAACCCCAATCATGAAGAAGTTACTATCAAGTATTTTGTTGTTATTAACACTTTCAACAATCAGCTTCGCTCAGAAAGTTAACCCTGCCAAATGGACTTGGTCTTTGTCAAAGCCCAACCCAGAAGTAGGCGAAACCGTTGACGTCATTTTCACAGTTTCTATTCAAAAAGACTGGTATCTTTATTCTTCCGACTTTGATCCAGATTTAGGACCTACCGTAACCACTATCAAGTTTACGCCAAATGATTCTTATGAAACAGTAGGTAGCTTAAAAGCAATTAACCCTTCCAGAAAGTTTGATAAGGAAATCTGGAATGGTGAATATAGTTATTTTAAAGGTAAAGCCGAGTTTCGCCAAACGGTAAAAATTTTAAAAGATAAAATCAATATCGATGGTGCTTATGATAGTCAATCATGTTCAGATGTAACAGGTATGTGTGTACCTATCAAAGGAGCATTTTTGATTGAAGCACAAAGCGCAACAGCTAAAAAAACTGATGATAAAAAACCTAATCTTGACTCGCTGAAGGCAGTAGAAGAAGCAGCCAAGTTAAAGGCTGATTCAGCCACTATTGTGCCTACAGATTCTGTATCCTCAGATTCTAGCGCTGTTTCTGGCGATGCCCTTACGGCAAGTGACGAAGAAAAACCAGAAGAAACATCACTTTGGGGCTTTTTCTTATTGGCATTAGGTGGTGGCTTTGTAGCTCTTTTGACACCTTGCGTGTATCCTTTAATTCCAATGACTGTTTCCTACTTTACTAAGCAAAAAGGTGGACTTCAGAAAGCGCTTTTATATGGCTTTTTTATCATTGCCATTTATGTGCTATTCGGAACAATCATCGCTTATGCTTTTGGACAGGCAGCACCTAACTTCATTAGTACCCACTGGATTCCAAATATGTTATTTTTCATCGTATTTGTGGTTTTCGGGGTATCGTTCTTAGGTTGGTTCGAAATCGTTCTTCCATCGTCATTTGTCAATAAAATCGATGCACAATCAGACCGTGGCGGTATTGGAGGAATCTTCTTCATGGCTTTCACTTTGGTATTAGTATCTTTTTCTTGTACAGGTCCTGTTGCTGGTACGATTTTGAGTCTCGGTTCACAAGGACAAATTCTTCGCCCTATTATTGGTATGTTTGGTTTCGGATTAGCTTTTGCTATACCATTTACCTTATTTGCCATTTTTCCAAACTGGTTACAAAACCTTCCTAAATCGGGTGGTTGGATGAACTCAGTAAAGGTAATTTTAGGTTTCCTTGAATTAGCCTTGGCATTGAAATTTTTAAGTACTGCTGACCAAACTTATCACTGGCATATCCTCGACCGTGAGGTATATCTTGCTGCATGGATTGTTATTTTCTCATTAATAGGACTTTATTTATTGGGTAAAATCCAAATGCCACACGATAGTAATCTAGACAAAGTATCTGTACCTCGTACCTTATTAGCTATTGCGGTATTGACATTTGTAGTATATATGATTCCTGGTATGTTCGGAGCGCCGCTCAAAGCACTTTCAGGATGGTTGCCTCCAATGGAAACGCAGGATTTTGTGATTGGTGGAGAAAGTAGTTCAGTAGAGACATCTTCTAACGCTGATCCGAATTTTCCGAAGAAAGTAAAATATGATGAATTCCTAAAATTACCTTTAGGGCTTCACGGTTTCTTTGATTATAAAGAAGCAGCAGCTTATGCCAAACAAGTTAATAAGCCGTTATTTATTGATTTTACAGGTCATGGTTGTGTTAACTGTCGTAAAATGGAAGCAGCAGTATGGTCTAATCCAGAAGTAAAAAAACGTATTGAAAACGACTATGTTTTAGTTGCTTTGTACGTAGATGACAAAACAGAACTTCCAAAATCAGAATGGTATAAGTCAAAAGATGATGGTTTAGAAAAAACAACAATTGGCGATCAAAACCTTGATTTTGAAATCACTCGATTCAACGGAAATGCTCAACCATATTATTGTTTAGTCGACCCTAATAATGACTCAAAAACACTGGTAAAACCAAGAGCCTATAATGAGAATATTGAAGAGTTTATCAAGTTCTTAGAAGATGGCAAAGCAAAGTTTAACAAGAAATAAGCTATACATATAAACTTGAGGTATCTCCTGATGCTTCAACTGAATATCAAAAAGCGGTCGAAAAATATTTTTCGACCGCTTTTTTGATATTTATTATGCTAGTGTTTTATCAGCTTAGCTTCTTAAAAATCCATATTAATACATTCACAACAAAGGTTAGTAAAATTGAAGTCATCAAAGGAAAATATAATTTAAAATTTCCTTTTTCGATTCTAATATCTCCGGGTAAATTTCCTAACCAATCCCACCTAATTTTATCTTCCAGAAGATAAATTACTGCCCCTCCCAACACTAACATACCTCCTATTATCATAATAAGTTTCCCCATATTTATCTTCCTATTTTTGATTACAACTCTAGTATGCTCTACAGGTAGAAGCTTTGCTAATTTCTTATTTTTATTCTTAAATTTGATCTAAATATTATTCTTGCTAACAAAAATAAAACCTTTATTTAACTATAGATATGGATACTCATGAAATTCAGACCGCACTCGAAAAAAGTATCGAATATTATAAAAAATCGCTTTTCGAATATTCTCCCGAGCAATTTGTAACTAAACCTAATGCACAAGAATGGTCAATAGGGCAGATGTATGAACATATCTGTATGTCAGCACTATATTTCTTTTTCAAAAGAGCCAATTACTGTTTAGAGCAACGAAATGGTCAAATAGGTGGCGATAAAAATATTTATGGCGAAAAGCAATTCAAATACAATAGCTTTCCACCCACACAGCTTAAGATACCTGAGGCTCTCAAAGGCCCTGAACCTGTTGCAAAAGCTCAAGAAGACTATCTTGTTTTGTTAGATCAAATTATGATACAGGGAAAGATATTAGCGGAGCGAATCCCTGCTGATAGAGGAGAATATAAATGTATTCAACCTGCTTTTGGTTGGTTAAATGCACATGAATGGTTTTGGCTCAACGAACAGCATTTTAGACATCACTTACTCCAAAAAGCTAGGATAGACTCTTTTCTTATCAATGTTAATAACTAATTTCTTCATTATCGCTTTGTTTTGGTAGGGTATTTGGAGGATAGAGTTTCATGCCGTATCATTGTGATACGTGAGCCCATAAGCTACAAGCAAATATTTTTTTAGATTTAATAATGGATCCTATTGCACTATATGAACAAAAACTCCACCAAACCATTAATTCTATTTTGGGGATTGATGGAGTTTTAGCAAAAACGCCTTATTCGAACACCCAAATTGAGATACTTCATGCTTGGTTAGTTGGATTTTTCATCAATGATTACGAAAAGTATTTATCAAAAAATGCTTTACCATTTGACCGTAAAAATCTTCAAATCACCACACAGCTTGTTTCGGAAGGTATGAGTAGCATCTCTGTTGAGGTATTAAGCCAATATAAAACCCTTTACACAAAGTATCTTGAGTTATACCACTTTGTACCAGCTAGTGTTGATATTACTCAAAAAGTAAATACACTAGAAAGACTTGGTTTACAAATTGAACTTCTTTTTAATCGACTTGAAGTTGGGCATTTTTTTATTTTAAGTAAAATGCGTTCCTCCATTAAAAAAGCTTTTTACGAAATAACAATCATCCAAAATTCTTGGTCTGTACCTCTCTTTCAAGAAAATATTGACAATTACTATTTTGAGCAAAACGGTCCAGAATATGATCTTGAAGAAGCCATCGAGCAAATGGCTGAGACAACACTTCATCAGTTAGGAATACAATAGTCATATAAAATACAAAAAGCCGATAGTTTTTGAAGTAAAACTATCGGCTTTTTGTTTACTGAGATGCTCTCAGCATCATTCTAAGTCGATTAACACCTTGAGATTCTTGTCGCTTTAATCGTTCTAATTCGTCCTCGAAAATACTAGATTTTGCTTCAATAAAAATCATATTCGGATACGAGCAGTACAATTCAAAAGACAAACGCACTCTTTCCATTTGATAGTCTGAAGTAATCACAACCACAACTTCAGGTGAATATCTAGAAAGTACTCTTCTTGTTAATTGAATGTCTTCCAAAAGATTTTCTCCTAACACAAACTCTACAAAGCTCTCATGAGCTATTCCATGCTCTAAAAGAAAATTTTGCATAAGTTGTGCATGAGCATAGTCACTTGTATTAAAAGCCTCCCCAAATCCACCAGTACATAAAATGTGAAAAGAGGGATTATTTTTCAAAAATTGAAGTGCTGTTAATAGTCTATCCAAAGCGATATGAGATAACTCACCATCAGAGGTATTTGAAGCAGCACATATAATCAACAATTTATTCATAATGACTTAAGCATTTAAACATAAAAGTTACCTAAAATTATTGAATAACAGATAGATTATCTTTAAAACGTACGGTCCAATCTTATTCCAGGGTTAGCTAAAAACAAAAAAGCCACTCTTTCGGAGTGGCTTATGTCTTTGTAATATTTTGGAGCTTTTTACTTTCCCGCATTTGATCGGGGCGCGTAGCCTGCAGTATCCTCAACGGGCCTGAGCCTTGAAAAACAAAAAAGCCACTCTTTCGGAGTGGCTTATGTCTTTGTAATATTTTGGAGCTTTTTTACTTTCCCGCATTTGATTGCAGTATCATCAACGGTACTGGGCTTAACTGCTCTGTTCGAGATGGGAAGAGGTGAACACCAGTCCTATCGGC
>NZ_JASHIF010000020.1:0-192596 GCF_030056595.1 Flectobacillus roseus
GCTCATAGAACAGGAAATCGGTGCCAAAATGCTTTGACACCGATTTATCGATTGAGAACGGCCATCCAAAACATGCTATGGTGCTACTTCGCACAACAAAATTCGGGATGACTCATGTTCCTCTTAGGGTGCTAAGAGGAAAAGAAATGTACTATCTATTCTAGGCAAGGACAATTCAGAACTCGTACAGTCTATTGTAATTCTTCAAGCGGGTGTATTTTCCCCACTTTTGCATTACATTCTTCAGGTGTACCCAACTGCCATTCGTCGAGATTTTGAATAGTTTTATCTGCAATATTTGTCAATGCTTCATTGGTCAAAAATGCTTGGTGTCCTGTGATAATAACGTTGTTGAAATTCAACAAATCAGTTAATAACTCATCACGACCTTCCGTTTCAAAATGATTTTTGAAGAATATACCTCTTTCATTTTCGTAAACGTCCAAACCTAAATAACCAATTTTCCCATCACGTAATCCATGCAAGACATCTTCAGTTTTTACTAAGCCTCCGCGACTGGTATTAATAAGCATAACACCTGTTTTCATTTTGGCAATTTGCTCTTGGGTAATCATATATTTGGTTTCCTCTGTCAGGGGTGCATGAAGCGTAATAATATCCGAAGTTGCCAGTAATTCATTGAGTGTCACAAAAGTTACTCCTTCGTAGTCGTCGGCCTCCTCAGCGTATTTGTCATACACCAACAGCTTACAACCAAAGCCTTTCAGAATATCTGCCACTACTTTTCCAATAGTACCCAAGCCCACAATTCCGACAGTTTTTTGGTACATATCAAACCCAATCAAGCTACTCAAATCGAACTGGTAGTTATGAGCCTTCGTATCGGCCATGATGAGCTTTCTATTCAGCGCCATCATTAATGCCACCGTATGCTCGGCCACAGAATTTGGCGAATAATGCGGAACATTAGCCACACGAATGCCCAACTCGGCTGCTACTTTAAGATTGATATGGTCAACACCCACCGAACGGGTGGCTACATATTTTACGCCCAAATCATTCAAGGCACGAAGTACAGGTTCTGAGGCATCGTCGTTGGTAAAAAGCACTACCACATCAAATCCTTCTGCCATTTTCACGGTATCCATATTCAAGGGTTTTCCTGTGATGGTAATATCGTGTTTTTGTTGGTTGGCATTTTGTAAAGAGGCTTTTTCAAACTCTTTAGTACTATAAATCAGCGCTTTCATACGGGATAGAATTTTGGTTAACAAAAGAAGGTTTAGCCTTTTTTATATGTCAAAATTACCCCTCTATCTCATTTTTACCCATGACATTTATCAGTCTATTAGCTACTTATGCTCATCCACGCAACATCATGGCGGCTTTTAAATAAAAAACACATTTCTCTTTTTTCTTTCAAAAACGTCCTTTAAGTTTGTAGCAGACTTTAGGGGTGCCTTAATATACGGGCTGAGATTATACCCTTTGAACCTGAACAGCGTAATGGTTGCGAAGGAAAAAGCAGAGCAAAATACTTTTCGTAGAATAGCCATTGGTGGGCTATCTCCAAAATATTTCAAGCTGAAGTTTTTGATTAATGATGTAGGAAATTGTTGGGATAATTTGTCCTTTACAGACCTATTGTTTTGGGCTGTATCTGATAAATGGCGCTTCAATCCTGTACCGAGCAAAGTCGCATTCGCTCGCAAAATTATTTAATCAAAAACCGTTCTGTCTAATCCACTCCTAAGGGTCGCGTTGGTATTTAATATTTTACAAACATGACCTTATTTATCAATTCAGAAGCTACAGACGTAGCATCCAGCTTCAAAGTCGAAGACTTACTCGAACAATTTCATTTGGCTCAAGTCAAAGGTTTGGCCATTGCGGTCAATGATATGGTTTTGCCAAAATCCGAATGGCAAAACCATGTTTTCGAAGAAAATGATCATGTAACGCTTATTCGAGCAAGTCAGGGAGGATAAAATTCCTTACTCCAATCCTATTGTAACATTATGTATTTTAACTCATCATTCTCCTATGAAAAAAAGTAATGAGGTAGCGCCTTCGACAGAAGCTATCAGCCGTAGTCCTTTTCCAAATTCTCGTAAGATTTATGTGCCAGGCGCATTGCACAATATTCAGGTTGCTATGCGTGAAATCAGTTTGACGGATACCAAAATTTCGGGAAATGTTTTTACTAAAAATCCTTCGGTAGCAGTTTATGATACCTCAGGTCCTTATACCGACCCGAATATTGAAATCGACGTAAGAAAAGGTCTTCCAAAGCTTCGTGAAGAATGGATTATTGCTCGTGGTGATACTGAGCAGTTAGATGCCATTAGTTCAGAATATGGACAAGAGCGCTTGAATATGCAATCTTTAGATGAGCTAAGATTCAACTATTTGGCTAAACCAAGAAGAGCAAAAGCTGGACAAAATGTAACGCAATTGCACTATGCCAAGAAGGGCATTATTACTCCAGAAATGGAATACATTGCGATTCGTGAAAATCAAAAAATAGAATCTTTACAAAGCTTAGGTCATCAGCACGAAGGCTACAGCTTTGGAGCCAATACACCCAAAGGCGCAATTACGCCTGAGTTTGTACGTGACGAAATCGCCGCTGGACGTGCCATTATTCCTGCCAATATCAATCACCCAGAGAGTGAGCCAATGATTATTGGACGTAATTTCTTGGTAAAAATCAATGCTAATATTGGTAACTCAGCCGTAAGCTCAAGTATCGAGGAAGAAGTAGAAAAAGCCGTTTGGGCTTGTCGTTGGGGCGCAGATACTATCATGGATTTATCGACAGGTAAGAACATCCATGAAACCCGTGAGTGGATTATCCGAAATTCTCCAGTACCGATTGGCACAGTACCAATTTATCAAGCACTCGAAAAAGTTGGTGGAAAAGCAGAAGATTTGACTTGGGAGCTATTTAGAGATACGCTCATCGAACAAGCTGAGCAAGGAGTTGACTATTTTACGATACACGCAGGCGTGCTATTACGCTATGTGCCACTTACGGCCAAACGTGTGACAGGAATTGTATCTCGTGGAGGCAGTATCATGGCAAAATGGTGTTTGGCGCATCACAAAGAAAACTTCCTGTACACCCATTTTGAGGAAATCTGTGAAATCATGAAAGCGTACGACGTGAGCTTCTCATTGGGCGACGGACTTCGTCCGGGAAGTATTGCCGATGCTAATGATGCTGCACAATTTGCCGAACTTGAAACTCTTGGCGAGTTGACCAAAATCGCTTGGAAACATGATATTCAGGTCATGATTGAAGGGCCTGGGCACGTACCAATGCACATGATTAAAGAAAATATGGACAAGCAACTAAAAGAATGTCATGAAGCCCCATTCTATACGCTTGGACCATTGACGACCGATATTGCCCCAGGCTATGACCATATTACCTCAGGTATTGGTGCCGCAATGATTGGTTGGTTTGGTTGTGCCATGTTATGTTATGTAACACCAAAAGAACACTTGGGTTTACCTAACAAAAAAGATGTAAAAGACGGAGTAATCACCTATAAAATTGCTGCCCATGCCGCTGACTTGGCGAAAGGACATCCGGGAGCACAAGTGCGTGACAATGCCCTGAGCAAAGCACGTTTTGAATTCCGTTGGGAAGACCAATTCAACCTTTCGCTCGACCCAGATACAGCACGTGAATTTCATGATGAAACCTTACCTGCCGATGGCGCTAAAATTGCCCATTTCTGTTCAATGTGTGGACCAAGTTTTTGTTCTATGAAAATCACACAAGAAGTTCGTGATTATGCCGAAGCTCAGGGTATTTCCGAAGCAGAAGCTATTGACTTAGGCATGCAAGCTCAGGCACAACAATTCGTAGAAAAAGGCGCTGAGGTATATTTGTAAGTGATGTGTTGGGAGTTTTGAATGATGTGTTGTCCTTGCCTAAAATAGGTTGCCTTCAATTCAACAAAATACAGAAGAATGTAGCGTTGATTTTCTATGATTGAAATAAAGCTAATAATAGAGCATAGAAAAGAAACTTGATCTTTAAGAAAAACCAAAAGGCTTATTTTAAGGATTTTAGAGCATTAAAAACTTCATAATAATTCCATTAATCGGAAACATTATTTTCTGAAAAGTATTGTATATTTTGAAGTTATCAATCATTGCTTTGCCTCAGCATACTGTCATCTGAGGGCAACGTATTTTAGGCATTGATACAAAAATCTTATTACTCAAAACTTATCACCCAACACTTAACATCATGTTTATACTCCTGCTCACACCCCCAGAATTTATCCCTGATGAAGTTCAGCTATTAGAACAACTTTTTGAAGCTGGTCTATCGACTTTACATGTGCGTAAGCCCAATGCCTCTTTGGAACAAATTGAAGATTTCATTCGACAATTTAAACCGCAGTATATGAAGCGATTGGTACTACATAGTCAATATCAATTGATGGCAAAATACAATATCAAGGGGATTCATCTTACTACGCACGTTTGGGAGGAATTACAGGAGCAAGGACAATTAAAAGAATATATTCGCCCAGTACAGCGAAGAGGTTTAACAGTAAGCGCTTCGGTACATAAGTTTGAAGAAATACTGAAAATGCCTTCAAAACTCGACTATGTATTTCTCAGTCCCTTTTTCGATAGTATTTCAAAACCGGGCTACAAAGCTGCTATTTCGCCAGAAGCGGTAGAGGATTTTGTATTCAAGTATAACAAGGTCCCTCCTATTGTAGCCTTAGGTGGCATTGAGTTAAACAATATTCATTTGCTAAAAAATAAAAATATCACTGGAGTAGCCTTATTGGGTAGTGTGTGGCAAGCACCCTCACCTGTAGAAGCCTTTTCCGAAATACAAACAGCTTTGAGTTCCTAGAACCAAAGCTCAAAATTTAACAACACGATGATTTCAAGACTTCATTATATAACCCAAGATCTCGCACATATTCCTCACTGGGAGCAAGCACAACGTGCCTGTGAAGGTGGTGCAGACTGGGTGCAGTTGAGAGTAAAAACTCAAGAAGAATCCCAATGGCTCGAAACAGCTTTACGCACCCAAGAAGTATGTAAAAGTTTTAGGGCAAAATTGATTGTAAATGACAACCCTCATATAGCTGCGAAAATACAATCGGAGGGTTTGCATTTAGGCAAACAAGATATGTCGCCTTTAGAAGCTCGCCAGATTGTAGGTGAAAAGATGATTATTGGTGGCACTGCCAATACCCTCCAAGATATGCTTAAGCATGTGGCTAGTGGAACAGTACAATACATTGGATTAGGACCTTTGAGATTTACGGATACCAAGAAAAACCTAAGTCCTATCGTAGGATTAGAGGGATATAAGCGTATTCTTTCTCAATTTAGAACTTTAGGCCACAATCTACCTGTAGTTGGTATTGGTGGCGTAAAAGCAGACGATATTGAAGCTTTATTGGAAGTAGGTTTACACGGTGTGGCGGTATCTTCCTTGGTAAATCTTGCCGAAAATCCTTCAGCAGTCACACAAGAGTTATTGAGTTTGTTAAACTTAGCGGTGAGCGAGAAATGAGCAGATTTGGAATTTCTGATTTCGACAATGTAATTAAAAAGTAGATTATACGTCCGAAATCCAACATCCGATATCCGAAACACGGCTAGTTTAATATCTAATATCTGAAATCCTCTTTCTCATTACTCAGCTATGTCTTTACAAATTGCAGATAAAACCTTTCAGTCTAGGTTATTTACAGGGACTGGAAAATTTAGTAGTGCTTCTCTCATGGAAGAGAGCATTTTGGCATCAGGTTCAGAATTGGTAACGGTTGCCCTCAAACGAGTTAATCTTACAGAAAAAGAAGATGATATTCTGTCATATCTTCAGCACGATTGTATCAATTTACTACCTAATACCTCTGGTGTCCGCAATGCTAAGGAAGCCATTTTTGCCGCACAAGTTGCCCGTGAAGCCTTGGAAACCCACTGGCTTAAACTCGAAATTCATCCTGACCCTAAATACCTCATGCCCGACCCTATTGAAACGCTAAAAGCGGCCGAGGAGTTAGTAAAATTAGGTTTTGTGGTTTTACCCTATATTCATGCCGATCCTGTTTTGTGTAAAAGACTCGAAGAGGTAGGCGTAGCGGCAGTTATGCCTTTAGGATCGCCGATTGGCAGTAATAAAGGCTTGAAAACGATTGATTTTTTAGAAATAATTATCGAACAAAGCCGCGTACCTGTAGTCGTGGATGCTGGAATTGGAGCACCTTCGGATGCAACTAAGGCGATGGAAATGGGTGCAGATGCGGTATTAGTTAATACAGCTATTGCCGTTTCTGAAAATCCTGTACAAATGGGTTTGGCATTCAAATATGCAGTTGAGGCTGGACGTATGGCGTATGAGGCCAAATTGGCGCCTATGCAACAACAAGCGGTGGCAAGTAGCCCATTAACGACATTTTTGAATTAGTGGAAAATATGGACTTTTATCAAGTTTTTCAACAATATACTTGGGACGAAATTCGTGAGAGTATTTATCAAAAAACACCTCAGGATGTCATACGAGCACTCCAAAAATCAGGCAAACGAGATTTGGAAGACTTCAAGGCTTTGATTTCACCCGCTGCTACAGGTTTTCTGGAAGAAATGGCTCAACTAAGCCATAGGCTAACTCAAAAGCGTTTTGGCAAAACTATTCAGATGTATGTTCCGCTGTATCTCTCCAATGAGTGTCAGAATATCTGTACCTATTGTGGGTTTAGTTTTGACAACAAAATCAGAAGAAAAACGCTCACCGAAGAAGAGATTTTACAAGAAGTTGCCGTGCTCAAACGCATGGGTTATGAGCATGTTCTTTTGGTCACTGGTGAGGCTAATCAGACAGTTGGTGTGCCCTATTTGCAAAAAGTAATTCAATTGATAAAGCCTTACTTTTCGCAAATATCTATCGAAATACAGCCCCTCGACCAAGACGAATATGAAATTTTGGTCGCTGAAGGTGTACATGCAGTTTTGGTATATCAAGAAACCTATCATGAGGAGGATTACAAAAAACATCATCCCAAAGGTAAAAAATCGAATTTTCAGTACAGAATCCAAACCCCTGACAGATTAGGTAAAGCAGGGATTCACAAAATGGGTCTGGGAGTACTCATAGGCTTGGAAGATTGGCGGGTTGACTGCTTTTTTACAGCATTACATCTTCGATATCTTGAAAAACTTTATTGGCAAAGTACTTATTCGATTTCTTTTCCTAGGCTTCGACCATTTTCGGGTGGTTTAGAGCCCAAAGTAGAAATGTCAGATAGAGAGTTAGTTCAATTGATTTGCGCCTATCGCATTTTTGATGAAGAAGTAGAATTATCTATTTCTACCCGAGAAAATGAGATTTTTAGAGACAATATTATCAAACTCGGTATTACATCGATGAGTGCTGGTTCCAAAACCAACCCAGGCGGTTATGTGGTTGAACCAGAATCTTTGGAACAATTTGAAATCAGTGATGAGCGCTCACCACAGGCAATTGCCTCGGTGATTCAGGCGCAGGGCTATGAACCTGTTTGGAAGAATTGGGATAGACTTTTGCAATGAGATAAATGCACATTTATGGTACCAGTTTTAAACTGTTAAAAAGTTCAGTCCAAGAGTGAGTCTTGAACTAGTAATTCAAATTTTATTCCATAACACCAAAAAAGCTTAAGGCAGAACCTTAAGCTTTTCTTCATTACACCAATATAAAAAATCCTAACGGACTTCTTGTCTTTTAGTACTCAGTAGTTTGAGGATTGAAATTCGTCCATTTTTGAGTCCAATCATTTGAGCCATCAAAAGCGCCTCTGAAACTCGCTGAATCGAAACCTGTTGGCAATACTACGCCATCAGCTAATATTCTTGAACCTTTTTGTGGGGTGAATTTTGGAGCACCCAAAAGGTTGAAATCTGCTTGTAAACCTAAATCTGTTAATGACCAGCTAATAGCATTTTTGCGATTAGCATCATTAAACATCGCTGTCTCAACGTTCAAAATCGGAGTAGTTGTTCCTGTAATTACAACTCCTTTATAATCCGACTTACCATTTTTGAAGTTGTCTTGTGACAACGTTCCTTCTAATTCTAAACCAGCTTTTGGAAATGCACCATTTACCACGGTATTATAAATACTCAAAGCCGAGTTACGTCTGATACGGAAAGCTGAACGGTATTTTTTGTCAACTGTACCGTTGGCGATATAGATACTCACGTTTGCAAATTTAGCAGAGGTTTGAGGCAATGCTGTCGAGCCTGAACCGTCATTATCAGATTCAAAACCGTTTGAGTCAGAACAACTACACTGGTCAGCTACTAATGGGTCACGGAGTGAAACTGCATATTGTACATTTCCTGAGAAACCATTATCTGTATCAAAATCATCATCCAACGTACGGTACGAAATCAAGTGTTTGGCATTTACAGCACCACCAAACCATTCGAAAGCGTCATCACCCGAGTGAGAAACTTGTACATAGTCGATTTTTGTTCCATAACCTACACCACCAAGTGTTAAACCGTTAACCTCTTTATCTGTTTCGAAAGCAACACCTGCAAATTCGATACGTACGTATTTCAAAATACCAGAGTTATCAGCATCGTTGGTTCCACCAAATGTTGTTACGTTTTCACCTTCAATGGTGATAGGCGTCTTGTTTACTTTAGCTTTTCCTAAAATAATTACACCACCCCAGTCACCAGCTTTACGTTGTCCGATTGCTTGGTTAGAAGTAAACACGATTGGCTTATCTTCTGTACCTTCAGCCAAAATTTTAGCCCCTGGCTTGATAATCAAAGTACCTTTTGTTGGCAAATCACCCTTGATAATTGTACCAGGCTGAATCGTTAGTGTTACGCCTTCTTCTACGTACACAAAACCATTTAAAAGGTATTTCTTGTCAGCTGTCCAAGTTGTATTTGATGTAATAGAACCTTTTACTACTACCATTTCGCGACTTGCTACTGGTGTTGGTTCTTGAAAATCGTTTTCCAATTTACCACATGAAGTAGTTGCTAAAGCAATGGCAGTGATGTAAAGAAGTTTATGTATATTTTTCATGATTTCTGATATTGGCTTTTACAAAATAGCTAAGCTATGGCTTTGTTTATTCTGTTAAAAAAAGTTTGTGTACGGTTTTACAAAAGTTCAGTATATATTGATTACAGATGAACCAATCCTCCTCTCAGATTAGAATTTATAGCTAACCCCGATTGTTGAAGTAGTACCACGTTTGTATGTTCTGAAGACATCATCTTTACCAGTTTCAATCTTCTTATCATTATTAGTATCGTTGTAGAATCTAAATGGTTGATTCAACAAATCTTGGATACCTACTTTCACTTCGATATGCTTTCCAAAACCTTTTGTAAGGTTTAAGTCAATTACATTTCTTGGCATTTCGTATACTGTTGGGAATACTACGCCATCACCTACCAAGAAAATACGAGAACCTACTACGTTGTAAAGAATGTTGGCAGATAGATTACTTTCGTTATCGTTGTAATAAACACCAGCGTTAATCAAGTATGGCGATTGACCTTGTAAGAAACGACTGTCTGAAGATTGTCCGCTGAAGCCTGTTTTTACATCAGAATCAATAATTGAAGCGTTCAATAAAAGTGTTAGGTTATCTACAAACTTTGAACTTGCTAAGCCTTTCAATGATTTACGCATTTCTAATTCCAAACCTCTACTGAATGCTTTTTCTGCATTTCCAACACCGAAGGCAATACCCGAACCTGCATTCAAAATTCTTGCTTCGATTGGGTTAGTAAATTGCTTGTAGAATGCAGCAAGTGAGATTACTTCACCTTCAGATGGATAGAATTCGTAACGTAAATCGTAGTTTGCAATTGTTGCTGTTTTCAACTCAGAGTTACCTACACGAGTTACATCATAGTTAAAGTCATAATAAGGGAATGGCGCTAACTCACGGAATTCAGGACGGTTTACTGTTTGACTATAGGCTGCACGAATCTGGTTTTTCTCGTTCAATACATAAGAAAGTGTTACAGAAGGCAACCAGCTTAATAATGGTCTGTCAACATTTAATTTTTCACCACTACCACGTTTCAGCGTTACTAACTGCTGACGGTTTTGTTCTGCTCTTACTCCAAACGAAGCATTGAATTTGCTTGAGAAAGGAACATAAGCGTTTACATAACCAGCATACAATTCGTTACGAGCTTTGTAAGCATCTTCGTATCCAGTACCTTCGTTATAAAACAATCCAGTTGTAGACAAGTTAGCTGGGTCAAAGAATTTATCTGGTGATTGTGTCAAAATTGCATCACCAACATTGTTAGCATTTACGATACCAAACCAACGAGCAGCAAAATTACGGTCTTTCTTTTCGAGATATGTACCAGCACGAAGCTTAATCAATTCTTTCTCTGTTGCGTCAGCTTTACCAATACGGTGCTCTAAATCGATACGTCCAGATACTACATTTTCAGTTAATGCTGAGTAAAAACGTGCCGCCTGTTGCAGAGTCGGGCTTTGTGATTGTTGAATATTGATGGTAAATGGATCGTTGCTACCCAATGTACGGCTAGAAGTAAAACGACGGTTGTCTGGTTCTTGACGGTTTGTGTATCCATAACCACCCGTCCAAGTCAATTTTGTCATATCCGACAACTCATGCGTACCACTCAACTGACCTGAATAGATACTCTTTTGTTCGTAGGTCATCGAGTAGTTTTTCAACTCAATATTATTGTTGTTATAACCATTTCTCAAAACAGTTTCTTTTGAACCTAATTGGTTAAACAAATTACGGAATTCGATTTTGTTGGCTGGGTTAATAATCAAAGCCCAGTTTGACATTACACCTACTCTAACGTTTTCTGAATAAGCATTATCGTTGTAAGCAAACTCCTTTTCACTAGCAGTATTACCAGCATCAGCATTGTAAGCGTAACGATAAAACTCAATATTTGGCGTTCTTTGATGGGTAAAGCTGTAGTTGATGGCATTGATAGTCGCTAATTCAAAATTTCCTACATTAAAACGACGTGTCATTCCTAAGTTACCTCTAAAGTCAGGCAATACGGATAAGGTGCTTTGGTTGAAATAACTTGGCAAAGATTTGAACGCATTTACTACAGCAGGAGTGTTAGCACCAGATAAGATTGTACTTGTGCTAGGGATAGATGACGGTAAACCTCTTAAACCATTATCAAAACCTAAGAAGTCTGTACCGCTTCCTTTATACGAAGTAGCTGTTTGAAAAGTAGTATTGCTACGATGTCCTAATGAAAAACCAGCTGTGAAAGAATTTCCATCAGGGATAGTTTTAGTATAAATCTTGATTACACCACCACCAAATTCACCAGGAAGGTCTGCCGAACCCGATTTGAAAATCAACATACGGTCGATAGCAGAAGAAGGAATCAAGTCGAAAGAGAAAGCTTTTGTATCTACTTCAGTAGAAGGCGTAATAGCATCGTTGAGCAATACTGTATTGTAACGTTCGTTCAAACCACGCACAATCACAAAACGGTCATCTTGAATAGATACTCCAGGCACACGACGTACAACCGCCGAAGCGTCACGGTCTTGTGTTTTTTGGATTTGCTGTGCAGAAATACCAACGGCAATTTGTTCTACTTTTTTAATTTCTGTAATAACTGAAACCTCAGTTCCTTTATTTTTAGTACCACGTACTACAACGGCATCGAGTGTAGTGTTGGCCTCAGCAATCGTTGTGTTGATTAGGGTTGTTTTTCCTGCCTCAACTCTTACATTTGAAATCACTTTGTTTTCGTAACCTACAAATGAAAAAACTACAGTGTGAACTCCAGCAGGTACACGCGATAATTCAAATTCGCCTTGCATATTTGTTTGTGTACCGATTTGTGTTCCTTCTATTCTTACCGCAGTTCCTAACATTGGCTCGTTAGATTTTGCGTCTTTGAGGCTACCTTTGATACTTCCTGTTTGAGCAAAAGACACTAAGGTTGTGAATAAAAGTACAATTGTGCTGAGTAAAAATTTGCGTTGCATGTGGATTGTGTATTAAATAGAAATGTCTCTAAATATTCGACGCAACAAAATTATTACTTGAATATTACCTCTGTGTTTGTGAATTTTAAACAAACTGTTAAGGATAATATCCATTTAATAACATTCTGTTAACATTGGAAATATTGGCTTAACAAAAGGTATTATATGAGTATTTTATTTAACTATTTCTAGCAAAAAATACTTAAAACTGACATTACGGAAAAATTAAGTTTGTTAAGAATTTTAGATAAATGACCGAAAAGCTAGAAGTTTGGCGTCAAGTTTCTTTTTGTAATCCTTCCCAAAAGATACAGTTTGGTAGAATCTTCATAGCATTGATGTATTTTTCAGTCCTAGTTAAAACCCGCTTTAGCATGGTTCTTGCTCAAATATTTTACTATTATTGTATCGTAGTAAAAGTTAAATTTGTAAGAACAATGAGGTTCCTAACCTCAGCATTAGCCTGCCTTTTTACCTTTTTCAAAAAATGTCAAAGAAAAATAAATCGCCAAAAGTAGAAACACAGTCACCCAAAGAGACTTCAGAAACGGTTATAGCAACGCCTTCGGGTACTTCAAAAAATACCATTTTAACCATCATCGTATTTGCAGTTGTTGTATTGCTTGGATTTAGCGGTGGTTTTAGCAATCAATTTGTAGATTGGGACGACCACGTATATGTAGTCGAAAATATCCTAGTTACCCATCCATCAGGACATTGGCTCGAAGCTTGGCAAAGCCATGTAGCCAGCAACTATCATCCATTAACGATGTGGTCATTAATGCTCAATGCCACGATGTCAGGAGCAGAATCGGCACGGGCATTTATCGTAACCAACACTTTTATTCATTTTCTAAATGTAATTCTTGTTTGGATATTGGCTCAAAAACTTCTTGAAAGTTATGAGACAGGCGAACGTCAAAAGAAATTTATTGCCATTCTTACCGCTCTACTTTTTGCCATTCATCCCATGCGTGTCGAGTCGGTTATCTGGGTTTCGGAACGCAAGGACGTTTTATATGTATTTTTCCTTTTGTTGGGCAGTTTACAATACTTCAAATACATCGATAAAGGTCAAAAAGTAATTCATTGGGCTTTTGCTTTTGTGCTATACATAGCCTCATGCTTATCGAAAGGACAAGCTGTTATTTTTCCACTAGTCCTATTGCTTTTTGATTATTGGCGAAATAGGGAGTTTTCGTTAAAAGTTTTTGTGGAAAAAATCCCGTTTTTCGTGGTATCGGTTGTATTCGGTCTAATAGCCATCAATATACAAGGAGGAGGAAATTTGGGAGGAATGATTCACCCAATTGCGGCAACAGGCGTGGCTTTCAAACCAGAAGATATTAGCTATTTCAAAACGATTACCTACGCAGGATACGGTTTTATGATGTATTGGGTGCACTTGGTAGCTCCTATTGGATTACGCTCAATGTACATGTATGAAGACCCAACACTTTTTCATTCTGAGTATTATTTGGGATTGGTAGTAATGCTCGGAATTTGGGGTTGGGGAATATTTAATATCAAACGCAATAAACTCATCGCCTTTGGGATTGGCTTTTTTACGGTAACTATCATTCTAGTGCTTCAAATTCTGCAAGTGGGTGGCGCTATTATGGCCGACCGATATACTTATTTGCCCTATATAGGTTTGTTTTTTATGCTAGCGGTGGGTATTTCAAAATTAATAGAAAATCCCAAAATGCAGCAGGCTGTATGGGCAGGCTGTATCGTTTGGTTAGGAATTTTGCTTATCATTACTAGAAAACAAGTAGGTACATGGCAAAACTCAGGAACATTATTTTCTCGTAGAATAGAACTCGCACCAGAAAAAGACGACAGAGCCTACAGTGCCGCAGGACAATATTATGGTGCAAAAGAGAACAATTTAGACTTGGCGATTGCCTACAGCGAAAAGGCGATTCAGTTGGGTTACAAAATTGATGTTACACCATTGGGCAATCTTGCTTCGGCTTATGAGCGCAAAGGTGACTATCCTAAAGCAATAGAATATTTGACCAAAGCTATTCAGCAATTTCCATCAGCGGATACTTATCTCAATAGAGGAAATACTTACCTCAATGCGCAGATGCCAGACAAAGCACTTCCTGATTTGGAAAAGGCTCTCACTATGCCCGAAAATAAGCGTATTGGTGTAAACTACGGTTCTTTGGCGACCGCACAACTTAATACCAACAGAACAGAAGAAGCCCTCAAAAACTTCAACATAGCCATAGACCAATACGGAAGTCAAAACCCTGAGCATTTTTATAATAGAGGTGTAACTCATCATAAACTAGGTCATTTGGAGGCTGCAATTATTGATATTAAACGATGTTTACAATTAAAACCAGACCATCCACAAGCTACTCAGGCATTGAGTCTTTTGGGAGTGAAGAGGTAAATTTTAATTGAGAGAATGTTGACATTTGGATGATTCCCTAACTATTCATCAAACATGAGTCATTCGAATTTAGCGATTTAGTGAATGAGTGGTTGAGTGATTATGTAAAAATTTGTTTTCCATCAGTAGAGACGCAATGATTGCGTCTTAGACCAAGTCATATCTAGCATAGTAGCATCAAAAAAGCGGTCGAAAACATATTTTTCGACCGCTTTTTTGATAAAAATTTGGAGAATAATCCCAATCCTAAAAATTAGGGATGACTCATGTTTGATACTATATTTCAAAATGACACCTCTTTGGACGCAAAGCATTGCGTCTCTACTAGTTAAAAATAATCACTCATTCGCTAAATCACTAAATTTATACAATCTCAACCCTCTCAATCTTCGGAATCAGCAATTTCAATAGCGTAAAGGCTATCATATAGGCACTGGCGGCGTAGGCAAATAGAGGAGTATAACTCCCTGTTTTTTCTAATACCCAACCTATAATCATCGAAAATAATACGCCTCCTAAAGCGCCTGCCATACTGCCAAATCCAACGACCGTTGCCACGGCGTTGCTCGGAAATATATCTGACACAAGGGTATAGGCATTGGAAGACCATGCTTGTTGTGCTGCCAAGGCAATTCCTACCATGATGACTGCAAACCATAAATTCGTAAAATAACTACCGAAAAACATGGGTAATACTGCACAAGCGCATACCAAAAATGCAGTTTTACGTGCGCTGTCAATGCTATATGATTTCTTTTGAATCAGCCATGTGGGAAACCACCCTCCTATCACACTACCTGCATCTGACAATAGATAAACGGTCATCAAGGGTAAACTTAGTTTGCCAAGGGGAATACCAAAGGTTTTGTCCAAAAATTTAGGTAACCAATACAGATAAAAATACCATACTGGGTCAATCAAAAACTTCATGATAGTAAAAGTCCAAAGGGCTTTATAATTCAAAAGTTCTCGCCAAGCAATGGGCTTTACGGCTTGTTGTTCTGACTGAATATACTTGAGCTCCTCCTCGCTTACACTTGCGTGCTGGTCGGGCGTGCGATAATAGCTCCACATCCAAATGACTACCAAAAACCCCAATGCACCTGTCATAATAAAGGTGGCTTGCCAACCAAACTGTATGGTCAATAAAGGAACCAATAAAGCTGCTACGATTACGCCCATGTTCGAGCCAGCATTGATAATACCTGCCACAATCGAGCGCTCATGTGCAGGAAACCATTCCGAAGTAGCCTTGATGGCCGCAGGAAAATTACCCGATTCTGATAAGCCCAAAAATACTCTAGCTAGACCAAACCCCATGGGTGTACCCACAAAAGCATGTGCCATCGACGCCAAACTCCACAACAAAATGGTAAGTGTGTAGCCCAATCGTGTGCCTATGCTATCCAAAATACGCCCTACAACGGCCATTCCTATCGCATAAGATAACTGAAATGCACTCACGATATAGCCGTACTGAATTTCGTTCCAGCCAATCTTTTTTTGTAAGTCACTTGCCAAAATACCCAATACCTGTCGGTCAAGTAAATTGATAGTGGTAGCAGCAAAAATCATCGCACAGATTGTCCAACGTATTTTACCTTGTGGTTTGGTATTCATAGTTTTAGTTTAGGAATATAAATAATAATGCTGAATGATGAGTTGTGAATTGTGAGTACTTTCAAATAACAGATATACCATTAACTGATAACCTATTCTCCCATTTCACTAAGGTATTTGCTGTACCAATTCTAGCACTACACTTGGGTCGTGTTCAATACCAAAATAATCTAAATATAACGAAACCTGATAATCGAGTGTATGATGTCCGTGATGGATTTGATACCCCATAGATGCAGCTTTTTGTAAAAGAACGGTCTCTTTAGGTTTCATGATAATGTCTGCAATGACGGTATGTTTCCCAAACGATTCTGGTTCGAATGGCAAAGGGTCATTAGGTTGTAATCCGCTATTACTAGCATTAATCGCCAAATCTATATCACTTGGTGGTGTATGCTGTGCCCGTATTTTGATTTCGGGATAATAAGAACGTAATCTTTCGGCAAGTGCTTCTGCTTTTTCAGGAAAAATATCATTCAAATACAAAGTCGCAATTCCTGCATCGCAAAGCGCCACCGCCAATGCACAACCCGCTCCTCCCGTACCCACCAAATACACGCTTTTTCCTTGACAAATAACTCCTTTGGCTTCAAGGCCAACTACAAAGCCTAGACCGTCGACGGTATCGCCGTATGAGCGACCATTTTCGTCAAATCGAATCAGATTGACACTTCCTGAACGTTTTGCTCGTTCGGTAGCTTCATCGACCAAATCTACCAAAGGATTTTTATATGGAATCGCAATCGTCATTCCTTTGAAATTATTAAAATGTCTAAAAGCCGTAAAAATGCTAGAAAGATTGGCAGGCTCAACTTCTATAGGAATCCAAATGGCATTGATGCCTAATGCAGGAAAAACTTGATTCATCAAAATAGGTAAGCGAATCTGTTTGACAGGATAGCCTGGGGTTGCAAATACCAAAGTTTTACCGTCAATTTCGGGAGCAAATGTATCGATTGTATCCATGTGTGAATAAGAACAAAAAACGAAAGTCTTTGTCTATCCTTTAAGCAAAGGAATAATTATTAGTTAGAATTGGGAACAGTTTTAGCTTTTAAAATTACATGATTAATCGCTCAATATAGAATCTTTTCGCTAAACAATATCATGAAATCGATTTAATAAATCAAAATGATACATTATGAAGTTTGGAAGGATGAGCTACTAGTGAGGAGTTTTGGGATGTCTTTATAAAATACTTTGGAGAAATAATACGTTTTGCAAAAGTTAGAAATCAATTATCCAACCTTCTTGCAGACAATCGCATGAGTGATTTCAAAGGTCGCATAGGTTGGGTTATCACTAAATGTAAGGTCTTTTAACACTACCGAATCGTCAGTAATCGGTAAAGACGAACTGACCAAAGCTACGCCCATTCCCATGCCCACCAAACCTACAAGTAGTTCAATACTAGACACTTCTTGAACAATTTGTGGCTCACGATGAAAGCCCGCAGTCTTGCAACGGCGTTCAATTTCGTCATAAAGCGTATATAAATTGCGCTGAACTTCTATCCAACGTTCGTTACGTAACTGTCCGATTTTGATTTTCTTGTAGTTGGCTAAGGGATGTTTGCTCGATAAGAGCACTTTCAAAGAGTTTGGCTCGGTATATCTAGGCGAAAGGTTGGGAAAAAGGAGTGGAAAATGAGTAATTCCCAAGGTTATATCATCACGTATCAATCCTTCTTGTACAGCCTCAGCGGTAGAATACTCCACCAATTTTATGAGAGAATCAGGATACCATTCTTGTACTTTTTGAGTAAACTCAATGACTTTCGTTTTTGGGAAAAGTCGGTAATATCCTAAGCTAATTTGCTTTGATTTTGTGCCCAACTTTTTGGTATTCTCTAACATACGGTCAAATTGCTCCGTAAATCTTGAGGCATCTTTTAGGAGAAAAAATCCTGCTTCGGTTAATTCTACTTTTTTATGTAGTTGTCTTTTGTTTTTATCAAACAACTCAATACCTAGTTCTTGCTCAATAAGATTGATTTGTTTGGTCAATGCAGGTTGTGAAATACAAAGGTTTTCAGCTGCTCGACCAAAATGCAACTCTCGTGCTACCTCAAGAAAATATTTGAGTTGTCGTAACTCCATGTGGATGCTTATTGAGTGATAGGAAGGGACACTTCTATTTTGGATTGCGGATTTGAGATTGCGGATTTCGGAGTTAGAAATGCACCTCTATCCTGTATAAAAAACAGGATAAAATCCGAAATCAAATATCCGAAATCCAAAATCATAATGAGCCTCTCATATTGAGATAAAAGGGGTTTTCGATATGTTCTTTCGAAGAGTTAAGTACCAATTTGGCGGCGGTAACACCCATAGCCTCGAAATCGGTAGAGATGGTTGTTAAGCCTTTCATAATAAACTTTTTGAGTGGTGTTTCGTTGTAAGAAATAATACCTACATGCTCGCCAACAGTCAGATTTAATACGATAATTTTTTCCAATAACTGCACCAAATCATCTTCCATCAAACTAATGAAAACCTCTCCTTCGTTGACAGGTTCCTCAGCCAAATCATGCACAATGTGATGGTTGAAGGCATAGTTACTGCAAAAAGTTTTGAAGCCTTTCAAGATTTCCTGAGGATAATAGCTATGCTCAGGAAAGACTAATTTAATAGTGTGGTACTTACTCAAAGCATCCAAAGCTTGGCTCAATGAGTTAAAAATATCTTTTTCAAAGTTTTCATACACAGCCCCATAATTCCCCTGAATCTCTTTGACTTTTTTATCAATAATAATCAGTTTGTCTTTGGGGAGCTGATCTAGCAATTTATACGCTTTTTCTTCCTCATCAATAAAATGCGGAATCACAACATAATGTGTATAATTGCTTTTTTGTTGTCCCAGTAGTTTACTAAAAAGTACGTAATCGTTGTTGTAAATATAAAAGTCAATAGCCGCTTTGTCGCCCAGTGTTTTGACAAAAGCATCATAAATGATTTTCTTGTGTGGACTCAACTTATTGAATACCAAGAAAATCTTGAGTTCTTGTGACAAAAAAGTACTTGCCACAAAATAGCCTTTTCCTGGCGACGACGTCAATACGCCCAACTTACGAAGTTCGTTATAGCCTTTTTCGACAGTAATACGTGAAATATCGAACTCGATACTTAGTTCGTTTATCGAGGGCAATAAATCCCCAGTAGTGAGGATACCCTGTCTAATAGCACTAAGTACCGAGTTGACAAGTTGCTGATATTTCGGGGTTGCCGAAAATTCATCAATATTCAAATGTTCTAAAAAACGCTCTTTTTTCATAGAGAATTACCAATACCGACAATAATCACCGATAAAAGGATAATACCAATACCTGTTAAAATAGTACGGAAAATTGATTTTGAAACACCTTTCCATTCACCCAATACGATACCCCAGCAGTTAGAAGTTAGGATAATAGTTGCCATGTGCAAAATCCATGAACTAGCGCCATTACCTAATTTGCTTTCGCCCATTCCATAGAAGAAAAACTGCAAAAACCATGTTGTACCAGCAACCGCTGCAAAAGCATAGTTTTTCTTTAAAGGAGCTTTTGAGTTTAAATAGTCACCAAATGTTTTGTTACGTGTGTTAAGATACATACACCATACAAAATTGGTCACAAATCCACCCCAAAGTACCACTACAAAGATAACATTGTTTTGGAATAATGGATTACAGCCTTTTGCTACTGCTGTTTCGGCCATGGCCTTTCCAGCTTCAATACCAAAGTTAAAACAAGCACTCATCATGCCCGAAATCGTAGCTACGATAAGCCCTTTGGTAAGGTTAAATTCTTTAATCGTTTCTGTTTTTTGTTCTTCGGTAAGTTCTCTTTCCTTCATCATCCCAGCCTTACCACAAACCATGATACCACCTAAACAAACCAAAATACCTAATAATACGACTTGTCCTCCAGTATGACTAATCATATATGAGAAAGTTCCCTCAACGTCATTAGTAAATACATCACGATATACCGCAGGTAACAAAGAACCAAATGTAGAACATAAACTCAAGGCGATAGACATACCCAAAGACATACCCAAATAACGCATAGCCAAACCGAAGGTCAAACCACCGATACCCCAAAGTAAGCCCATCAAAAATGTCCAAAAAATCACACCTTGATCGGTCGTTTTAATAATCGTCATAAAATCAGGAATGGTAAGATAGGCAGCCAAGTATGGTACTAATAGCCACGATACAACACCACCCACAATCCAAGCACTCTCCCATGCCCATGATTTAACACGATTGTAAGGGATATAAAAACTCCCAGAAGCAAAACCACCCACCGAGTGGAAAATAACGCCAAGAATAGATTCCATAAAAAGGTCTTTTTACATAGTCTAAGATTTACGTCGATGTGGAACAACCTGCAAACCTTAAAATTGTGATTATATGAAGTTTGATTATTGAAAAACAAATATTATTCTACAAATATAACCCTTCATGCACCTTATAACTGTCCTAAGGCATCTTTGAATATTGCAGTTTTTTAATTACCAAAATTTATATTTAAAATAACTATGGGTTATTTTTCTACTCGAAATTTATCCTATTTTTTTGTCTTCTATCAAAACAATATATCACTGTGACTACAAGAGAGTTGTACTTTAATAAGTATTTAGTTTTTAATCCTTAGAAGCTATTCTTTTGAAAAACAATTTTTTGTATATTCCATTAAGTGTAGTCGACATTTCAATAAATATCATTATTCAAGGGAAGTAGTCGGGTAGTTATAAGAAAAATAAAAGTTAGCACAACGATAAAAAACATGTTACTATCGTCGTTCATAAGATTGTTGACTTTATTGTGAGGCAGTTTATTTTTGATAAAAACCCTCTCTTTCTCCTCAATTGTATTTAATCTCCAATCTATATATGATTAAACTTATGGAAAAACAACCTCTTTTTACTGAGAAACAACGCTTTAACCAATGGTGGATGTGGTTGATTTTGTTTGTCACCAACGGTATTTTCATTTATGGATGGATTCAACAAATCTATTTAAAAATTCCTTTTGGGGACCACCCCATGAGTAATACAGGATTATGGATTGCCGTATTAGCGATGTTAGCGTTTACGCTATTTATGCGCTCTTTTTGTCTAGAAACAAGCATATATGAGGATGGTATTTATGTACGATTTGTTCCACTTCAAAAAAGCTTCAGAATCTATCAATGGGATATGCTTGAGGAAGTTTATGTACGAAAATATGCTCCACTATCAGAATATGGTGGCTGGGGTTATCGAGTAGGATTTGGAAATGCAGGTGGCGCTTTGAATATAGCTGGAGATATGGGAATTCAATTGGTTTTTAAAGATAAAATGTCTTTACTCATTGGGACGCAAAAACCAGAAGAAGCCCAAAAAGCTTTAACATTAATCAATTTGTCGCAAGTAGAATAATTGAGTGGTTGAGTGATTACTTTAATTGAATTTTAAAATAATCACTCAACCACTCAGTCACTCAATAAGTAAACTCCATCCAGTAACCGTCAGGGTCTTGGATAAAAATTTGGGGGACACCATCTGGGCGCATTTTGGGTCCTACCATGGGTATTTTTTTAGCCTTCAAAAAGGCTTCGCACTCTTCAATATCTTCTACTTCTAAAGCAAAATGATTACGTCTTGTACCTCCAACGATAATGTCATCGGTACGCCCTGCAATCAGATGTAAAGTATGCGTACCCAATGCATACCAAGCTCCCTCAAAATCAAAAGCTGGACGAGCTACTTCTGGCAATTCTAATACATTTCCATAAAACTCTTTCGACGCCTCTAGGTCCTTGACAAAAAGGGCGATATGATTAATCTCTTTGATTTTCATAGTGTTGTAAAAACAAATGCACACACGCCAAAACGTATGTGCATTTGTTCAAAAACTGATACTAAAGTTTAATACCTATCTTTTAGGGAAATTAGGCAATTTCATTTTACCATCTTGTACACGGTTCATCATACGCATCATTTTGCGCATTTCTTCAAACTGCTTCAACAAGTTGTTGATTTGTTGAACCGAAGTACCCGAACCAGCAGCAATACGTTTCTTGCGAGACATATCCAATAACTCAGGTTTCTGACGCTCTTTTGGGGTCATTGACTGAATAATTGCCTCAATTGGTGTGAAAGAATCATTCGAAATATCAACGTCTTTGATAGCTTGCCCCATCCCTGGAATCATACCCATCAAATCTTTGATATTACCCATTTTCTTGATTTGTTGCAATTGAGAGTAGAAGTCCTCAAAACTAAATTGGTTTTGACGGATTTTCTTATTGATACGCTCTGCTTCTTCTTCGTCAAAGGCATTTTGAGCTCTTTCAACCAAGGAAAGCACGTCACCCATACCCAAAATACGGCTAGCCATACGATCTGGGTAGAATTGGTCAAGAGCATCCATTTTCTCACCTGTCGAGATAAACTTGATTGGTTTCTCAACTACGTGACGAATAGAAAGCGCCGCACCACCACGAGCATCACCATCCAACTTGGTCAAAACTACCCCGTCAAAATTCAAACGGTCGTTGAATGCCTTTGCAGTATTTACTGCATCCTGACCTGTCATAGAGTCTACTACAAACAAGGTTTCAGATGGTTTGATAGCTTCTTTTACTGCTGCAATCTCATTCATCATAGCCTCATCTACAGCCAAACGACCCGCAGTATCGACAATGATTACTTTTTTACCTATTTTGCGAGCATACTCCAACGCATTTTGGGCAATTTGTACAGCATTTTTGTTTTCTGGTTCAGAATAAACCTCTACTTCTACTTGCTCACCTAATACCTTCAACTGGTCAATCGCCGCAGGACGGTAAATATCGCAAGCTACCAAGAGTACGTTACGACCCGATTTTTTGAGGTATTGAGCTAACTTACCAGAGAATGTAGTTTTACCAGAACCTTGCAAACCAGCAATCAAGATAACAGAAGGGTCTGATTTGAGGTTGATACCTTGTACTTGAGAACCCATCAATTTTACGAGCTCATCATGTACAATTTTTACCAACATCTGACCTGGGTCAACTGCAATCACGATTTTTTGACCCATCGCTTCATCCTTGATGCGGTCGGTAATTTCTTTCGCTACTTTGTAGTTAACATCGGCATCCATCAAAGCGCGACGGATTTCTTTCACTGTAGCGGCTACGTTAACGTCCGTGATACGTCCCTTACCTTTAAGGGTACGCATTGCGGTATTAAGTTTATTACTTAAATTCTCAAACATTGTCGGTTATAGCTAAAAATCTTATAGTTCATTCTATAGAACCGCAAAGGTACAAAAAAAATTAAGCATTAGTAGTTTCATAAATTGCTAATTATTATCTTGTAATAGATATACCTACCTCCAATTTATACTTACAAACTTTATATCCTTCCCATCAGATTTACAGTGGCTTGCAGACAAACAATGAGTTTGACTTGCTACAATCCTTGATAATTATTGTTTTTGTTCACCTTTTATTGTCATTGATATACCTATCTCCCTAAAATAATTTTGTGCACTCAATTTATTGTATTACAAGTATTTACAGCACCAATAAAACTTTTTTGTTTCACCAAATACATACAATACTAATATGAAAGCACCTCAATTCATCCTTTACGTAGTTTTCCTAATCTGTTCAAGTTTTCTATCAAAAGCTCAATTTATCAGCATCGACGAAGCTCGCCATAAAGAAGTAAAAAAAGCTGAAAAAGCAGGGCTTTTTGTGGATATTCATCAAGACGAAAAAAATCCTTTGATTTATAAAATTCTCATAAATCATACACAGTCTGAGTCAATTATGACTTACTTAAGGCCACGTAATTCTGCAGATTTCATTGAACAAAAAGAAGCCAATTTAAAAGATTCTCATGTGATGCTCAATTTGCACTTAGCAGGGCTTGAGGACGGAGAATATACTTTTGTGGTAAAAACGAATAATCAATTTTTCATTAAACATTTTCTTATTACCAGTGGAGATTTGGTGTGTGAAAAGGTTGGAGGCAAAGAGGTGTTGTCAATTAATCGACAAATCCAGACGGTAGATTAAATAAAGGAACAAAGCGTTATAGTAAAAAAAGGCACAAAGTGATTATGATACACTTTGTGCCTTTTTTACTATAACGCTGTTTACTTTTTGATTTTATTCAAAAATAATCGTTCTGTTTCCTGCAATAAATACTCTATCTTCTAGTACTAGCTTAAGCGCTTTGGCAAGAACAATTTTTTCAACATCACGACCAGCAGCAGCCATTTCGGTAGCCGTTTTGGTATGGTTTACAGAAATCACATCTTGGAAAATAATCGGTCCTTCATCCAAATCGTCGGTCACAAAGTGTGCCGTTGCACCAATAATCTTTACCCCACGCTCATACGCCTGACGATATGGATTAGCACCAATAAACGCTGGTAAAAATGAGTGGTGAATATTGATGACTTTTCCTGTATAACGTTCAGTAAAAGATGGGGTTAACACACGCATAAATTTGGCTAATACCAAATAATCAAAACTGTAGGTAGCTAACAATTCATGGATTTGGTTTTCATGCTCCAATCTCGACGCTTCGTCGGTTCCTTTGGCTGGAATATAATGGAAAGGAATACCAAAACGCTCAGTTAAGGAACGTAATACTTCATGATTGCCGATTACTGCTAAAATATTGATTGGCAAATCTTTGAACTCATTTCTAATCAATAAATCACTGATGCAATGATGCTCTTTAGTTACCAAAATCACTACATCTTTGATTTCTTTTTTGGAAAGGTCAATATTAGCGCCATTGGGCAAAATACCTCTTAATCCGTCCTCAATTTTTTCAGGGTCGCAATTCCCAGAAAAGGCCACACGCATAAAAAACTGATTGGTATCTCTTTCGACAAATTCGTCGGTTCTTTCTACATTGAGGTTATTAAAAAATAGTACTCCTGTGATTTTATGTACAAGCCCTTTTTCATCGGGGCAATCAATTCTTAGAATATAATCCGTCATTTCAAAATTTTTATAATGGCTAACAGTTAAACTATGCCGCTTTCACAAAATAGAATTTAACAGCCCGCAAAATTACTTATTCGTTTTACTAAATCGCTAATTGTTACAGAATTAAAATACAAAAACTATAGCCTAGAATGATTTGAGTCGTACGAGAAGTTGAGATACTCAACAGATAGCCTCAGCCCATCTTCAAATTTCCAAATCTTCAAATCTATCTTACATCTACAGTTGTATTTCCATTTTTACATATTCGATACCTTCTTTTATAAATGTATCTCCAACGGCATCGAGTCCAAATTTTTGATAGAATGGCAAGGCTGAAGTGCGGGCATGACACCAAAGTAATTGTACTTTATGTTTTTTCGAAAAATCAATCAAATGACCTAGCAGCGCCGAGCCAAAACCTCTTCCTTGTAAATGTTCGAGTGTAGCAAATTTCCGAAATTGTGCTTCTTGACCTTCAATAAATAAAGAAATCACAGATACTAATTCAGCATCAAGCCACAAGCCAAAGTGAATTCCATCTTCATCATTTTTGATTTTGACAAAGTCTAAAGGATAATCTGGCCACATAACTTTATGACGAATTGGCCAAGTTTGAGATGCTGATATTTGATGGACTATATGGGTCATAATGGATATTAGCGCTGTACGAAGGAATATAAAACTGTTTATTTCGGATATCGGATGTGGGATTTCGGAAGTGTAATCTTTTATATTTTGTAAAAAATAGAGGTGTTTTACTCTATTTCCGAAATCAGAAATCCCAAATCTGCAATAGCTGAAAATCCTTCGTACAACCTTAAATGGATATTTAAAATTGATAAGCCCCAAAGCTACAAGACAATAGTTACCCTCTATTTTAGCATTTTAGGATATTTGAAAAAGCTCAAACCTAAAGAAAAAAATGCTAACTATATATTTTTTAGCAATGCTTTTCTGAAAAAACTATTGATTCTCACCTAATAATGTTCCCTACGTATCATAACATTCCGTACATTTGCAGTCGAAATGCGCAAACTATTCACGCATCATTAATAACGCATAACGTTTTCATACAAAAATGGGAAAAATTAAAGTTGAAAATCCTGTCGTTGAGCTTGATGGCGACGAAATGACTAGAATTATCTGGAAATTCATCAAGGATAAGTTAATCATTCCTTACTTGGATTTGGATATCAAATATTATGACTTGGGCATGGAGTACCGTGACGAAACCAATGACCAAGTTACTGTTGATGCAGCTGAGGCTATCAAAAAATACGGTGTAGGTATCAAATGTGCTACTATCACACCAGACGAAGCTCGTGTAAAAGAATTCAACTTGAAACAAATGTGGAAATCACCAAACGGTACAATCCGTAACATCTTGGATGGTACTGTGTTCCGTGAGCCTATCGTTTGTTCAAATGTTCCTAGATTAGTTCCAAACTGGACTGCTCCAATTATGATTGGTCGTCACGCTTTTGGTGATCAATACAGAGCAACTGACTTTTTGACAAAAGGTAAAGGTAAATTAACAGTTACTTTCACGCCAGAAGACGGTTCTGAACCACAAACTTTTGAAGTATTCAACTTCAAAAACGACGGTGTAGCATTAACAATGTACAACACTGACGAGTCTATTCGTGGTTTTGCTCACTCATGTTTCAACATGGCATTGAGCAAAGGATGGCCTTTATATTTATCTACAAAAAATACCATCTTGAAAAAATACGATGGTCGTTTCAAAGATATTTTTGAAGAAATCTACCAAGCTGATTACAAAGAGAAATTTGTAGCAGCAGGAATAGTTTACGAACACCGTTTGATCGATGACATGGTAGCTTCTGCCTTGAAATGGAATGGTAACTTCGTATGGGCTTGTAAAAACTACGATGGTGACGTTCAGTCAGATACAGTAGCACAAGGTTTTGGTTCATTAGGTTTGATGACTTCAGTATTGGTTACGCCAGATGGTACTGTAATGGAAGCTGAAGCCGCTCACGGAACTGTAACTCGTCACTACCGTGACCACCAAGCTGGAAAACCTACTTCTACTAACCCAATTGCATCTATCTTTGCTTGGACTCGTGGTTTGGAATTCCGTGGTAAATTAGACGGTAACCAAGAGTTGATCAACTTTAGCCAAACTTTGGAAAAAGTATGTATCGAAACAGTTGAGTCAGGTAAAATGACTAAAGACTTAGCAGTGTGTATCCACGGAAACAAAGTTTCTCATGGAGAACACTACTTATATACTGAAGAATTCTTGGCAGCAATCGACGAGAATTTGAAAGCTGCTTTAGCAAAATAATTTTTGCTAAAATAGTTTTGAGAGGCCAGCCTATTCGTATGATTAGGCTGGCTTTTTATTTTATGCATATTCATCCTCAAGTTTACTAGCACTCTTTTTCAAACATCTACAAGTTATCAATCGTTATCTCTATACCAACGCCATATATCTCTAACAGACAGTTTTTTTAGAGAAAAATGCTATCTTGGAATTTTCACTCATTAAAATGCTTCATCATTCATGAAAAAACACTACCTCCCGCTAATTTTATCCTTTGCACTTTTTACAGAAGCTAACGCTCAAAAAATCGTTCAGCGTGATCCAGCCATCGAACAACTCGTTGCTGAAGTAAATGCTGATAGTTTGCAATCACATATCAAGAAATTGGTAAGTTTTGACACTCGTCATACCATGAGTACCACTACTGAAGAGAAACGTGGGATTGGGGCTGCAAGACGTTGGGTATTAAGCCGATTCCAAGAATACGCCAAACAATCAGGTGGTCGCATGACCGCCATGATTGATTCGTGGGTGCTCAAACCAGATGGCAAGCGTGTCGATAAAGACCAAGATATGGGCAACGTCATGGGAATTTTGAAAGGAACAGACCCGAACGACGACCGTATATTTATCGTTTCGGGACACATCGACAGCCGTGTAACCAATGTCATGAATCGAGAAGCTACCGCCCCAGGAGCCAACGACGACGGTTCAGGAACAGCTACAGTGATTGAACTAGCTCGTGTGATGGCCAAAGCACAATTTCCTGCTACCGTAATCTTCTTGGTAGTGAGTGGTGAAGAACAAGGACTTCTTGGTGCTGATTATTTAGCCCAAAAAGCAGTCAACGAAAAATGGAATATCGAGGCCATTATGAACAATGATATTGTGGGTTCGAATAATAGCAATGAGACTAGAATTATCGACAATACTCGTGTTCGTATTTTTAGCGAAGGACTTCCTGCTTTTGAACTTGACAAAAAAGCAACAGGTATTCGCAATATGGGACAAGAAAACGATGGAAAAGCTCGTCAGTTAGCACGTTATGCGAAGGAAATTGGAGAAAGATATGTCGATAATTTGGAGGTAGTAATGGTATATCGCAACGACCGTTTTTTACGAGGTGGCGACCATACACCATTTGTAAATCGTGGTTTTGCAGCAGTTCGTGTCACTGAAATGAACGAAAACTTTGATCATCAGCACCAAGATTTACGCACTGAAAAAGGTACTCAATATGGCGATTTACCAGAGTTTATGGATTTTGAATATTTAAGAAAAAATACGGCTATGAATTTAGCAACGTTGGCTAACCTAGCAAAAGCTCCAACCACACCCCAGAATGTTACCATTGATACCAAATCCCTGACCAACAGTACTACTTTATTTTGGCAAGCACCCAAATCTGGCAAGGTAAAAGGGTACTATGTCTTAGTTCGTGAAACCTATCAACCGTTCTGGCAAAAGAAAATTTTTACTACTAAAAATGGCATCAATATTCCTTATTCGAAAGACCATTATTTCTTTGCTGTACAAGCTGTTGGCGAAGATGGTAACGAAAGTTTACCTATATTGCCAAAAGTGGGAATGTAAGATTCTGTAGGTGTGTTGATAAAAGAGCCAAGAAATCAGTGTTAATGCTGAGATTCTTGGCTCTTCCATTTAAACTATAAATTCGTAATTTCTTCCTCTGAAAGTCCTGTTAATTTTTGTATACTGGCAATATCAAGTCCCATCATTTTAGCTTGGCGAGCAATATTTCGTTGTCCTTCTTTCAATCCCTCTTGGATACCCTTTTCCATTCCCTCCTGAATTCCTTTTTCCATTCCCTCCTGAATTCCTTTTTCCATTCCCTCTTGAATTCCCTTTTCCATTCCCTCTTGAATTCCTTTCTCCATGCCCTCTTTTAAACCCTCTTTTAACCCTTCCTGCATACCTTTTAAGAGTCCTTCCTCATGGGCTGTTTCGACAGCATAATCGTAGGTGGCTTTATTGTCTCTAAATACTTTAAGACTGTATTCGTATCGTTCCCAATCTTCCCTATCCATTTTGGCTAGTTCAGCGACTTGAAAAGCGTGAGTAAATACTTCATCTTTAAACAACTCTGGAATGTTCTGAAAGTCTTCGAGGTTTTTGATAAAATACAACCATTTATCTAGTCTTGTAGCCAACTCATGTTCTTCTTTTTTGAAATTAGGCATTTCCAGATAGATATAAGTCAATTTATCATAAAAGACCTTTCCATGCTGATTTTTGAGATTGATGGTATGAACGACTTCTGATTTTTCAGGTTCAGATTCGTAATCATCAAAGGTGAAATCTAGTACTCCGATGCAGTACACCGCTTTTAGATTGTAGTTCCAAATACCTTTTTCTGCTTGTTCTCGAATCGGGAATGTGGAATAGTAAATGGTTCTTTCTCTGAAATAATTCTGTTTGGCTTTTTGCAACTCAACGATAAACTTTTCACCATTCTGATTTTCACAATAGATATCATAAATGGCTTTTCGGTCGTAGGGCGTAAAGCCTAATTGCTCATTGTTTTTGAAGGTGAGTTCTACGATTTGGTCTCTTTCGGGCAAAAGGGAATTCAGGAAGTCAATAAGTTGTGGCTTACTGGCTTCCTCACCAAAGATTTTTTTAAACCCGAAGTCTGTAAATGGATTAAGATATTTTGCTTTCATGTTTATAAAGGAGTAGTTCTAAAATTCAAAGTTAGACAATTTTTATGACTTAGTCTCCACTCATATATGGATTTGATTTTCAGCATTTTAAAACAAAATGATTATTCTCCTATGATTCAATTATATCTCTGTAAAAAGTAAATACATCCGAATCAAGATATTTGTTTGATTGACTCTCTGTAACACGAAATAGACTTTTTCCAATAAAAAATTATGAATTTCCGCAAAAACATTCAACTATTCAAAGAATACTCCTAAATTCAAGTGTTAATTCTGAAACAAAATGCCAGTTGTAAAACACTCTGATTACCAGCCTCCTCTATGGCTGCCAAATGGTCATTTCCAAACCATTTATCCTTCCTTGTTTCGTAAAGTAGATGGGATAAGTTATCAGCGTGTGCGTTTATCAACTCCTGACCATGATTTTTTGGACTTGGATTGGTCAAAAGTAAATCCTAACGAAACTCATTCACAGCGTCCACTTTTGATTTTATCCCATGGTCTCGAAGGCGATTCTACTCGACAATATATCACGGGCATGGTCAGGTTGTTTAACCAACATCAGTTTGACTGTTTGGCTTGGAATTTTCGTAGCTGTTCGGGAGAAATCAACAAGCAAGTTCGTTTTTATCATAGCGGCGCCACTGATGATTTAGACTTGGTAATCAAATACGCTGCACAAAATTATAAGGAAATATACCTGATGGGCTTCAGCTTAGGAGGCAATCTTACACTGAAGTATTTGGGTGAAAATGGCGAAAATCTTCGTCCTGAAATCAAAAAGGCTGTAACATTTTCCGTACCTTTGCACCTTTCTGGAAGTAGCTCCAAAATGGAAAGTTGGCAAGACTGGGTATATACCCGCCGTTTTAATAAAACTCTTACCAAAAAAATCCAAGAAAAGGCTGTTTACTTTCCTGAAAATATCAACACTACAAACTTGTCAAAAATACGCACCCTGCGTGATTTTGACAACTATTACACTTCACAACTTCACGGATTTAAAGATGCAGAAGACTATTATCAAAGAAATAGTTCCCTGTATTTTATTGAAAAAATTCAAATACCCACTTTAATAATTAATGCCCAAAATGACCCTTTTTTATCGAAAGAATGTTTTCCTTTCGATAAAGTCAGTCGCTTAGAAAAGGTATTTTTTCAAGCTCCTGAAAAAGGTGGACATTGCGGATTTATGCAAAAAGGCTATGAGGAAACCCTCTGGTCGGAATATCAAGCATTAAGCTTTTTATCCAAAAACTAGCAACGAGTACCAAATAGGTTAACCAATATATAAATAACTAGAGTTTCAAATCCGTAGGAAAAGGCTTTGACCCCTGACTTGCGACATACAGTAAGAACATGTTGACTAAAACAGCAGAACATCAAGTAAATTTCGTCATTGATTTTGACAGCACTTTCACGCAGGTAGAAGGTCTTGACGAATTAGCGGCCATTGCATTGGCAGGAAACAAAGACAGCGAAAAAATTGTCGGTGAAATCAAAGCGATTACAGACAAAGGTATGTTGGGTGAAATTGGTTTTGCTGATTCCTTGAAGGCGAGAGTTGCCTTATTGCCAGCACACCGCGACCATGTAAATACTTTGATTGAGTTTTTGATGGGTAAAATCTCCGACTCATTTGCACGTAACAGAGAGTTTATCTCGATGTATCGTGAAAATATCTACATTGTGTCGAGTGGTTTCAAGGATTTCATTGTTCCTGTAGCTGTGTCAATGGGCGTAAAAGAAGAAAATGTTTTTGCTAATACATTTACTTACGATGCCGAAGGAAACATCACGGGTTATGACGAAAGCAACTTACTTTCTCAAGATAAAGGTAAAGTAAAATTACTTCAAGCCTTGCAATTAGAAGGCGATGTATATGCAATTGGTGATGGCTATACCGACTATGAACTTCGTGAGTCTGGTTTGGCTAATAAGTTCTTCGCTTTCATCGAAAACATTGAGCGTCAAAAAGTTGTAGAAAAAGCTGATGAGGTTGTAGCTTCATTAGACGAATTCCTATATATCAATGGCTTGAGCCGTTCTCAATCTTATCCAAAATCAAAAATCAAGGTTTTATTGTTGGAAAACGTTCACCCAAAAGCTGTTGCAGCTTTCAAAAATGAAGGTTTTCAAGTAGAGTTATTGAAAGGTGCTTTGGACGAAGAAGAACTAATCGAGCGAATCAAAGGTGTTTCAATTTTAGGTTTACGTTCTAAAACTAATCTTACCAAACGTGTGCTTGAGCATCCAAATGCTAGTCGTTTGATGGCCGTTGGAGCATTCTGTATTGGTACAAACCAAATCGATTTAGCTGAATGTGAAAAACGTGGTATCGCCGTATTCAATGCACCATATTCTAACACTCGTTCGGTGGTAGAATTAGCCATTGGTGAAATGATTATGTTGACTCGTGACATTTTTACGAAGTCAAATAAAATGCACCAAGGGGTTTGGGACAAATCTGCGACTAACTCTTACGAAATCCGCGGTAAGAAGCTCGGCTTGGTAGGTTATGGTAGCATTGGTACTCAACTTTCGGTTATTGCCGAAGCAATGGGTATGGAAGTTTACTTCTACGATGCTGTTGATAAATTGGCTTTGGGTAATGCCAAAAAATGTAAAACTCTTGAAGAACTATTAAGCATTTCTGACTTTATCTCTATGCACGTTGATGGTCGTAAGACTAACTCAAACATTATTGGAGAAAAAGAATTTGCTATGATGAAAGACAATGTCATCTTCATCAACCTTTCAAGAGGTCATGTAGTAGATATTCCAGCTTTAGTAAATGCCTTGAAATCGGGTAAAGTTTGGGGAGCGGCTGTTGACGTATTCCCGTACGAACCAAAAACCAACGATGAGGAGTTTATTAACGAATTGCGTAGTTTGCCAAGAGTCATTTTGACTCCACACATTGGTGGCTCTACGGAAGAAGCTCAAGCAAATATCGGTGAATTTGTACCTAGTAAACTGTTGCAGTTCATGAACAACGGTAGCACTTATGGTTCGGTAAACTTCCCAGAATTGCAATTACCAGCATTGGAAGATGCACACCGTTTGTTGCACGTTCACCAAAACGTTCCAGGTATTTTGGCTAAAATCAACGGTATTTTTGCCAAATACAATGTCAACATCAAAGGTCAGTATCTCAAAACAACCAACAACATCGGTTATGTTATCACTGACGTAGCAAAAGAGTATGCAGACGAGATTGTAGAAGAGCTAAAAGGCTTAGATAATACCATCAAATTTAGAATGTTGTATTAAAATCTTGTATTCTGATATCTTTGTGCCACGTATTTCGTGGCACAAGTTTTTTATCCCTAGTCATAAGTTGACTCTGAAGTAGCATCCTATTTTGCTTGTGGAAGTCAGGATTTCAAACTCTTATTTGAAGTTACTGAAATTCAAAACCAATTTGAAAAATCCATTATTTACTGAACAAGATTAAAGAACTATTGATTCATGCGTAAAACGTACTTTACCCCAGGTCCAGCCGAACTTTTTCCAACTGTTGAACAACACTATCGCGATGCGTTTGACCTTCAATTAGGGTCTATCTCGCACCGTTCTGCTCAGTTTCGTAAGATTTATCAGCATACGGTAGAGCAACTTCGTACGCTGATGAATATCCCTGAATCATCGGGTATTTTCTTTACTGGCTCTGCAACAGAAATTTGGGAGAGAATCATCCAAAACACCGTAGAGTTTGAAAGTTTCCACTTGGTAAATGGCTCTTTTTCAAAGAAATTTTACGACTTCTCTGGAGAACTAGGCAAATTTGCTCACAAATACGAAAAACCATTTGGAGAGGGATTTGACTATGCGGAAATCGAAGTACCACAATATTCAGAATTAATTTGTACCACTGCCAACGAAACGTCTTCGGGTGTACAAATGCGCCCTTCTGAGATTCATAAACTCAAACGTGGCAATAAAGATAAATTCGTTGCTGTAGATATGGTATCGTCGGCTCCATATCCTGATTTAGACTTTGAATTGATAGATACAGCGTTTTTCTCTGTACAAAAATCATTTGGGATGCCTGCTGGTTTGGGCTGCTGGATTGCCAATCAAAGTATGCTCGATAAAGCTAAATCATTAAAGAAAAACGATGGTATCATCGGTACTTATCATACTTTACCTTCGCTTTGGAAAAACTTCGAGAAATTCGAAACACCAGAAACACCAAACGTAATGGGGATTTATGTATTAGGAAAAGTAGCCGAAGACATGAATAAAATTGGTATCGAAATGATTCGTAAAGAAACCGAGCGCAAAGCGAAAATGCTTTACGATTTTGCTACAAAATGTGATTACCTAGACATTTTCGTACAAAATCCTGAACACCGTTCGCAAACAGTAGTAGTAGTAAATACCGTAGGAAAATCTGCCGCTGACATTATCGATGCTGTCAAAACTTCTGATAATATGGTTATTGGCTCGGGTTATGGCGATTTTAAAGCTACACAACTTCGTATTGCCAACTTTGCAGCGGTTAATATCGAGCAAGTCGAAAGCTTAATCGAGGTAATGAAAAAGCTATAGTTCTTTATACGAATGCTAAGGTATTCAAACTATTGTAGATTTGGGATTTCTAATTTTGGAAACAGGAGTTTATTCTTTAATTTTTCGCAAAATATCAGTCAAAAATTAAGCTATACTTCTGAAATCTAACAGCAGTTAGTCTAAACATCCCTAATGCATTATCTTGAATTTTAGGATAAAAAAGGTGTTCGAAATTAGTTTTTCGAACGCCTTTTTTTGATGATGCATTCAAGAACATAATCACTTTAGACGTAAAGTATTACCTCTCTACCTGTAAAATTCTTATTCAAAATAATCATTCATCCGCTCAATCGCTAAATAGGACGGACATCGTAGCTTGTCTGTTCACTTGTTTGTCCCTATCTTTAGGCACATATTATGAGTGATTCACAATCATTATCACTCCTCAAAATTCTATCCTCAATTTAACAAATTACCTACTCCCGTGGAAAATACAATCTCAACCTCTCCTACTCGCTGGGGAATTATTGGCTGTGGAAAAATCGCTGAAAAATTTGCTGATGACCTCATGAGTGTTCCAAACGCTGTACTCAATGCGGTAGCTTCTCGTAGCCTCGAAAAAGCACAGGAATTTGCCAAGCCATACAACTGTCCCAACACGTTTGGTAGCTATGACGAACTAGCAAACAGTGGTCTTGTCGATGTGATTTATATTGCAACACCTCATGCGCAGCATTGTGAAAATACACTCATGTGCCTCGAAGCTGGTGTACCTGTATTATGCGAAAAAGCATTTGCTATCAATAGCCAAATGGTAAAAAGTATGATCGCTAAATCCCAAGAGAAACAAGTATTCTTGATGGAGGCTATCTGGACACGTTTCCATCCTGCTATTAATCAAATCAAAGAGATTATTGAAAATGGTACCATTGGAGAAATCAAACATATCGTAGCTGACTTCGGCTTTTTGGCGAATTATGACCCAAAAAGTCGTCTTTTCAACCCTGAATTGACTGGTGGTTCGTTGATGGATATTGGTATTTATCCTTTATTTATTAGTAAACTACTTTTGGGAATTCCTTCTCAAGTAAAAGCAGTCGGAGTTATGGCACCTACAGGCGTAGATATGAATATGTCTATTTCATTGGCATTTCCTAGTGGCGCAACGGCCTCTTTATTTTCAACACTAGCCGCTAAAACAGATACGACTTGTACGATTTATGGTACAAAAGGCAAAATCTTTATTCATGGTCGTTTCCATGAAACTTTTGGTTTTACCCTAACTATCGAAGGCGAAGAACCTCAAGAAATAGCAACCGAACGTAATGGCTGGGGCTATAGCTATGAAGCTATCGATGTACAGCGTTGTTTGGCAGAAGGGCGTATCGAAAACGATAAACTTCCTTTACAGTTTAGTCTAGAATTGATGGAACTTATGGACGAAATTCGTGCTCAAGTGGGCTTAAAATATCCTCAAGAGGTATAATACAAATTGATTTACAGCTAAACTCTATTTTTCATAAATGACTTACCTTGCTAATCCTACACGCTACAGCGACATGACGTATCGTCGTTGTGGACGCAGTGGACTACAACTTCCAGCGCTTTCGTTGGGCTTATGGCATAATTTTGGAGGAGTAGATACCTTCGAAAACTACCGTGCCATACTTCATACGGCTTTTGACCAAGGCGTTACGCATTTTGACCTTGCCAATAATTACGGACCTCCTCCAGGCTCGGCAGAGGAAAATTTTGGAACAATTCTTAAAAAAGACTTTTTACCGTATCGTGATGAGTTGATTATTTCTACCAAAGCTGGATATACGATGTGGCCTGGTCCTTATGGCGATTGGGGCTCGAAAAAGTATCTTGTCGCTAGCCTAGACCAAAGTCTTAAGCGTATGGGATTGGAATACGTAGATATTTTTTATCACCATCGCCCTGACCCAAATACGCCTTTAGAAGAAACTATGGCGGCTTTAGATTTGATTGTTCGTCAAGGAAAAGCTTTGTATGTAGGTATCTCAAATTATAAAGCTGAAGAAACAGCTCAAGCAAGCGCTATTCTCAAGCAATTGGGCACGCCTTGTGTAATTCATCAGCCCAAATACTCGATGTTAGAACGTTGGGTAGAAGGTGGATTATTAGATACTCTGGAAAAAGAAGGCATTGGTTGTATTCCTTTCTCGCCATTGGCACAGGGTTTATTGACCAACAAATATCTTCAAGGCGTACCAGAAGACTCCAGAGCAGCCAAGCCTCATGGTTTCTTGAAAACGGCGATGATTACGCCTGAAAAATTAGAGCAAATACAGCAATTCAATACTCTCGCTCAAGAGCGCGGACAAAGTTTAGCGCAAATGGCTCTTTCATGGATTTTGAAAGACCCTAGAGTAACATCAGTATTAGTAGGTGCTAGCCGACCATCTCAATTATTAGATTCGTTGGAATGCCTTAACAACACCAACTTTTCAGCAGAAGAATTAGAAAAAATCGAAACGATTTTGAAATAGATTTTCACTAATGCAAAACACCCTTCCTGATGCCTTTGAGCGAATTAGGAAGGGTGTTTTTATATTTTTGAAAAAGAGTTTAATCCAACAAACCCCTTTCTCTTAAATAGCCAAAAATCAACTTGTCAACTTCTGCAATTTTGTCTTGGTCTGTGTATTTGAGCCATTGGATTTCTTCTATTTCTGAACTGGCTTTTAAATCGCCTGTATATTTTCCTGAATAACAGGTCATTCTAACCACAACACCTTCAGGATGCCCGTGAGCTTGTGCTTCAAAAGTACCTATATAATTTAGGGTTTCAGCTTGAAGTTTTACGCTCAATTCTTCTTCTATTTCTCGAAGCAAAGCCTGCTCATCGGTCTCTCCTACTTCTCTTTTTCCGCCTGGAATATAGAACTTATCCTTCCCATAACTTTTTGTGGAAAGGATAGATTGATTCTGTAACTCTATCCAAGCAAGTTTATCTATAACCTTCATATTCAAGATATATTACTAAGTTAGTGGGCAATTTTTGAGCTTTCGGCTTTCAGCTTTGGGCGGTGGGCTTTAGGAAAAATGCATGTCTGTGGTCGTTAGAAACATTTTAACACTCTTTGCCTAGTGCCTTGTGCCTAAACACATAAATAAATATCATTTTGTGCCATTACTTATAAACTATTTCCCTTCACTTCGTCAAAAGTATAATCTTTCAAGATTTCTCCATTTTCAAAAACTGTCACGAGTAAGTCCTCTCCTTGTTCGTCGAGGTTTACTGTATGATATTCATTGTCTTTGAAAATGAGTTTCAAACGTCCTTTTTTACTCTTTTTACCGTGGTCGGTAATTGGGTCTTTAAATACCAATCGGTCTTGTCCGTCGACTGTGGCGCAACTGCATTTGAAGGCAAATTTTTGGGTATCTCTATGTACTTTTTGCAAAAGTGCTCCTCCCATCCCAAAAGTAATATTATCGGCACTCCAACCATTTACAGCAAGATTTTCAAGGATTTCGCCAATACTTTCATAGTTGACACCATCACCTTGGATTACTCTGATTTGTGGCACTAATACTTTATAGCCTTTTTCGTTGATGGTATAACCTATCTTTTCACCAAGAATTTCTGTCACTTTCAGCACCACATCTTTAGGAACGCCACTATCTGGACGAACTACTAAAGTACCATTTCTAGCTAAAATCTTTTCCTTCAAAGCTTCACCCCAAAGTTTTTCGCAGGCGTGATACACGTCGTAGCTATCGCTCACAACCGCCACTAACCCTTCTGGATATTGGTCAAGCATATTACGATAGGCCTCTAGTTCGCCTTCTTGTTTCCAACTCGTAATAGTGCTGTGTTCGGCAGCAGGAATACTGAAACCAAACATACTGTAGGGCTGATAATATTCTTGGATAAAGGTCAAGGCGGTTACGGTATCTGTACCCATAAAGTTTACCAAATGCGCTGCTCCTCCTATACCTGCACTTTCGACACTAGATACTCCTCTAAAACCAAAATCATGAAGTTTGAAATCAATAAGACTTGGGTCTCCTGTTTTTTCTAAATAGGATAAAATCAATGAACGAACGGCCTTGCTGGTGGTAGCAACTGTACATGGATACCATAGTTGCACCAATAAAGTTTCTAAAAAATTGCTCAACCAATAACATTTTGGGTCGGTATTTTCGACGGTCATGAGCACATGATGTGTCGGAATAACTGCACCTTCGGCAACGGCCTTGATTCTTATAGGAAGTTTACCTTGATATTTTTCGAGAATATATTCCCAACCTTCACGATTGAATAGCGTTTCTGAGCCAAAATGCGCTGCATAAAGCTTGGCAGCTTGATTTATCTTTGCTTGCGTAACGACCTCTCCTGCCAAATACTCTTTAAGCAAATACTGCAATCCAAAAAAGGTAACTTGTTCGAATTTTCCTCCGCGACTCTCGAAATAACTGTAGATATGACTAGTTCCAGAAGGATATTGTTTGTAATGACTCAGCTTGTAGCTGTCGGTGAGTAGGAGGATATTATTTTGCATATCAACTCGGTTTGGGCTTCGAAAAGCTGTATTTATAGTAGTAAACTAAAGGCTATCAAGCCGATTTCTTAAGTCTGGTGAATTTAGCTTACGTTAAGTTTTTATTAAAAAACAAAGATAGAATTCTTGATGTAGTAAAGAACTTATCAAGAAAAATATTTCTTATAGGCTTTGGGCATTCTGTAAAATATTTTGGTAACTAAAATAATTCAACCACGTGCTAAAGAATCCGAAATCAAAAATCCGATATCCCCAATCCTTAGAATCCCTTTTTTTCCCACAATTTAAAAATCACACGATGCTCTTCTACAAAATCTTGCTCTGTCAGCGATATAATATCAAACCAGCGTAACTCTTCAATATCATCTTGTGCTGTGGGAGTCCCTCCTTCGTATTCGGCTACAAAAAAACTAGTAATGATTTTATCTACTTCTTCTCTGTATCGCCAATCATCTATTTTGGCAGTACCAATGTATCGAGCTTTGGTTAATTTCAAACCTGTTTCCTCCTCGGCTTCTCGGATGGCTGCATCTTCGAAACAATCGTCTTCGGGGTCGATAAACCCTCCGATAAATCTAAAAAGTGCTTGCTGGGGTTTTCTGCCAAGTAAAACTTTATCACCAGAAACAATGGCAACATCAACGGTTGGAAACACTTTCGGATATTGCGCTCGAACGGTTTGGAATACACCTGCGCGATAGGCTACTTGCGAACGGTCGGCGTCGCCAATGATGTGTGGTGCATATTCGGGCAACTCAACCCATTCGAATGGATAAGGGAGCTCGTACTGGGTGAAATTGTTGCTTTCCTTGAAGACAAATAGTTGACGATTAACACTTTCCCCAACAGCCTGAGCAATAGCACTTTCTAAGGCTTGTGAGGTGGCTTGCGCAGAAATTTGCTTTTTGAAGGACGCAATCTTAGCGTTTGGAAATTCCTTTTCCAACATCAACCTGCGGGTTTCTACATCTAAAGGGTGATTTTTGCTAGAAGGAATAGGCGCTGATGCAATTACGAGAACCACTTCGGGATATTGATTTTGTAATTGGTTGATAAAGGCTTTTTCAAAAGCTCCTATTTCGATTTGTTGAAAAGTGCCAACCACTACGGCGTATAAAACTGATGAGGTATTTTGAGTCATACTCTTGGTCTATTTTTCATTGAGTACTTTAAAAATACAACCATTTCTTGAAAAGAAGGGTTTCCTAGCCTATTCATTTATCAAAATGTCCTTGCCTAAAATAGGTTACCTTTAAAATTTAGGGTATCGCTAAAAAAGCGCCATAGATACGAAAGAACACCAATTATATTGAAGTCTTTCGTACTTACGGCGCTTTTTCTCAAACAGAAATACCTGTCTAAAATTTCTAAAACACTATCTCCATTTTAATATCTGCACGAGAATATTCGGTTTCGCCAATCGGAACTTCGACGAAGCCTAATTTGCGATACATCGTCAAAGCTGGAGTAAGCTGAGTCGAGGAAACTAACCATAGAACTTTTGCTCCTAAATCTTTTGCTGCCTGAATCGTATGCGCACACAAAACCTTTCCTGCTCCGATACCTTGATATTGTGGATTTACCGCCATTTTAGCCATTTCATAATCGGTATCGCTATTTTTGACTAAAGCTACTGTTCCAACTACTTGATTTTGATAGAGGGCAAAAAAAATCTGTCCTCCACTTTCCAAAATATATTTTTCAGGATTTTCCAGTTGCTCCACATCGTGTGGTTCTACCTTAAAATACTTTTGAATCCACTCTAAATTCAAAGTCTTAAATGCCTCTTTATACTGAGGTTGATATGATTCGATTTGTATTGATTCCTTTGTCATAAATCTATCATGCTATAGCTTTGAGCCGTAAGCTTTTATAAAAAAGTTGTCAGTTATTGGATTGTACTCATCATCAGATTGGTACGTTCAAATTAACTTAGTGGGCAAATTCAAACATTAAGCTTTCGGCTTTCAGCTATGAGCTTTCGGTAAAATATTCCCCATGAATTCAAAGAAACTTTTTTGCCGAATGCCTATAGCCGAGAGCTTAAAGCCTACACAAAGATTTGCCCCTTAAGATATAGAACTGCCTTTCCTGCAATTTTGACTCTATCGCCTTCTAATTTACACCATAATTCACCTTTACGAGGAGATATTTGCCAAGCTGTTAGTTCTGTTTTGCCGAGTTGTTCAGCCCAGTAAGGTGTCAAAGTAGTATGTGCCGAACCCGTCACTGGGTCTTCATCAATCCCTGATTGTGGGCCGAAGAAGCGTGACACAAAATCTACCTTGCTACCTTTGGCGGTTGCAATAACTCCTCTGGCTTCGATAGTTGCCATTTGTCGCAAATCAGGACGAAGTTCTAACACCAATGTTTCATTTTCGAGTACTACCATATAATCCGATTTTCCACGATAGGTATGAAGGATATTTACGCCTAAACATTCATTTAAAGCTGGTAGTGGTTCCACTTCCTTGATTTCATCCGCTGGAAAATTCAGCTCCAATAAATCTCCTTGTTTTTGTACGGTCAAAATTCCACTTCTTGAAAAAAACTCGATAACTTCGTGCTCATAACCTAGCTCCGTAAATAATACATGTGCCGTTGCCAAGGTAGCATGACCACACAAATCAACCTCTACCGTTGGCGTAAACCAACGAATATGAAAACGGGTATCTGTTTCTTGAACAAAAAAGGCTGTTTCGGCTAAATTATTTTCTAAAGCAATTTTTTGCATTAAGTCGTCTGTCAACCACGATTCGAGTGGACAAACTGCCGCGGGGTTTCCTCCAAATACATTAGAAGAAAAAGCGTCTACTTGATAAATAGGAATTTGCATTGTATTAAAGTTGAAGTTTATGTAGTTGGGTGATTGCTTTTTGAGAGAACTTTCCTTCTTTTCTATTACTTAAGTAATCGTGCAAAATAAGATTTAATCGATTGAGGATGTAAGATATTGATAATTAAAATTTTACATTCACAATTCACAACTCATAATTCAGCACTAATACTTACTATGAGCTACTTCGATTTCTCGTCTATATATTTTTGATAGTAGTCTATATAAAAACCATCTTTCAAAAAATACTGCTCGAATGCCTCCACAGAACGCATCAAATCATGTGCTTCTTTACTGATTAATTGTTGGTTAACCGTTTTGATATTGTCCCAAATTTCTTGCAACTGCGGTAAAAATGCCCAGCCTTTTTCTGTTAGTTTCAAGATACGTTTACGAGCATCTTCAGGCGATTTTTCGGACATTACCCAGCCTTTTTTTTCTAATTCTTTCACAAATTGAATAACAGCAGGGTGTGAAATATTGAGATACTCCGATGCTTCCATCACACCGATGGACTCCTTTTGTGACAACAAGTAAAAAAGAGGAAACCATTTGGGTTCAAAATCGATACCGTGTACACGGTACACATTAATGGCCTGCTTAAAAACCAATTCAGCAAGACGTTTCATCCTACTCGCAATCGCCAAAGGACCTAATTCTTTTATAATATCCATTTTATGTAATCAGTTACGTAACTAGTTACTAAATTAATTATTTATTTTAACTAAAAAAATAAAAGATAAGAATTTTATGATAGTCGGCTCAAAGTTGACTGCTCCTCACCGACTGTCAAAATACTATCTATCTAAAATTTCGGCATTACCTTCTGTCATTTTTAACACTTTTGATACACAGGCTGGTATCTCACCTTCATAATGTGTTACATACAGCAAAGTTTTATTCAATTTGACGCAAATTTCATCTACCAAATCCCTGAAATAACGGATATGTTGTTGATCAAGCCCCTGACAAGGTTCGTCTAAAACTAATAATGGAGGATTCTTAATCAAAGCTCTTGCCAACAAAACCATACGTTGTTCGCCCGTAGAAATTTCTGAAAAACGCTTTTGAGACAAGTGTTCAATGCCCAACAAGCGAAGATATTTTTCGGCTAATTCTTGTTGTCCAGGTTTTAATGCTTGATACAAACCATTGGTATTGTACAACCCAGAGGCAACAGCTTTAAATACTTCTGTACGCTTGGTAAAAAATAAATGTAATTCAGGCGATACAAAGCCTATCTTGCCTTTAATATCCCAAATCGACTCTCCCGAACCTCTTTTACGATCAAAAAGATCAAAATCGTTGGCATAACTTTGTGGATTATCGGCATTAATAAGACTTAGTAGCGTAGATTTACCAGAACCATTTGGTCCTAATACAGCCCATTTTTCACCACGTTTTACTTCCCAATTGAGCGTATTCAGTACCTTTTTGTTTCCATAACTTACATTCACATTACGCATACGGACAGCGTATTCGAAGTTATCTTGGCTTGTGCTCGATGCCAAAAGTTCTTCCAATAGATCATGATCTAAATTGACCTCCTGTGTAGTTTCGGTTTCTGTACTTTTCTTGAGTTCAAAAACATTCGTAATGCAGGTTGGAATTTCATCGGGCGTAGTTACCAAAATGATATGTGTGCCATGTTGCGAAATAGCATTAATTGCCTCATGCAATATGGCTCTGGAAGCGACATCTAAGCCCACAAATGGGGTATCCAATAACATCACTTTAGGACGTTTTAGGAAAGAACGAGTCAGTAAGGTACGACGAGTTTCTCCGTTCGAAAGGGTCATTAATTTACGTTCAAGCAAATGTTCAATACGCAAAACTTTTGCGGCATTCATAAGCTCTTCTTCGGTATATGGCGAAGGGGGTAATTGAACCGATTTTTCATCAATTGTGCCAATAGGTTTCATTTGGTCTGTCAAAAACTCACGAACTGTTGGCGAGTTTTCGGCATCATACACGTTGAAACGCTGTTGGTAATATTGTGCTGCTGAATTGAGGATGCGATTTCCAGAATAATCTCTGGATACCAACTCGATTTTATCTTTCAGCAATTGTCCTTCTTCCAGAAAATGGAATTTTACTTTTCCTCCCACAAATGGAATTTTACCAGCCAAGGCTTCCAATAAGGTGGTTTTACCCGAACCATTTTCGCCTACAATAGCCCAATGCTGTTGGTCTTCTATTTGCCAAGTGAGGTTACGGACGACAATTTTTTCAAATTTTCTGAGTGCTGTATTTTCTAAACTTATAAAAGGAGTCATTCTATTTTATTGGTTAACCATAGATTAATCTACACAAGTCTCAAAAATAATGCTTTTTAAATGCCAAAGGGTTGACTCCAGTCAGCTTTTTGAAAGTTCTGTTAAAATAGGACATACTTTCAAAACCACAATCGAAGCAGGTTTCTGTTACATTTTTGTCTAAAAGCAACAAATTTTTGGCTTGATTGACCCGATAATGATTCAAAAATTCGATAAAAGTCAGGCGTGTCATTCTTTTAAAATAGCGACAAAAAGCCGCTTCTGACAGATTGGTCATTTCGGCGACTTCACTCAACTCTATTTTACGCTGATAATTTTCATCAATAAACTGATACAGGCGTTTGATACGCTCTTGGTCTTTTTTGTTGTATTGATTTTCTACAGGTTTTTCGTGTAAAAGTTCGTATTCAGTCGTACTGGCAAGTAACTGAAAAATACTGAGCACTTCCAAAAACTGATCGAAAGGCGGTATTGTTCGGATATTTTTCATTCTTTCAGCCAATGCTAACTTTACATTTTCACCGAAAGCAATACCATATTGAGAACGCTCAAACAGCTCAGCGATTCCTTTGAGTTCGGGCGTTTGGGTAAGTCCATTTCCCAAAAATGACGGGCTCAATTGCAAAACTACTTTTTCATAGTCCTCTGTTTTGACCATATAATCAAAATTGAGATGTGGAATATTAGAGCCTATCAACACCAAATCATTGTAACTATAGCGCGAGATATGCTCGCCCACATGCCGAGTCCCATCAGTACCTTCGATATAAACCAGCTCAATTTCGGGGTGAAAATGCCAATAAAAAATCTGACTCAATCTTGGATTTTGCATAATCCGAAAAGAGCTATTAGAGTCTGGCGCAAATTCTTCTAGAATGAGTTTCATAGTTCACTACTAATGGGTTTTAAGACAAAATCTTCAAAATACCGTTTAAGCACACTCAACTAGCTTGTGAGCTTGGTACGAATTTGTCAAATTTTGAACTTTATTCATACATTGATAGACCATTATTTACCAAAAAATCAAAATTGTTCAAAAAATGGCAATTATTAGCCAAGATTTTGACCAGAATAACTGGATAAATTTGTATAACAATTTCAACAACAGATATTACTAAACTAACAAGACCATGCAAATGACTCCGACAATGGCCCCTACAATGATGGCCAATCAAAATCATAAAGATATTCCGGGAAACCCTTCGACTGCGACCAGTAGCAAAATCGGTTTGAACGATCGTAGCAATGGCAAACCCTTACGTGTATTGAGCGAAGAAGATTGGCAATTTTGGATTCATAATGGATATGTAGTCATTAAAAATGCCATCTCACGTGAGCAAGCCGCAAAGACAGCAGCATTTCTTTGGGAGTTTGAGGAAAAAGATCCTACGAATCCTGACACTTGGTATTCAGCACCGAGAGCCGAAATGCAGATGAAGGAACTAGTGGGTAGTGGCATGGTCGAGGTTTATAACCATCAGTTGTTGTGGGAAAACCGTCAGGCACAACGTGTCTACGATGCTTTTGTGGATGTTTGGGGTACCGAAAAATTGTGGGTAACCATTGACAGAGCGAATTTGAATTTCCCGATGCGACCAAATCATATTTTCAAGGGTTTTATCCACTGGGACTATGACCCCGAAACTCGCCCTCAAAATGTACAGGGAGTTTTAGCATTGGCTGACCAAACGGACGAAAATATGGGAGGTTTTCAGTGTATTCCTGAGTTATATCGTACTTATGATACTTGGAAATTGACTCAGCCAGAAGATAGAGATAGATTTAAGCCTGACACCACGGGTCTAGAAGAGCATTTTGTAAAGGTAAAATTAGAAGCTGGCGATTTGCTTATTTTTAATAGTACCCAGCCACATGGCATTCGTCCAAATAAGAGTGAAGATAAGGTGCGTATTGCTCAATATATTTCGATGATGCCAGCCGAGGAAGATAACGAGGCTTTGAAAAATTGGAGAATCAACTCATGGAAAAACCGTATCGCCCCTGAAGGATACGCATTCCCAGGCGACCCAAGAAACTTTGAAAGAGACCGCTACGAAACAGCAGTATTATCAGATTTAGGCAAAAAATTACTTGGACTTGATAGCTATTGAGTGATTGAATGAGTTGTGATTGAGTGATTTTTGTCGAGGAATATTTAATAAAATCACTCAATCTCCAATACACAAATAATCTAAAACCATGCAGTTATATACAACTTTAAATACAGGACAAACAATGCCTTTGCTAGGACTTGGCGTATATGATATGTACAATCAAGAAGCGGAGCAGGCCGTGGAATGGGCGATTGAGACAGGTTATCGATTAATTGATACGGCTTCGATGTATGAAAATGAGATAGAAATCGGTAATGCCATACGTCGAAGTAATATCCAGAGAAGCGAATTGTTTGTGACAACCAAGGTCCATAACAACGACCAAGGTTATGATAATACCTTAAAGGCTTTTGAGCAAAGTCTCAAAAAACTTTCGATTGATTATATCGATTTGTATTTGGTGCATTGGCCTGTGAAAGCAACTCGAAAAGAAACATGGTTGGCTCTTGAGCATCTATATCAAGAGGGGTTGGTGCGCTCGGTTGGGGTGGCAAATTACCTTTCTCCATTTTTAGAGGAACTTTCTGGATATGCCAATATTATACCTGCTGTTAACCAAGTGGAGTTTAGTCCCTATTTATTTCTTGAAGATTTATTAACCGAATGTCAAGTAAAAGGTATTCAGTTGCAAGCCTATACGCCTTTAATTCGTGGACAAAAGATGAATGACCCAAGACTTGTGGCTTTGGCTGAAAAATACGGCAAAAGTCCCGCCCAAATCATTTTACGCTGGGCACTCCAGCATGGGGTTTCTACTATTCCGAAATCATCCAATCTTAAACGCATACGAGAAAATTTTGATGTATTTGATTTTGTTATTTCTTCTGAAGATATGCTTTTGATTGATAGTTTTGATGAACAATTGAGAGTTGTCGATGATCCTATGGAGATGTTTTATTGATTTTTAGGGGCAAAGGAGCAGGGGGATGGTATAGGAGCAAAGGAGCAGGGGGATGGTATAGGAGCAAAGGCAAAGAGGCACAAAGGCACAAAGTGTGAAAAAAGCTATCAAATACTAGATGTAAGCATTGCGTCTCTACTGAAACCCCCTTTGTGCCTCTGTACCTTTGTGCCTGTTCCCTCCAGACGCAAGCATTGCGTCTCTACCCAAAAATCCCTCTGTGCCTCTGTGCCTGTTCCCCATCCTAGACGCAAGCATTGCGTCTCTACAAAAAATCCCTTTGCCTCTTTGTGCCTGTTCCCTCTCTCCCTCCTTCCGTTGAATAGTTTTTATTGTTTTTCAGACATATACATTTCTTTTTTATCGAAAATGAATCGAATTTTGTATAAATCTAAAATTCGCCAATAAGAAAATTCAACATGAGAAAATTTACCTTATTACTCTTTATTCTTGCTATTGGAATTTACTGGAGCTGTAAACAAGAAGTAACCGTGGATTTACCTAAGGAAACCTCTTTTTATATTGTGGGCGACTGGGGAAGAATGGGACAATATGCTCAGACTTCGATAGCTAAACAAATGGATAAATCGGCTAAGCTGACACCCATTGACTTTATTTTCTCGACGGGTGATAACTTTTATGAAAATGGTGTAGCCGACATCAACGATGCACACTGGAAACAGTCTTATGAACAAGTATATAGTGGTTCTAATATTTTGAAAAACTGGTATATAACCCTTGGTAATCATGATTACATGGGTAATCCTACGGCACAGCTTGATTATGCTAAAATCAATAAACGATGGATTTTACCTAATAGATATTACACTTTTGTGCGTGAAATGGCCAACAACAATAATGTCAGATTTGTAATTATTGATACTACCCCTCTGATTAATGAACACAGAACAAATGCTTTTATGCATTCAGATATTTTGTCTCAGGATACTCAAAAACAGTTAAAATGGTTAGATAGTACTTTGAGTATGAGTAAGGAAAAAATTAAAATTGTAGTAGGACATCATCCTATGTATTCGGCAGGAACAGGAAGAGGCGATCAAGCAGAAATTATTAGTATTATCAAACCTCTTTTGAACAAATACAAAGTACAATTATATATTTCGAGCCATAGCCATAATAGCCAATACCTCAAAGCACCAGACCTAGACACAGAGCTTTTGGTAAGTGGCGGAGCAGCCTATGCCAATGATATTGTACGCAAAGAACATCCTTATTTGCTTTTTGGTACCAATACTCCAGCTTTTACATCGGTCAAAATCAAGGATAATTTGATTACCACAAGCTTTGTGGATAGTACTGGAAAAGTGCTATATTCGAAAGATAAACTAATTGTACCATAAGTTGGAACATAAAATGTCGTATATTAGCACATTGGAATCTAGAACTAGCACACGGTACAACTTTTTAGGTGTAACACAAAACTATTGATTAACAGCAATGCCTACAATTTCTCATTCTGAATATCTAAATGCACTCAGGATTATTAAAGAGTACGAGGAGCAGAAACTAAACGCAGGAAATTTTTTAGAAACGCTTAGCGCCAGTAAAAACTTAAAGCGTTTCCTCCAAGACCACAATGTAGTGAGTTTTGATCAGTTGGTTGAACTTTTTCAGAACGGCACCATGAACTCATGGTCAGGATTTGGTAAAAAGCTTTTGTTGGAGATTGAAGACCTTATCCAAAAGAGTACTGCCTTACAATAGTTCATTAGTAAACGTTTATTTGTTACTGGTGTATCTGTTTTCAGAAACAGTTATAAATAATTTTATTTACTGATAAAATGAACTACAAAAAAAAGCTGAGAAGACGTATCTTCTCAGCTTTTTTTTGTAGTGGTAGGATTTAGGCTGAAAGCCGAAACCCCATTACCATAAACCAAAAGCCTAGAGCTAATTTATTTTCTAATTACTGCTCCGATTTCTTTCTCGAATCCAGCCATTAAACGCTCCATTGTTTTGTCAATTACTTTATCTGTCAATGTTTGTTCGTTGTCTTGTAGGATAAAGCTTACTGAGTAAGACTTTTTGCCCTCGCCCAAGTTTTCGCCTTGATATACGTCGAATACGTTGATTTGGCGCAACAAGTTTTTCTCGTATTGTTTCGCCAATTTCTGGATTTGGTCAAAAGTAACTTCTTTGTCCAATACCAATGAAAGGTCACGACGAACTTCAGGGAATTTAGACAATTCGGTAAATACTACGTTTTCTTTGTATTGTTTGAACAAGTAATCCCAATCCAAATCAGCATAGAATACAGATTGTTTTACGTCGGCAGCCTTCGCCAATTTTGCTTTTACTAAGCCCAGACTAACACATTCTTTCTTGTTGATTACGTACGTCAAACCATATTCAAAAGTAGCAGAACCTTCGATTGGTCTTGTTTGGAAATCTTTGAAACCTAAGCTTTTCAACAACTTAGTAACTACATTCGCCAAAGTGTGGAATGAAATCTTTTCAGATTTTGCCTGCCAAGTTTCTGCCGAAATATTACCTGTTAAGTAAATCGCCAAGTGGCGTTTTTCAACATATTTCTCGTTGACTTTGTGATAAGTTTTTCCGAAATCAAACAATTTCAAATCCTTCTGGCGACGATTGATATTGTGAGCCAATACTTCCAAGCCAGAGAAAACCATTGATTGACGCATTACCGCCAAATCTTCTGATAACTTGTTTAGAATTTCAACATTTTCACCTTGTAAATCACTCTGAATCAAAGCAGCGTAAGAAGGCTTTGTCAATGAGTTAGTGATAATTTCAGAAAAACCACTTCCAGCCAAACTTGTTGCAATTTTCCATTGCAATTTATCACGATCTTTCGCTGGGAAATCAGAAAGATAGTCAGTTCCTAAGTTTTCTGAAAGTTCAATATTGTTGAAACCATACACACGTAAGATTTCTTCAATAATATCAGCCTCACGCGTAACATCTACACGATACGGAGGAACAATTGCAGTGAAACCAGCTTCGGTTTCTTCCGTAATTTGAATATCCAACGATACCAAAATAGACTTGATAAGCTCTTTTCCTAATTGCTTACCAATCAATCTATCAATATTTCTGTATGTTACAGGTACTACAAAATCTTGAATTGGATTTGGATAGAAATCCGAAACTTCGGAAGCAATGACACCGCCTGCTAATTCTTGAATCAACAAGGCAGCGTATTTCAAAGCATATAATTTAGCATTTGGATCTGTACCACGTTCAAAACGGAAAGAAGCATCCGTTTTCAAACCATGACGTTGTGCTGTTTTACGAACAGAAGCAGGATCAAAATACGCTACCTCCAAATATACACGAGTTGTTTCGTCTTTGATACCCGAAGTTGCTCCTCCGAATACGCCCGCAATACCCATTGGCTCTTCAGCGTTACATACCATCAAATCTGTTTCGCCTAAAGTACGTTCAACTTCATCAAGTGTGGTAAACTTAGTACCTGCTGGTAGAGTTTTCACCACTACTTTTTGACCTTTGATAGCACTCCAATCATAAGCGTGCATTGGTTGACCCAAGCCATGACAAATGAAATTGGTAATATCAACGATGTTATTGATAGGACGCAAACCGATGGTAATCAAGGCATTTTGCAACCATTCTGGTGAAGGCTTTACAGCAACGCCATCGATAGTTACCCCACAGAAACGAGGACAAGCCTGCGCATCCTCCACGACAAGCTCGATTGGAAAATTGTTATTATCTACTTTAAAAGCCTCAATAGATGGCAAAGTGATTTCACGACCAGTAGCAGCTTTAATATCACGAGCTACTCCCCAGTGAGATGCAGCATCGGCACGGTTTGGTGTCAAACCGATTTCAATCATATAATCTGCTTCAAGGTTGAAGTATTTGGTGGCAGGCGTACCATTTGGCAAATCTGTATCCAATACCAAAATACCATCATGCGAAGAACCAATACCAATTTCGTCTTCAGCACAAATCATCCCTTCAGATAAATGTCCGTAAGTTTTCTTACTCGAAATAGCAAACACTGGCTTACCTTCTTTGTCGTAAAGAGTTGTTCCAACGGTTGCTACAATCACTTTTTGACCAGCATCAACATTGGCGGCACCACAAACAATTTGAGAGGGAGTTTCTTGACCAATATCTACTGTAGTAAGGCTCAACTGTTTTTCTTTCACCATAAATCGTTCGCAAGTAAGTACTTCGCCAACAACAAAGCCTTGTAACCCACCTGGGATAGAATCGTGACGCTCGATACCCTCTACCTCCAAACCAGTACCTGTCAACATTTGGTCTAGCTCTTCGGGAGATTCATTAATTTCGATGAACTGTTTAAGCCAATTAAGTGAAATTTTCATTGTGTATAAAATTAGATAATACCTTGCTAGTGCAATCTTGTTTACTCAAGTATTGGGAAAGTGTTTTGATACTTGAGTAATGATATTATGAGTTGTTGTTTTTCCGTATTTGTATTTGAGAGCGCAAAGTTACAAGTTTTACGCTTTTTGTACTTGCTTGACCAAAACAAAAACTCCGTAAGTTCTTGAAAAACTTACGGAGTTGGTCATTAAGGGATTATTAAAGGGTTTTTACAACTTCAAAACCATTTGCGCTCGGTCTGCTTTTGAGATTTTTTTATAGAAATCAATCAATTCTGCAAAGTCGTTAGCCTTATATTTTCCATTATTGCGTGTAAACTTGCGAGTCAATAATAATTTGTTGCCCTGTAATTGGTACTTTACTTGGAAGGTTCCAAATTTTGACGTGAAGCTTACATCGGTTGGCAATGCCTCCACCGCTTGGTAAGTCGGAAGTTGAATTTCAATCTCGTCGTTATAAGAGATATTATTAAATAACTCGACATCCATCGTACGGGGCTCGGAGCCTGATGATGGTACACCGTCTTCTTTGAAGAAGATATCAGGAGTAACAAACAGCCTCGACCCACTTGGAGAGGTTAGTTTTTTTAAATCGGCATCAAAAGCAACTTGAACACTTGGGATTTTATCTCTATTTTCCTGCAAAGCAATTTTGCTTAATTGAGCATTACCCAAATAGAAGTTTTTCAGCAAAGATGTAGTGGTCTTTTCTTGATTATTTTCATGAATTAACCCTATCATATCATCATAAAAAATACCTTTGAAGCTGGCATCAATCTTTACCTTTGCAGAACCATCAGCACCTAATTCCATTTTAACTTTTCGGCTCACTTGATTGTCTTTTGCAGATAAAGCTGGAGTTTTTACTAAAACACCACCACTCGGTGTTGCTAAGAGCGTATGTCGATTAGCGGTAAAATTGGATAAGTATCCAAAAGGATTTGTCTGAGAGGTACACTCAAGCCAAATGGTATCCTTGGGCATTGGCACACACAAAATCACATGGTTAAACTGTTGCGCTGGGAAGTCTGTCAGAATATCCGCTGTGGCCCCCCCTGCTTTAATTGACGCATAATGAGACTCGATACCAATAGTTTTCAACATAGCTTTTGTAAAAAAACTTAGTGCCTTACAGTCTCCATATCCTTTTTCGGCTACTAAAGATGCCTCAAAAGGTTGCAAGCCCCCAATACCCAACTGGATACTAATATATCGGGTATGTTGTTGAAGGTATTCATATACCTTTTTAACTTTTGCTTCTTGTGTCGTTTCTCCTTTGACAAGTGTCTGGATTTCATTCACTACTCTAGGAGGTAAGGTTTCTCTTCCTTTGTTGAGCAAATTATCAAACTCTCCAACTTTTTGCCAAGTAGAAAAATCACCTTTATAACCATCCATTTCAAACGTAGCAGGAGCTGTCCATACGCCCGGGCCACGCTCAGACCAAGCTGGAGCATAAGGCTCATGAGCCTTAATCGGGAGATTACTAACTTTCCATTTATACACCGTATTAGCACCATTCTGAGATTTTTCGACCGATGCCACGCCATTGATTTCCTTATATCGTAATTGCATATTGGCAGGCATCTCTATTTGTAAGCTACTGGCTTGTACTGACACATCGTCGGTATCATCTCCAGGAAACCATGATTCATAGAAGGCCATTCTCTTATCGGACACTTCGTAGGAATACTCTACCGTAAATGGAAAGTTCGCATAGTTGAATTGTACCGATTTATAACGATAATCATCGAAGAGATTGGTCTCTGATACGTTACCTATGTCGTTTATTTCCTCTTTTTTGAGCTTACGAAGCTTATTGCCAGCAGCATCGTAAAGTACGCCTTCGAGGTCGGTCACTTTCGAAAGTTTATTATAGTCAATATAAAGATGCCCATATTTGAGTCCCTCTTCGTCGAGAATGGTGATAACTGTATGTTTTTTTCGAGTTAAAAAACCTTCATTTTTCACCAACAAAACATTCTCATCTGTACGAATTACAGCATGAGCTTTTTCCTTTAATTTTTCTGGAATACCTTGTACATTCCAAACCACTGTTTGAGCAGTAATAGGATAAACAAAGCATAGTAGTAAGAAAACTTTTAGTAATCGTGTAGTGAGCATCATAGTATTATTTTTTTTGAAGAACAATCATTTCATTGTGTTTAGCCACAATATGGTCATAAACCGTACGGATGGCTTGATATTCGTCTACACCATAAATTGATTTTTTGAGTTGTATTTGGCTGGTTACGATTATGACTTCACCGCCTTGATATTGAGCAACCGAAAAGTTAAATCTACCGCCATCGTCGGGAAGTGTTACTCTAATAGCCTTAGGAAGTTCTACGACTGCATAATTATCAGGAATGGTATATTTGCAGGTAATAGTCTCTTCGGTAGGATAGGTAAAATCAATAGGAAAAGCTCTTTCGGTACTAACAAAAGGATGCTCGGTGGTGCCATCATAAGGAATGGTTTTAAGGTAAATTTTCCCATTCACAACACTATATCCCTCTGGATTTTTCCCTGTCACAGCTATTACAGGCTGAACATCCGTATCTGTACTTGAAAAGCCCTCAAATTCTACCAAAGCTTTGTCGATAGTAGAAAGTTTTTTACGAAATTTTTCTGCAAACTTGTCCTTGCCTAAAGTATTGTATTCGGTGCGGTAGTCGATGGCTTGGTACCCGACCCCAGCATAAGTAATTTGGCTCTCAAGTTCTGATTCTTTTTCTCCAAATGTAAATTCCATATTAATCATTTCTCCACTTTTCTCAGGTGTACGAATAGGAAGCCATTGAGATTTATTACTAATTAATAAACGACCTTCGCCCACCATACAAAAACTTGGTAATAGTCCCCAGCGAAGGTTTTTATCAGTTACATCTAACAAGACGTCCTTCCCTTTGATATTGACATGAGCTAAAGTATAATTGAATCTAGTAATCATAGGATAATCTTTCCATATCCGACCATGCTCACGGGTGCTAATTACTACAGGATTGGCCTCTATTCCGACCTGACGAAGTAGCGAAATGAGCAATAAATTCAGCTCAGTACCTGAGCCTGTTTTATTTTTGAATACTTCCTTCAATGGGTTTTTGGTAAATAGATATTTATTACCGTCCCAAGTAAAATTACTTTGCACATATTTATAAACTTCTTTTGCCAATTCAAGCGTATCTGTTTTTTGGGTTTTGAGACTTTGAGCCGTGGCATCAAAAGCTGAGATTTTACCAATTCTTCCCCCCAAATCCTCGTCAATTAATAATTGCTTGTCAAAAGCAGGCCAATCTATGGAAAGGTTTTTAGGTTTACTCATGCCATCCACAATGTATTCAGCCAGCTCAAAGTGGATTTTTCGAGTATAATCATCCAAGTTGGCAACATACTTTTCACGATTGAGGGCGGGAACATTCAACATCAACCATTGGCAAGTGCGATACTCGTCGGCGGTTGCGCATTTATCAAATGAAAGTTTTCCATCACAAGCCTGCATCAAAATACGATAAGCCAAATTGGTTGGAGAACTAAAGGTATATTCACTTCGCTCACAAGGGATATTATACTGAAAATACCAATCCTTAGGTTTGAAAGGATACGGCGACCGAACCACATAAGAATATTCAATGATGGAGCCTTCTTTTACTTTGGGTAAAGTGAAACTTACCTTATCATAAGATTTGTCATATTTTCCTTTAAATACGTCCTTGGGATCGAGCTCTTCAATTGTTATTCCATCATTTGCAAAATTGTAGGTTCTACCTTTTACGTTTTCGATTGTCTCTATATTTTGTTGGTTATCATCTTTGTAGAGGAAGAGTGTTTTTGTGGCACGTTCGAAAGCACTTTTTTTCAAGACTTTGATTCTGGTAAAGTATTGATAGGCGATTTCATATCCTCCTTCCGAGTTTTTATAAACCCATCCATTTCCATAATTCATCATGATATAAGCCTCAGCAGAAGAATCCTTGGCATATTCTTTTTTCTTCAAATCCTCTACTTTTACATCAGGAAAGGTGGGTAGTTCTCGTTGGGCATTGGCCATAAAAGCCATCGAAAGCATTAGTAGTAAAATAGTTACTTTTTTCATTAGTGTTAAGGTTTATTTGGGAAAGAATATGCTCGGATAGAATTGATTTTGAATTGAACAATTCAGAAAAGATATTTTGAGAAAAGCAGAAAACCGAAGCGCTTAAAACACATGATTTACCAATCTTTCTTATAGAAAAATTGGTAAATCATGGCTATGATATTCTCAAAGTTGTAGGGTCGATGTATCTATTATCAGGCTTACTTCTTCTTCAACACAATCTGTTGGAGGTTACGTTGTTCTATCAAATCAAATACTTGTCTTAAATCGTGATATTCTTCTGCATAGAAATAGGTTTTCTTGACAAATAACTTATTCATAAATGCAATCTGATTGCCATTGGCAAGTATTTGATATGTATAATTGACCATTTTGTCGGGCGTAACAGCTTTTACTGATTTGGGCAATTCTTCTACCGCATACCCCTCAGGAAGATTGATCATAATGGTAGAAAGATCGTCTTGCAAATACCCAAAGTTGACAGGAAACTTGCGGTCTTTATTATGGAAAGGGTTTTCGGTATCGATTAAGCCAAAGCTAGGTTTGATATACATACGCTCCCCAAGGATATTGACAGCTTCTGATACTTCGGCATCAATAGAAATAGTAAAAGCATCTTCATATTTGCTCTGACCTGTCACTTTGAAGGATTTGAACTGAAGGTTGGGATATTCCTTTTTCAGGTATTCACCTAAAGCTTTTTCACCTTCCTTCTGATAGACTTTGCGCATAGCCATAGCTGCATACCCTTGAAAAAGTAAATCTCCCTTTATCTCAGCATCGCCATTGGCTTTTACGGTGACCAATACGCTTTGGGCGGCAGTATATTTTTCTTTCGGGGTAATTTCAACCCATTCTCCAGTGCCCGATGCCACGATTCTTCCTTGCTGATTAAGACAACGAAATGGCACGCTACCTGCTTTACACATAGGATCGGTGGCATCTAATAACAACCATTGCTGATTAGGCATCAAAACGCCAGCTACCACATAATTAAAGCGTTTTTCTAGTACCTGCGACTCATTGACCATACCATGATTACGTGTGCTTAAAATCAGGGGTTGAGCTTCGTATTTGAGTTCTTTCAAAATAGCTACCAACAAAAGATTCAAGTCTGCTGAGTTTCCTAGCTTGCTTTCTAATACTTTTTTACGAGTATTGGATCCATACATACTAGCCTCACCATTCCAGAGTACAGCTTTCTGAACATAATCAAGTACTTTGTTTAAATGTGCTAAAGTATCTGAATCTGTCCGTTTTAGAAAAGGTACAATATCTCTGACGGCGCCATCAGGTTTGGCAAGTTTACCAAACGAGTCATAGCCCAATAATGCTGCATCCAAATTTTCCCATGTTAAGGAAAAACTTTTACTAATGCCATTGGGTGGCACATAGGCTGCGATTTCAAACTGTATTTTAGCAGTAAAGTCCTCTATCGTAGTCGTATAAGGCTCTTCTTTGATAGCAGGAGCATCTTTTACCGCCAGATGATATTCGGTACTTGCATAACTTGAGCCTTCAAGCATGATACTCGATTGGTCTTGCTTTGAAATAACAAAAGGCTCATACCCTTGCGTGTGCAATCTAAACACGTAAAAATTGGGAGCATTTACCCAATACTCACTCCAGAGAGTAGGAATAGAGTGCTGAAAACGCCACGTTGGAATCTCGGTATCGTAATTGGATTGTATCTGATACGTAAACTCTACCACGCTTCCTTCCTGAACGTTGGGAAGTGTAAACTTGTGAGATGTAAAGTTTTTATCAGATTTGTTCTCAAAAATGGCTGATTTTTCCAATTTGTCAACCTGAACTTTACCTCCAACCAAACGGTACGTTGCCCCTTTGATCCCTGAAATAGATTCTTGGCTTCCTCCTCTGGTCATTGTCTCGAAGGTAGCCCAGTCATAACCAGATTTTTTTAATATCTTGATACGACGATGATGAGTAAACATGGTCTTTAGACCAGAAGAATAGTAGGCATAAGTCAAGGTTGCATAGTCACAAAGAATCACCGCTGAGGCAGATGAGTCGATAGCGTAAACTTTGGCTTCGAGGTCTGATGTGGGAATATCGCCGAATTTAATCGGAGATTTCTGAGCCATAAGGCCATTAAAACTGAAGATTAAAGCAATTAGCAATACCTTAAACTTAAGTGCAGAAAAATAATTCATTTTGTATGAAAAGTTAGTTTATTTATTCAATTTTAGAGAAAATAAAAAACTTCAGCAACAATTTGTATATAAATATTTAGGGATTCTGATTAAGAGGCTATTAAGGCTATTTATCAAAAATATTTTTGCTTATTTGCTATACTTTATTTTAGACTTTTTCAAGAATATAAAATAACATTTCGTTTAATATTTAAAAGCTCCATGCGTGTTTGTTTTATTGAATATTACAGTATGTTTGTAACAACCTTCATTTGATTATATTGCCCTAAATCTAGTTCCAACTCAATAGTTTCACCATGCGTACAATTGTTGTTCCTCCATCAAAAACCTTCAAAGATGCGGCACTAAAAGCCTCCATATCTATCTTCATTTTTATAGTGGTTTATATCGCCTTGTTTTTCCTTGCTCTTGGTTTAACAGCGGTACTTAGTATGCTTGGAATAAGTATAATGGCTTTAAAAGTGAGCATCTGGACAATCCTTCTGGGGGCAGGTATTATCAGCATTGGAATATTAGTCTTGATTTTTCTGGTGAAATTTGTCTTCAGTAAAAATAAAACTAATCTTGATGGCTATACCGAAATTACAAGAAACGACCAGCCACAGCTCTTTGCGCTTATCGACGAAATCGTCATGCAAGTAGGTACGAGTTTTCCTAAAAAAGTATATCTCACTGCCGATGTCAATGCTTCTGTGTTTTATGACTCAAACTTTTTGAGTATGTTTTTGCCGATTAAAAAGAACCTTCAAATAGGTATTGGACTGATGAATAGCATGACCCAAGATGAGCTAAAAGCAGTGCTAGCTCATGAATTTGGGCACTTTTCTCAAAAGTCTATGAAAATCGGTAGCTATGTGTATTATGCCAATCAGGTAATTCACAACCTTTTATTTCAAAATGATTCGTTTGGATCTTTGATTGACAAATGGGCAAATCTTCATTGGATTATAAGCTTGGGAGTGCGTGTGGCAATTTATATCATTATCGGTATCCAGAAAATCCTTCAGTTTTTCTACAAACTAATTAATCTTAATTACCTCAAACTTTCGAGAGAAATGGAGTTTCATGCCGATGCCATCGCTGCCCATGTGGCAGGGTCTGATGCACTGGCAAATGCCCTTTTAAGAATTGATTTGTCAAATACTGCCTATTATACTGTTTTAAATTATTATGAAAGAAATATCAGTAAAGCGCAGATTACTAACAATATTTATCCACAACAGAGCTGGGTTATGAAATCAATTTCCGAAGCCAATGAGGTACCTATTTTCCAAGAGTTACCGCAAGTTACTTTGGAAAAGTTTGATAAAATTAACCAGTCCAAACTCGTGGTTGAAGACCAATGGGCAACTCACCCGAGCATGAATGAAAGAGTACAACATCTTCACAAACTCAATATCCAGCAGCAACAAGTGCATCGTGATTTAGCAATTCATTTATTACAAAACCCACAGGATATTTTGCAACATCAAACAGCACAATTATTTGCATTGGTGCAATACGATAAAGCTACAGAGTTGGTGAGTTATGAACAATTTGTGGATAACCTACAGGAAGAAAAAACACATAACAGCTATGCGCCCGAATACAAAGGATATTTTGATTGGCGTCATCCTGCGCCATTAGAAGAATCTTTAAAAAATGCCAAAATTGAACCAGAAAGCCTATTTTCAGCTGCAATATTCAACAAGTTGGAAGCTATAACGATTCTGAACAATGATATTAACAAGCTTCATCAACTTACGGCATCGACTGAACTACCAGATTTTATCGAATATGACAATAAAAGAGTTGCGAAATCGGAGATTAATAAGCTCCTCGAAGATTTACAAAAAGCCTTAGAAACGGGTACAAAAACCTTGTTTGAGCATGAACAAAAGGTTTCGGTGCTCAGTTTTCAACGTGCTACAGCTCAGGGTCATGGAGAACAATACGAAACAGCATTATCATTACTCACAGAAACTAAGCACCTACATGAGCAAAATTATGAGTTAGTTCAAAAAATATATATTGCCTTGCAGTTTACTCATGTAAATACCCCATTTGAAGAAATCACCCAGCAGTTTGAAGATTTTATTCCAATCGAGAAAGAACTTAAATCGGCTCTTCAACACTTACTCGAAGTGGGACGCTGGCAATCCTATTGGGAAGAGGAAGACCGAGCTTCTTGTCAAACGTTTTTGGATGGGACTTTTGTTTATTTTAGTAATCCAGAATACGACACAAAAGCGCTAAATATTCTTTTTACGGCCATACAAATCTTCGAAAAAATGGAATGGAAGGTATTTTTTGAAGAAAAACGAAGCTTTTTGCAGGAGCAATTAGTATACCTGAAAGAACCATTGAATTAAACAGTTTTCTCCATAGAAATGGGTATGTTAAATGATATGATAAATTCTGTCCCTTTATTTTCTTCGCTTTTTACCGAAATACTAGCACCATTAAGGTCAGCAAATTGTTTGACTAAAGACAATCCTATACCTAAGCCTTTTTCATAGTTGGTTCCATAGGTCGATATCCCTTTGCCAGTCATCGTGAATAATTGAGAGAGTTTTTCTGGTGACATTCCAATGCCATTATCTTTCACAACTACCAACAAATGGGTTGAGCTTGTTTGATATGATATTTCTACCTTTCCTTGGGGCTTGGTAAATTTGATAGCATTGGCTATAAGATTCTGAAAAAGGATATGAACTTGGTCGGGGTCGGCAAATATATACACAGGCTCGGCATACTCATGTGTAAGCGAGATTTGTTTGCTTTCGGCAGTATTAGTAAACACCTCCATAATCTGTTCCATTTTTTGGCTCAAACAGAACTCTTGCTTTTGGGTTTTTAGACCTTCTTTTTGACTATTAGCCCAAGTTAACAAGTGGTCAATCATTTCGGAAGTAGCACTTACCTGTTCATAGATTTTATCTAAAATCATTTCTTTTTCAGCTTCACCCAAATACCCAGCTTTAAACATTTTAAAACTGCCCAAGATGGTAGCAAAAGGCGAACGCAAATCATGACCTATAATCGAAAAAAGCTTATTTTTTGTTCTATTTGACTCCAAAAGCTCTGCGTTCTGTTTTTCAATCAAGTGGCTTTGGGCTAAAATTTGTTCAGATTTTTCCTGAATATCATCATACAAGCGCTGTTTTTTACGCGTATTCCAGATATTCAATCCTAAAATAATAAATAAAGATGCCGAAACCGAAGCAATTAATATCATCAGCATTTGGCTATTTGCAGCCTTTTGCTGTACTACCTGATTTCTACGCATCAAAGCATCATTTTCGGCCTGCTTGCGCTTGAGGGATAAGCTTGTTAACTCAATTTCTGTTTTTTCATTAGAAAGACTATCACTATACTGCTTTTCTAAAGTTTGATATTTGTAAGCTAAAGCATCTTTTCCTGCAGCGTGATAAGCTTCGTGAAGCACCTTAAGCGCCATGTGGATATCCCAAAGCGTATTGGTTTTTTGGGCCAGTTCTAAACCTTTATGGGCATATGAAACGGCATCGTTGTACTTCTTTTTTGAGTAAAAACATTTGGCTAAACCTGTGTAGGCAAAGCTATTCTCCCAATCATTCTGGTACTTTGGATTCTTAATGACTGAAGTATAATAAAAAACAGCCTCTTCTGAACGACCTTTAGAACAATGGAATTCCCCTAAACGATTGTTACACATCGCAATAAGATGATCATCATTATTTTTAACAGCAAGTTTTTTGGATAACTGAATATAGTAATAGGTACTATCTGACTGTTTGAGCTCTTTACTTGCCAGAGCCAGATTGAAGTAGTTTGCTGCTAACCGTTGAGAGTTATTGAGCTTTTTATTCAGACTGATAGCTGTATATAGTTCTTTCTTGGCTGGAATATATTTTTTTTGAGCAAGATAAATAAGTGCCAAAAGATTGGTCATACCAGCTTTTCCATCCAAATCCTGAATGTAGTCACTGATGGCTGAAGATTTTAGAAGATATCTTAACGAAAGCTCATAATCACATTTGACATAATAATATCGAGCAAGATTGGCAAGAGCTGTTGTTTGTCCTTTATCATATTTGATTTTTTCAGCAAGAATAAAGGCCGTATTTGAAAGTTTTATGGTATTAGCCGATGCCCTCTGCATGTATTCATAGCCTATCGAATTCAATAATTTGACATCATTTGAATCAGGAGCTTGAGCTATACGAACAGAGTCTTTTTTCCACACCAAAAGTAAGCTATCTAGCTTTTTTTGTTGTGAAAAAGTGGTATACGGAGTAATGATGACGGTTAAAAGTATTAATCTTAAAAACATTAGCTCATGCTTAGAATATTTAATAAGCTCGGAATCAAAAGTAAGTTACAGAGTTTTTCCGAAACCACAAGGAATTTCTTCATCTATCTCAGCTAAAAAAACCAACACACAAATACACAAACGCAAAATATCCATTTTAATCAAAGTAAATTTTATTCAAAAATATTACATTGTCTAATTACACCATTTAATAAGATTCATTTTTTACAAAAAAAGGGTTTGAAAAATCATTCTCAAACCCTTTTTTCTAAGTCATTATTGACCTAAATGATCTATTTTTTGTCGCCTCGGAATAGTGAGTATGGTTTTCTGGCGTCCGTCAATATAATGTACCTTTCCGTTGATAAAAAGCCCTTGCTCTTCCAACATTACGCGTACTTCTTTGTTGCCCCATTCAGGTATTTTTACCTTGGCATTTAGTTCGACAGCATAGGCTGTATTCTCATTAATGGAGTACTCTCCCGTACCAGGCACACCACCTTGCATATCCCACATTCCAATGGCAGGACCAGCCGCATGTCCGTGATACCCCACTGGATGCGAATAAATCTGAGCTACAACACCATCTTGTTCAGCCTTGCGAAGCGATAGCGCTAAAATCTGATTGCCCGTCATTCCTACCTTAAAAAATCCAGTCATGATATCCTGTAATCTGTTGCCCGCAGAAAAGGCTTTGTTCAAATAATCGGGCACTTGTTTTTCATCGGGGCGCAAGACATACGCCATTTCTTGTACGTCGGTATTGAGACGTAAATACGTAATCCCAAAATCGCAATGCAATAAATCACCTGGCATAATTACCTCCACATCGGGACGACGGTCATACGGCCAGTTGACTTTATCTGGGTCGGGGCGTTGGATATCTACCGTTGGGTGAAACCATGTATCTAGCCTCAACTCAGCCACACGCTCACGTAAATACCACACCACATCGTCGGTAGTAGTTACCCCAGGAATAATGACTTTTTCAGAAAATGCCTCCGCAATAATTTGATGGGTGATTCTATCCAACATTTCATACAAAGCAATTTCGCGTGGCGTACGAGTTTCGAGCCAGCCCACACAAAGGCGCTCAGCAGAAGTAACTTTACTTTTGTACTCAGCAGGCATATTGCTCATCAAAGCTTCATGTTCTGAGTGACTCAAACCATCGGCATGTGCGTACTGCTCAGATACGTCTAGGGCGATTTTCTTAGGTTTTCTTTCTTCGATGATTTGTATAAGGCGCTTCCATTGATTCGCTTCTTTTTCGGGTTGCCAAGCCGATTTGAAGATAGTGCCTACATTGTAACGAGCCACAGCCAAGGCCTCAAGTCCTTGTGACTCACCTTTGTCATAGATAACCAAAATGGTACGGCGACGAGCATTGAGCCAAGTAGATGGCAACATGGTTTTGATAACAGGATCTTCGTTGTATTCTCTAGCAATGATGACCCACATATCGATTCCATTTTTGCGCATCAGATTAGGCAATACGCTTTTGAAACGCTCATCAAGCAATTCATCCTGTAATACAGCACGTTCTTTCAGTGGTAAAATTTTAGGGATTTCTTGTGAAAAAGCAGGAGCAATACCGAGCAGGACTGCCAGCATTAGGAAAAGTTTTCTCATGATAGTTTGGAAGTAAGTTGAGGTGAAAACACCACAATTTGTTGATAGTGTGAATTTTCCCTAAATCTAAACCAGAAACATGAGTTTTGAAAATGGGTGAAGTGATGTAGAACAATTTAATTTTTTGAATACGGTTATTTTTAGCAAGGTTTAGAAATACGTTCTTTATCTTTAACCTAATCCTCTACTCCTCCTCATATTCTTCTAGTGAATTTCTTTCCCATGCTTCACCAACGGATGCTCTTTCGGCATCTTCGCCGTATTCTAGGTCGAAGACCTCATTTAAGGTATGGTCACTGCGAACTATTTCAGAAAGAGATACGACTCGTATATCTTTGGGTATTTGGTCTCCTGTCAAAAACTGCCAATCACCATCATGATCATGTACCACCCTTAAAATCGGCTTATGTTCTTCAAGCCACTGGCGAGTCGTAAAAATGCTCAAATGCGGCGGCTCATTAAACTTGAATGCTGTATTTCTGTCGAGTAAAGGCTGTTGATACAAAAACTCCTCTTCAAAATTATCCTCCCAAGGAAATAAATCATTTCGGTCAGTCCAAACGAGCTGCAAAGCTTCAAAAGATTTATCCTGATAATAGTTTAGTCCTGCGCCAAAATAATATTCCAAATTACTTGCATCAACCGATAAAAAAGTAGCTCTACTATCTTGAAAGATATCTGTATAAATTTCCCCTTCTTCGAATATTGTTCCATTTTTAATCATAGAAGCAATGTCATTGATTATTTCATGACCTAAACTGCTAGACAATCCAAAGCAAATAATTTCGGGATGTTGGTATGTTTGGGTCAAGCCAATACTGTAAGAAAAAGAAGGCGAATAGTCAGTTGAGGTAACCGATATTACCTGAAGCCCAAATTGCACAATATCTTGCTTGGTTCGTTCGAGTAAGTCGTTTTTATTGATACAATGAGGTTCGTTTTTCATTTTTATAGGTTTACAAAAAGTAGCTTAAATATTAATGTAGAATTGACATTTGATAAGAATTATTTTCGCATCGCCTTCCCCAAGCTAAAAGTATCCCAAGTAATAATGCCAAGGACAACAACAATTATGGTTGCCAAGAGAGTGCCAGAATTTGATTTCGTAGCAAAATGTATTAATGTTGGTATTAGCACTGCACCTGTTTTTTGGATAGTCCATCCCAAAAACATTGAAAACAAGGCTAGCGAAACAATGCCTGTAATAATGCCGATAGGTAATGGTGCATTGAAGTTTTGACCTAGCAATGCTTTTAATGGCTCAGGTAACCAAGCAAAATGCCAAACAAACCAAATTAATCCGATGACAAATGGCTGAAGCCATTTATGGAGTGGGTTAGTAACAGTTTGTAGATAATGTCTCCAACCGTATTCTTCTCCAAAGCAGTACAACATTTGAGAAAGCATAAAGGGTAAGCTAGTACTCAATGAAGTACCAGTATTCGTTAGTAGAAACGTTAAGGAAACTAATCCTACCATAGCCCAAATTTTGATAGGCTGTGTTCCAGCAACTGAATAGGAAGTAGATATCCCATATACCTGATAACAAACTAATCCTCCCAGCAAAGGCCCCATACCACACAGGATTTCTTTGAAGTCGATATCATATAATATAATCGGCGGAAGTTTGCTAAAGGCAAATGTTAGACCAAAGGCCAATCCAAAAAATGTAAGAATGTGTAGCGTAGTAGATTTTGTCATATTTTGTGAAGTTTTTAAATGTACTTGAAAGAAAAATCTGCCTATTCAAATATAGCAATTTATCCCACATCCTCGGTATCTTCACAAATACTTATCGTTAAGATATGTAAGCTTTCCTAAAAATTACAGGTTTAAAGTTTAAAGAAATAATATGCTTTACTTTACTCCATTAACAGTGCACAACTTACAGTATACCTGTGTTAGATCTGTGCATTTGATTCTTTAGAGGAAGTTCCCTAAAGAAGAGAGACGATTATTTCGTTAGTCCACATGACTATTGGGGTAGTATGAGTCTATAGATTATAAAAAACAAAACACCCTTCTTGAGCTTCGTTGTGTAATGCTATACTCAGCTCAAGAAGGGTTAAAAGCATGATCAAATCATACAAATATCCAAAAATGAGAAGCTGACACACTGAAGATCCGACACCAAACTTTGTTCAGTTTTTCTGAATATCTCCTGCTCTAAACGACCATTCTGTGTGTACATCAAGATGTTGGCGTAAGAGCATATTGAGTTGTGCGGTATGATGCTGGGTATGTCGGAGATTATAAAGTATGATTTCCAACATCGGATAATCCATATCATCGGGCTCGTCACCTTCTTTGAATCTCTCCTGTAATTTTTCCTCTGTCAAACCTTCTACAAGCTGTTTGCACTTCTCTCTACTTTGTCTTAGATATTTTACGATTTCTTGTTTGCTGTAATCTCTGTCAGGAATAAAATCACCGATTGAGTCTTGAGGTCTATCTTGTTCTTCTTTTTGAGTAAAGGAAAGCAAAGGAGAAAAATCACTCGGAGGAATAGTTGAATAGTAATCCAGAAAAATGGCACTATGGAAAGCAATATAGTAAAAACGTCTATGAGCAGTAAAAAAGTCATCAGGGCAATTTGCCACAACATTGATGAGCATATCAATACTTGCGCCAAACTGATTCCATAGTATTTGTTGGAGGGGTTTGTTCATGAAGCGTTTTTATATAGTTTAAAGGTAGATTATTTCTGCATTGAATTGAACAGCATTTCAAGACTTACATCCTCTTAAGCTTGTTTATCATATAAAAGTCCCATATCTATCAATTTCTTTCTGAATTCTGGGCTATTGGTATCCACAAGTCCTGTCAAAATCCCTTTTCCTATCCCGTAAATAAAAGGACCAGGTCTGTTACTCCATCCGATTCCAAACTCTCTAGGCTCATATCCAGCCCTATGTCCTAGAATTCTTAGTCGTTTTTCTGGAGTAAGTTGTTCGATAATTAAATCTACGCATGGATAGATTTTATCTGGAGAGACAAAAACTTGATCCGTTATCTCATATATTATATTTTCTTTGCCATCAACTATTTGTGAGCCGTACATTCCCCACACAAATTCCAATTCATAATCAGCATAATCCTTTCCTGCATGTAATTGTGCATAAAGAATTAACTCATCAATTGTTTTATCAACAAATTTTATGAAGTCTTCAAGGTGCATGGTGTAGCATTTAACAGGTTTTAAATTTCCAAAACGGTTAAGATAATTTTTCAAAAAGGCACACTATCATAGCCAAGACACTGGCTATCAATAAATTTTATTGAAAAAATTTTATATTAGCCAATCACTATCCATCCTTCCTCAGCCATGAATACTGTTCTATTTTAACTTCATCTTGAGCTTTTTTGTAATTCCATTTCCCGTAAAATCCTCCAAATAATCTAACAAAAAAGTAATATAAATAAGCCCACTTAAATCGAGCTCTTTTTAATAGGATTCTGAAAAGAATATCAGCCTCTCTTCTACTAATAGGCACTTTTGATTTGTATTGATATAAAGCATCATACTCTGAGCAGTACAGACAGTCATGACTTATATCTTTAGGGTAACTTTGTAATGATACGATTTTTAGAATTATTCCAAACTTGGGATATAGTGTATGTTTTTAACTCCGTTTGAGGATACTCTCCTTCGTAACACCAAATTTCTAGATAGTCAATAAATCCATTCTTGAAAAATAATATTCCTTGTGCGCTAAAATGGCACCCTTCTGATTGAATTATTACTCCATCTAATACCAAATTAACTTTTTCAACTCTATAATTTTCAATACCTTGAGTACTTTCAAAAAAAACAAATAGTCCACTACCTGTATAATCAAAATGCATCTCAGATAAAAATGGTATTTGCTTTCTCGCTTGAATTCCATCATTATCAACATCAAGCAATAAATCTAAAAGGTCTTTTATGTAATCAGACTGTATCAATTTTTAAGTGTTATTTTATTTTCATCTCACCACCCATAATCAACATATACATCCAATGTCATAGCTTTTTTAGGCTTTATAGGCCAGCACATAAACGTACAATTGCAATTCACATTTATGTTATTTCTTTCAATTTAATAATTTGCTCAAACAATTCCTCACTCCCACCCTTATTTTACACCCCTATCTCCAAAACTTAGGAAAAAATGCTGGGGTTTGGCTCATGTAGTCGAGGTATTGGGGTTTGGTTTCTACGAGTCTTTCTTCGAGTAGGGCTACGCCTGAGACTTTCATCAACAGAAAGGTCATCAATAGAGGACTTAAAACAGTCCAGCCAGCTCCTGCTGCAATGGCAAAACAGAAATATCCCCACCATAATACCGCATCGCCAAAATAGTTGGGATGACGGGTGTATTGCCACAAACCACTATCAAATACTTTGCCTTTGTTTTTTGGATTGGCTTTGAATTGAGCTAATTGCCAGTCACCAAGGGCTTCGAATACAAAGCCTGCCAACCAGATGATGCCACCCAAAGCATCGACCCATGTCCAGCCCATAAAGGGTGTTTGTTGGGTAAAAAATAGCGGTAAAGAGATTAACCAAAGTAATACGCCTTGTAATAAATATACCCTAAAATATGACCTCCACCAATATTTATCCCCATGAGCTTCGCGGAAGGCTTGATAGCGATAGTCCTCTCCTTTTCCATGATTACGAACTGCTATATGTGCTGACAATCGTATTCCCCAAATAGAGACCAATACACATAACACCAAAGCCCTCGGATTGGTATCAGGTAAAAGTCCGTACCACAGCCATGCCAAAATCACAAAGCCCATTCCCCAAAAGGAATCAATAATACTGGAGTCCTTGATGCGTAAACTCCAAAGCCAAAGCAAGGTGAGGCAAAGCCATAACAGCCCAGCTCCCCAAGCCAAGGGAGTAAAAAAGTAAGATAATACGACCATTCCGCCCAACAAAGAAATAGCCATCACAAGCAATAAGATATTTTTCATAATGATATAGGAAGCAAAGTTTAAGTAGCAGGTATCCGCCTAGCGATATACGAACTTTATATCTTATTTGGATTTTATTTGTTGGAAGGTTCAGGAAAGATTCATCATTGATTGTGTATCTTTCCTGAAAGCTGATAACCAAAAGCTCAAAGCCTACCCACAATCCACATCGACAATAATACTACAGCCTTTATATTCTTTTCCAACTGAGATGGTTTCGATTTGTTCAGAAATATAATTTTTGACTGCTTTGAGTGGCAGGTTCTTTTCAAGTTTAATCATAATTTCATAAATAAACTGATTACGAATTCGTTCTACAAGCGGTCTTTCTGGTCCTAAAACTCGTGCTGCACTAAGTTTTTCGATAAGCTTTATGCTTAAATCCTTGGCTACTTTGTCGGCAGCGGCATCGTCGGTATGTTTGACAATAATCTTAATCAATCTGGTAAAAGGTGGATAACGGAAGGTTTCACGCTCTGCAATCTCTTGCGCATACATTCCTTCATAATCACCATCGATGATTTGTTGTAAAATTGGCTGCTTAGTATTGTTGGTTTGTATCAAAACATTGCCACGAATCGACCTGCGTCCTGCACGCCCTGCTACTTGAGTTAGCATCTGAAAAGCTTTTTCTGTAGCCCTAAAGTCAGGAAAATTAATCATTTTGTCGGCATCGAAAATGCAGACTAAACTCACTTTTTCAAAATCCAATCCTTTCGATACCATCTGCGTACCTACCAAAATATCTACTGCTCCTTTTTCTACTTCATTAATCAAAGTTTGAAATGCCGTTTTGGTACGTGTGGTATCCAAATCCATACGGGCGATTTTGGCTTCGGGGAAAAGTAGTTGTAATTCTTCTTCGATTTTTTCAGTTCCATAACCACGAGTCCGTAATTTGACCGAACCACAAGCTTGGCAAGTACGGTGCATCGACTCATGATAACCACAATAATGACAGCGTAATTCTTGCTCACGATAATGATAGGTCAAACTCACATCGCAGTTGGGACAAGACACAATTGTATCGCAGTCATCACACTGAATATAAGGTGAATACCCACGACGGTTTTGAAACAAAATGGTTTGTTCTTTTTGCTCAAAATTTAGTCGAATGGCATCGAGCATCATCGTCGAAAAATCGCCTTTGGCTTGCTTATTCTTGCGAGCAGATTTCACATCAATTAGACGAATATCTGGCAATTGGGCATCGCCAAAACGTTGTTTCATCGTTACCAAACCATAGCGCCCGGTCAAGGCATTGTAATAAGTTTCGATGGCAGGCGTAGCCGAACCTAGCAACACTTTGGCTTTTTGCTTATGCGCTATCACCACCGCTACATCACGAGCATGATAACGTGGCGCAGGGTCAAATTGCTTGTAAGAAGTTTCGTGTTCTTCATCCACGATGATGAGGCCTAAGTTGTCGAAGGGTAAAAACACCGCAGAGCGTACGCCAATCACAAACTGAAATTTACCAGAAATAACTCCTTTCCAGACTTCTACTCGCTCGTTATCCGAAAACTTAGAGTGATATATCCCCATTTTATCCCCAAATACTTTGCGCAAACGCACCACAATTTGGGTCGTAAGTGCAATTTCAGGCAATAGATAAAGGACTTGCGAACCACCTGCCAAAACCTGCTCGATTAGGTTGATATATACCTCAGTTTTGCCACTTCCCGTGATACCATGCAGTAAAACGGTATCTTTTTCTTCAAAAGACTGCATGATTTCGGTCAATGCTCGCTTTTGTGCTTCAGATAATTCAGGCGTTGGAGCTTCCACAAAATCTACATCCTCCTCAAATCGGCTTACAATCACGTCGAATTGTTCGAGAATACCATTTTTCAATAAGGTATTCAAAGAACTATCGGAAATCTCGGCTTTGGTTAGGGTACTTTTCTCCAAACCCTTCCCATTGAGTGCGGGCGTGCGCAATACAGGCACATATCGCAAGTATTGTAAAATTACTTCTAACTGTTTGGGCGTTTTTTCAAGTTCACCCAGCAAAGCTGTCAAATAGCCTGCCTCCTCATAAAAATGGTTAAGCCGTACTTTGCGAATAATTTTGGGCGTATATTTTTCCTTAACTTCTTCAAAAACAATGATCGCTTGCTTTTGCACCAATGCTTTAATGAGATGGTAGACATTTTTGACATCTGCAAAACGTGCTAATTCATCGTAAGTAAGCGATTGATGCTTTTTGAGTTCTTCTATGATTACTACCTCTCGCTCAGTGAGGAGTTCTGGGCGGTCAAATTCTGGATTGAATTGTACTTTCGACAAGCTTGATATTTTGAGTCCAGATGGTAACGCCACATTGAGTACCTCGCCCACATGGCACATGTAATAATCTGCAATCCACTGAAATAGCTCTATTTGCTGTGGTGTAACCAGTGGAGCATCGTCCAATAATTCGAGAATGTATTTGGCTTGATATTTTTGGGGAGGCTGATGATGTAAACGAGCAATAACAGCAGTTACTACTTTAGATTTTCCAAATTGCACAATAACCCTTGCTCCCACCCGAATATGCTGGGCAAAATCGCGAGGGACACGGTATGTAAACAAATTTGGCACCGCTACAGGCACGATCACATCGGCAAAGACGGTGTTTTCCTCTTGGAAATCTAGGGTGTTTTCTTGCAATAACATAATGCAATTTACAGTAAAAATCATTTTGGTCGGCTCGCCGACTTTCTTAAACTATGCTTTTGGTGTAGATTTGTTTCTTAGAGGGGATAGGGGTTAGGCAAAAAGGGGAGAGTTGAGGGACAAAGGCAACAGGCACAAAGGCACAAAGTGATAGGTGATGAGAGGATAGGGATTAAGCAAAAGGGAAAAGTTGCGGAACGAAGACGCAGATTGGTAGTGGTGAGGGGATTTTTCTCCCGCAGAGACGCAATATTTTGCGTCTAATACATCAAATATCAATGATAAAAAAGGGTATTGGGCAAATTGAAAATATATTTCAACTATATCCTAGATTAGATACGCAAGATATTGCGTGCCTACAAATAAAAAAATATTCACAAATCACTAATTCACCATTCACTAAATCACTCAATAAAACATGCTCATTTTCCTCTGTACCACGATTATTAGCTTTATGGGTTCGCTTCAGCCTGGACCGCTCAATATGTCAGTGGTACAATTAAGTCTGCATGATAATCCCAAAGGGGCGTTAAAAATGAATGTAGGTGGATGCATTCCTGAGTTTGTTTACAGTTTATTGGCGGCAGAAGGGTTAGTGATTTTTCAGTACTATCCGTGGTTGTTGACCTATCTGCAATGGGGAGTAGTACCCTTACTGTTAATATTGGCGTATTTTACATGGATCAGCAAACAGCAAGCACATACTGAAGATATGGGAACCAATCCCTCAAAAGCTCATTTTTGGAAAGGTTTGATGCTATCCATTTTCAATCCACAACTTTTGCCGTTTTGGATGATTGTATTGATTAATTATCAAACTTTTTCTTGGCTAAAAGTTCAGACATATTCTGATAAAATTGCCTTTGCAATGGGAGCTTCATTCGGCGCTTTTTTGCTTAATTACTTTTACAGTCAACTGGCCTTAAAATACAAAGACCAAATTTTTGCAAAAATTCAACAAGAAACCGTCCAGAAATGGATGGCATATATTTTTATCATTATGGCTGTAGCACAAGGAGGGAAATTGTTGAATGAGCTGTGAATTGTTAATGGTGAATGATGAATTGTGAGTTGTGAGTTGTGAAAATAAAATACTAATTATCAGCACATTACACCTATACCCTTTGTAACTATTCACTAGACAAAAAACACTCTGTGCCTATGTGCCTGAACAACTGTTCACAAATAAACACTCTGTGCCTATGTGCCCGAGCAACTGTTCACTATACAAAAAAACACTCTGTGCCTATGTGCCTGAGAAACTGTTCACTATACAAAAAAACACTTTGTGCCTTTGTGCCTGAGTAACTGTTCACTATACAAAAAATACTCTGTGCCTCTGTGCCTGAGAAACTGTTCACTTTACAAAAAACACTTTGTGCCTTTGTGCCTGAGTAACTGTTCACTATACAAAAAACACTCTGTGCCTATGTGCCTGAGTAACTGTTCACTTTTCAAAAAACCAAAAACACTTTTTGCCTTTGTGCCTGAGAAACTGTTCACTATACAAAAAATGACTTCTAAAAAAACACAATGGCCATTATGGCTTATAAAACTCTTTACTTACGAATATTGGACATGGTGGGCTTTTTATCTACCACTTATCCCCTATTGGCTTTATCAGGCTTTTCGAACAAAATCCTTGACCTTTTTTACCAATGCTGATCCATGCATTGACTATGGTGGTTTTTTTGGTGAATCCAAAATAGATATTCTAAAGCAAATTCCTGCGCAATATCTTCCTCAAACGGTTTTTATTACACAAGGTTGTTCTTTTGACTTTGTGTTAGAACAAATCAAAACACTGGAATATCCGCTTATTTGTAAGCCCAATGTAGGTGAAAGAGGTACAGAAGTAGAGAAAATTGCGGATGAAAAAGCGCTCAAAAACTATTTTGATAGCCATCCTATCGACTTTATTATCCAAGAATATATCGACTATGATATTGAGCTGGGGGTGTTGTATTATCGCCTTCCAAACGAGGAACAGGGTTATGTGAGTTCTGTTGTAAAAAAAGAATTTTTGTCGGTGATTGGGGACGGAACATCAAGTATCGAAACCTTGATGCAACAAAGTACTCGTGCACGTTTTCAATTGGAAAGTATGAAAAAGCGTTTGGGTATGGATTTTTATAAAATTCCACAGCGTCATGAGAGAATTTTATTAGAACCTATTGGAAACCATTGTAGAGGCACTAAATTTCTGAATGGCAATGAATTAATCAATAAACAATTACATGAAGTTTTTAATAAAATTGCCAAACCTATCGAGGGTTTTCATTACGGCAGATTTGATATGCGTGTACGCTCGATTCAGGATTTGTACAAAGGGCAGTATATCCGAGTGATGGAGCTTAACGGCGTAAGTGCCGAGCCTGGGCATATCTACGACCCAGAATATAAACTTTTGAAGGCTTACAAGGATTTGGCCTATCATTGGCGCATCATTGCGAATATTTCTATCCAACAGCAAAAACTAGGAATCAAACCCGTTCCGACCAAGGTGTTATGGAAAGTTATCAAAGAACACTTTGGGAAGTGATGAGGAGGGAGTTATCTATTAAGTGAATTGAGATTGAGTGAATGAGTGATTATTCTTATAATCACTCCCCCAAAATATCGTTTGAATCTGCGTAAATAACAGGGGAAATTAATAATATACCTGTGACACATAACAACTGTATCCTTCTGATTACAAACCTATTATGATTACTGATATACTATTAACCGATAACTTTTTTTTACCTGAGAGAAGAGTATTTACACAAAATCTACAAATTGATACTGTACCTCGTTTGCTTGTTTGACCACTTGCATAATACATTGGGTCATTAGTGTATTATTGCGGTTCATACGCATATCGTTTTGGATATCGCCGTTACCGCCATTTTGATGAAAATCTAATAGCACGTCTGCACTTATCCCTGCGGGATATTGATGTAATAATTGCTCAAACCATTGTTCTCTTTCATGGCGTATTTGGGCATTATACAGCGTTGCCGACGACCATATATGAGACATTTGTGCATCTTTTTCAGCAACAAATAATCTTTCTCCATCCCATCTGATTTCGGTAAGGACAAGTTTACTTTGATGTTCTATCACAATCAACGTAAAGTTTTCGATACCTTCAAAAAGGAAATCTTCTAAAAAAGCATTAAGATTTTGTTTTTCGAAAAAGGCAGGAATAATGGTTCCTCTACTTTGTCGGTAAGGAGGTTGGTGCTTATGATTTTCAAACGCACCATTCAATAAACATAAAGTAAAATTGTCGGAAGTAGCAATCCACGTACCACCTGCAAGAGCATCTTTAGGCATAAAGACGTCTGTATTTCCGATTTGATATGCTTGTGGCGGTATAGCTTTAGGACGGGCAGTTGCCTCGTCTCGGTTGTTAGTCAGAATAAAATGTTGCTCCCCTTTCGGCACAAATGTCAAAACGCACATGGTTGTAATAGTAGCTTTAGGCGATGGGCAATTCAAAAGCCCTAAGCCTCTGAAACTTATTTTTCTTTGAAACGAATAGTTGAATAGGCAACACCAAAGTTTTCAGGAATTTCGATCATTGGAAAAGCCTCATTCAAACCAATTTTGATAATCGCCAAATGATGAATGGTATGCTCGATAAGATATACCAACTCACGATTAAAACTGGTAGGCATCTCCAAAAGTTCCTCCCCATCATAACTAGTAGCCAAAGACAATACTTTATCTTCCTCCCAGAAAGTAAGTTTGCCAATAATAGCCCCTAGTACCTGCAAGGTAAAGTATCTATCCGTCTCAATTTGAGCTTTTCTTTCACGGTTATCATAGTTGACTGTACCAGAGATATAGCCTTTGAGCAAGCACTGATAAAACTCTACTATATGACGCACATGCTGCCCAATAGAGTTATCATGAAGTTGTTTGAGAGGTTTTTTATATTGTTCATCACTCATCTTACCAAGTAAATCGGTAAGCTGCGTAAGAACTTCTACGTTTGTTTGTGGTAACATTTTTAATAGTTCAATGACCCTCTAGGTCGTCTAATTAATCAATTTATCTTTAGAAAGGGATAAGGTAATAAGGCAACAGGCACAAAGTGTATTTTATGAAATATGTATCCTCTACCTAATTAAACACTTTGTGCCTTTGTGCCCGTTGCCTTTGACCCTAATACCTTTTTGCCTATCCCCTCAAAATTACTTCTTCACATTCAATACAATCGAAACTTCTACATTGTCGCTCATACCAATCGTTCCGCCGCCTACTTGCCAATCTCTACGATTAATGGTAGTTGAGCCTTTAAAGATAGCGTTTTCTCCTTCATTGATAAAAGAAAATGGAAGTCGGATATTTTTAGTAATCCCTTTCATCGTCAAAGCAAAAGTACCGATAAACCCCTCTCCGTTAGCTTCTATTTTGAGTGACTTCATCGTAATAGTAGGGTATTTAGCTACTTCAAAAAAGCCTTCTTTTTCTTTCAAATGCCTATTTCTCAAACTATTGTCGGTATCAATAGTTTGAGCTTCTACCGAGCCATAGATAACAGATTGAGCCAGATGTTCGGGGTCAAAATGGATAGTACCCTGAAACCCTGACAGTTTTCCAATTACTTCAGCGCCAAGCATTTTGATTTTGAAGGTAACATTAGAACTTACAGGATGCCATACTTGCGAATAGCCTGCACCAATACTCATCCAAAAAACAGAAAGATAAACGAACAAACGAATCTTAGAAGAAATCATAGTCGTGATTGGGCTTAAAATACACTACAAGTTAATGAAGAATAACGAGAGTTGTATGCAAATAAAGCATGAAGGAGTTTTCTGATTGAGGATTTGGGATATTGTACTGGGAATTTTTTCTCATTTTTAAATACAAATCATACCGAATTAAGTGGTTTAGTGATTGAATAACAGATATATTATTAACCTGATTACTGGACAAAATGAAAAAGGGGTACTCAGATGTTTGGACTTCGTCACTTAAGGTTATTAATACAGTTTAAAACTGTCTAAAAAAGTAAGTCCAAGACTTCGTCTTGGACTAGAAACTTCAATTTTGTCCTGTAATCAGACTATTAACCAATAGCCTACTTTTTACCTATTAGTCAAAAAGTAGGCTATACTTCCGAAATCCAATATCAGAAATCCGAAATAAATGATGTGAAATAATTTACTCAATGCAAAGACGGAACTCCTTGGCTAGTAGCAACTGCAATTTTTGAATCAGCGGTACCATAATACAAAAACCATTGATTTTTGAAAAAGACCATGCCTTCCACGAAACATACATTATTCACCTGACCTGTAATTTCATAAGGCTTGTTTGGTGTCATAAAGTATTTTTTAGAACGGTCTTTCAATACAGCTGGATTACTTGCATCAAATAAAGCCTGACCTGCGCTATAAGTCATATCTGGCAAAGATTTATCTCCAGTTTGGCCATTGTTGGCGCTATTATAAAGTAGAACAATACCTTTTGTAGTAAACAAAGCATAAGGTCCTGGCTCTACCAATTTGCTATCAAAATAGCCTTTCCTTGGTTTCAGTACAGATACTAATTGCCCTTTTGCATCTTCGACTGGCGTCCAATTAAGTAAGTCTGTTGACGTTGCCATAAACAAGTCGGTATCACCCCAATACATCCAATACTTTCCATTAATTTTCTTAGCAATCATTTTGTCTCCTACTTTATCCACCACAATTGCACCCGACTTTGACCATGTATTATGATGTTTGAGAGCTTTGAAAACGAGTCCATGCTTAGTCCATTTGCGCAAATCTTTGGAAGTTGCCAACATTAGTCTGGCTGTTTTACCATCGTACGAAGTGTAAGTCATGATATATTGCCCTTGAGCACTTTCGACAATACGAGGATCTTCGCAACCTCCCTCCCATTCTAGAGGTTTTTGGGCATCATTTTCAGGGTAAAAAATAGGTTTTGCTTCTTTTTTGAAATGCAAACCATCGGTAGAAATAGCTAATCCTAAACGAGACGTTCCAGCAAATTTGCCGATTTTATCTTCGGCGCGATACACCAAATACACCTTGCCATCACGCACAACAGCGGCAGGGTTAAATACGTCTTTTTCTTCCCATTTGACCTCTTTTTTTAGAATTGGGCAAGTAAAAACTTGTTTATTGGAAGGCGTCAAAACTGGATTTACGGCATCGACTTTGGTAAATGGCGAAAATTGCCAATTGGGAGTATCAGAAAGATGGCTTATAAAACTACTTAAACCTACACCAGCCAATAGGGCAAGCGATGCCAAACTTATAGTATTTTTCATAGAAAAGGGGATTTGAGGAATTGAATTAGAATCGAAATTTACAACAATGCCCCTATAAAACAATAAGCCCACCCCTACAGGGCAGGCTTATGCAATTTTCGAGCTTACTGAAATATGATTATTTAGCTAGCTTACGATATTGGTCAGAATTGAGAGGATCTAGTGACGACAGTAAAGCACTTACTTTTTTACGTTCTTCACTTGGAGCATCAATATAAATATTGATTAACTCTGGCGATTTTGCTTCAAAAATCAAACGACTGAGCAATTGCCCAGGTTTATTAGCATTGGCCTGCTTGATTGTATTAAGATAAGTCGTAATTTGTTTACGAGCCTCAACTGGGTTTGTGCCAAAATTGTCCAAAGCCAAGCGATGATAATTATAATATCCTTCACGAATAGGAAGCAATTGCTGATTTAGTAGATTTTCAGCTAAAAAATAGCGACTTCTTACATCGGTAGAAGGAGCCCATGAGCCGCCTGCATTTTGTGCAAGGTTTACAACATTGAGCAGTTTTTGAGCATATTTATCTCCTCCAAATTTACTAAAAGTATCATAATCAAAGGTCAAAGCTACGTACGAATAGAAAGCTAAAAGATGCGTCAGATTATCGGTATAGTTGTTGTCGTTGTAATACAAAGGCGTTCCTGACAAATATTTAAAGTTAAAACTTTTGTCTATGTAATTTAGAATTACAGTTTCGTAGGTGGTGCCATACACTGGGCGTATTACTTGAAAACGAGCATTTGCCTCATAATCACCACTGGCACTAGCACGAGTGATAATGATATTGAGCGAACACTTGATTTTTTCTTCAGGTAAAAAATTATCATTCGTCCAGCGACGGTTATTCATAAATTCCTGAAGTACCGATTGGATTTCGTTGTATATCTGTGTAGCACCGCGTTGCTCATTGACTTGAATCTGATCGGTGTTAATAGACACTGTACAACTCAATTCTTGGGCGTACGTAGCCTGACTCAACATCCCCAACAGTCCTATCAATGCTATTTTTAGTAATGATTTCATAAATACGTTATTAGTTTATACGGTAAAAATGATATCTACAAACTCAATTGCTGAATTGCATTCACTATATCGGAGGCAACATCCGTTTTGCTTTTGAGACTAAATTCATGCAAAGTCCCATCTTTGGTAATAATGGTTACTTGGTTGGTATCATGACCAAAACCTGCCCCTTTATTTTGTAAAGAATTTAATACAATCATATCCAAATTCTTAGATTTGAGCTTCCCGATGGCATTTTCCATCTCATTGTCGGTTTCGAGGGCAAAACCTACCAAGATTTGATGCTCTTGCTTTTCAGCACCTAATGTTTTGGCAATATCTATGGTTTTAGCCAATTCAATATTAAACGTAGCTTCTTTCTTTTTTATTTTTTTATCTGCTACCGTTGCAGGAGTATAATCTGCTACTGCGGCTGCCAAGATAATAATATCCGCATCATAATAATGCGTTTGTGTAGCTTCAAACATTTGTTGCGCCGAACGCACTTTTACCAAATGAATATGGGTATCTGGCAATGGCTGATTGGTAGGGGCACTCACCAAAATCACCTCTGCTCCAGCTTTAGCAAACTGATTGGCAATAGCATATCCCATTTTACCTGTAGAGTGATTACTAATATAGCGAACAGGGTCAATATCTTCTTGTGTAGGACCTGCGGTAATTAATACCTTTTTTTGTGCCAAACTTGGTTGATAGGCAAAAAATTTCTTCAAATGTTCAAGCAATTGCTCAGGTTCTGCCATTCGACCTTCGCCTACCAAACCTGAAGCTAGCTCTCCAAAACCTGCTTGAATGATGGTATTGCCATATTCTTGGAGTTTTTCGAGATTATGTAAAGTACTCGGATGCTGATACATATCCAAGTCCATGGCAGGTGCAAAATACACGGGACATTTAGCTGACAGATATACAGCTGTCAACAAATCATCACAGATACCATTGGCACATTTCGATAAAGTATGGGCTGTAGCAGGAGCAATTAGCATTACGTCGGCCCACAAACCCAAATCCACGTGATTGTTCCATGTACCCGTTGAGTCTTTGACAAATTCTGAAACAACTGGATTTTTTGAAAGTGTTGCTAGGGTCAAAGGTGTAATAAATTCTTTGGCTGCCTGTGTCATCACTATTTTTACCTCTGCTCCTTCTTTTACCAAAAGTCTAGTCAAAAAAGCGATTTTATAAGCCGCAATACTACCCGAAACCCCCAAAAGGATTTTTTTATTATTGAGTATCATTTGAGATTCTTTAGAGAATTGTTGTTTTCGAAAGCAATTTACAACAAAATAAAAGGGTCAGATGCAATACATCTGACCCTTTTAAGAAAAATATTGTTATCGAAACAAGACTTCAAAGTCGTTGCTGTCAATCTTATTCTTCAGTTTGGCTAGTTTGACCAGGAAGACGGAAAGTAAATTTGTCTTCTGTAAACTCGTCGATAGCTAAAGATGTTGGCTTTGGCAATCTCTCATAAAACTTAGAAATTTCGATTTGCTCACGGTTTTCGAAAATCTCTTCCAAGTTGTCTACTGAAGAAGCAAAATCCGCCAATTTAGCGTTCAATTCTTCTTTAGTTTTGAGGGCAATTTGTCTAGCACGTTTTGAGATAATTGCTACTGCCTCATAAGTGTTACCACCTGCTTTAATTGCAAGTTTATCTACATCTCTAGTGATGATTGATGGATTGGTTGCCATATTATTGATGCTATTTTAATTCTGACTGAATTGAACAATATATTAACTCTCGTTCCCAATAAAGGGTTCAAAAATTATTTTTGATTTTCGGCTGCGCCTACTTTCGTAGTATTTGATTTCTCTTTTTCGCGTGCCTTTCTGTATTCTTCTTCTAATTTTGCCAAGCGGTCTGAAGCTTTCATGCTAATATCATAAAGCTTTTCTGCTTTTTTCAGATAACTACTGCCGGGATATTTATCTATCAATTCTTGGTAAAATTTCACTACGTCTCTGTAGCGTTCCAACTGTTTAGTTTCAATCGTACTTACCGCCAAGTCGTATTGAGATACTACTTTTAGATAATATAATTCTTCGCTAAACTCTGAATCTGGATAGTCCTTTTGAAAGTTAGCAATTTCAATTACCGACGACTTCAAGGATGCTATATTGAAAGGCGATGTTTTATGATACAATTTCGCTTTTTCGTAAGCTTTACGCTCCAATTTTTTACGCAAATCCTTAATCAAATCTGATGCTTCGGTACGGAACTTACTATCTGGGTTGTTATTAATAAAGCTTTGAAGCTCATTGATAGCCGACAAAGTACCACTTTGGTCGAGGTTGTAAGATGGCGAGTTTTTGAACAACGCATAGGCTGACATGTAAACCGCTTCTTCTACATACTCACTACGAGCAAAAGTTTCAGCAAAACGTTTGAAACGGAAGTTTGCCATTTCAAAGTTGCCTGTGTGGTAATCACAATATGCTTGGTAGAAAGTCACCAACTCTTGCTGATCGGTACCAGTCAAGGAAGGGAGAATTTCTTCAAACAAAATTCCAGCCTTGTCGTACTCGCCTTTTTTGTAATATTCGATAGCCGCTGCGTATTTTTTCTTTTCATCAGTAAGTTTTCTGATTTTCTCGAATTTACCACATGAGGCTAAGATGAAGGCAAAAAATATGAATAATAAAAAATGTTTTCGCATAAGAATGCAAATTTACAAAAAAGTTTTGAGTTTGAAAGTTAAGTTCTTAGGCAATTTACTTGTAATGAGTAGGTATTTACAGACTTTAAAGTGTTTTTGTGTTGAATATTACTCGAGCACAATTCAAGTTGTAAGCTTATACCATAGCCTAAACTCAAATTTCTGTATTTCAACGACTATTTCAAGCATAGCGTATAAAGATTTAACATTATTTAACAGCGATTGAGGTTTTGGCTATACAAATGTTACTTCTACCGATGAATTCGTCATTATTTTGAAAGCACTTGATAGTTTCTTAATTTTCCTGAAATTACAGTAATAAGTTCGTTTGCACGCGAGTATATTTTTCTAAAATGTAATACTTTTAAGAAAGTGAGTTGGTTGAGTAGTCAGGTAAAAGGTAGCAGACCAATAGATTTGAAGTGTTTTTTATCGCTACAGATACTTTTTACTATTAGCTGAAAGCCCTCTCACCATCTATTTAAGTTGATACTTATTTTCTCTATAAAATCTTTGACAAACATGAATTTAGGCAATCTTCGTTCAAGATTATTGGTTGGTTTAGTACTGGCTGTCGTAACGATTTTCTCTTATTTTTCCAAAATGCAGGTAAATCCAGTTACTGGAAAAAGACAGGCTGTAACCATGACTCCGCAGCAAGAAATCTCTATGGGTTTACAATCGGCACCACAAATGGCTGCCGAATTTGGTGGGTTATACCAAAATCAAAAACTTCAAGATTTGGTCAAAACAATTGGTAGCAAGGTGGTAAACAACTCCGAAGCATCAAAATCGCCTTATCAGTTCAATTTCTATCTTTTGGCCGACCCCAATACCATCAATGCCTTTGCTTTGCCTGGGGGACAGATATTTATTACGTATGGCTTGTTGAAAAAACTCACCACTGAAGATCAATTAGCAGGGGTATTAGGGCATGAAGTTGGCCATGTGATTGGTCGCCACTCGGCACAACAAATGGCTAAAGACGAACTTACTAGTGGACTACTTTCGGCGGCAGTGACAGCTACCTCTGACCCTTACAGTCATAATAATTCGGCTGCTATTGCTCAATATGTTGGCAAAATGATTACGCTCAAATATGGTCGTAGCGACGAATTAGAAGCAGATAAATTTGGCGTAAAATATATGCTTGAAGCTGGCTATGATCCAATGCAAATGGTAGATGTGATGGAAGTGCTGAAACAAGCCGCAGGACCAAATCGACCATCCGAATTCCAAAGTAGCCACCCCGACCCTGACCATAGAATTCAAGAAATCAAAAAAGCCTTGGAACAATATAAAAAAACAGGAAAGTTAGAGTGGTAAATGAGCTTTAAATGCACAAAGGTTCAGAGGGCTAAAGTGTTTTGAAAGCTATAACTTATCGACTGACAGCCTATAGAACATCAATTTGTTCTCCTGTTTCTGTACTAATTTTCTATCAACTTTAGTTTTATATACAGTAAAAAGTGGATTTGTGAGAAAGTTCAATACTTCCTTTTACACCGTCCTACCTTTACCATAAACCATCAGACACACTATTTGCAATGAATACTGCCGAGCATTATCTGGAACAAGGCGTTCGACTGCGTACTAACAATAAGCCAAAGGAGGCCATAACGGAATTAACCAAAGCGCTAGATTTAGAACCAACCCACGAATTTGTTCTGGCGGAATTGGTTCTCTGTTATTTAGCTTTATCAGATTATACTTCTGCTAATTTTTTTACCGACGAAATTTGTCACTATCACCCCAAATCAGCACTTGGCGTCTACTTGAAGGCAACTATGGCTTTGCAAAAAGACCAGCTTGCTGTAGCCGAAGATTATATTCGACAAGCCATTCAATTAAACCCTTTTGTTGCTGAATTTTGGGCAGTATTGTCTGCAATATATATCCAAAGAAAATCTTGGAGCGAGGCACTCAAATATGTCCATAAAGGTCTTGAATTAGAACCCGATAATAATGCTTGTCTCAACTACCAAACCATTTGCCTCAATCAACTAGGGCATACCGAGTTGTTGCAGGATAGCATGGAAGAAACTTTGTACAACAATCCAAACGATGCTTTTAGCCATGCCAATATCGGTTGGGCATTGTTACAAAATCAGGAAGTAGAACAAGCCAAAACACATTTTGCAGAAGCCCTACGCCTTGACCCGAACATGAAATTTGCTCGTCATGGAATGATAGAAAGTATCAAGTCTCAAAACTGGATTTATCGTCAGTTTCTAGCCTTTAGCTTTTTCTTATCGAAACATAACGGACTAGTGCAGTTAGCGATTATCATTGGGTTGATGATGGGTGCGAACTACCTTGGCGATTTGAGTGACCAATACCCATGGATATTGCCTATTTATCTATTAGTAGTGGTAGTGTTTTATGTGAGTTGGATTATAGAACCGCTTGGGAATTTATTTTTAAGATTAAATAAATTCGGGAATTTGGCATTGTCTCCTACTGAAAAAAGGGCTTCCGAAATCGTAGGAATAGGCTTAGTAGGCGGAATAGCCTCCACCATTTATTACTTTACCACTGGAGCAACCGCAGGTTGGATCTGCTTATTGTTTTGTTTTACGATTATCATCCCACTATCTCAATGTTTTTCTATGGGTTTTATCAAAAACAAAAAATGGCTTCCTCTGTCTATTACGGGCTTGTTGATATTAATGGGTGCTTTTAATATCATACTAGTTACGAGCCTGCATAAGGTCAGCAATTTTATTACCTACTATGAATACCTCTTTGTGGCTTATCTCTGGCTTATTAATTTGGGGGTTATCAAAGAAGAAGAAATTTAGTTTTGAAGGCTACTGGAAACGGTAGCCTTTTTTCTTGGTTCAAACCCATGTAAAGACACATAAAATAATGTTATCTCCTTTTTACTTTTAGCATAGTATCCTATTTAAAATAGATTTAATCCAATATTTTACTTTTATATTTGATATTGTGTAAAAAAGACACGTATTTGAGTAATTAGTGGGTCATAGAATTAGAAATAGGTTTTAGGCATTAGGCAAAAAGTTGTGCTTGTCTAATGCTTACGGCTTTCAGGTATTAGCTTTCTGCGGTGGGTTTTGGAACAAAGCATTTCTGTAGTTACTAAAAACATTTTAACACTCTTTGCCTTGTGCCTGTAGCCTAGTGCCTAAACACATAACTTAATTCTAATTTTGCTCACTTACGTTACCGTGTTTTCACATTTTACCCTTAATCACTTTGCGCCTTTGTGCCTGTTCCCTTGTACATAATTTACCAAAGCCCTTTCTTCCAAAACTTATGTTAAACAAACTTTCTCAAAAATCTAAGGTACTGATTCCTACAGTCTTGCTCGGTGGTGTACTATTGGGTACAGCCTATCAGTTTTCACCCAGTAGCAGATTTATCAATCACTATGCAGACTCTTTGCTGACCGAAAATCAAAAACGGTTACCTGATAATGCACTCAAAGGGGTTAAAATGGTAGATGGTCTTACCGTAAGTACTTTTGCGACCGAACCCATGCTCATCAATCCAACCGATATTGATGTGGATGCAAAAGGTCGTGTATGGGTTTTAGAAGCTTACAATTATAGACCTTCTATCACGGGCAACCCTACCCACAAAGAAGGTGATAGAATTGTGATTTTGGAAGATACCAACGGTGATGGCAAAGCAGATATAAGTAAAGTGTTTTATCAAGGTCCAGAAATTAATGCTCCATTGGGTATCTCTGTACTCAACAACGTGGTGATTGTCTCTCAAAGCCCTTATGTTTGGAAATTGACCGATACGGATGGCGATGACAAAGCCGATAAAAAAGAGATTTTATTCCAAGGAATTGAGGGTGAGCAACACGACCATGGCGTACATACTTTCGTATTTGGACCAGATGGAAAACTCTATTTTAACTTTGGGAATGAAGGTCGTCAGTTAAAAGATGCCAAGGGCAACCTTGTTAAAGACCAATTTGGAAGAGAAATTTCTCGAAAAAACTTCCAAGAAGGAATGCTTTTCCGTTGTAACCTCGATGGTTCAGAAGTAGAATGTTTGGCACAAAATTTTAGAAATAATTATGAAGTTGCCGTTGATTCGTATGGAACACTGTGGCAATCAGACAACGACGATGATGGCAATAAAGGCGTTCGTATCAATTTTGTGATGGAATATGGTAACTATGGCTATAAAGACCAAATGACACGTGCTTCGTGGGGATATCCTCGCACCAATATGGAGGAAGAAATTCCTTTGCGCCACTGGCATTTGAACGACCCCGGTACAGTACCAAACTTGTTACAGACAGGTTCGGGCTCACCAACAGGAATGGTTTTATACGAAGGAGATTTGCTACCCAAACAGTTTTATGGACAAATGATTCACTGTGAGCCAGGACACAACGTAGTGCGCTCTTACCCTGTGACGAAAAAAGGTGCGGGATATTCGGCGCAAATTGTGAATATCATGAAAAATGAAACTGACCAATGGTTCCGCCCTGCCGATGTATGTGTCGCACCTGATGGCTCACTCATTGTGGCTGACTGGTATGACCCGGGCGTGGGAGGACATCAAGCAGGTGATTTAACTCGTGGACGTATCTATCGTATTGCACCTCCTCAAACGCCTTATTCTGTTCCCAAACAAGATTTTAGCACACCTGAAGGTGCAGCTAAAGCACTCCAAAGTCCTAATATTGCTACTCGCTACTTGGCGTGGGAAGCTTTGACCAAAATGGGAAAAAGCTCAGAAAGTGCATTGGTTTCTTACTGGAAATATGATAACCCTAGAGTTCGTGCTAGAGCTTTTTGGGCATTGGTTAAATTGGTAGATTCCCAAAAATATATTGATTTAGCTATTCAAGACGCTAATCCTGATATTCGAATTGCTGGATTGCGTGCTGTTCGTCAAGGTAAATTAGACATTTTAAACTATGTAGAAAAATTGGCAAAAGACACAGACCCTCATGTGCGAAGAGAGTGTGCGATTGCTTTGTATGGACAAAAGAATCCTAAAGCTAGCCAGTTGTGGGCAACTTTGGCTTCGCAACACGATGGTAAAGACCGCTGGTATTTGGAAGCCTTGGGTATTGGTGCCGAAGATAACTGGGATGCTTGTTTTAGCGCCTATTTATCTCAAAATCAAAATCCTACTAACTCTGCTTCTGGAAAAGATATTGTTTGGCGTTCGAGAAGTAATCAATCCATAAAGCTGTTAGCTTCTCTCGCAACCGACCCAAGTATAGCCTTGAAAGAACGTTTACGCTATTTTAGAGCTTTTGATTTTGTAAAAGGTCCTGAAAAATCTTCGGCACTTTTAGGTATGCTAAATGGTAGTTCGCCAGAACAGAATCAAATTAATCGTTTGGCACTAAGCCATCTCGATGCAGAATTTGTTAAAACTTCGCCGATTGCCAAAAACGCTTTAGTGCAATTGATGAATAATCTCGACGATAAAGAGTTTGTTCAATTACAAGACAAGTATACCTTACCAGAAGGCAACGAGCGCTTGATTAGTATGATTGGAAAAGGGGAAAAAGTTGGCGATGCGGGGAATGCTCTATTCAAATCTCCACAAGGGATTCAATTGGCTAAAAATATCATCAATAATCCTAAACAAGAAGATTTAGCCATTAAGATTCTTGGTGCTATTCGTTGGAATGGAGGAAAAACTCAGTTGACATTATTACAGGATGCCATGTTTAACCCAAAATATAGCGCCAATATCCATCGTGAAGCTACTCGTTATTTGGGCGGTAGTGGCAATGGTGAAGACCTTGTTTTAGAGTTATTAAAAGCAAAAAGAATTAAGAAGGAGTTTATTCCTGTAGCCGTAGAAGGCGTAAGCCGTGCATGGCGCCGTTCGGTACGTGTCGACGCTGCCAAATATTTAGGTGCTAGTAATACCGCTACCAAAAAGCTCCCTCCTATTTCAGAACTCATTGCGTTGACAGGTAATCCGAAAAATGGTGCGCAGGTATTTGCCAACAACTGTTCGGTATGTCATCAAGTCAATGGTGAAGGAATGGATTTTGGTCCAAAACTTTCGGAAATAGGTGGCAAATTGGCAAAAGAGGGGCAATATCTAGCCATCTTACATCCAGATGCGGGTATTAGTTTTGGCTATGAAGGTTGGGATATCAAACTCAAAGATGGCACGCAACTAGTCGGAATTGTTGCTTCAAAAACCGAAACTGATGTTGTTTTAAAAATGCCTGGAGGTATTGTTCAAAATCTAAAGACTAGCGCTATCAAGTCGATGAAAATGCAAAGCAATTCGATGATGCCAACAGGCTTAGCAGACGGAATGTCCCAACAAGAATTAGTCGATCTAGTAGAGTTTTTGATGACTTTGAAAAAGAAATAGTTTTTGATTTGAAAAGTTGAAGATGTGTTATTCAAGTGTAGAGACGCAATGCTTTGCGTCTAAAAACAATGTTTTTGGAATAATGCTTTTCATCTAACGATTTTCCACTCAATATTTCAGTAAAAAAGCGGTCGGAAAATATTTTTTCGACCGCTTTTTTGATGCTATTATGCAAGATTTTACTTGGCTTGAGACGCAAATATTGAGACGCAATCATTGTGTCTCTACGGCTAGGCTAGAATGCAAATTTTAACATAATCACTCATCCACTCAATCACAAATCACTCAATTCAACAGGTGAATAATCCACCTTGAAAAATCTGACCATTTACTCAATTACCAATCAGGAGCAAACCCAAACGGGTAGTAATTACGTTAATATGTCAAAGAAACAGATTTTTCTGTTTTCAACTTTGTACTGTCAAACATTCATGAAGCAATTATTTTAAAACAACACATAAGTAATCAATTGCTTTATACTAACACGTAAAATTTATGAAAAAGTTAATTTTGATTTTCGCAACAGCCATTCTTGGCTTGGCTTCTTGCCAACAAAAAACAGATGATAAAGCTGCTATTGAATTAGCAAAACAAGCTGCCATTGATTCGATGAAAATGGTCGCTCAAGCGCAAGAAGTAAAACAAATGGTGATTGACTCAATGCAAAAAGCAACACCAACCACTCAGGTGACTCAATCAGCTGGCGAGGGTGCTCAAAGCACTAGTGCTGCCATTTCTGGTGCTAACAATAGTAGTCCAGCCAAAGTTGAAAAGACTTCTAGCTCAAGTAGCTCTTCGACAAGTACGGCTAGTACGCCAACAGTAACTAAGAAAAAAAGTAAAATGTCGAAAGTTGCCAAAGGAGCCTTGATTGGCGCTGGTGTTGGTGCTGTAACTGGCGCCATTGTCAACAAAAGAAATAGAGCGGCTGGAGCTGTTATCGGCGGAGCATTAGGTGCTGGTGCAGGGGCAGGTGTAGGTGCGATTTTAGATAAAAAACAGTAGATAACTTTATCTGCTTTAGGCTCTAAGCTTTTTGCAGTAGGCTAACAAGTATATCTAAAACATTTATGCCATTTGCATACGGTCTAGGGCATCATCAAAATCTGATAATTATTCATCAAAAAAGCGGTCGAAAATTATTTTTCAACCGCTTTTTTGATATTTCTATGTTATATCTAACTTGACCTAAGACTAAAAGTATTGTGTCTCTACAGCTTAAAGAATACAAATCTTAGAACAATCACTCATTCACCAAATCACAACTCACTCAATACGAAATGACCAATGTTGATATTTCTATGAAGCTGAAACACTCGCTCCTGTCTATTTTCCTGTCGACAAATCTTGCTTCAATAATTCATCAATTTCATGATTAAATTCTTTTACAAAATCATCATAGTATTTTCCTGTTGCTGGACCTGAATATCCTGTATGAATTTTAGCGACTTTCCCAGATTTATCCACAATAATGGTAGTTGGAAAAGAAATAATCTCAGACAAAGCAGGTAATACCGACGAAGCGTATTGCGTATCTGCCAAACCAGCAAATAAGATGTCATATTGGATGTCAAATCGTTTCTTCAAAGCTTCCAAACGAGTTTTTGCAAAAGCTGGGTCATTTTTACGCTCAAAAGATAAACCAATGATTTCTACACCACGATTTTTATTGGCTTTGTACCACGGCGCCATATAAGAGGCTTCATCGATACAGTTTGGACACCAGCTACCCAAAATCGTTACAATAACCACTTTCCCTTTATACTTTGCATCGCTCAATGAGGTATTTTGCCCTGTAAAAGCATCTGGAAAAGTAAAATCAAATTGTTTACCATCTTTTACTTTCGTCAATGAATACGCATCTGGTAATTCTATTTGGTCATTCTTTGTCCCTTTCAATGGTCGTGCACTTGTAGCTCCAATACTTTGACCAGTAATGGTATTGCCTTCGATTTTTCCAATAATCAACGCTGGACTTGAGCCACTGAATGCCGAAAGATAAAACTCATCACCTTTGATATCGCCTTCATAATAGCGATAATCTCCTGTTTTTGACAAGAACGTTCCTGTAATTTTTTGACCTTTTTGCTCAAATACTCCAATTACTGGCGTTGTAGCAGTGCCCATATACACTTCCCATTTGCCTGCTAAACTTGCCTTTGAAGGTGTTCCTTTTTCGAAGAAACGATAGCGACTACCTTGCGATGCTTTGAATGGAATACGAGTAGTACCTTTTTTGAATACCCCCGACAAAGTAGTTGGACTTTCGATTTTGGCAGCTAATACAGCATCAAAAATTTCAACAGGTATAAATAATGAGTCGCCTTTTTGTGTAACTCCTTTTAGTTCAAATCGCTCGGAAGCGTTTAATAAATAGGCATCTTTGCCTTTTAACTCAAAATTGAATGGAGATTCTTTTCCTTCAAACAAACTAAAAGTACCTCTCCAAACACCTTGCTTAGGAGCTACTTGTGCTTTTGTGATACCAAAGCTTGCTATTGCTAAAGCCGCTGAGGCTATAATTTTATGTAATTTCATATGCTAGTTTTTAGTTGTCGTGTCAATTTTTCACTTCAAAAAAGTAAGACATTCTTCCATAATTGCGTCATTACTTTGTATTGAAAACTTAATTCTTTTTAAAATTAAAAATTTAATCTATAAGTTTTATAGAATAAACAAATATTCCTTCAGAGAGTTCCTAAATTGAGTAGAAACTGCTAATTAAGTAACCCCACCAAACAGGACCTTTTTTGCTTACAGCATATAGCCTAAAGCAGATAAATTTGCCCCCTATCCATTTATCGTTCCATTCTTCACGAAGCAAATTTTTTATTGATGTGTGCAACCTAACTTTGTTCTGTTGCATCTAGGTACTGTTAGCGACGATTATAAAACAAACCTACATAAAATGAAACAGATTTTGACATTCTTATTCTTTGTGACAACAGTAAATATTTTTGCACAAAATGTACCTTACGAAAAGAAAATTATATACAAGACTAAATTTGATGATGCAATACCTGTATTAAATGTTGGAACTTTTCACATGGGTGAAACTTCTGATGCAAACGCAACAGATTTTGATGAAAACAACAAAAAGAATCAGCAAGAAATTAAAAAATTAGCTAAGATGTTAGCTGAATTTAAGCCAACAATAATTGTTATTGAAGATTTACCTAAAAATGATAGTTTGAGACAAATCTCGTATTCAGATTATCTAAAAAACCCAACGAAAAAGTTTGTAAATCCAGACGAAATAGAATTATTAGCTTATGAAGTTGGAAGACTTAGCGGAGCAAAAAAGATTTATGGAATCGACTTTAAAGAAAAGTACAACTACAATATTAATGTTGTAAACAGTGTAGATACTACTACTTTAAGCAAATATTCTATACTAAGTGATGAGAATGATTCAAAAAATCCTGAAAAAGGAATTCCTTTTTATGATTTATTCAAATTGAATAATCATCCTCAATATTTGGAAAGTCTTATAAACTTTAATGCTGATTTATTATTATATAATTCCAGTAAAAATCATGCACAAGGAGCGGACGAAGCAGGCAAATTTTACCATAGAAATTTAGTAATGTTCTCTAATCTAAATCAGATCCCAATGACAAAAGATGATAGAATTTTCATTTTAATGGGAGGAACCCACACTGCTTTCTTTATGGATTTTTTAAAAAGAAGTCCAAAATTTCAACTTGAAAATACATTTAACTACCTAAAATAACCGCAGCTAAAATCGGATTGGCAATATGGCGACTTAAGTGCTTCTATAAAACATTTGTACAAGATTCAAGGGTCATAATTGGCTACGCCGAATCTTCGATTTCTATTGAACTTTTGTACTAAAATTTCGCCACATCGCCAAGTGCTATTCGTTAGTAGCCATAGTTTTTTTATTCAAACTTCTTTAAACCTACAAGTGGACTTGGCTAAGTGCTTTTAACAAATTTAAACCAATGAAATTATTACACACACTACTACTATCTATCTTTTGTGGATTTGGAGCTTTGGCTCAACAAAAAATTACGGGTAAAGTTTTTGACGAAAAAAATCAGCCTGCCGAATTTGCTACGGTATCCCTCCTTTCAGCGAAGGATTCAAGTATGGTAAAAGCCAACTTGACGGATGCCTCTGGGGTTTATCATTTTGAATCAATCAATAAAGGTCGCTACCTCATTAGTATTTCGATGATGGGCTATCAAAAAGCCTTTAGTGCTGTTTTCTCTGTAGACCAATCACCAGTTACCATCGAAAATATTATCTTAAAGACAAGTTCAAAGACCTTAGACGAAGTAACAGTAACCGCTCAGAAACCCTTTTTGGAACAAAGAGCCGATAAATTAGTCGTAAATGTGGCTAATAGTCCTGCCTCTGTGGGAAGCACTGCTATTGAAGTTTTACAAAAAGTCCCTGGGCTAATTATTGCGCAAGATCGCATTACGATTGCAGGTAAAGCTTCGGTATCTATTATGATTGATGGAAAACCATCGCAGTACACCGATATGAATCAGGTTTTGAAAGATTTGCCAAGTAATAGCATCGAAAAAATCGAGGTAATCAAAAATCCTTCTGCCAAATATGATGCTGCGGGTGGTGCTGTGATAAATATTGTAATGAAACGCAATGCTAATCTTGGTACAAATGGTTCCGTTGCCCTCAATTTTAGAGGTGCAATGGTCGACAATACGGTCGTAAATCGTAGTAAAAATGACTTTTTTGGCGGATATTCTCCTAACTTTTCGCTCAATCACCGCAAAGGCAAGTGGAACGTATTTGGAAGCTATACTTACTCAGATAGAACGTTTTTTCAACTCACACAAATTGACCGTGTAATTGGTAAAGATGAGTTTTCGAATATCATGATGAATCCTGGGGATGCCAAAGTTCATAATGCTCGTTTAGGCGCTGACTATTATTTAGATAAGAAAAATACCATCGGGATATTACTTACAGGTTTTGACCGTTCGGGTAGCAACAACAGTACAGCTATTACAAAAGTATTTTCGACAGAAACTAAACAATTAACCAGTCAGTTCGAAACCCTTAACGACCAACCTACTACTCGTAATAATATTGGTTATAACCTCAACTGGAAACATACTTTTGATAGTACAGGACGTGAGCTAAACGTGGATTTAGACTACGTACAGTACAAACTCAAAAATCAAAATTTGATTACGATTTTGGATAATGGTTTGCGTCGTAATAATTCACAGAGTGTGGATAACCCTGTGCAATTTATGACAGTAAAGTTGGATTATACACATCCTATTTCGAAGGATAGCAAGTTGGAAGCGGGGGGAAAAATGAGTTTTGCAACGATTGACAACGATTTGCGTTTTTATCGTGAACAGGTGTTAGATACCAAACGAAGTAATGTTTTTAACTATAAAGAAAACATCAATGCGCTTTATGTCAATTACAATACTAGTTTTGGTAAAAAATGGGAACTTCAAACGGGTTTGCGTACAGAACAAACCGTTGCAACAGGTTTTAGTCAGGTCGAAAATAAAAATGTGTTGGAACGTAACTATTGGCAGTTTTTTCCAAGTATTTTCTTGACGCATAAACTAAACAAAAGCTTAGCCATTACGACCTCATTTACCCGTCGTATCGACCGCCCAAGTTATCAACAACAAAACCCATTTGAATTCCAGATTGACTCTTTGACTTTTACGAGAGGTAATCCATTGTTGAAACCACAGTTGACCAACGAAATTAAATTGCAATTGACCTTTGATGGACAGCCATTTTTTGCCCTTGGCTACAACAATACCAACGATGTCATAGTGGATAATGCGCCAAAGCAAGACCCTGCTACGAAGCGTACCTATACAACTGCCGAAAACTTAGCGACTTACAAAAACTATTTTGTAGAGTTGAACTTTCCAATCAAAATAGGAAAGAAAATTTCAGGATATGGTGGTAATCAATTGATATACAATGCCTACAATGCCAATTATTTAGGAGGTACCTTTGATCAATCTCGTGTAAACTGGTTGGCTTACTTTAATATTAACGCCAAATTTACCAACAAACTAAGCATGGAAATGGGCGGTTGGTATATGACTCGTTCGCAACAAGAGTTTTTGACTTTAAACCCATTAGGAGCATTAACAATTGGTTTACAATACAAAGTATTAGAAGGAAAAGGCAAGATTTCGTTGGCGATGAACGACGTATTTTATACCGAACAAACAAGAGGGCTTATTGAATATCAAGACATTAACCTTAAATACTTTAGTCGTGAAGCATCTCAAAACCTTCGTTTAGGGTTTAGTTATAGCTTTGGTAACCAAAAATTAAAAGCAAGTCGCTCACGTCAAACAGGTTCCGAGTCAGAATCTAATCGTGTGAAAGCAAACTAAATAAGAGCTTTGAATGCTGAGTTTGGAGTGCGGAGTTTTGATAAGAGTATGAGTCATCCCTAATTTAGTGATTTAATGATTTAGCGAATGAGTGATTACGTTAAAATTTATATGCTAGCAGTAGAGACGCAATGATTGCGTCTCTAGCCAAGTAAAATCTAGCATTGTAGCATTAAAAAGGCGTTCGAAAACTAATTTCGAACGCCTTTTTAATGCTACAATGCTGAATGAAACTTATCTTAAAATAATCACTCATTCGCCAAACCACTCATCCACTCAATTTAGATCATCTTATAAATCTGAAGCACGATAGGCCTCAATCAATTTGATTTCACCTTCTTTGCCTTTTACCGAATTGCCATGTTCCATGCCAAAAACAAAATCACGTCCAGTTGCTTGTGACTTTGCATTAATATGTTTGAAAATATTCTTGTAATTCATCTCGCCTGTGGTTGGTTCTTTACGCCCAGGCTCGTCGCCAATTTGGAAATATCCAATCTCGTCCCACGTTTGGTCAATGTTATAAATAATATGTCCCTCGTTACGTTGCATGTGCCACATATCAAACAAAAACTTACACGATGGACTATTGACGGCCTTACAAATCATATAAGTTTGATCTGAATTTCTTAAAAACAAATCTGGGGTATCGCTTAATGCCTCCAACACCATCACCAAGCCATGTGGTTCGAAAATGGCGCTTGCCATACGCAAAGACTCAATTACATGTCCAGTCTGGATTCCGATGGGGATACTACGATCGTAATTACCTGGCACTACGGTCATCCATTTGGCATTCACTCGTTTGGCAACTTCTACGGCTTCTTTACATCTTTGTAAAAACTTATCACGCCATTCCTTTTTACCCGAAGCCAAAGAAGTTTGTAATGGCCAGTTATCAAAGTTTACCACAAAAACTCCCATGGTCATTCCTAGCTTTGCCATAGTTTCCCCGACTTTTGTTTGTACCTCCACAGATCTGTCCATCATACCATTATCCTCAAGCGCACGAAAACCCATTTCGTGCATAAACTTAAGTTGATCGATAGGATCTTTGCCTGCGGAATTTTCGAACATTCCAAAATGAGGCGCATATTTGAGTTTAAAAGCAGGTTGAGCTGAAGTATTTTTTGCTTCCAACACACCGCTCGAAAGCGTACTTACGGCAGAAGCTGCTAATAGATTTTTGGTAAAATCACGTCTTTGCATGGTAAAAGGGCGTTAAATAGTTGAGGGTTCTAATATACAGAAAAACTTATTGTATCCTGACGGGGCTTTGGGGGATTTGTGTAATTTGAAGATTTGATAATTTGAAAATGTAAGTGTGATGATTGTCCTTTTTTAATGCTAAACTTGTCAAATTTTCAATGGCTTTAGAGATTTATGTTTCGTGTTTTAAAACTACCGATTCATGTATTTTTACCCAAACGCTGCTGAGTATGCAAAAATCTACACTATTTGAGACTAGAGATACTTCTGACGATAGCTATCTTTAAGCTTTTCAACATCGGATAAATACTTAATATTCAGAAAAATTTCCCCCTTTTCCTATCATGACAAAAAAACTTATCTATCTATGGCTGGCTGTTGCATTTACACAGTTCAACCTTTTTGCTCAAAATCAAGAACAAATCGTGGTTTTACCACAAACCAAAGGTAATCTTGAAGGAACCTTATTAGTACCTCAAACAACTAAGCCTATGCCAGTTGTATTGATTATTGCTGGTTCGGGTCCGACAGACCGCGACGGCAATAATCCTCTCGGAGTAAAAGCTCAATCCTACAAATTGTTGGCAGAAGGCTTGGCAAAAAATCAAATAGCAAGCTTGAGATATGACAAGAGAGGTATTGGAAAAAGTAGTAATACCGCTGTCAAAGAAATAGATATGCGTTTTGAGACAGGTGCCGACGATGCAGCTCAATTTTTGGATACACTTCGCAAAGACCCTCGATTTAGTAAAGTACTTGTTCTTGGACATTCGGAAGGCTCGTTATTAGGAATGCTTTTGGCACAAAAAAGAAAGGTAGATGGCTATATTTCGGTATCTGGTATTGCCCAAGGCATAGATGAGGTAATCAACGAGCAACTTCGTCCACAAGCCATTCCTGATTCGGTAAAGGATACTGTTAAAAATTATTTGGCAACACTCAAACAAGGTAAAACTATTCCCAAACTCATGCAAAATATGGTAATTTTCAGCTTGTTTCGCACGAGTATTCAGCCCTATATGATTTCGTGGTTGCGGTATAATCCTAGCCAAGAAATTACTAAAATCACAAACCCAATTTTGATTGTTCAAGGCAATGCCGATATTCAAGTTACTGAAAAAGAAGGACAAGCCTTGCATCAGGCTGCTCCAAAGTCTACTTATCTGATGATTCCACAAATGAATCATGTACTCAAATTAGGCACGCTAGACCCACAGGAATCACAACAAAATTATCAAAATCCAGATTTACCTTTAGCACCTCAACTTATGGAAGGAATCGTTAACTGGATAAAGAAACTCCGATAAAATATTTAAGTTATGAATACCTTATTCAAAGCGCTCAACGACCCCACCCGTCGTGAAATTTTAGAGCTCCTCAAAGACAAAGACCTCAATGCTGGTGAAATCGCCGAGCAATTCAATATGTCGAAACCCAGTATTTCGCATCATCTCGACCTGCTCAAACAGGCCGAATTGGTCGTCGCTATCAAAAAAGGGCAGTTTATCGAATACTCGCTCAATATGACCGTGATGGACGAAGTGCTTGCATGGATATTGCAGTTTAAGCCAGAGGTACAGATTTCGAAGGTTGAAATAGCACCCAATAAATTGTGAATGAGCGAGTTGTGATTGAGTGATTTTAAAAAGCTAATTACTGGACAAAACGAGAAAGTGTGATTCAGGTGTATCGACTTTTTCAATGATTTTTTTAAGAACAGTTTTAAACTGTTAAAAGAATGAGTCCAAGACTAAGTCTTGAACTAGGATATTCAGTTTTGTCCAGTAATCAGTTTGAAAAACTAGATTTTTTTCAAAAATCACTAAACCACAATTCGCTAAATCACTCAATAACAACTATCTTAGAATTGCACTTCTAACAACAACTTATGAAACAACGCTTACTCTCGCTCGATACCTTTCGAGGGCTCACAGTAGCCATGATGATTTTGGTCAATAACCCAGGCGATTGGGGACATATCTATTGGCCTCTCGAACACGCCGCTTGGGATGGCTGTACTCCTACAGATTTGGTATTTCCTTTCTTTCTTTTTATCGTTGGGGTTTCTATTTCTTATGCATTTAAAGATAAACAACCCGACTCGAAAACGCTTCTTAAAATATTAGAGCGTAGTTTAAAGCTCTTTGGCTTAGGGCTTTTTCTATCTCTTTTCCCAAAATTTGATATATCGGTAGTACGCATCATGGGTGTTTTGCAACGCATAAGTCTAGTCTTTTTCTGTTGCTCTATCCTCTTCCTTTATACTAAACCTCGTACTCAAATAGGCATACTAGCTGGCATACTGATTTTGTATTATATCCTTATGACAGTGGTACCTGTACCAGGCATTGGCGCGGCCAATTTATATGCCGAAACTAACCTTGGAGCTTATTTTGACCGTATGATTTTGGGGATTCCACATCTTTATAAAGCAGCAAAAGTTTGGGACCCCGAAGGGTTATTGAGTAGTTTACCAGCAATTGGCAATGGTATTGCAGGAATGTTGGCAGGGTATTATATGCAAAACAGAGATCAAGAAGTTCATAAAAAACTTCTTAATCTCTGTTTAATAGGATGCATGGGCATGCTAGTCGGATGGGCTTGGGATAGTGCGGGATTTCCCATCAATAAGTCCTTGTGGACAAGTTCATACGTGTGTTGGACTGCTGGTATGGCAACTTGCTTTTGGGTGGGATTGTACTGGCTTATTGATGTCAAAGGCTACCAACGATGGACCAAGCCATTCGTGGTATATGGTGTCAACGCTATCACAGTATTCTTCTTATCGGGTCTGATTCCGCGCATTTTACGAATGATAAAACTACAGAATGCCGAAGGCGAAGAAGTCAATCTTCAAGTCTGGTTATACAAATCATGGATTACGCCATGGTTTGATAGCCCTTATAATGCTTCCCTTGCAGGAGCAATTATCCTCGTAAGCTTATGGTGTGGCATACTTTGGATCATGCACAATAAAAAAATCTTTGTCAAAGTCTAGTAAATAAACTGAAAGAGCAACACCAAAAGTGAGGTTGTGGCTTTCAAGTATTTACTTTATACATTTCTATAAACAACTCGAGCAGTAAGAGGCGCCTTCTTACTGCTCGAATGATTACAATACAACTACAGAATTCTCGTCAGACGTGATACCGTTTGGAACAAACTTATCAGCTTCTGTTTCGTTTGCCCAAATAGCGCTATCAAATAAATAACGGAATTGAAATTCTTTTCCAGCTTCTAATTCAAGCGTACCTTTAAAAGTACCATCTTTTTGTTTTTTCAAGGCTGTAGCCGAGGCATCCCAATTATTGAACTCTCCTACCACGTTCACTGCTTTTGCACCGTTTGTTACGTCAGCAGGAACTGCAAATGTTACTTTACATACTGGTTTTGATTTCAAATACTGTTTTGTAATTGCCATAATGATAATAAGTTTTTAGGAGTTATTGCTAGATTTCTTTTTTCATTTGCCAATGAGTGAAATGGTCTTTACCAAACACTCAAATTGTACTTTATCTATTTAACTAAGATAAAAATTTATCGCAAATATTCAAAAAATATTCCCATAAAAACCTAACAACCAGACAATTAATTATTAATTATATTAAAATAATTATAATTTAACTAATCTCTCTACTAAAAACAGTATAGAACTGGTATTTTGAAGGTGTGAAACTCATACATTTTTAAATTAGAACTATTCCTCCATAATCTGAAAAGTAATTGGTAAAGTAAACCGAACCGAGACAGGTCTTCCCGACTGTTTTCCGGGTATCCATTTAGGCATTTTCGACACCACTCTTAGCGCCTCTTCATCGCACCCAAAGCCAATCCCCTTAGCTACAGACAGTTGAGAGATGCTTCCATCGCCAGTTACCACAAATGATACAAATACTTTTCCTCCTACGCCTGCACGTTGCGCCTGTGACGGGAACTTCAAATTCTTATTGAGATACTCGCCCAAGGCACGAATTCCACCCTTATATTCTGGCATACTTTCGACTGCGGTAAAAATCGTTTCCTCCGCTTTTTCTACATGCACAGGCGCCTCTATGGCAGGCTTAGTATTGGCAAGGTCAGGGTCAATTGGAGGTATTTCGATTTCGGCTCCGTCCACATTTTCAGTACCAATCACTGCTGTACTCTCAGCTAACTCCTCTTGTGTTGGAGGCAATTCAATTTCTCTTTCATCGGTTACTATCTCAGGAGCTAGATACTTAATTTGTTTTACTGGCTCAACGGGTGTTTCAGGTTTGGGTGGCTCTGGTAATTCTATTTTCTTTTCCTCCGCAGGTGGTAGTTTTACATCTTGTAGGGTAATTTCTACCTCCCGTTTATCTCGTGAGTTCTGTGAGGCCCAAATAAAAGGAGTCGATAAAGCCAATCCAAATGCCCCTACGCCTATCAAAGTGGCTCTTTTAACAATTTGTTTGTACTCTTGTCTTAGAAAATAAGCACCATAGAGCTTATTACGACCTTCGAAGATAATATCATCTAAAGTCTCGTGCTGTTGATTTGATAAGTTGCTGTTCATGATATTGAGAAGTTTAAAAGAATTTAAAACTAAATTTTTAGTTATTGTGTTAAAAAAAATTACCTCAGATGAGGTTGGGGTAATGGCGAATTATGAATGATTGAATTGTGAATGTAGAATTAGGATTGTATGAAGGATTTTCTTTTGTTCAAAAGAATTCTTATCATTAGCATTTTTTGATGTAGTGCAACTCTTGCAGTTGCCACTACATCAATTTTATCTTAAAGACAATGCTAAACCTTCGTCCAGTACTAATGTAGAATTAGTACTTTCCCAACTATTACAGATTTCTGATTTTAAGAATATGAAAAATGCCTTTATTCGAAATGCCTAGTTCAAGACTTTGTACTGGACTCATTTTTTAAACAGTTTGAAAACTGAAGCAATAGCTAGTCCGAGATAAAGTCTCGAACTAGTTATTGGTCATTTACACACTTTGTCTATAAGGTGTAGCCATTTCAATAGTAGAACTAACTCTTTAGTTGTTATTTAGTAAAAAAATACCTCAAAAGAGGTAGGAAGTTGGACTCAGTATTGGCTATCAGGTATGAGCTATCAGCTTTCGGATATATCAGCTAATAATATTAGGTAATAGCTGATATATACTTATCTTTTTACCGAAAGCCGAAAGCTCAATGCTGATTGCTATTGGAATTGGTGTAAAACAACTTACTATGTTTATGCTTTTTTGAATGAAATAGGGACGACGAAAGTACATCTTACTAATTTGTCCTGATGTGTGCCTGGCACCCATTTTGGGACAGACCTCAATACCCTTAAAGCTTCATTATCAAGGGGTTCTCCAGCCGACTTTAGCACTTTAAAATCTTCAGCTGAGCCATCTTTGTTTACCACAAATTGGATATACACCTTCCCTTCCATATTTGCCTTTTGAGCTTCTTCTGGATACTTCAAATTGGCACGTAAGTATTCCACAAAAGCAGGCATACCCCCATTAAACTCTGGCTGATGGTCAACGCCATTCATAATAGAATCGGCTTCCATTTGTAGTTCTTCGGCTAAAGCAGGACTGATAATCGTCGCACTAGAAATACTGATTCCTGACTCGGCTAATACTTGTCTCCCAGATTTACTTGGTACTACAGCCTGTCCTCCTTTTTCTACAATGGCTCTCCATTTTACATTGAGACGTTGTTCCATTTCTGAACCTCTCAAATTAGATGATGCCAAAATCAGCATAGCTCCCAACAAAGGTAAAACTAATAGATATTTCCACTGAACATCGTCTTCAGAACGGTCCTTCATCAGCATCTGAATACGTTGTTTTAGCATAGAGTCATTAAAAAAGTTATTGGTTAGCGGTATGGTTTGCACACCAAATTGCTCGTGAAACAGCAGCATCGCATATTCCTCCTTAGATTCCTCCCATTGACTTGTGATTTCATCAGCAATAAACTCATGGATATAGCGAACTGCTTTTTTGTATAAATAAATAACGGGGTTGAACCAATTAAATATTGCCAAAAGCTCAAACAACATAATATCTGCCGAATGTAACTGACGAATATGTACTTGCTCATGGCGCATAATCACATCTCGCATAGGCATATCCTTGCTTACAAATAAGAAGTTGAAAAAGGAAAATGCACTTTTATTAACGTTCTTCTTTTGAGATTTTCCACGAAGTAAATTTCCCAAATAAGCCATTTGAAGTCCCATTCGACCAATACCAATAAGAACGCCAGTTATATATACGACGGCAATCATATCGCCCCAAGTCCAGCCTTGTTGTACAAAACCCTCGGTTGGAGTGTAATACATTTGTGGGTCGTAGATATATTTCATAGTATGATACACACTATCACTCACTAATTGCTCACGCACCCAAGTAAACTGCAGCATTGGGATAAAAAACGCCAAAGCAGAGGTTGCCAACAAATAAGCTCTGTTGAGATAAAAGAAAGTCTCTTTACGCAAGACAATATGATAAAATCCATAAAATAGAATCAGATACAGATTCACTTGGAGTAAATAGTGCAGCCAGTTCATACGCAGTTAATGTTAAATTGATGGTCGAGATTGAAGCGATAATAAATTCTGTTCGTTGGTTGTCAATGTATTAACGATGGCATATTGCTTATTATTGGTAATAGCCAGTTCGTCTAACAAATCTACCATGTTTCGATAATGAGCTTGGTCGGTTGCCTTTATCACTACTGTGAAGCGCCTTCCAATTTTAGCTTTGTAATTAAATAATATTTGTCGGATTCCTTTGTCAGAAAAATTAGTTGTTTTAAGGATTACATTAGGATCTGTTGGGATACCTTGATAGTAATACACCTTATTTTCTTTGTCCAAAATCACCGTTAACGTTTCGCTTTCTCGAATATCCGAAGAATTATCTGTGGTTTTATCAGGCATACTCAACTGCATGGTAACAGGTTTCAATAAGGTAGTAGTCAACATAAAAAAGGTAATCAACAAAAAACCTAGGTCAACCATCGGTGTCATATCAACACGCGTAGATTGTCGGGAGCGTCGCGAGCCCCCTTTGTCGGATGTAGAAATTTCAGCCATAGCTAGTGTTTGGTTATCAGGTTTCGACCGTTAGTGCATCATAGCAACAATGGTCGAAACCTTAGTGTTGTGATAATCTCAACTCCTATTTTTTCATGCTATTAATCAAATTCAAAATCTCATCAGCTTCTTTCACATCAATTTTTCCTTTTTTAGAAAAGAAAGAAAATAAACTTGAAAACGAATTTTCGAAATAGCCTTCAACCAGTTTTTCGGTTGCAAACGTACTGTATTGTTCTTTGCTCACGACAGGAAAATACTCATGTGATTTGCCATAGGCCTTATGGCTCACAAAGCCTTTTTCCTGAAGAATTCTAACAATTGTTGAAACGGTATTATAAGCAGGTTTGGGCTCTGGTAGATAGTCTAGAATATCTTTCACAAAGCCTTTTTCGATTTGCCAAAGCACCTGCATAATCTGCTCTTCGGCACGAGTTAACTCTTTGTCTATTTCTTGCATAATTGTAGTTTATAAGTTGTATGCAAAATCAATTTAGTATTCTGGAAACGAGCAAATTGATATAGAGCCACCAAAGGCTCATAGCTGATACCCGCCTGCCAAAAGATATTTTCTTTTTGCTTTATGACTTATAATTAGATACCTGTTGTTTGAGTACTCATGTTTTAATGAGTTGAAGTTAAAACTAAAATTTTAGTTAAACAACTATTTGATTAGTTTTTTTTTCAAAAAAGAAGAAAGAATAGGAAATTAGGAATGAAATGGTGGTTGTTTTTTAGTGGGTAATCTTAGAACGGTACAAATAGAAATAAAAGGAAGTTATTAGAATAGACTTATCATCAGAAGAGAATAATCAATTTGTAGTGTAGCTCTATTCTGTTTCTTATCTTTTAAAAAATTGTATAGTCCGATACTAGGTATCGGACTATCGTTTGTTTCAGGTTCTAAACTGTTTAAAAAAATTAGTCCAAGACTAAGCTTTGAACTAGTAATTTTTTGTATTAATCCTTAATAATCATAATCTAAACCTAAAGCATTTCTCAAATCATTGAGTGCAGGGTTCTTATTCGCTAGAAACTTAAACTTTTCGGCTTGGGTATAAATCATAGGTTTCTCCTCCTCTTTCAAAATCGATACCTCAATATGAATCGTACTATTTTGCATGGCTTTACGCAAATGCGTAAGTACTTCTGTACGTAATGCCGTGGTCAATAGTTCTACCTGAATTTCATTATCAACAGCCAAATGAATTGTGGTTCCTTCTAGCGTAAAATCCCTATTAAGAATTACAAACTCGCTGAAGCGTTCACGAGATTCGAGCCATTTCACGAATGAATCCCATTGCACTTTGAGTTGTTCTTTGGTAAAAATTTTATTTTGAACAACCTGCTTTTCTTCTAATACAGGTATGGGTGCCGAAGATACTTTAGGCGTTTCTCCAACGGGTTTTCCTAGATTAGCAGTACTTTTTAGTCCCCCAAGATTTACTTTTGGAATAGCACCTACAGGTGCAGGATTAGTCGAAACAGAACCAGCCGAAGCATTATTTGGTTGAGAAGGCACAGCGCTAGGCACCTGAGACGTAGCCGTTGGCGCACTGATAGGCTGCTGAGCTACAGCAGGACTATCGATACTAGGCTTTCCCCCAGCCCCACCCTCCACAGTAGGGAGTGCACTCAAATTAAGCACATGCGGAATATGAGCCAATTTAAGTAAAGTGATTTCTACGTGTAATTTTTGGTTTTTGGCTGATTTATAATTCAAATCACATTGAGAACCGATACTCAATCCAGATGCCAAAAATGAAAAATTAGCTTTAGCCGACTGCTCCAAATATTTTTGCTGAACACTCTCTGAAACCTGTAATAATTTTACCGTTACAGGATCTTTACAAACCAATAAGTTGCGGAAATGCTCCAACAAGCCCACCACAAATTGATGCCCATCAAATCCCTTTTTCAATATTTCGTCAAAAAGTAGATAAGCCTCCGCCACCTTCGACTCCATGAGGGCGTCGGTCATTTTGAAATAATAATCATAATCCAAAATGTGTAAGTTTTCTAATACTTCGGCATAGTGCAAAGTATTGTCCTTAGAAAAAGTCACATTAAGGTCGAACATCGAAAGCGCATCACGCAAACCACCATCGGCTTTTTGTGAAATCAACTCGAGGGCGCTCCATTCGGCAATGATCCCTTCTTTGGCCGCAATATTGGCCAAATGTTGTGTCATATCTCCGATTTGAATACGATTAAAGTCAAAAATTTGACATCTCGATAAAATCGTTGGGAGGATTTTATGCTTTTCGGTCGTTGCCAAAATAAAAATAGCATATGTTGGAGGCTCCTCTAGGGTTTTCAGAAAAGCATTGAAGGCACTTGTCGACAGCATATGAACCTCATCTATGATATAAATTTTATATCGTCCAGATTGAGGTGGATAGCGCACTTGGTCGATTAGATTACGAATATCATCGACTGAGTTATTTGAAGCCGCATCTAGTTCATGAATATTGAAAGATGCGTTATTTTGAAAGCTTTTACACGATTCACACTCGCCACAAGCCTCCGCTTCATGCGTAAGATTCTGACAGTTAATAGTTTTTGCAAGAATTCTTGCACAAGTAGTTTTACCAACACCACGTGGTCCACAAAACAAAAAAGCCTGAGCCAAGTGGTTGGTTCGGATAGCATTTTTGAGAGTAGTTGTAATATGAGATTGACCCACTACGGAATCAAACAAAGCAGGGCGATATTTCCGAGCCGAGACTACGAAGTTTTCCATAGATGCAAGTTAGGAATTGTAAGACGATTTGACAAACGAGGGAATCAAAAACATGCGTCATCTTTAATTGAGTGAACTGTGATTGAGTGCATGAGTGATTATGCTAATTTTACTTGTAGAGACGTAATACTTCACGTCTGGAGCCTAGTTATTTTTTGTCTTACAGAATTAAAAAAGGCGTTCGAAAAGCTAATTTCGAACGCCTTTTTTAAAATTTATAGAATCATCCTAATTTCAAGATAATTCATGGTCGATATTAAGTAACCGTGCGTTTTTTATTTTAGGGATATGGCAACAGGCACAAGGCAAAGAGTGTTAAAATGTTTTTTATAATAGATACATTTTTGCCGAATGCCCAATGCCGAAAGCCTTAAATGCTTACCATCTTACTTGACCATCCCCTTCTACAATCCATTTTTCAGTCACAAGCTTCTCAAGTGCAAATGGTCCTCTGGCATGGAGTTTTTGAGTTGAAATACCTATTTCGGCTCCTAATCCAAACTGTCCTCCATCGGTGAAGCGTGTAGAAGCGTTAGTATATACTGCCGCTGCATCTACTTCCTGTACAAATCGCTTACAAAGGTCGGTATCTTTTGAAAGAATCGCCTCCGAGTGACGTGAAGAGTATTTACTAATATGGTCTAATGCCTCCTCTAAGCCTGAAACGACTTTGATAGAACATTTATAGTCTAAAAATTCACGGCCAAAATCTGCTTCTGTTGCTTTTTGTAAAGATTTGAAGCCTGCTTCTGCCAAAATTTCATAAGCTGTATTATCGGCAAAAACTTCTACATTCCATTTGTTAAAGCCTTCTATTAAGCTTGGTAAAAATGTTTCAGCTATCGCTTCATCTACCAACACGGTATCCAATGAGTTACATACCGAAGGACGAGATACTTTGGCATTAACTACTATTTCGGTTGCTTTGGCTAAATCAGCTGTTTTTTCCACATAGGTGTGACATACGCCAGCACCCGTTTCGATAGTTGGTACTAAAGAATTTTGACGTACAAACTGAATCAATGACTCCGATCCACGAGGAATAATTAAATCGACAAATCGAGTAGCAGTCAATAGTTCTTTGACAAATGCACGGTCGGTTGGCAATAACGTAATAGCGTCTGTATTTACTCCAAATTCACGCAATACATCATGAATAAGACTTACCAAATAGGTATTGGTATCAAAAGCATCAGAGCCCCCACGCAACACCACGGCATTACCTGAGCGGATACAAAGTGCAGTTACATCAACGGTTACATTTGGACGGGATTCGAAAATCACCCCAACAACGCCCATTGGCACTGCTATTTTTTTAATTTTTAAGCCATTTTGAAGTTCTTTTGACAAAAGTAATTCACCAGTAGGGTCGTTTAGATTAGCGACATCCTTCATACTTTCAGCCAAATCGGCAATACGTTTTTTGGTAAGCATCAAACGATCGTACTTGGGGTCTGCGGGGTCCATGCGTAACAAGTCTTTGGCATTTTCTGCAATAATTTGCGTTGTATTGGCTACCAATACCTCTGCCAAACGATAGAGAATATCCTTTTTTTGTTGATCGCTAAGTCTTCGGATTTCTGCCGAAGCCGCATGCGTCTTGGCCAAAATTGGCACAATAGACGTTAGTTCGATGGTTTCAAGTTGCATAAATTGGTTAACATTAATTTTAAATCAAATTTCGTAAAGATTTTCTAAAACTCCTCTTAAAATCTAGAAATAAGCGAGTACCAACATCGTTAGACTAGTTTAGGAAGCATTCATAATCTCCTTTATTTTCAAGTGTTTTGTTCACTTGATTGTAGTAATAGTCTCAACGTATAATATCTTTGCAATTCGTAAATCTTAATATCAGTACGATATATTTGGGAGCAAGAATCTTCCACTTTAGAACCAAGTAATTCGTAGGATCAGTCTATATACTTACACTTTTATGCTAAAAAATCATACGACACTAAGTAAGTCTATTATCGCTTTATCAAGTCTTATTTTTATCTTTTTAGGGCTCTACAAGTTGCAGTATTTCGGATTGGAATACGACGAAACACTATTCATTAATGCCTCACTCGGTGACCTTGATGGAGAGACCTTTGTGATCTATAAGATTAAAGATTGGGTGGTGCTTTGTTACCTCTATATTGGTGCGTTGAAAGCATGGATTTATATGCCAATATTTAAGATTTTTGGCGTAAACGTACTAAGTGTTAGGCTTCCAATGCTTTTATTAGCCTGTGTCAATTTATGGCTTAGTTATAAAATTACGGCAAAGTATTTCAACAAAAGTATCGCTCTTGCCACACTATTGGTACTGTCTCTCGATTTAACCTTTCTGACGCTACAAAGATTTGACAAAGGTCCTTCTTGTATCGAAATGTTTATCAAGCTGATCATCTTACTATGGTTAACGTATCCGAACAGTCATTGGTTTCGCTACGGCCTGACGGTATTTTCCTTGATGTTTGTTGGGGTCTATAATAAATTTAATTTTATCTGGTTTACCAACGCCGTGTTCGGGGTGTATGCTCTCCAGCAACTTCCGAGTGTTATGCCTATCTTAAAAAAGTTAGACTTCAAAAGTCTGTTTCAATCTAACTTTTTCCGTTATGGTGCAGGATATATGATCTTTGTTTTTCTTTTTTTATTTACCTTAAAACAACTTCATATCGACGGGCAAGGAGGAGGATTAACACTCAGTTTTTTAAAAGAACGCCTAATATTCTGTTTCAAAGAAACCAAGTATTTGCTTTTACAAAACAGTATTTTCAAGGTTTTTGGCTGGAGTATCGCAGGAGTTCTTTCTTCTACAATCATGAACCTTGTTATTCTCAGCTGTGTGCTGATTAATGTTTGGTTGTATTTGAAAGGACATATATCCTTTCATTCGTCACATACTCAAGCTCTTTTGTTGATATTATTGATTTTTCTACAATATATTATTACCTCCGCTGCCACTCACGTTTGGCATAGTTTTGTGATGTACCCTATGCTTCCTATCGTCATACTCAGTAGTTTTTATGAATTGGGAAAATACGTAGGTGGATTAGTCCCCTTTGTTGGAATAACAACGCTTGCTGTGGGTTGGAATATTTTCACGAATGTGTTGTTTTTCCAAAATATCAATCATGAAAGCTGCGTTACTGAAATTTTTATTCCTGAAATCAACCAAGTGATTGAATATGTTGCTCAAGACGAGCATCGCTTGGTTATCTCTACAGATTGGGGTACACATACCCAGCTATTGGGTGTTGACAACAAAAGAAATACGTTTTCAGAGCCTTATCGACTGTTTCCATATCCTTCTGAACTCTCGAAATGGTGGGGCAAAAATCAAAAGTTTTTCAATGGTACCAAACCAGTGATTATTGTACAAGCCATAGCAACAGATATTGCTAAAAAAACACGTTATGACTATAATGTGACTATGGAAGAGAAAAAAACGGAAGATTTTCTACATTATTTAGAACAAAAAGGAGTCAAGATTTGGCCTACGAAGCTTATCAAAAACTCCTGTGGAGATAGATTGTTTCAGATTTATGAAGCGAGAGTTCCTAAGGACATTTAAGTAATAAAGAGCATAAAAAAGGGACTTCAATCAGATTGAAGTCCCTTTTTTATGCTCTTTATTACTAGAAATCATACCCTAAGGTCAGATACGAAATTGGTGCTTTTACCTCTTTGTTTTCTAAGCCCCAGCCAATATCAAACTTCACAAAGTATCCCAAAATCGTAGTTCGTGCTCCGATACCATAGCCCACTAAGAACGGACTACGGAAGTCGGTAATAGTTGCTCTAAATGGAATGTTTTCACCATTAGCGATTTGGGCAGGCGTAAGGTTTGGTAATACATACGTATTAAAAGCATTTCTACGAGAAAAAGGACCAACTCCTGTCCAAGCAGTACCCACATCGGTAAAGCCTGTTAGCTGTAAATTTTTAAAGAAATTAGAATAGATTGGTCCCGAATACAAGTATTTCGCAATTGGGAAACGAACCTCTGCATTCAAAGCCATAAAGCTATTTCCTGCAATTTTGTTCATATTAAAACCTCTCAGAGGTGTTGCGTAATCGAGGAAGAATAAATCTTTTTCGATAGTACTTGAATTAAATGGATTGTTTTTATTGTTGGTAGCCTCATAGGTACGACCAATCCAGTTGTCAGCACCACCCATGACTGTTGCCTTTGGTGCATTTCCAAAAGAATGCCCTCCTGCTCCACGAAATGCCAAAATCGTTCCTTTGCCAAGGCGGATATAATGACGAATATCTACATTGATTTTTTCAAAACCATCAGAAGCCGACGTTACACCTGTGTAATGATCATAGCGAACTTTGAAACGTGTTCCTTCTAATTGATTCAACCCATGACTAATCGTGTTATCATACACATACTCAGCTCTGGCGCCAACATAATCAGCATTGATTGTTGGCAAATATGGTGCAATCACACTTGTGTTTAGGTCAAACTCATAATAGCGCGTCGTAATAAAGTTAGTCGATATCGATACTCTAGAGTTGGTATTGATTGGGTATGCAGCACTAAAAGTGACTTTATTTAAACGATATTTGGTATCCTGAACTTCGCCATCGTCGCTGGTAGTTCTTCTATCGAATCTTACTGAGTAATCTATTTTCTGTGCCAAGTAAGAATATTCTGCCCACAAATCTGAATTTTTTAGATTTGGGGTTAAGAACAACCCTGTTTTCAACAAATGATTTTCCAACAAATCATTCATCTTTAGGTTGGCATTCAATCCAAATCCTCTTTGTGGTAGTGGGTCAACGACAAAATCAGTTTCTGTACCATTTACCACAAAAGCATTATTGTAGTCGGTAGGTCCTTTGATTTTTATGTTATCTTTTCTGGCCTGTTTTGATGACAAAATCCGTTCAGTACGAGTTTTTCTATCATTCTTCTTGTCGGCTGTATTAGAAGCAGGCGCTTTGGCTGTTGCATTATCATCAAACTGATAATTATCCGTATCTATTTCGCCAGGTAAAAGTTTGATACTTGGCTGACTTGAATTTTCTTTGGGTGTTTCTGTCGGTTTGGTTGCGTTATTATTAGGCTTTACTGCATTTACAATTGGTGCACCAAACAGCCTGACGTTACGATTGGTAAATGGAATATTGGACTTTATTCCCAAGTCAGCATTTTTCTGATAAGCGATTATATCTTGATTATTATCGATAAAGCGATACACCAAGCTATTACTTGACAAAGCATAATCAAAACTTATAATATCAGTACGGAAAGTACTAACTAAATTAGGCTCATTTTCTCCTGCAATCAATTTATAGATGTTACGAATACCTTTTTCATCACTCAGAAAATATATCGTATTGCCATCGGCAACTACTGGGTGAGAGATATTACCTAATGAATCAACGAGTACCTTTACAGTCTCAGCTTTAGGTTTTCCTTCATGCAAAAACAACTTGAAAGGATTTGTAACAGACTTATGCGTGCCTTTATCTACCTCCAATGAGTCCTTCAAACGATTGGATACAAATACGACTTTTCCTGCACTTCCAACAAATTGAGGATTCAAATCGTCATACAGGTCATTGGTCAATTGGCTAACTGAAGAACGGGCTACATCTAGCAAAAACAAGTCATTTTGCCCTTTACTTTCAGCACTAAACACGATTTGAGTTCCAGCATCCGAAATATCAAAATCACTGATTTGGGCAAAATTCTTTAAGACTCTTTTGGTTTGTAATTTACCTGATAAATCTTTTTCACTAATGTCCGAAAACAAATACAACACCATGTCTCCACGGTCTTCAAAAATTACCGCCAACGAACCACCTTTTGTCCAAGATACTAATGGCAAAGTATGGTCAATCGACTGGTTGAGTGTTTTGAAGCCACTTGACAGGATGGTTTCGGTACGTTTTGTTTTGAGGTTAACCACCTCCACACTCGAACGGCCCAAATCATTGCGGGTCAAAGCCAAAAAGTTACCGTCTGGACTGATTTTAAATTGATTAAGGCGATTGGGAGCATTCAGCGCTTGTTGTCCTATCTTGAAGTCATACTGTGGAAGCGTATAATTGGCGATTGTAGCTTCGGCATTACTCGTATAAAACTCTCTCCATTCTTTAAGAAATCTAGAAAAAGGCATTCCCAAAGTACTCGAAATAGAGGTTTGTTCATTACGAATAATACGGGTAAGGTTGAGAATATTAGAAATATTTTCACGCCCATAGCGCTCTGCAATATAGTTCCACACCGACTGTCCTATCAGACCAGCTTCACGCCCAGCAGTTTGGTTAGGGCGTTTGATAAACTTATTGATAATGGCGTCGCTCATGTACGAGTCCAACTCGGTACTCCAACCCTCAGCAATATATTGAGAAATACCTGAAATAAACCACTCTGGTACGCTCAACAACAAGGAGTTTTGCAAAGATTCTTTGATACTTCCACCATACAACATATCATGGATAAACACCCTTGAAATCTCACGAGTTAGTTCTTTCCTAAACATAGTTGCACTTCCCGAATACGCAATTTCGATACGAGATTTTGCCAAATTCTCTTCACGAATCTCTTTTTCGCTAGACAAGCTCAATCCCACATTACTTTGATTAAGGTCAGAAGTAGCGTTATACACAAAAATCTTTGTGCGGTTAAAAGGAGAATAGCCCAAAACGTCGGTAATACGATCGAATTCTGATTCGGCCATTTGAATCGCTAATGTTGCATTCTGCTGACCGCCTTCATAATAATACACTTCAAAGTTTTGTGTACTTAAAACTTTCCAGTGAAATGGGCGGTATTGAATTCTATTTTTCCCAAACTGCTCCTGTGTAGGAAAAGTAGTTTGGGCATCAGCATAAAACGAGGCTAGCAGAGATAGTACTAGTATAGTTTTTTTCATTGTTGATTCAGCTTGGGTATTGTTGCTACGAAAAGCTTTAAATTATGTGGTATTAGAGAACCAAACTTATTGGATTATCCTTCACAAATCCAAGCTTAGCGCCTATTGCTTATCGCCTAGAGTAACTTCTTAAGATTGCTTTTGGCCTAAATATAACGAACCAAAACGATTTATATTGACTTCTGGGTCAAGTTCTTTTTTATTGACCAAAAAGTCAACAAATTGTTCGGCAAAATATGGCGCTAATGAAACACCTTTTGAACCTAATCCGTTAAATACCCCCAAATTGGTATGTACTGGATGTAAACCCACAATGGGACGACGGTCTTTGGTAGCAGGACGTACCCCTGCGAGTTGCTCCTCCACTTCAATGTCTGCCAACATGAGCTTATTGTATTTTTCCAATAGGTCGGCTCTTCCTTTTTCGGTTGGTATCCAATCCAAGTCGTGCCAACTGTAAGTAGCGCCAACCCTTGCTCGTCCGTTGGGAAGTGGTATCACAAAGACACCTTGGTTAACCATTTCTTTCAAGGAAATGTCTTCTTTAAACTTTACTCGAAGCACTTCTCCTTTTACGGGGTTGAACGGCAACCACGAAAAATAAGGGTTATTACGTCCGTAAAAACCTTCACAAAAAATCAATTTGTTGAAGGTCAGCGTCAATTCGCTATTTACTTGGTAAGTATTGTTTTCAAGATGAAGACCCTGATTATCGAATAAGTGTTGCAGCAAACATTGTTTTTTTTCAAAATATTCTCGAAAAGCATCCAACATCAGAGGCAGTTCTACCCAACCCGAATGATCTGTCATTACTCCTCCGAGTTCGCTTTTTACAACACTTTTGAGAGATTCCTCGGGTGTATGATATTTTCCAAAATCGCCATAGTTGGCTACAGCGGATTCCTGCAAAAGAAAATCCTTTACCTCTTGATTGGGAAACGGGCGAAACATCGGCATCGGATGAAAGAAGTTTTTCCCTAGCTCTTTTTCCAGTTCAGTATAATATGTTTTGAGAAAAGGAAAAATCGTATCCGCCAACCATGTTTTTACGAGTTTACGTCCCGTAACAGGATTATAAATACCAGCGGCAACTCGAGAAGATGAAGGTTGTTCGTAATTGTCCAATACCATGATTGAATATCCACGCTTTGCCAAGCTATACCCTAATAAAGACCCCGCAAGTCCTTGTCCTACCAATAAATAATCGTAATGTTTTGTTGTCATTTCTAAAGTATTTGACCTAGAAAAAGTTTTTTACAATATAGATAGTCGCCTTCTTTCAAAAACTAAAAACCATTGATGCTGATAACTTCTTAATTATTCAGCATCAATGGTTTTATTATTTAAAATACTAACTATCAATCGTATTGTTTGGTTTTAAAAGATTACATTGTTCAATATTTTACTATTAATCTAACAATGCCACTTTTGCATCGTGCAACTGAATCACAAAATCAACCTGTTCTTCTAAAGTCATAAAGGAGGTATCCATCAAAATAGCATCCTCCGCTTGTACCAATGGTCCCTCTTCACGAGTAGAATCGATAATATCTCTTTTCTTGAGGTTCTCCAAAATCTCCTCGAGGTCAATCATCTCTCCTTTTTGCAAAAGCTCCAACTGACGTCTTTCGGCACGAATCACAGGATCGGCAGTCATAAATACTTTTACTTCGGCATCAGGAAATACTTTTGTTCCAATATCACGACCGTCCATTACTACACCACGACTTTTTCCCATTTTTTGTTGTTGGGCAACCATAGCTTTTCGTACGATTGTGATAGCGCTTACTTCGCTTACCATTTGCGAAATATACATCTTACGAATTTCACCTTCCACATTCAACCCATTGAGGTACACATCGCTTGCGCCACGGTGCTCGTTGAACTGAAATGAAATATGAATCTCGCTCAGTGCCTTTTCAATTTCCTTGGGATTTGTAAGGCTAATATGATGCTCATGAAAATACAAACTAACGGCACGATACATCGCACCTGTGTCAATAAAAGCGTATCCTAATTGAGCTGCCACGCGCTTTGCGGTGGTGCTTTTTCCACAACTTGAATAGCCGTCGAGAGCAATAATGATTTTCTTCATTGAATAGATATTTTGTACAAAGATAAGTAACTTGAACCAGAGTTGAGAGAATCACAAAAGTTGATTAAACTCATTTACTCTGTAAACATCTGAATATCAAAACCATACTCTTATGCAGATTCAAGCAAACCTCATCAACATACTTGATAAAAATATTTCATACTGTCAAATTACGATTGAAGGTGGTTATATCAAAGAAATCATTGAATTAGCTTCGACTCCCCAACCCAATACACCTTATATTCTCCCAGGTTTTGTGGATGCACACGTGCATATCGAAAGCTCAATGCTTACACCAGTACAGTTTGCCAGACTGGCGGTGGTACACGGTACTGTTTCGACAATCTCGGACCCACACGAAATTGGTAATGTCTTAGGAGTAAAAGGCGTGGAATACATGATTGAAAATGCCCGCCAAGTACCTTTTAAGTTTTGTTTTGGGGCACCCTCATGCGTTCCAGCTACCACTTTTGAAACTGCAGGAGCAACTATAACGCCCGAAGATATTGCCTATTTATTTGATAACTATCCAGAAGTTGGCTATTTAGCTGAAGTCATGAATTTTCCTGGGGTATTAAACGGAGACCTCGATATGTTGTCTAAAATTAGCTTGGCACAACAATACAACAAACCCGTAGATGGTCACGCCCCTGGCTTGAGAGGAGAAGCAGCCAAACGCTATATAGAAGCTGGTTGTCAAACAGACCATGAATGTTTTACAGCCGAAGAAGCGCTCGACAAGCTCAAATACGGCATGAAAATCCTAATTCGTGAAGGGTCTGCTGCCAAAAATTTTGATGCCTTAATTGGACTATTACCCGAACACTACAACAATATGATGTTTTGTTCTGATGATAAACATCCCGACAATTTAGTGGAAGGGCATATCAACGAGCTAGTAAAGCGAGCATTAGCATTATATCCAGATTTATTGTTTGAGATTTTGCAAGTAGCTTGTGTCAATCCTGTGTTGCATTACCAATTGCCAGTAGGTCTGTTGCGAGCAAACGACCCAGCCGATTTTGTGTTGATAGACAACCCTATTGCTTTTAACATTTTGGCGACCTATTTGAATGGTGAAAAAATTGCAGAGCATGGAGAGTCATTTATTCAAAATCTTAGTAGTGAAATACAAAACCAATTTAGTTGTTCGTTAAAGACTTCTGAAGATTTTGTAGTAAATGCGCAAAATCCTGATAATGCTATGATTAAAGTCATAGAAGTACTAGATGGACAATTGATAACTTTGAAGTCTGAGCACCAAGCGAAGGTCGTAAATGGTGCGATTGTTTCGGATGTTGAGCGAGATATTTTGAAAATTGCGGTAGTAAATCGCTATAAAGATGCCTCTCCAGCGATTGGTTTTATAAAAAATTTCGGATTAAAATCAGGCGCTATTGCCTCGTCTGTGGCACACGATTCGCATAATATTGTGGTAGTTGGCGTCGACGAACAAGCCATATCTGATGCCGTAAACCTAATTATTGAGGTACAAGGTGGAGTATCAGCAGTGTCGGGTGACGGACAAAATAAAATACTTCCATTACCGATTGCCGGACTTATGTCAGGAGAAAATGGCTATGATATAGCAAATAATTATTCGGAAATTGATAAATTTGCAAAACAATTAGGAACCAACCTGAAATCACCCTTTATGAGTCTTTCATTTATGGCACTCCTAGTTATTCCAAATTTGAAGCTTTCAAACCTTGGCCTTTTTGATGGCGAGCGCTTTGAGTTGACATCTTTGGAGATATAACTTCATCGAAACAAAACTAAAAAACCATAGCATTTTCGAATAACCTACATTATTTGAAAATGCTAGATTAACTAAATAGTCTATTATTTTGAAAAATTTTACACTAGAATCAACCAAACTAAAATCAGACGGTACGTCTCTTGGGGCTAAAGAATCTTATGGAATAGGGTTCGACTTCAACCCTCATGTAATTTCATACAACAAATTTCCTAACGCTTTTCAGGATTTAACGCATCATTAGCGTCGTTTCTAGCAAATTTTTGCTAGCACTAAACTATTTGCATATTCCTCTTATCTGCAAGTTGAGCTTAAGCTCAAGCTTTACCACTCTTATATAAATTATTAATAAAACGAATAATATTCGCCATGTACGATTTTGTACTATGGTGATGATTATATGCATGAACCACTATTCATACGCCTTTTAGGTGCGTGTTTATGAAAATTTTACCAACAATTTAACCAATAATTATTATGAGAAAACTCTTACTGCTAACAGCTTTGCTATTATTGGCACAGCTAGGTAGCACATTTGCTCAAGACAGGCAAATTACAGGAAAGGTAACCTCGTCGGAAGATGGTTCTCCTATTCCAGGTGTAAGTATTTCAGTAAAAGGTACTTCAAAAGGTACCACTTCGGTAGCTGACGGTTCTTACCGTATTTCTGTAGGAAACGGAACAACGCTTATTTTCTCTTCTGTTGGCTTTACTTCGCAAACAGTAGCGGTTGGTTCTCAATCTATGATTGATGTGAAGTTAGTTCCAAGTACTTCTACCCTCTCAGAGGTTGTAGTAACTGCCCTTGGTGTATCTCGTGACAAAAAATCTTTGGGTTATGCAACTCAAGAAGTTAAAGGCGACCAAGTAAGTACTGCCAAGGAAAGTAACTTCATCAACTCATTGTCTGGTAAAGTATCAGGGGTTGAAATCAAACGTAACAACAACATGGGTGCATCGACAAACATCGTTGTTCGTGGTTTCAAATCTTTGACTGGTAACAACCAAGCATTATTCGTAGTGGATGGTGTACCTATCGATAACTCAAACACTACTAGCTCTTCGACAGCTCAAGGTGGTGGTGGTTATGACTACGGTAACGCTGCTTCGGATATCAACCCAGACGACATTGAGTCAATCAACGTATTGAAAGGTGCTGCGGCAACTGCGCTTTATGGTTCAAGAGCTGCCAATGGTGTTGTAATGGTTACGACTAAAAAAGGTAGAAAAAACCAAGGCTTAGGTGTAAACGTTAGCATGGGATATTCTGTAGGTTCTATCGACAAATCTACCTTCCCTAAATACCAATCTAGCTACGGTGGTGGTTATGGTAACTACTACGAAGACCCTTCTCACAAGTTTTTGTACAGAGATATCAATGGTGATGGCAAAGATGATTTAGTTGTTCCAATGTCAGAAGATGCTTCTTGGGGTGCTAAATTTGACCCTAACAAACAAGTGTATGACTGGCGTTCATTCGACCCATCTTCACCACTGTATGGTAAAACTAGCGCATGGCAAGCAGCAGCAAACTCTCCTGCTAAATTCTTCAACGACGCAAAAACATTCAACGGAACTATCTCTTTGGATGGTGGTAGCGAAAACGGTTCTTACCGTGTATCATATACTCGTTTTGACCAAACTGGTATTCTTCCAAACTCTAGCATTCAGAAAAATAACTTCTCGTTTGCTGGTAGCCACGATTTTAGCAAAAAGTTCACTGTTACAACCAACATCAACTTTGCTCGTCAAGATGCTAAAGGTCGTTATAGCAACGGTTATTCAGACAACATTATGTCTAGTTTCCGTCAGTGGTACCAAACAAACGTTGATATCTTAGATTTGAAATCAGCATTTGAAAGAACTGGCCAAAACATCACTTGGAACTGGACAGACCCAAGCGAAATCAAGCCTATTTTCTGGGATAACCCTTACTGGCAACGCGCTAACAACTACGAAACTGACTGGAGAAACCGTGTTTTCGGTAATGTGACTGCTACTTACAAAATCACAAATGATTTTGATGTATTGGGTCGTATCTCAATGGATACTTATACAGAGCAACAAGAGGAACGCGTAGCAGTTGGTTCTATCAACAACAATGGTACTGCTAAATACTCTCGTTATGATCGTACTTTCAGAGAAATGAACTATGACTTCTTTGCCAACTATCACAAAGATTTGTCTGAGAATTTCAACTTGAAAGGTATGGTTGGTGGAAACATCCGTAAAACAGAAGTTAGCTCTATGTATGCTACTACAGTAGGTGGCTTGGTTGTACCAGGTATTTACTCTTTGGCAAACTCAGCTTCTGCTGCAAGTGCTCCTTCAGAAAACGTAAGTGCTATCTACCAAGAAGGTATTTTTGCTAATGCGTCTTTGGGTTATAACAACGAATTGTTCTTAGACCTTACTGCTCGTCGTGATGTTTCTTCTTCTTTACCAGTATCAAACAATACTTATTTCTATCCATCTGCTTCTTTGAGCTATATTTTCTCTAACAAATTAGGAGAAAGCTGGCCTGCATTAAGCTTTGGTAAAGTTCGTGTAAACTACGCTGAAGTGGGTAACACTGCACCTGCTTTGAGTTTGTTGAATACTTATGTAAAACCAACTAACTTAAACGGTGATACTAGAGATGCATTTGGTGGACAAACATTATTCGCGACAGGTTCGATTTTGAACAATCCGAACTTGAAGCCAGAACGTACAAAAAGTGCTGAGATTGGTTTAGAAATGAAGTTCTTGAAAAACAGAGTAGGATTTGACATCACTGCGTATCGTACGTTATCAGTTGACCAAATCATGCCTGTATCTATCTCAAAAGCTACAGGTTATGACAAAAAATATGTAAACGCTGGTACCATCGAAAACAAAGGTATTGAATTGTCTGCATTTGCTATCCCAGTTCAAACTGGCGACTTCTCATGGAAATTGAATGCTAACTTTACCATGAACCGCAACAAAGTGGTTGAATTGTATGATGGCGTAAGCAACTTGCAATTAGGTTCTTTCCAAGGTGGTGTTACGTTGAACGCTACTGTAGGTGAGCCTTACGGTGTATTGAAAGGAACTAACTTTGTTTACCTAAATGGTCAAAAAGTAGTTGCTACTACTGGTTATTATTCACAATCTGATGCAACTAGTGTAATCGGTAACATTACTCCAGATTGGAAAATGGGTATTACTAACTCATTCAACTACAAAGCCCTTTCATTTAGCTTCTTAATTGATATCCAAAAAGGTGGTAGCGTATTCTCTCTTGACCAATACTACGGTAGAGCTACAGGTTTATATGCAGAAACTGTATTCTTAAACGACAACGGTGTTTCTATCCGTGAAAAAATCGATAATGGCGGTGGTTACATCGTTCCAGGTGTATTAGCTGACGGAACTGCCAACACTAAACGTGTAAGTGCTGAAAACTACGGATTATTAGGATATGTAAGAAACCCTGCTGCTGCTTTCGTTTATGATGCTAGCTACGTTAAATTGAGAGAGGTAACTGTTTCTTATAAATTACCTGCAAATCTATTCGGCGGAAGCAACTTCATCAAAGGTGCTACATTATCTGCAGTAGGTCGTAACCTTTGGATTATCCACAAAAACTTACCTTATGCTGACCCAGAAGATGGTTTGACATCGGGTAACCTTTCAGGTTTCCAATCAGGTGTTTATCCTTCAGTTAGAGAAATCGGAGCAAGCCTTAAATTCTCGTTCTAATCGAAACCTTTATTACACACTAATTGAAGGTTTTTGTCAAACGAAAAAAGATATTATTCCAATGAAAAAAATTGTAACATTCCTATCTATAGCACTGTTGTCGATGTCTTGCGAGAGTAATCTTGAAGATTTGAATACCGACAAAAAACACCCTAGCTCGGGTTCTGTGCCATCTTCTACTGTGTTTGCCGCAGCAGAAACAAACCTTATTGACCAAATGGTAAACACAAACGTGAACCGTAACGTGTTCCGTTTGCTTGCTCAACAATGGACTCAAACTACTTATACTGACGAAAGTAACTACGATATTACAACTCGTAAAGTTGCTGATGCTGTATGGTTGCGTTTCTATTTCAATATCTTGAACAACTTGAAAGATGCTAAAGCTTTAGTTAATGCTGAAAAACCTATCGGTACTCAGCAGGCTATTGAAAAAACAAACAAGTTGGCGCTTATCGAGTTGTTGAACATCTACTCTTACCAAAAATTAGTAGATACATTTGGTAATATCCCATACTCTGAGTCTTTAGACCCACAAAATGTAAACCCTAAATATGACGACGCCAAAACAATCTACGCTGACTTAGCGAAGCGTTTGGATGCCGTTATCGCAGGTGTTAATACTTCGGCTGGTTCTTTTGGTTCGGCTGACTTGGTATATGGTGGTGACATGGCAAAATGGTTGAAGTTTGCTTATGGCTTAAAATTGAAAATGGGTTTGATGTTAGCTGACGTTGATGCTGCTACCTCAAAAACAATGGTTGAAGCTGCTGCGAAAGGAGTATTCTCTTCAAACAGTGACAACACTGCCTTAACTTACTACAGCAATGTACCAAATACAAACCCTATCTGGGTTGACTTGATTCAAAGTGGACGTAAGGACTATGTTCCTGCAAACACAGTGGTTGACTTAATGAATAACCTTTCAGACCCACGTCGTTCGGTATTCTTCGGTCAATTGAATGGTAAATATGTAGGTGGTCCATATGCAGCAGGTGGTAACTATACTAACTTCTCGGCCATTGGTGATGTATTCCAAAAGCCAGACTTAGAAGGTTTGATTATGGACTATGCTGAAATCTCTTTCGACCTTGCTGAAGCGGCTGCTCGTGGATACAACGTTGGTGGAACTGCAGAACAATTCTACAACCAAGGTATCAAAGCTTCGATGAGCTACTGGGGTGTGAGTGATGCAGATATTACAGCATATCTTGCCAAAAGTTCGGTGGCTTATGCTACTGCAACTGGTACTTACAAGCAAAAAATTGCTACTCAAAAGTACATCGCTTTGTATAACCGCGGTTTTGAATCTTGGACTGAGTGGAGACGTTTGGATTTCCCAATCTTTAACGTTCCTGCCAACAAAACTTATGCTGATATTCCAACTCGTTTTACTTACCCTGTAGGAGAACAAACTCTTAATGAGTTAAACTGGAAAGCTGCTTCTGCTGCAATCGGTGCGGATAAAGTAAACACCAAACTTTTCTGGGATAAATTCTAATCTCATATAAGTATAGTAACAGAAAAAGCTGGCTCTTTCGAGCCAGCTTTTTTGTTTGGGAATTATTGGGCTATTGGCTTTCAGCTATGAGCTATCGGCAATAAATTTCTCACGAATTCATTGATGCTATTCTGCCTAATGCTCTGTCGAATAACAAATATACTTGTAATATATAGCTTAAGTAATAGTTCAAGTTATATGCCTAGGCACTCGGCAAAGAGTTCTAAAATGTTTTGAATAAACAAAGACATGCTTTTTCCCTAAGCCCACCGCCAAAAGCCGATACCTGAAAGCCTTAAGCACAAAAGTTAAATTCTATTTTGCGCACTAGCTTACCTCAACAAGAACTTCTTGATAAACCTTACACATTCTTCTGGCTCTTCATACATACCCATGTGTCCAACAGTATCAAGTACCAATGAGCTAGTATTACTAGCCAAAGCCAATTGCTCAAGTGCATCTGCCACAGGAATACTTTTATCTTTTTTGCCAATAATCATCATCACAGGATACTTGGCATTGGTTAATACCGCTCTGCGGTCTGGGCGAATACGCATTGCATCCATAGCCATCATCAAGGCTTCCACTGGTAATTGAGACGAATAGTCGATATGCTTTTGTACTACCTCTGGGTTCTGAGCATTAAACTCTTCGCTATAGAGATTTGGGGTGAAGTTTTTGATAAAAACTTCCGTCCCATGCGTTTTCAAGAAATCAACATTTTTCAAACGTAATGCTTTTCGTTCTTCCGAATCGCCATAAGCTGTGGAGTGAAATAAGCCAAGTCCAGTAATCATGTCAGGATACTTCTCAGCAAACGCCAAAGCGATATACCCTCCCATCGAGTGCCCAATCACAGTGCATTGACTTACCCCTGCTTCTTGTAACTGTTTTGCTACAAAATCGGCATAATCATCCATTGTTTTCAGGGTAGTCTCCTTGGCATAATCAGGTGTAAATACCAGTAAGCTCTTTTGTAAGTAAGGGACTATTCCCAACCATACGGTCGAGTCCTCACCAAACCCATGTAATAATACTACTACTTTTTTCTGTATCATATCCGTAATGTTTTGAGAATAATTGAATGGCGATTAGCTATTGTGGATTGGCGATTTCTGATTTCAGAAATATGGAAAATACCTTCACTCTTCATAAAGTAGCATTTGAAATGCTATAAAGAGACTATGAATTTGAAAAAAACTCAATCCTATTTTTTTTCCCAAAAGCCCAAAGCTAATATTACTATATAACAAAAAATCCCCAAACAATGTGTTCGGGGATTCGTAATTTATTTTATGCAACCTTCTTCATTCTATGCAAAGCCGCTTTTTCAAACTTCGAGCGCGCATATTCTAGTGTTACATTAAATTCTTTAATTTCATCTTGCGAAGGTAGCTCAAACATCGCATCGGTGATAATTGCTTCACAAATCGAGCGCAAACCACGAGCCCCTAATTTGAACTCCATCGCTTGTTCGACAATATACAACAAAGCGTCGTCATCAAAATGAATATCGATATCTTCCATTTTGAAAAGCTTTTCGTATTGCTTTGTAATTGCATTTTTAGGCTCTTTCAAAATCGAAAGTAATGTTTCTGCATCCAATGGATTCAAAGAAGTAAGCACTGGCAAACGTCCTAGCAATTCAGGAATTAGACCAAATGATTTCAAATCTTGAGAAGAAACATAACGTAACAAATTCTGTTCGTCAAATTCATCCACAAAATTAGCACCTTTCTTGAAGCCTACTGGCTGAGTATTCAAGCGATTAGCAATATGGCGTTGGATACCGTCAAATGCACCACCACAGATAAACAAGATATTCTCGGTATTTACCGCAATCATTTTTTGCTCTGGGTGCTTACGACCTCCTTGTGGCGGGCAGTTTACAACAGCACCTTCCAACAATTTCAATAAGGCTTGCTGTACTCCTTCACCCGATACATCACGTGTAATTGATGGGTTGTCAGACTTACGTGCAATTTTATCTATTTCGTCAATGAAGACAATACCCATTTCGGCTTTGGCAACATCATAATCTGCTGCTTGCAACAAACGAGTTAGGATACTTTCTACGTCTTCACCTACATAACCTGCTTCGGTAATCACAGTAGCATCGGCAATGCAGAAAGGTACTTGAAGCATTTTGGCAATCGTACGAGCCAAATACGTTTTCCCTGTTCCTGTTTCACCTACCATGATGATATTAGATTTTTCAATCTGTACATCATCATCCGTTTTAGGTTGCATCAATCTTTTGTAGTGGTTATAAACAGCTACGCAAAGGTGTTTTTTTGCATCATCTTGTCCAATTACATATTGGTCAAGATACTTTTTCATCTCAATCGGCTTTACCAATTCGAAGCGAGCTCCACCTTTCTTTTTGTCACCCTTAAAGCTACGTGACGAAGGATTAGCTTCTTGCTGCACTACCTGATAAGCCTGAGTGACACATTCACTACATACATGACCCTCCATACCTTGTAATAGCAATGGCACATCTTTTTGGCCACGACCACATAGCGTACAATGAGGCTGTTGTTGTTGTTTCATTCTATGTAAAAAATAAGAGAGTTGTGTGATTGTTACTATATCTCAACTCTTGTAAAATACAATTTGAAAAAGAAGGGTTCCCGCAATGGCAGTTGTTTCAACGTACTTCAGGCAACTGTTTGGTTCAACCATTCACAAAAGTACTGAATTTATACTAAAAATGCTTACCCCTATCTTAAAGGAGTAAGCATTTATATGGTGATTTAAAGGAATAACAAAATTTCTATAAATCACTTAGTACTTTAAGTTTTCGAAGATTAACGAGTTAAAATCTCATCAATCAAACCATATTCTTTCGCTTCTTCCGAACGCATCCAGTAGTCACGATCAGAATCACGTTCGATTTCTTCGAATGATTTTCCTGAGTGATGTGCCAAAATTTCGTACAACTCCTTACGGATTTTCACGATTTCGCGAGCAGTGATTTCAATATCACGAGACTGACCTTGAGCTCCACCCGATGGTTGGTGAATCATGATACGAGCGTGAGGAAGAGCCGAGCGCTTACCTGCTGCACCACCAGCCAACAATACAGCACCCATAGAAGCCGCCAATGATGTACAAATTGTAGCTACTTCTGGGCGGATATACTGCATAGTATCATAAATACCCAAACCAGCATATACCGAACCACCTGGGCTGTTGATATACATCATAATGTCTTTACGAGCGTCTGTCGACTCCATAAACAACATTTGAGCAACAATGATATTTGCCATATAATCATCTACAGGTACGCCCATAAAAATGATACGGTCCATAATCAAACGTGAGAATACGTCGATTTGAGCAAAACGCATTGGGCGCTCTTCAATGATATATTGAGTCATGTCTTCAATAAATGGACGGCTCTGCCCACCTATCTGATTCATGTACTGATCTACTGCTAAGCCATTCAAACCTCTGTGATGAACAGCATATTTTCTGAATTCTTCTGAACTTAAATCTTTGTGAAACATAATTTTATAACCGTTATTTTAAACTGTAAACTTCAAAATCTGTAAAATGGTTCGAGGCAAATAGTCGTTGAACTTTCAAGTCATCTTACAGTGTTTTGCAACTAAGAGGTAGTTCTTTTAAACAAAGATGCAAAATCTATGAAAAAATCCTAATCAGATTTTCAGATAAATTCTCGGAAAATACGATTTCGCATGCTATTTTTTTTTGTATCTCAAAAAGTATTTAAAATACCTTCTTGTAAATCAAAGGATTATATAAATTGAGCTATTAGATTAATTAGTCGAAGGTAAAGTGGATATTTTTTCATAAAATTTTACTCGACTAACCAAATTTATTTCTTAGTCCATCGTAACCAACTCAACCTAATAAGGTATATGAAACAACAAGATTCTATTCCTGATAAAATCCGAAAAGCTCGTGTACTCAAAGGGCTTTCACAAGAAAACGTAGCCGATATGCTGGGTATTTCGACCACTGCTTATGGCGACATCGAGCGTGGCAAAACTGAGCTTAGTATCAAGCGTGCTCAAGATTTATCCAAAGTGTTGGACCTACCTGTACTTTGGGGAGAAAAAGAATTGGCCATATCGCCACAAATAGATAATTTGTTGGAAGAAAACAAACATCTCAAAGCCGAAAACCTCCGCTTAGAAATAGAACTCAAGTTTTGGAAAGAAAAATTTGAACAACAAATGTATTTAGAAGCCTATCGTATTCTTCAGCAAAAACAACGAGAGCCGATTGGTTTTTAATAGCCAAATTCAACTATGTGGCATTCAGCTTTCAGATCTCAGCAAAATATTACTCATAGATTTTTATGAGCTTTTGGACTAATTGCCTTCGGACTACAGCCTAAGGCATTATTACTGAATTGCAGATTAACAATCTAAAAAACTGATAATCAAAATCCTACATTCACAACTCCCAATTAGTACTGTACGAAGGATTATAAAAATTGTTTCGGATATCGGATGTTGGATTTCGGAAGTATAATCTTCTATATTTTGCAAAAAACAAAGGTATTTTACTGTATTTCCGAAATCAGAAATCCCAAATCTGCAATAGTTTGAAATCCTTCGTACAGCCCTAACTCCCAATTGTTTCTTATTCAAGAATACGAATAGAAAACTTTACGGGATCAACAGGTTTTTCGTTGAAAGCTCTTGCTTCCTTAATTTTATCGACCACATCCATTCCCTCTGTCACCTCTCCTACTACCGTATAAATGCCATCAAATTTGCGAGCTTCCTCCGCATTTGTGATAATAAAAAACTCACTTGCTGAAGTGTTGCCTTCGGGGTTCATACTTGGGTCGTATTGTGCCATGGCTACTGCTCCACGTTTGTGTCTAAACTTGGAGGTATCTACTTCGGTAGGCAAATCATAGTCGAGACGATACATCCATTCGGCACCTCCTTGAATAGCTGTTTCATAGACAACTCGATAAAAGAATAAATCGGTATAATACCCACCTTTTACCAGACGAACAAAGTTGGCTCGGTGTAATGGCGTGCCTTCGTATAGCTGTATCGTAAAGTTTCCTAAACGTGTAGTTACTTGTAGCTTAGTTTCAGGATTTTGTTTACCAAACTCTTCTAAAGTTGAGCGTACATCTTTGTCGAATAAGCGCATATCTTTTCGGCAAGCACTTACACTCATAAGAAGTCCCAACAAAATCCCATATTGATATAATTTTCTTTTCATTCTATTGCTATTTGATAAGGCTTAGTGATGCCACAAGAGTCATTATTTTAACCTTCAAGATACCAAATTTACCAATCTTTGTGTATGTCTTTCATAAAGATTTAATAAATTTATAGTAACCCATATCCCTAAACCTCTCTAAGCAATTTCTAATTTTTTCTTAACGATTTTTAAAACAAACGTGGATTTCTTGCATGCTATGAAGTATGTCGACATTCTTGAACACAAGCTTAAGGTATTATTTTTTCGTAGTAAACAATGATGTTAAATAATAAGAAAGGTATTTCACTTTATTTCCGAAATCAGAAATCCCCAATCCGCAATAGTTAGAATTCCTTCGTAGAGTTCTGATATACTGTTGGCGATTAACATCTAATTACCACTTCACTTCACCATTAACCATTTACATTTATGAATACTTATGAAATTGTTTTATTGCTTTCGGGCGGTGTCATTATATCTTATATATTCAACCTCATTGCCAAAAAATTTGCGATTCCATCGGTGCTATTATTGCTGGGAACAGGGATTTTGCTAGGACAAGTTTTTGGACAAAACTTACTACCAGCAACGTTTGTCAACAAAACGGTTGAGATTCTGGGCGTAGTAGGGTTGATTATGATTATTTTGGAGGCGAGTCTTGATTTGGAGTTGAGCCGAGACAAGTCTAAAATGATTGCACAGGCATTTTTTGCGGCCTTACTTATCTTACTGGCATCTTCTTTTTCTATTGCTTTGATTATCCAGCAAGCAACAGGCGAAACATTTCGTAACTGTCTGGTATATGCCACTCCCATGTCGATTATCAGTAGTGCCATTGTGATTCCGAGTGTTGAAAATTTGCTCCCACACAAAAGAGAATTTATCATTTATGAGGCCTCTTTTTCTGATATTTTTGGGATTCTATTTTTCAATTACCTTATCGCCGACGAAGGTATTTCGATCGAGTCAGGTATACTTTATGGTTTCAATATTGTTTGGTCTTTATTATTGTCGGTAGTAGTAGCACTCGGTCTGATTTATCTTTTATCAAGAATTACGTTGCATTTGAAGTATTTCCTATTGTTTGCGGTATTATTGGTACTATATGCGGCGGGTAAATTATTACACTTACCTTCTTTGTTAATTATCTTATTTTTCGGACTATTTATCAATAATAGAAAAGTCATTCGTCCCAAAATAATTGTAGAAGGTGTTCCTCAGCATATGTTTGATGAAGTAGAAAACAACCTTAAATCAATTACGGCAGAAACAGCTTTTTTGATAAGAACCTTCTTTTTTATACTTTTTGGGTATTCGATGAATGTCGGAATTTTTAGTCAAGAAGAAGTGTGGATAACAGGCTCGATGGTAGTCTTGGCCTTACTTGTCATTCGATTTATTTTTCTTCGATTTATTCAGTCACAAAAAAATACTATGCCAGAGTTATTATTGATGCCACGAGGTTTGATTACCATATTATTGTTTTATGGGATTCCTCAACAATTTAAGCTCAATACATTTAATAATGGTATTTTATTTTTTGTCATTCTGATTACCAGTGTGTTGATGATGCTGGGTATTATGACGGCTGAGAAAAAGGGAAGTTCGGGAAGTCTCAATGATGAAGCCATAGGCGAAATTGTATAATTTTGTTTGCATTAGGCTTTATGCCGTAGGCTAAAAGTGGTTCTTTTGAAAGAATAGCAACATTTTAGCTGCGTAATTATGCACAAAAGGCACAGAGTTGCAAAGGCACAGAGGCACAAAGTGCTATTAATAAAACCTTTAGCAAGGCTATTTTTCGCAATTCATTTCTGTTTGAGTATAAGTAATCGTGCAGAATATGATTTAAGTTTTTTATTTTAGGGACAAGGCACAAGGCATAGAGTGTTAAAATGCTTTTTATGCCCCCCCCAGCCGAATGCCCTTACCTGATAGCCCAAAGCACAATCTTAAATCTTATTTTGAGTACAAAATATTTTAGGCAAGGACAAATTGACATTCATAAATCAGCACTGAAACTTAACTTCTTTTACTTAATGTCAATCAAATTTTAAAACTATGAGAATTTTAGTAGTTGAAGACGAACCAAAAACCTTACACGCTATTCAGCAAGGTCTTGAAGAAAACCTCTATGAGGTAGATATAGCCTATGATGGGCTCATTGCCAGACAGTTGGCTATGCGTAACAATTATTCATTAATCATCACAGACATTATCATGCCTGGGCTCAATGGCTTTGTATTGTCGCGCGAGCTTCGTGAATCGGGCATCCAAACGCCTATTTTGATGCTGACCGCTTTGGGCGAAACGGAAGATAAAGTCAATGGGTTCGACTCTGGGGCAGACCAATACTTAGTAAAACCTTTTCAATTTGTAGAACTGTTAGCACGTGTCCGCTCACTCACAAAACGAGGCTCAAGTACTTTAATGACTCACCAAACCCTTAAATTTGAGGGGCTAGAAATGAACCTTGATACCAAGGTAGTGACTCGAGATGAGCAAGTAATTGAACTTACTGCAAGAGAATTCACTTTATTGGAATATATGATGCGCAATCAAGGCAGAGTATTATCAAAAGTACAATTGGCCGAAAATGTTTGGGACATTGGCTTTGATACAGGCACCAATTTTGTAGAGGTTTATATTAACTATTTACGTAAAAAAATCGATAAAAACTTCGATACAAAACTTATTCATACTGTATTTGGAATGGGTTATGTACTGAAAAAAGAATAATATGCAAATAAGGGTTAGTCTTACCATAAGATTTATTTTTATTGTTTCAACAATACTGCTAGCGGTATTGTTGTCGATATACCTTTATACGCAATATTACCTGAGCGAAAGTTTTTATCGCCGACTTTCAAACCGTACCGAAACTACCGCCGAGCTCTATTTTGTGGTAGACGATGTGGACTCTACCCTTTTGAGAACGATTACAGACCGTAACAAAAACGTTCTTCATAGCGAAAACATCACGATTTATAATCAAAACAAGAAAAAGGTATTTACCACCAACGACCGCAAAGGGTTACCTCTCACAGAAGACTTAATGACCAAAATTCAGTTGGAGAAAAAGTATCGTTTTCGAGACGGGAAATATCATGGTGTGGGGTTGTATTACACCCAAACACCAGAGCCTTATTTTATAGTAGCCAGTGCGGTTGATGATTATGGAAGGGCTTTTTTGGCACAAATGAGACTCATTATGGTCTTATTGTTTTTGATAGTGATACTTTGGGTTTCGGCGGCAGGCTGGTATTATGCAGGCAAAGCCATTGCCCCCATTGATGACATGGGACAAAAGCTCAACAGTATTGTGCCCAAAAACATGCACCTACGGCTTAACCAGCAAGATAATCAAGATGAAATAGATAGGTTAACACATACCATTAACCAGCTACTCGATCGTGTTGAAGATACCTTCAAGCTCCAAAGGATGTTTGTATCGAATGTATCTCATGAGCTTCGCAATCCTTTGACCAAAATGTCATCGCAATTAGAGGTAAGCCTCATCAAAACTCGTACTCCTCAAGAATATCAGAAAACCATGTATTCAGTTTTGGATGATATTCAAGAACTCATTGCTCTTACCCAAAATTTATTGAAACTTACCAAAGTCGATGGCGTTAAGCAAGATTTGTTGGTAGACAAAGTTCGAGTAGATGAACTCCTATGGGAAGTGCGTGGACTTTTGACCAAGAGTAATGCTTTATATCAAATCGAAATTCTTTTTGATGAACTTCCAGAAGATCCTGACGGATTATGTATGTTAGGAAATTCAGCCTTATTAAAAACGGCCATTGTCAACTTGGCAGAAAATGCCTGTAAGTTTTCGTTTGACAAAAAAGCGATTATACGCTTACGCTGCCTTCCAGATGAAATTCAAATTGCCATTGAAGACAAAGGCATTGGCATTCAAGAATCAGAATTATCTTATATTTTCCAACCATTTTATCGCAGCAGTCAAACCGCCGACATCAAAGGCTATGGCATTGGGCTTTCGCTAGTAGAACGCATCGCTCGTATGCATGGCGGAACTGTTGATGTCAAGTCATCTCCTAATATTGGCACCACATTTACACTCGTTTTACCAAGCAACATCACATTCTAAGCATTTTCTAATATCTGTCTAAGAAAGTTTTAACTTTATAGTGACAACTTTGTAGCGGAAAGAGAAATATATGTTGAAGTTTAACGAAGTTGTGGGGCAGGCAGATATGAGGCATTAGCTTACTGACTGGCTCTCGTCTGATATCTCAGTTGCCCCCTTACTTCTTTGTTAAGCTTTTTTTATGGACTTCCCTCAACAAACCATGCTATTGATTCTGTGTCGCCTATGCAATGACTCTACCTATTTGTCTTACTAGGAAATTCTCCTAAAATCAATTTACTTAATTTATTGACTTATGGAAGTAACTGTAAAGAGAACGAAAATTTCTCGCTTAAACTATATTAAGTTAATTCTAAAAAAGGTAAGTTTTTCGCCTCTATTATTTAAAAAAGAATTACAGAAAGGTTTACAAGAATGTACAACCGAACAATTAGTGATTTTGAAGAGATGGTGTTTAAAACACTTTGCATCACTCTATTCTCATATAATTTTACAAGTATTCAGGTCGGTCGAGGCACGATTACTTCCGAGCTAGTCATCTTTAAAGGCATGTTTTAGTTGCATGCCAAGTATAAATGAAAAAGCGTATCCACAAAGTTTTAGTTGAGCCTATCAAGGATGTGTCAAGCCCAATCGTTGAGATTGAGCAGACGGGTCAACTAAGTGGATTTTTGCTACTCAACGCTTTGTTTTTAACCCTTTTATTTGCCAATATACCTCTCAGTGGAACAGCCTATATCAAATTCTGGTCGTCGCCATTAATACCAGAGTTGGGGCATATATCTTCACTAGATATTATCAACAAAGGGTTGATGACGCTGTTTATGTTGGAAGTTGGTCTCGATTTGAAAAAAGAGTTTGTTTATGGTGAACTACAAACTTACAAACGGGCACACTTACCATTAATAGCTGCTATTGGAGGTTTGGTGGTGCCAGTTTTCATTTTTTGTTTTTTTAACCAAAAGCAAAATAATTATACAGGTTGGATTATTCCTACGACTACAGATATTGCATTTTCGTTAGGTATATTAAAGTTATTGGGAAATAAAGTACCCAATTTTATTAAAGTTTTTTTTGTTGCTCTTGTTATTATAGATGATTTATTAGCCATTTCATTATTAGTGGCCTTTTATTTACCAACCGTTGCAAGCCTAAAAATCGTTCTTATCCTACTAAGTGTTCTAGCATTAATTGGATTAAAATATTTTAAAACCACCCATATTTTTCCTAATCTTTTAATAGGAGCATTTATATGGTGGAATATGGTACAGGCAGGATTACCTCCCGCTTTGTCAGGAATCTTTACAGCCCTTTCTATCCCTATTCATCGAATAGAAGAACTAAAAAGGTGGCTTTACATGCCAGTAAACTATCTGATAGTTCCGCTATTCGTCTTGGCTAATGTAGCAGTTACTATCAACGTAGAAAGTCTGGAATTCCTTCAGGAATCTCATGTTACTGGAGTTTTGATTGGACTGCTACTAGGTAAACCCTTAGGAATTGTGATAGCGACATGGCTTGCTGTTAGATTGAACATAGCACAGCTTCCCAACCATATCAATTGGGTACATATTTTAGGAATGGGAATTTTGGCAGGTAGTGGAGTTACCATAGCGATTTTTATGACAGAGCATTCCTACCTCCAAACACAAATAAAAGATTTTATTAAAATTGGGGTTATTATAGCATCACTTACCTCAGGTATTTTGAGCACTTTGATTTTTCTTAAAACCAGTAGTATTGCGAACTTATTTCATTGGTCTTTACCAAGACTTTTTGCTAAAAATGTAAGAAGTTAAAAGGATTTTCTTGAAAACAGTGAGTACTATTTTCAGGCTTTATTTGATTATTTAATACCGTTTCGAGTTTGGCTTACTTCTAAACTAGGCATAAAACAAACTACTCTTAAATATTGCGATTGTTAGCACAGATAACCCCACCGATACGATATTGGTGGGGTTTCTTTTTTTATTGAGTGATTGGTGATTGAATGATTGAGTGATTAGTGTACTAAGGATTTTAAGCATCATCCATATCGGATGCCAAATGTTGAGTTTCGGAAGGATAGCCTACTTTTTTGACTCAGATGTTAGAAAAAAGGAAGGAATACTCTCCTACTTCCGAAATCCGCAATCCGCAATTGTTTTAAGCTTTTATTTCAAATCCTTTCCAGCAATATCTTCCCAACGATAAAAATGAAAAGTTTTATCATCGCTCATCACGACGAATAATCCTTTTTTGAAGGTTTTATTTAAGGGTACTGCTGTAACGTCAGAACCATCACTTTGTTTGGCCTCGACTTTTACTACCTTGAGCTCTGGATGCTCGTGAGGATTTTGAGCAGAACCTTCTCTTGGGAAAATATGAAATTGATTGGCTCCTTGATCAGAGACAAGAATATAGCCTTTACGAACTGATGTTTGATAAATCGAAATTCCTTCGTGGTCTTCTGAGAAACCTGTTGTAGCAAACAAAGCTAATTCTTGATCGCCTTTTGAAGGCTCGGCATAGTATTTTCTTACGCCGATACCTTCGTCCGAATAATAGACATATCCTAAGGCATCATCAACCGCAATAGATTCTATTTCTTTTTTGCCACTGTACGTACCAAATTTTCGAATAAAAGTAGCCTTTACTTGCCCTTTACCATTATCCGACAATTCATATTGCCAGATATATCCGCCTGTTGTAGGACCGTTTTTACGACCTACCATAGCATAGATTTTCCCTTTAGGATTTTTGTACAAAGCTATCCCCATCAAATCACGGAATTCTGTTCCTGTTTCTCCTTCAAACATTGGAATTCCACCATTGTCGATAGGCTTCATGTCGGGCAATGAATAAATACGCAACTGATGGTTCATTCGCTCGGTGGTAACGGCGATATCTACTTTTTTACCTCCAATTTTTAGACCGTATTCTATATCTACATTATTAGGACGCTTCAGTCCTCTCACTACCTTGTCTGACTGGATTTTTCCCTGTAAATCAAAGACAAATAGCGCTCCATCTTGATTTTTATCGGTACCAATAATTAAGCTTTTGCTTGGGTTCTGAGGGTTAATCCAAATAGCAGGATCGTCGGTATCATGTTTAACAGAATCGGTAATGACAATGGGTTTAATAATCGTTTGAGCACAAGCATTTTCAACAGTCGAAACAATCAAGCTCAAGGATAATAATTTAAAGAGAAGTTTCATGAAATAAGTTGGTTTTGTTCAAAGTGAACAGGCACAAAGGCATAAAGTGACAAAGTATTTTTAACTCAATGAAGCTTTTATAAAACTCCAAACCCTTTGTGCCTTTGCACCTATGTGCCTGTTCACTTCATTATTAATCTACTTCCCTCCAAATGCACCAATATAATTAGCTGGTTCTGGGGAAGTGTATGTTTTGCCGTTGGCAGTAATACCTGTTTTGAAATTACGCGTAAAGGTAGTGATACCCTTATTCAAAGCAGCCGAGCCAGATAATAACGAGAAGTCCCATGAGCTATTGTAATCGGCATTCATGACGTCAGTTGATAATGGATAGTTAGCAAATTTAGGATCATTATCTCCCGCCTTTGTACCACGAACTTCGTTTGTGCCCGATGCGATTTCGGCTGTTGGTTGGAACTGATCTACCGTCGTCTGGTTGTAGCCATAGTACAAGTTGTTTTGAATCACCGAACGAGAATCTTCTGGTTTTTTCACATCACGTTTGATACCGAAACGACAATTAGTCAATAGGTTGTTGTACAAATCAGCACGTACACTAGCCTCAATCCAAATAGAACCACCTTTGATGGTTGGGCGTCTCCAGCCTGTGTTTAACAAGGTATTGTTGTATGCTACCACATAAGCTTGCGGTGTACGGTCACCTGCATTGGATAGTTTAAGTGCGTTGGTATTAGTGCTATAAACCAAATTATACGCTACATCAGCAATACAGCCCGATTTGATATTGATGGCTTCGCCACCTGTAACACCCGTAGTATAGAATTTATTATTTGAGAAAATAATGTTACCACCTTCCAAATAAGTACAGTCTTCATTGAAGTTGCGGAAAATGCTATTAACCACCACCAATTTACCTGATACATTTGAATACCAAAGCGCTGGTACGTTTTCGCCACTAGCCGCTTTATACAAACCTAATTTTACCGAAGTAGAAGCTTCTGTAGTGGTAGCACCACCATATTCTAAGATAACATTGTCTAACACTAATTCAGTACAAGTTTTGCTAGCCAAAATTCCACCCCAAAGCTTACCGAATTTATATTTTGTGGTACGAGCCGTTTCTGGAACCGTAAATTTGACTGGATTACTCGCATTACCTGTAGCATATAAATTACCATTAACGATAATTTCTGGTTTTGCCGTTGTGTCCATCACTACGGTTACTCCTTCTTCAATGCTTAGCGTTTTTCCAGCAGGAACAATAATGTCGCCAGTTACTTGAATAATGCTTCCTTTTTTCCATGTACCCGATACTTCACCCGCTACAGTTTGTTCTTCTGGCTTAGGATCTGAGTTGTCTTTTGTACAGCTTGTGCATAGCGATGCCAGCAACAAGACACTTGCTAAAATGCTTGAAGTTTTCATGTTTTTTGTAAAAATTAGAATTAAAGTTTGAAGCGCAAGCCCAATAAATAGCTGCGTTGATAATAGTCTTGTCGAATTAAAGTTTTGTTACTAAGGTTTGATTGTTCTGGAATAGACGAGTTGACAGGGTTGCTATTTTTGATAAAAACACGCATTGGAGTGTTTAAAAGGTTATTAGCCTTGGCAAAAATCGTCCAATGTTTCCCTATATTCTTTTCGATGGACGCATCCATTTGGATAAAAGCTTCTTGCCAAAGGTCATTGTTCAAAAATTGAGATACGGTGTTGATACGCTCGCCTGTATACGAAGCTGCCAATTGTGCATCAATGCCTTTTTTACCATCTTTATAAAAAATAGATAGATTTCCTACGTGTGCCGACTGTCCATACATCGGACGAGTTTGGTCAACGCTACGAGGTTCTAGGTTGCCTTGGGCATTACGAATACGAATCATCTTCTTCGTCGTAATATTAGAGTTGGTATAGGTATAGTTCGCTTTGAAACCAAAGTTTTGGAAGTATTTAATCACATCCAATTCCAGACCATAGTTTTGTGCCGTTCCAAAATTGCCTGGGGTATAAAACACATCTTGTCCACGGGTTTCGTCCACTTGCAAAGTATATTCAATAGGATTCTGAATATTTTTATAAAAAATACCAGCCATTAATTGATCTGAGGCATTAGGAAAATACTCATAACGGAAATCAATGTTGTCGGCAACAGCACGTTTTAGGTCTGGATTACCACGTTCTTGGTATTCTTCGTTGACAATTTTCCCTGGCACAATTTCAAAAAATCCTGGGCGATTGATAGAACGGAAATAAGAGAAACGTAAGTTTTGATTATGCTCCAAAGCATATTTTGTGTGAATACTTGGCAAAATATCCCAGTAATCTTGCGTGCCAGATGGACGAAGCTCGCCCAATGGATACAACATATCATATCCTTGCGAAGTATGCTCGGCACGAACTCCTGTGATGATTTGCCACTCTTTTGAGCTCCATTTTCCCATGATATACGCTGCGCCAATTTGTTCAGAAGCTTTGTAATTGAGTGCCGAAGCCACTGTCCCACGAGGATTTTCTAACGACCAAGACAAATCGCTATATTGCTTATAATCTGTTTGATAAAGGGCAAAAGGATTAATAGGTTTAAAGATATAGTTGTTATAAAAATTATCTCTTTGCTTAGTTCTAAACAAACCACCCGCACTCCAATCAATGCCTTTGAATAGGTAATTTACATTGGCATAAAGCGCTATATCTTGGTCGTTATTATGCTCCCAACGACGAGCGCTTTCAGTTGGATAGGTAAGTGTTTCAACAAATTTTTCTCTTTTTCCTAAAAAATTCACAGAAGTGTTTTCAGGTAAAGCGTTGGTTGCCAAGGAATAAACCGCCGACCAATTCACCGAAAGATTAGGTTTTAGCTGATGTTTGGCTTGTAAAGTTGAATTAAAAATACTTTGTCGAGTATATCTCAAACGAGTCGAAAATCCTAGACCAGCATTGCCTGCCACAGGGTCATAGCCACCAGAAGAAAAATCAGTAGTTTTGGTTTGGCGAACCTGCCAGTTTTGCAAATTCATAAACGCATTGTACCACTGTAATTTAGTACGTGAGTTGAGGGCAAAATCTAGTTTGGCATGCAGTCCCAAACGTTGTTGTTGTTCTGAATAATTACGTTGTGCCAAACTGGTAATTCGAGACGTAGTTTCAGTATCGTAGACTGTCGAATTATAAAAATCACTATTGCTACCACGAAAAGTATTTTGGAAACTTCCTGCCAAAATTACCCCCAAACGATTGTGCATATAGCGGTTGCCTACCGACAAACCAGCAATGACATTCGGCATAGGCGAAGCCGATTTTGTATCTAAAAATCCTTTCGCAAAATCCTGTATAGTAGCCGAATACGTTTTTCCATAGGCCTCATAAGGGGACTGGGTATGAATCAAACTTTTGTTCATCGAGTCAAATGAGCGATTCATAAACAACTCGCTGTATCCTGTAGCCAAATTGGCTTTTAGCTCTAGTTGTGTTGGCGCTTCTTTCATCACCATGTTGATTACACCACCAACGGCATCACCTTCTTTGTCAGGCGTAAGTGATTTACTTACTTCTAAGCGACCTAACAGTTCGGAAGGGAATATATCTAAAGGTACATAACGATATTTATTGTCTGGACTTGGGATTTTGATACCATTGACCAAAGTATAATTATAGCGTTTGTCCATACCACGCATAATGGCGTATTGCCCATCGCCGTTACTATTTCGTTCGATTGAGATACCCGAAACACGTTGTACCAAGTTGGCAACCGTTAAATCAGGTGAAATTTCGATGGCTTTTCCCGAAACGATATTCATCAACTGTAGCGCATTGCGTTCGGCGGAGCGAGCGGCAAGTTCAGAAGATTTATCACTATTAGCCGACACCACTACTTCTTCGAGTGTCTGATTAGCATGAGGTTTAAGTTGAATTTTGCGGTTGGTATGTTGCGAAATTTCGATAGTTTCCTCAAAAGACTGATAACCCACATAGCTTACTTTGATAGTATGAGTTCCTTTTTTGAGTCCTTTGATACGAAAGTTTCCGTCTAATCCAACCACATCATAAACTCCTTGTGGAACAGCCCTTACGACAGCACCAACGAGCGGTTCGCCTGTTTGTTGGTCGGCAACTGAGCCATGAAGTTGAAAGTTTTGTGAAAATCCAATGTGCGCCATTAGGCAACACCAAAGCATTATAAAATATTTGCACATAATTGTCGATTGAGACTTACCTTGAATACGGATGAGCATCGAGAGCCTCGTTGTTTTTGCTGTGACAAAGGTGCGACAAGTCTATTTTGATTTGCAAATTTGTGCCGTTACAAAAAGGAAACAGCGTTACAATGAGCGTTAACAAAAAAGCAACAGCGTGAATTAAAAGCCACTAACAAACTGATATTCAACATATTTTCATTTTAAAAACGTTACATTATCAAATTGTTAACGTTACGTTTCTGAATTATAAAGACTGAATAAAGGAAGAAAGATTCTCTCCTTGAGCCAAATTGAGTTTCTTGCGAAGACGGTATCTGAGCACTCGCAAGCTATCTTGTGATACACCTAATAAGGAGGCAATTTCGGCAGAATTAAGATTCATTTTGAGTAAAGCAATCAAGCGAATATCGTTGGAGGTAAGTTGTTCGGTATGAGATTTTAGTTTTTCTAAAAATCTTTGGTGTACTTGTTCGAACACATGACGGAAGTGTTCCCAATCGTGGTCATGGGTAAAACTTTGATGGATTTCCTGCATGATTTGTTTCAGATTTTTCGAAACATTTTTTCGGTCATCTTTGAGGGTTTCTTCCAAACGCAAATACAGTTTTTGCAAAAGCTGATTTTTTTGAATGACGTGCAAAGTGTGTGCGCTCAATTCTTGAGTTTTTATCTCGAGTTGATTTTTCAGATACTCTTCCTCCAATTGCTGATTACGCAAAGCCGCTTGCATCAACGCCTGTTCGGTTTCGGATACCTTTTGATTTTGTTGGTTAAGATGTAATTCATTAGCAATTTTCATACGTTGGCGACTCATAATCACAAAGCCCAAACTTCCTAACAAAACCAATACCACAGCTACAGCGATACCCACTATTTGATTGGTTTTGGTGGCATGGTCGAGACGTTCTATTTCGGCATTTTTTTTGGCAATATCATACATCACTTGTAGCACAGCCATTTGCTGCATACTTTTTTCGGAGTAAATATCCATGGTCATTTTACGACTCAGTTCAAGATAGTAATATGCGCTATCGTTACGTCCTAAATCGTGCAGGGCTCTCGATATATCTCGGTAGGCACTAGCTTCCTGATATTTTTCTTTAAGTGATTGTGAAAGCAATAGCGCTTTTCTCGAATAATTAAGTCCCTCTTGGGTTTTTCCCGTTTTGCGCAATACATCTCCTAAGTTGTTGATAACTTCTATTTGGGATAGTTCATCTTTGGCTACTTGGTTGACAGATAGGGCTTTGTTGAAATAGAAATAGGCTGAGTCATACCGAGATAAATCTTCAAAAATACTTCCTAGGTTTTCATAAATTTTAGCAATACCACTCTGATTACCAGCTTTTTGATATTCATTAATAGCTTTACGCTGAAAGTCAAGTGCCAAAGGATATTTCCCTTGCTTTTCATACAAATGTCCCAAACGGCCATAGGTTTTAGCAATACCGCTTGGCTCTTTTTGTTTTTGAAAAATCTGTAAAGCTTCCTGATACTGTTGCTGAGCCGCATTGGGATTGCGAAGGTAATAATACAAAAGTCCAAGGTCGCAAAGATTGTCAGCCAAGAGAAGAGGTTTTTGTTGGCTTTTCAACACCTTATTGGCCTGTAAATGAAGCTCTAAGGCTTGAGGATAATGCCCAAAATGAAAACATAATTGCCCCATCTGTTGCAGATACAGCCCAGCCTCAAGCATTTGTTGCTTTTCGACAGCCGAGTTGTATTGGGCTTTTAGCTTCAGTAGTTTAGTATCTGGATGAGGTATTTCGCTGTAAAAAGTATCTTTATCGAGGGTTTGAGCCGAACCATGAAGTACAATACCCAAAGCCCAAAGGACTAGCAGAAATTTGGTGTGCGATTTTATAGACAACATATCAAAGGGGAATTTGAAAATCAGCACAAAGTTGCCCCAAGATTCCTAAAGCGTAATAGCTAGATAATATTGTTAATGATTATTTAATGAAGAGGGGTGTTTAGGGGCAAAGGCACAGAGGCACAAAGTGGGGTTAGGGGTTGAAAAGTCGTAACTTGTTGAAAGAGTTCTTAGAATTGTGTGGTATTTATAGAAATCTGTTGATTACTGGATAAAACGATAAAGTATGATTCAGGTTTTTATACTTTTCTACTGAATTTTATAAAAACAGTTTCAAACTGTTAAAAAAATGAGTCCAAGACTAAGTCTTGAACTAGTATATTCAATTTTGTCCAGTAATCAGATAAATCTGCAAATTCCAACGGCATAATCCATATTAGTCTATACAAGAATAGGGACACATCTGCGCCCCTATTCTTGTATAGACTAAGTCCTAAAGTATTTCTATTTACTAATATCCAACATAGCTTTCAAAGCCTTAAGTGCTGGTTCACGAACGTCTTCTGCTACCTGAATTTCTGGTAACTCATAAAACATCGCGTTGTAGAGTTTTTCCAAGGTATTCATTTTCATATATGGACATTCTGAGCATGCGCAAGTGTTTTTCTCGTTGGCAGGGGCTGGAATAATCTTTTTGTTTGGAACAGACTCCTTCATTTTATGTAAAATACCTGCTTCGGTAGCTACGATAAATTCTTGGCAATCAGAGTCTTTCACAAAATTCAAAAGAGCAGTAGTTGAGCCTACAAAATCAGCTTGAGAAAGAATCACTTCTTTACATTCTGGGTGAGCAATTAGTAAAGCATTAGGATTTTCTTCCTTTACTTTTTTCAATTTCTCTAATGAAATATCGATGTGAACGATACAAGCTCCATCCCAAAGGATAAGATCACGACCTGTTTTTTTCGCTACATATCTTCCTAAGTTGGCGTCTGGCGCAAAAATAATTTGCTTATCAGCAGGAATTGATTCAACTACTTTAAGGGCGTTCGACGAAGTACAAATAATATCCGTCATGGCTTTTACGTCAGCTGTACAGTTGATATAACTTACCACAACAGCTTCAGGATATTGCGCCTTGAAAGCAGCGAATTCTTCTTTTGGAGCAGAATCTGCTAATGAACAACCTGCATTAAAATCGGGGATAACGACTTTTTTGTTAGGGTTCAAAATTTTGGCTGTCTCACCCATAAAATGCACGCCACAAAATACAATCATGTCGGCATCTGTTTTTTCGGCTGCTTGTGCCAATGCAAGGCTATCTCCCAAAAAGTCAGCCAAATCTTGAATTTCAGCATCTACATAATAGTGAGCCAAGATTACAGCATTTTTTTCCTTTTTAAGCTTTAAAATTTCTTCTTTTAAGTCAGTGCCCTTAAAAGGTACCGAACGGCTCACATAGCCTACTTTATTTACTTCGTCTAGTAAGTTCATCTTTATTAATCGGTGAATTGTTGTCTAGTTAAAAATTATATCGGACTTTGATAGATAGATGAAAGTAGGTTATTTGTTAACCATATATTCGTTATTAGTATCTATTCATAATCGGAAGAATCTAACCGATAAATACTATACTTTATTTTTCATGCTACCCAGTATTATAGAGTTGTGAGCTATACCAAGCGAAGTTGAGACATGCATCTTTAGCTACTTTTATGAAAATGAATGCATTTTTCTATTTTTTCCGAAATCAGCAATCCCAAATCCACAATCGCTGAAAACATTCACAACTCACAATTCTTCATTATTCCTTAGTACGCTTTCAAGCTTAAATCTAAGCTTTTGATTTGGTGTGTCAATGCGCCACTCGAAATATAATCTACGCCACATTCGGCATATTGGCGAATGGTAGTTTCGTTGATACCTCCTGAAGCCTCAGTTAAGTATTTGCCATCGATTAAGCGAACTGCTTCACGAAGGTTTTCAAAACTGAAGTTATCCAACATGATTCTATTAACTTGACCAATCGCTAAAACTTGTTGTAGTTCATCGAGGTTACGTACTTCTATTTCAATTTGAAGATTTTTTCCTGTTTGTACTAAATATTCATTTGCCTGACGAATCGCATTGGCAATGCCTCCCGCATAATCTACGTGATTATCTTTGATTAAGATCATATCAAAAAGTGCGTAGCGATGGTTTACGGCACCTCCAATTTTACAAGCCCATTTTTCACAAAGTCTAAAATTTGGCGTTGTTTTACGGGTATCTAATAACTTGGTATTAGTTCCCTCAATCAAATTAACCATCGAGCGTGTGTAGGTTGCAATACCCGACATACGTTGCATACAATTGAGTACCAAGCGCTCGGCCTTCAATATCGACTGCGAACGACCCTCTACGGTTAATACGATTTGTCCACGGTCGATGGCGGTACCATCTTCGAGGATAGTTGTAACCTGAAGCTCAGGGTCAACTTCTGCAAAAATCATTTTGGCGAGTTCGACCCCAGCCAAAATTCCTTTATCTTTTACCAATAATCTGGCACGTCCAATGGCATCATGCGGTACAGTCGAGAGCGAAGTATGGTCGCCATCACCGACGTCTTCAGTCAAAGCATTTTGAATGAAGTTTTTGATATAAGTTGGTTCTAAATAATTAAACATGCTAGATACAGATTGTTTTATGCCCCAAAAGTAAGAAAATTATTCAATTGTACTTTTGAAATTTTTTGTAAGCAATACCTCTAAATTATTATAAAAATCCCAAGAAAATTGGGTAAGTCTCTTTTTATACAGACGTAAAATTTGGTGTAAAGTTTGCGATACTTCTATAAAACTTGCTACTTTTGTGTTCAACAATGAAAAAAACATCTCACATATCGCGTTTATTCAGCACTTTTTTTGTGTGCTTGATGCTGATGTTTACCGTATTTGGTAAAACATTTTCGGTATCACAGGTACACTATTCTGGTGTAAAAAAAGCGAAAACTGAGCAGTCTAAAAAGCAAAAAGGAGCTACTCCTGAATGTTCGGTTAGTGAGTTATCAGTAATGCACGCTAGTCCAAGTATTAGTTTTGATACTGTTAGCGACTTTGTTTTTTCAATTCCTAGCGTTGCGATTCCTGTGGCGGTTCATGCTCTGGGTCAGCAATTGAAGGTTACTTCTCCTAATATTCTTTACGAAATTCTATTTGAGCATTTTATTGCTACCAATGCTCCCTGATTCCCTTTTTTCTTGGTTTAAATGATTGAAAGTCTAACATTATAGGCTTCATGGGCAATTTATTGGTCATTTGTATCACAATTTCCCCAAGCTTCAGGCTCAACATTTACTCCACCCTTACCAAACCCTTTTCCATTCTTGTAATAGGCAACTGTTACACACAAGTAATTCACATTCATTTTTCAAATAACTAAAAACAAATGCGTTACAAAGGTGCCATTGTGTGGCTGACTGGTATTATTTCAGCCCTATGTTTGTTCTTCCTTTCGTTTACATGGAAGGCTAATGCGGTTCGTGAAGATGCAATTGCGTATGCAACATCGAAAGATGGTAAACTCGACCCAGCTAAAAAAACTCGTTATATCGATTCATTGTGGAAGCAACCAGTTTATTTGGGCTTCACATTGCAAGATGTAACTACTTATGCTCTTCACAAAGGTCTTGACTTGGAAGGTGGTTTCAGTGCGGTATTGGAAGTTTCTCCTGTAGAAATTCTACGTGCATTATCTGGAAAAAGCAACGACCCGAATTTTGAAAAAGCATTAGAAAACGCTTCAAAATTACAAGCAACTTCGACTAAGCCTTTCAATGAGATTTTCTTCGAAGAATTTGCTAAAGTTGCTCCAAATCAACGTTTGGCTACGATTTTTGCCAACTCAATTAACCGCGATAAATTGAACTCAGGTTCTACTGATGCTCAAGTAAAGAAAGTGGTTAACTCAGAAATCGATGGTGCGGTAGATCGCGTTTACAAAATTATTCAAGCTCGTATTGACAAATTCGGTGTAGCTAACCCTAACATTCAACGTTTGCCAGGAACAAACCGTATTCAAGTAGAATTACCAGGCGTAGACAACCCTGAGCGTGCTCGTAAATTATTGGCAGGTGCTGCTAAATTGGAGTTTGTTGAGGTTGCTGAAATCAACGAATGGGGACAAGGTTTAAACGCGTTAGGCGAATATTTAGCTGCTGAATCAAAAGCAAACAAAGCTACAGTAGCTACTGCAACTGCTTCTGCAGATACTACAAAAGGAGGTTTGGCAAGTCAGCTGTCGGCTCCAAAGGCTGCTAAGAAAGATACTGCTAAAGCTGATACTACAGCAGGTGCTGCATTGACAAAATTATTCTTGCCTTTGGACAACCAAGGAAGAAACTGGGGTGTAATGCGCAAAGACACGGCTCGTGTAAACGAATTGTTCCGTCGTCCAGAAGTTAAAATGATGTTCCCATCAAACTTGACTTTTGTATGGTATGCTAAAGGTATTCCATCGACAACTGGTGACGAAATTATCCAATTGGAAGCAATCAAGAAAACTGAAAACCAACCAGCTCCTTTGGAAGGTGATGTAATTGTAGATGCTACAAACGACTACGATCAAAACCAACGCCCAGAAGTTACGATGGTAATGAACGGTACTGGTGCTCGTATTTGGAAAAACTTAACTGCTGCTAGCATTGGTAAACGTGTAGCAATCGTATTAGATAACTATGTATATTCTGCTCCAGTAATTAATGGTGAAATTCCTAACGGTCGTTCATCTATCTCTGGTTCATTCACTGTAGAAGAAGCAAAAGACTTAGCAAACGTATTGAAAGCAGGTAAATTGCCAGCTCCAACTCGTATCGTTGAAGATGCTTTTATCGGTCCATCATTGGGTCAGGAAGCAATCAACCAAGGTTATTTATCAATGGCTATCGGTTTAGGTTTAGTAATCATCTTTATGATTGGTTACTATGGTAACCCAGGATGGATGGCTAACGCTGCCTTGTTGTTCAACGTATTCTTTATTGCTGGTATCACAGTTCAAATCCAAGCGGCTTTGACATTGCCAGGTATTGCAGGTATCGTATTGACTTTGGGTATGGCGGTAGATGCCAACGTATTGATTAACGAACGTATTCGTGAAGAATTACACCGTGGTGTTGGGCTTTTAGAATCAGTTAAGTTAGGATATGAGAAAGCGCTTTCTGCTATCTTGGATGGTAACATTACAACTATTTTGATTGGTATTATCTTGATTATCTTCGGTTCTGGTTCAGTAAAAGGATTTGGTGTAACACTTTGTATTGGTTTGGTTACCTCAGTATTTACGTCAGTATTCGTGTCGCACGTATTAGTAGACTGGATGGTACAACGTAAAATTGCTGCTGGTAAAGAGAAAGAAGTAACATTCGAAACATTTATCTCGAAAGACCTATTCAAAGGAATGAATTTCGACTTTATTGGCAAACGTAAATACTCTTACTGGTTCTCATGGGGCTTAATTGCTTTGGGTATGGGTGTATTGATTGCTCAAGGTGGATTCAACTTAGGTGTTGACTTCAAAGGTGGTCGTTCTTATGTAGTTGAGTTTGCTAAACCAGTAGATGCAACAGATATTAAAGAGGCATTGAAAGATGATTTCGAAGAAAAAGGTGTTGAAGTAAAAACATTCAACGGACCAACTAAGATGAAAGTTACCACTTCTTATTTGGTAGAAGATGAATCTGCTGCTGCTAACCAAAAAGTTCGTACGGCTTTGGAAAAAGGTTTGACACAATTTGCGGCTGACAAACCAGTAATTCTTTCAGAATCTAAAGTAGGAGCAACTATTGCCGATGATATCTTGACTCAGTCATTTGTATCTATCGCATATGCTTTAATTGCTATCTTTATCTATATCTTGATTCGTTTCCGTAAATGGCAGTATTCATTGGGTAGCGTTATCGCTTTGTTACACGATACTTTAGTAGTATTGGGTATGGTAGGTATCGTTCGTATCTTTGGTTTGGATCTAGAAGTTGACCAAATCTTTATTGCTGCAGTATTGACGGTTATTGGTTATTCAATTAACGATACAGTGGTAGTATTTGACCGTATCCGTGAAGAAATCGGTGTTAATGCAGACTTGTCAGACAAAGAGTTGATTATCAAAACTATCAACACGTCTATTAACCATACAATGAGCCGTACCGTAATGACAGCAACAACTGTATTCTTGGTAGTATCAGTATTGTTGTTCTTCGGTGGCGATATCCTACGTGGATTCTCATTTGCGATGTTTATCGGGGTAGTATTTGGTGCATACTCATCTATCTTCGTAGCTGCTCCAATCGTTATTGACCTTGGAACAGGAAAGAAGAAAGCTGTAGCGCCAGCTGCAAACCCTTCTAAGTAATTACTCTCAAAGACCTCATAGCACCCAAAAGCTATGAGGTCTTTTTTTGTTTCACGACAAAATATTAACTATCTTGAAACACAGTTTATACAATTCTGTTCTGTAATTACCTTCAATCACAATAAAATAAACTAAAACCTTTTCTTTATGAGTAACAGTATTTGGCGCAAAAAGCCTATGTCAGCTTACGAGGCAGATATTAAAAACAGTGAGCTGAAGCGCGTCCTTGGTAAATGGAGTTTGACTGCTATTGGTATCGGTGCGATTATCGGTGGGGGTATCTTCGTATTAACTGGTACGGGCGCTCACTATCATGCTGGCCCGGCTTTGGCATTATCATTCGTATTAGCAGGTATCGGCTGTATTTTTGCAGCTCTTTGCTATGCTGAGTTTGCAGCTCTACTTCCAGTAGAAGGCTCAGCTTATGCCTACGCTTATGGTACAATCGGTGAATTCTTTGCTTGGATTATTGGTTGGGGACTTGTGTTAGAATATGCCATGGGGGCAATGACTGTAGCTGTGAGTTGGTCCGGGTACTTCAATAAGCTACTCCACTTATTTGGTATCGAAATTCCTTATTACTTAAAAAATGACCCATTCTCTGCTGCAACTTACGCAAAGTCTGCTGGGCTTGAACACGTAGGTTGGGGTGTAAACCTACCTGCTTTCATTATTACTTGGGTAGTAACTTATATTTTGGTAAAAGGTATCAAAGAAGCTGCCAGTGCAAATAACATTATTGTAATCTTGAAAGTGGCTGCGATTTTGTTCGTAATCATTGTAGGTGCCTTTTTTGTAAATACTGCTAACTGGACTCCATTTATCCCTGCTCCTGAATTGGTAGAACACGCTGATGGTTCTATGAAAGAAGCTTATGGTTGGGGTGGTATTGCTAGTGGTGCTGCGGCTATTTTCTTTGCTTATATTGGTTTTGATGCTGTATCTACACAAGCTGGTGAAGCAATCAATCCTAAGAAAGATATGCCTTTTGCCATTATCGCTTCATTGGTAATTTGTACAATCCTTTATATCTTAGTTTCGTTGGTATTGACAGGTATGATTAACTACAAAGACATCGTAGGTGATGCTTTGAAAGCGCCTGTAGCTTACGCATTCGACAAAGTAGGTCAACCTTGGGCGGTATTTATTATCACTGCTGCTGCAACGGCTGGTTTGATTTCGGTAATGTTGGTAATGATGTTAGGTCAAACACGTGTATTCTTAGGTATGGCTAAAGATGGTTTGTTGCCAAACTTCTTCCGTCAGGTTCACCCAACTTTCCGTACTCCTTGGAAAAGTACTATCTTGGTAGGTTTCTTAGTATCAGTTGTATCTGCGTTTACTCCAATTGGTGTATTGAGCGATATGTGTTCATTCGGTACTTTGTTTGCTTTTGCTATGGTATGTTTGGCAGTATTATTATTGCGTTACAAAGAGCCTAACTTAGAGCGTGACTTCAAAGCTCCAGCTTTGAAAATCGTTGCTCCACTTGGTATCTTAACAAACCTTTTCTTGATTTTAAACTTGGATGGTTTGGCTCAAAAACTAGCATTCGGATGGTTGCTAATCGGTTTGGTTGTTTACTTCTTGTACGGTAAACCAAACAGTAACTTGAATGAAAAGTAGGTATAAAAATTAAGCTTCGAGCTTGAGTCTATATATACTCAAAAGGCTCTAACATTGATTTGTTAGAGCCTTTTGATTTTAGTAAGACGTTTAATTCACTCAAATTCAAAGCACTCAATCCCAAAAAACCTGTGGGTTTTGTTTTTTTATCTGTAATTTTGCATTTCGATTTTGACAGTCGATTATTAAATATGGCAACGTTACAAGAAGAAATACAAAAACGCCGTACATTCGGTATCATTTCCCACCCCGATGCGGGTAAAACTACGCTTACCGAAAAATTACTTTTGTTCGGGGGAGCTATCCAAACAGCGGGGGCTGTAAAATCAAATAAAATCAAAAAGGGTGCAACCTCCGATTTTATGGAAATCGAGCGCCAAAGAGGTATCTCTGTGGCAACCTCGGTAATGACTTTTGAATATAATGATGTAAAAATCAATATCCTCGATACACCAGGTCACAAAGACTTTGCCGAAGATACTTACCGTACGCTTACGGCGGTAGACTCCGTAATCTTGGTAATCGACTGTGTGAAAGGGGTTGAGGAACAAACTGAAAAATTGATGGAAGTTTGTCGTATGCGCAATACGCCAGTAATCATTTTCATCAATAAAATGGACCGTGAAGGTCAATATGCTTTTGACCTACTAGATGAGTTAGAACAAAAACTCGGTATCAAAGTTCGTCCATTGACATGGCCTATCAATATTGGGGCTAACTTTAAAGGGGTATATAACCTTTACGAGAAGTCATTGAACTTGTTTAGTGCCAACAAAACCAAAATTGAAAAAGAAGTTGTTTCTGTAGATATTTGGTCTGAGGAACTAGACAAACGCGTTGGCGAACGTGATGCCAATCAGCTTCGTGAAGATGTCGAACTTATCGAAGGTGTTTATAACGACTTCGACCGTGCTGCATATTTATCGGGAGAGGTAGCTCCTGTGTTTTTTGGTTCAGCTGTTAATAACTTTGGCGTACAAGAATTGTTGGATACATTTACTCAAATCGCGCCATCGACTCAGAAGCGTCAAACAGATACACGTATTGTAGAACCAGATGAGAAAAAATTCTCTGGTTTTATCTTCAAAATCCACGCAAACTTAGACCCTAAACACCGTGATAGAATCGCTTTCTTGCGTATTTGTTCGGGCGTATTTGAGCGTAATAAGTTTTATAAGCATGTGCGTTTAGACAAAAACGTGCGTTTCAACAACCCTTACAACTTTATGGCGCAAGATAAGGAAGTCATCGACGAAGGCTTCCCTGGCGACGTAGTAGGTTTGTATGATACAGGTAACTTTAAGATTGGCGATACGCTTACAGAAGGTGAAAGCATGTTTTACCAAGGTATTCCAAGTTTTTCTCCTGAAATCTTTAAAGAACTTATCAACCTTGATCCAATGAAAGCCAAACAATTGGAAAAAGGGATTGAACAGTTGACAGATGAAGGGGTAGCCCAATTGTTTACACAAACCCATTTGGGTAATCGTAAGATTGTAGGTACAGTAGGAGAACTCCAGTACGAAGTAATTCAATATCGTTTGGAACATGAATATGGAGCAAAATGTCGCTTCGATCATCGTGACATCGCTAAAGCATGTTGGATTACCTCTGAAGACCCTAAAAAATTAGCAGAGTTTGTGCGTTTGAAAGGACAACAAATTGCTACAGATAAAGATGGTAATTATGTATTCTTAGCCGAATCTGATTGGATTTTGAGAATGAATATCCAGAATAACCCTGATATTCAGTTCCACTTTACTTCAGAATTTAAGTTGGCTGCTGAAGCATAAAATATATATTAGATTTTCAATAAAAAGGCTCAGATTAATTTAGGCAAATGCAAAAGTTAATTTGAGCCTTTTTGTATAAATGCAAAATAAACTATGACTGTGGATTCTTGCTAATTTGTTAATAAAATTGTATTTTAAACTTTTAAACCCCTGAAAATCATTGATGTTAATCTTTCTTTAAAAACTATTATTTTACCGTTTATTCAGAGATGACAATTCTTTGATTTTTCTTGAGAATTTATCTATATATTGCAGTGCTTTATTAATTATCGTTCAATTACAAAGCTTTCTTAATTATGAAAAAATCTATCATTTTATCAGCAATGCTTTTTGCTTCTGTATGCACTAAGTCATTTGCTTCATCATCGTCTGAGTATTTTGTGGATGACGCTGCTATCGAAACAACTTTGAATGAAGGTGTAGAGGTTAACTACCTTACTCCTACTTCAAATGCTGAAGTTTCTACTCAAAACAACATGTTGGCAGCTTCAGCGTCTATGCCAGCTAGTTCTGTTGCAGCAAGCAAAGACCCTGTTGTAGCATTCATTTTATCAACATTTTTAGGCGGCTTGGGTATCCACCGTTTCTACATGGGTACAGCTACATTGACTGGAGTAGGTTATATCCTTACTTTGGGTGGTTGCGGTATCGTAGCATTTGTTGACTGGGTAGTATTGTTAATCGCTTTGGTACAAGACGAAGGTATTGGCAAATACACAGACAACCCTAAATTCTTTATGTGGGGAGGAAAATAAGAAGAATCGGTTGATTCAAAAATAATAAAAAAGCTGAAGGGTTCTCCTTCAGCTTTTTCTTTTACGGCTAATTCCTATTTACTAAAAGTCCTTTTTTCACTTGCTGATAATACTGATTTTTTAACGCTATATTCTTCTGTTCAGCCAAATAGGCACTCCTGCGAACCCCACCAAAATAAAAGGCTTGAAAAAGTCCTAATCCTGTGAATATACCTGTAAAGTAATAGCCATTGACGATACTATAAGCACCATAACCGAGCGTTCCAAGCTGTAACACCAGCGAAACAATTCCCTGAGTCGTATTTCCAGCATAAATCATTCCTGCGCCTGGAACAAAAGTGGCCAAAGCTTCTGCTTTTTTGACACTTCTAAACTTTGGTTTTTGGGCAAAAGCAAATAACTCCTCTGCATTAATTTGTGTATGAAAAGCTTGATTATAAGCTGGAATAAGCACTTTTGCTTCATCATAACGTGCTAGTTGGGTAAGTGAGAGTATCTCCCAAAGCAAGGTTGGCGTATGTTGTGTACTGTCTTTCACGAAATACTTAAACTGCTGGATATTATTAAAGCAGTCATCATAAAGTCCTGCCAAAAAACTACACACTACCGTTTCGTATCGAAGCGGTATTTGTTCTTTATCGTCAAGGTTACTCAAATCAAACCTTTGACTAGTTTGTAGTGCCATCGTAAACTTTTGTGCCGCTTTTTGACAATAGAGTTTTTTCAGTAAAAAAGCATTTTTCATGTCTTGTACCTGCTTTGCACTAAGACTTGAATCAGGCCATTCGCTGAGTTCAAAAAAAGCCTGTTCGTAGCCCAACATAGCTTCGTCGTATTGTCGTTGACGAAACAAACTATCGGCTTTTGATACAATTGTATTGCTATTTTGCGCCTTAATTAAAAAGGGTGCGCAAAGGAATATGCATATCAAATAGAATTTGCTCGTCGATTTTTTCATTAAATTCTTGTCTTTTTATTTTGACACTTAAAGCACTTCCCCAAATATTCCCGATATAAAAAAGGCTAAATAAGCTTCCATAAATAATAAACCTAGGACTCGAAACGCCATCTTTACGCAGGCCTTCGTAGGCCTGTAAACCAAGAATGGTATTTTGTAAAAAGGCAGAAATTCCTTGTCCTAATTGTCCACCTGCATAAATCTTACCCGCTCCTGGAATAATAGCTGACAATAGTCCTGCCTTGAAACCTGATTTTTTTTGTTGTTTCAAAATATCATCTCGGTAAAGCAAATAATTGGCTTGTTGTTTTTGTAAAGCATAAAGATTGGGATCGAGATGCTTGTACAAAGAGTCAAAACGTTGCTGATTTCTTTGTAAAAGTGCCAATCCTGCAAGTTCAAAGGTTTGTAACGAACGATTGAGACTATCTTTTGAGTTGATAGCCTTAAAGTATTTTTCTGCTTTTGTAAAATCTCTCAAATAACTATCTGATAATCCTGCCCAAAATTGAGATTTTGAGAAAAAGGGACTTTCTGAAGAAACTTTAGCGAAGTAGACACTTGCCGAATCGAGCTGTTTGAGCGAATAGAAGGCAAATCCTTTCTGATAAGCCAATTGTAATTGGGCTTGTGTTGAGATAGGGTATTTTCGTTCAAGTTGATTGGTAAAGGTAATTGCATCATTATATTGCTCTTTCCCAATCAAATGTTGTAAAAAGAGGCTATCTTTCGTGATTTGAGAAATACCCGATTTAGAGCAAAGCAATAAGCCAAGACAAAAGCAAAATCGGATATAGAGCTTATCAGACATAGTGGAATAAAATACAGTGTTCGCTTACTTGTACATTTGAGGCGAGTCTATGACTTTGCCTTGCTCATTTACCCTGAAAGGATTGATAGTAGTACCACTAATTCGGTTACAGCGTGCCAAACGGTCAGCACTAAGCGCTACTCCTTTGAGCGGTCCATACATACGAATAGCCTCCCGACTAAAGCGTGAACAGGATAGTTCGTAGAGACAATTGGCCGAAAATTGCGGAGAAATAACTTTCTGATAAAAAGTCAAAGTACCATTCATTACAAAAGAAATAGGGTGAAAACCTTTCTTCCCTCCAATGATAGATGCTTGTATTTGCTCGGCTTGTTCTTTTTTCTCCAAAAGCTGTAAGTCTGTATCTAAACTCTGTGCTTTAAGAGAATTGCCAATAAGAAGCCCTAATACCAAGAAAAATAGCTTATTTAAGTGCTTTGGCATTGAGTGGTATCGTAAAATTGAGAAGTTCATTATTGATAGCCTCGTTAATTTTCACCTCAGCGTAGGAAGTTTTGGTAATAACTGAATCTTTTGCTGTAAAAAAATCAATTTGTGTTACTGCTAAAGGAAATTCGATATCCCCTACTTTCTGGAAATTATAATAATATACCTTTTTCATCACCTTACCTTCTCCGTCAATATATTTGGTATAGATTGGATTTCCACCATTATGTACCAATTCTACCGAACGAATACTTTTACTCAATTTAGCAGGCGCTATCCAAGTACTAATCATGAGGTTTTTCTCAAATTTGGTCGCCTTATTGGTAAAACCCATATTTCTTAAACCCAAATCAGATTTTTGGTTATTCAAGAAATAATAAAACTGGGTGGTTTCTGTACTAAATATATAATTTACTTGTTGAATAACGGTATTCTTGGCAGGGTCATAAATACTTACCTCACCTTTGGCATTGTTGATAATGTACTGATTATTGGGTTGGGTGAAGTGACTGACCATCTTCCCTCCTGCTACCTGATAGGCAATTTCTGATTTGATGGTGGCAGTTTTTCCATTTTTATTGGAACGAGCAACCATTATCATACTGATTTTCTTAACGGTATTTGCAGAAAAAGAAAAGGCTAACGACATAACCGACAGTAAGCCTAAAACTAGATAAAAACGTTTTTTTTGATTCATAGTCGAGATATAATAAAAGCCAAATTTACTTTCTTCTTGATATAAATGAAAGTAAACTTGGCTTTTAACCTTTAGCTATAGTTGAAAATACTAAAATCCAAAAGAGACACCTGCTGTTACCCACGAGGCACCCCAACCCACCTCTCCAAAACCTGAAAGATTATTGCTCAATGGAAAACGAGCGCCAGCTCGTGGATTAATAAATATCGTTGTCCTTGTTCCATACGTAACATTACCCGTATTTGTATTGTAAGTATAATTGTTACGATCGAAGAGTAAGCCTGCTCCTACTGCTACATAAGGGTCGATGGAGTCATCGCCTAGATTAAGTACATCCCCCAAGTGATATGCGCCTCTAGCACCTACTCTAAATTGCCCGTAGCTATAATCTCCCGAATAACCTGTCAAAAAACCCGAATTATAATAAGTATAACCTACCATTGGACCAATACCAATATTGTCCTCTATTGCGAACTCGGCATTTGCGTACGCACCAAAATGTAGCAATCCAATACCCGCATTCAAAATTTTGTCACCACGCTTGAATGTTTGTGCTTGCGAAGAAAAGCTAACCAATACTACAAGAGCAAAAAGAAGGGCTGAAAACTTTAATTTTTTCATGATTTTGAAATGTTTAGAATAAAACCAAAATGAATGTTTTATGGGTTTTAATGAAAATAAAACAACATTTGAAGCCCGTAGAACTTAGGGCGAATAACGACGATAGATAAGTTTAAAGAGTAAAAACGATATTCAAACCAAAAGTTTGGCAGTGACTTCTGGTGCTAATTACTGAATAATTCTTGGAAAAGTGAATGATTTAATGAGTAAATGGTCAAAAAAAAGCGATGTTACCAATGAAGATAACATCGCTTTTTACCGAAAGTAACTTAAGTAATCGTTTAAGTTTTGTGTTTTAGGGACAAGGCAACAGGCACAAGGCAAAGAGTGTTAAAATGTTTTAACGACCACGGACATGCATTTTTGTCATAGCCCACCGCCGAAAGCCGATACCTGAAAGCTTAAAGCACAATCTTAAGCTTTATTTTGCGTACTAACTTATATCATTATTTCAATCCTAAATCTTCTTGAATTGCTGAAACCTTCGCTTTTAGGGCTGCCAGTGTATCGTCAAAGTCAGCAGGATTTGCTAATGGCGCATTTACCGAAACGTAGAATTTGATTTTTGGCTCTGTTCCTGATGGACGTGCCGAAACTTTTGAACCATCTGCCAAAATCAACTGAATTACGTTAGATGACTCCATACCCAAACCTTCAGGAATTGCAGTGATTTCGCCTGTTTTAAGGTCTTTCGAAGTTAAGTTTTTGTAATCTAATACCGTTACTGGTTCCGAACCAGCTACAGAAGTTGGCAAGTTGGCACGAAGATTTGCCATCATTTGTTGAATTTCTTCAGCACCAGCTTTTCCTTTTTTAGTCAAAGAAATCAAGCCTTCGTAGTAGAAATTGTTTTCTTGGTACATTTCTGTCAAGAAGTCAAACAATGACTTACCATTATCTTTTGCATAAGCTGTCAATTCTGCAATCATTGCACAAGAAGCTACAGCATCTTTGTCACGAACGGCATCACCAATCAAGTAACCATAAGATTCTTCACCACCACCGATGAATTGCTCTTTGCCTTCTAATTCACGAATTACCGCAGCGATGTATTTAAAGCCCGTCAAAGTATCGTAGCATTTTACGCCTTTGCTAGCACACATTTTTGCGATGATTTCAGTAGTTACAATAGTTTTAGCGACAAACTCTTTACCTGTTAGTTTGCCAGCTTTTTCCCAAGCACCCAACAAATAATAGATAATTAAGCTAGCCATTTGGTTACCGTTCAACAATACCCATTCGCCATGAGGATTTTTTACGGCAGCACCTACACGGTCAGCATCTGGGTCGGTAGCAATTACCAAGTCAGCATCAATATCCTTAGCCAAGTTTACCGCCAAAGTCATTGCTTCGGTTTCTTCTGGGTTTGGATATACTACCGTTGGGAAGTCTCCATTTGGTTCGGCTTGTGCTTCTACCACGTTTACATTTTCGAAACCTAACAAAGCCAAAGCTTGAGGCACCAAAGTAATACCTGTACCGTGAATAGAAGAATATACAATTTTCAAATCCTTCTGACGAGCAATTACGTCTGGATTGATACTATTATGCTGAATAGTTTTTAAGTATTCTTTATCTACTTCTTCACCAATAAACGTAATTAACGCTTCGTTGCCATTGAAATTGATATCGTCTACCGAAGTAATGTTATTTACCTCTGTTACGATATTTTTATCGTGAGGAGCAACCACTTGTGAACCATCGTTCCAATATGCTTTGTAACCATTGTATTCACGAGGGTTGTGAGATGCTGTAATTACCAAACCTGCATCGCAACCCAAATGACGTATCGTAAATGATAACTCTGGAGTAGGACGAAGTGCCGAGAAAAGATATACTTTAATTCCGTTTGCCGAGAAAATATCAGCACAAATACGAGCAAAGAAAGGAGAATTGTTACGAGAATCGTGAGCAATAGCAACTTTGATTTCTTTGTCTGGAAGACTTTGTTTAAGATAGTTTGAAAAACCCTGTGTAGCAGCTCCTACGGTGTATTTATTCATACGGTTCGAACCCACACCCATTTCTCCACGCATACCGCCAGTACCAAACTCCAACGATTTATAGAACGAATCCGAAAGTTCTGTTTCTTTTCCTTCGTCTACCAACTGCTGGATTTTAGCTTTTGTTTCTTCATCATAGTTACCAGTTAGCCAAGTATCAATGTTTTTCTTGGTAAGAGCGTCTAAACCTGTTGACATAGTTTTATCTATTTGAGAATATTTAGAAATGAATAATCTGGTTTAAAAATTGAGGCCAATAAGATTTTTGAGGCAAAATTTTTGGTTGACATCAAAGCAAATATAAAAATTATTCTGAATAGGAGAAGCCCCATTTAATAATTTCGGTCAAAAACCGTAATATGTCTTTCTTTTGTCCAATAAAAAAACCACTAAGCAACTTAGTGGTTTTAATTTTTGCATGAAATCTTTAAAAAATTGAAATATTTTTCGATTTTTTAGTTTAAATCTCAACAAGCATAGCTCCATAAGAGTAACCACCACCAAATACTGTTACGATGATTTTGTTACCTTTTTCGAACTTGCCTTTATTTTCATCCATCGCAATAGCGCAGCCAGCACAACCTGTGTTGCCTAAATAATGGATATTTGAAATCATTTTTTCGTCAGGAACACCCAAAGTTCCAGCTACGTTTTTAGTGATACGATAGTTGGCTTGGTGAGGAATGACAAACGAGATATCCTCCACAGTCAACCCATTTTTCTCCATTACTTGCTTACTTACTTTTGGCATATAAGTACAAGCGTTGATGAATACATCCTTTCCATAAGGCATAATCAAACCACGGTGAAGTGGCTTCAGAGTTACACCTTCCGACGCTTTCCCTACGTTGGCAGCACCACCAGTAATCAAATCTTTGATTTCCCAGTTTTGCGCTCCCGCTTTTTCTTTAGAGATAGATAATACTGCTGCGCCGTCGCCCCAAAGGTGTCCAGCTTTGGTATCGTCTTCGTTGTTATAAGCAGTGTTATGCTCCGAAACAACTACGAGTGCCTTGCTGGCTTTGTTCATAGCAAAATATCCCTGAACTATTTCGATTGCATTGAGTAATGAAGAACAAGCAGAAGAAATGGTTACTACTGGAATTTCAGAAATATTTAATGCGTGTTGTAATGCGTGGCCTAGTGTGAATATATTATCGTGTGGAGTGTAGGTAGCACCTACAATTAGGTCAACTTCAGAAATGTCGTAAGGTAAACTTTCAGTAATCTTTTTGGCTGCCTCCAATGCCATTGTATGCGTATTCTCCTCAGACGATGCTTTGCGACGCTCACGAATTCCAGTACGCTCAACAATCCATTCATCGGTCAATCCATTGAGTTCTTGAAAATAGGCATTCGTAACAACTTGTTCGGGCAGGTAACTTGCAATTGCGTTAATGAACATTACGTGTTAGTTTAAGATATTAATTATGAAATACAGTCCAACTTCGTTGCAAGGTTGATGCTAACTTTGGGCTTTGCTAGATAGGGGAAAGTTTACATATTGGTACAAACATCAAAGATTTTCAATCGCTGAATGCCTCATTTAATCATCTATTTTGCACTGATACTCACGTATTTCCATTACCTAGTAAATATTATGTGACTAGCTGATTATCAAGGCTTATCACTAATACAATACCTTTGAACTACAGATGGTTGGGAATTTTAGTTCAATTCATTACAGCAAAAAGCAAAAACTATGAATTGAATTTTTATACAAAGGAAATTAATGTTTCAGCATAGTACAAGAAATTATTGGATAAATATAATTTATACTTCTTTAAATCCAATAATTTTTTGTATTATTTTGATGTTTTTTGGATAATACTTATAAATGTCAGAAAAAGAAGGTAATATCATTCCGTTTGCTATAGATTGTCATTGTTCGCAATCAAAAATAGCCCTCAAAACCATGACATTTGGGTGCTTTTTAGAGAAATATCAGGATAGCTAAGGCTTTTACATAAACTCGAAGGATATTTGTAAACCGTTTTACGGTTTACGGATAAAAGAGACATTTATTAAGCCTTGGCAATTCTCTTTTCAGTTTATTAACACAAAAAGAAGTAAACGTTTGTGAGGGTAACTATTTTTAGCACATTTGATACTTTTGGAGGAGCCTCGATTGCTGCTTCTCGATTACATCAGGCGCTTGGGCGTCATGGTGTGCAGTCACGTATGCTTGTACAAGACAAAAAAGGAAAAGCGCCAGAGGTATATTCTGTTGCCAATAATTGGGTGCAACAAAATATTGCTTTGGCACGTTTTGCAGCCGACCGATATCAGTTTGCTTTTTACGAAAAATCAAAAGCAGTTCGCTTTGTGTTTTCGCAAGCTAAAATAGGCATAGATGTCACCTCTGAGTCTGTTGTGAAGGATGCTGAAGTTTTTCACCTGCATTGGGTAAATTTTGGTTTTTTATCGGTACAATCCTTAACCCAATTAGCCAAACTCAATCGCCCCTTTGTGTGGACCTTGCATGATATGTGGGCGTTTACAGGAGGTTGTCATTATAGCGGTACTTGCGAAAGTTATCAACAAGCTTGTGGCAATTGTGAACACTTTTTGCGAAAACCGTCTTCCGATGACCTATCGCATCAAGTATGGCTTCGGAAAAAGGAATTATTCCAACAAATGGACTTGACGCTCGTGGCTTGTAGCGAATGGTTGGCTGAAAAAGCTCGACAAAGTAGTTTATTACAAGGTAAAAAAGTCATTTCGATTCCTAATCCGATAGATACCAAGCTTTTTTATCCTCAACATAAACGAGAAGCTCGCCAACAGCTTAATTTGGCACAGGATAAACAATATATCTTGTTTGCTGCCATGAAAATCAGCGATGCGCGCAAAGGCTTTCAATATTTTGAAAAAGCAATTCAGCATTTAATATCACAAAATCCCTCGTTAAAAGATAGTGTAGAATTATTGGTGATGGGACAAGCCCAAGAAGCAGATTTTGTAAATATTCCCTGCAAAGTAAATGTTTTAGGTCGCCTATCTGATCTTTCGAAAATAGCGACTACCTATGCCGCTGCGGATGTATTTGTGATTCCTTCTTTGGAAGAAAACCTTCCGAATACCATCATGGAGGCTATGGCATGTGGTACGCCAGTGGTAGGATTTGAAACAGGAGGTATTCCCGAAATGATAGAACATCTTCAAACAGGATATGTGGCAAAAGCTCCTTCTGCTGAAGATTTAGCCAATGGAATAGCGCATATTTTACAACATCCCAACTATGAGGATTTATGTAAAAATGCTCGCTCAAAAGTAGAATCCGAGTATGCAGAGGCTGTCGTAGCCAAGCGTTATGAAACACTTTATCAATCTCTTCTTTAATCCGTTTTTTGATTGTGAGAAAAATATCAATAATAACCATAACCTACAATGCTGAGGCATTTTTGGAACGAACGATCAAAAGTATTTTGGCACAAACCTGCCAAGACTTTGAATACATTATCATTGATGGCAAATCAAAAGATGGTACACTTGCCATAGCGGAAAAGTATCGTTCGAGAGTTGACTTATTAGTTTCGGAACCCGACAAAGGCTTATATGATGCCATGAATAAAGGACAACGTATGGCAACTGGCGATTTTGTGTGGTTTGTCAACGCAGGAGATGAAATCAATGATCCTTCGGTTGTGGAAAAAATGTATCAACAAATTACTCCAGAAACGGATGTTTTATACGGGGATACCTATTTTGTGAATAATGAAGGCGAAATCCAAGGATTGCGTTCGGTGATAACTCCACATAGGTTACCGAAAGACCTACAGTGGCGAGATATGAATTTGGGAATGTTGGTGTGTCATCAATCTTTTATTGCGAGTAAAAGAGTGGCACCTGTGTATTGGCAAGAAAACTTAAGTGCTGATGTAGATTGGGAAATTACCTGTCTCAAAAAAGCTCAACAAGTGGTTTATTTGGATTTTGTTGTAGCAAAGTACTTAACAGGAGGAATTTCGAATAAACAGCTCAAACGTTCACTAATTGACCGTTATAAAGTATTACAAAAGCATTTTGGTGTGTTTGGAGCGATTGGGGCACATGTTCAAATCCTTTTTAGAGGTATCAAACTGATTATTACCAAGGGTGGGAAGTATTGGTAGGATATACCAACATAGCTCTGGCTTCTAAAGACATGACTTCTTCTTTTTGATAAAATAACAAAGCCCTATTACGATCGGCACGTGGACTTTCGAGAAATGCGTTGTAGGTATCTAATAGGGCTTTTTCACGTCCATACTCGTTAAGAAAGGCCTCAATCGTCTTGAGCCAAAACCAAGTAAGTGTTTCGTGATACCCTCGCTCAAAACTCACGGGTCCACCAACAGAGCTATTGAACAAAATAATGCGTTGACGCACCAATAACATCGCCTGAGTAAGCGTGTATTGTCGCAAATACCAAACGCCCATAGCCAAATGCGCTTCATGCGTCCAAGCCTCCGCGGGAAGGCTACAAGTATTGAATTTTTCGATTAACGTTTCGATTTCTTGGTTGGATTGGAATAGTTGCATATACATATAGTTTAATTATTGAATTGTCAATAAAAATTGCATTTCATTAATTATTTTACAATAAAAATATACAAAATTTGATAATTCCTTATTAAAAGCAACCTGATTTTCCTTAATCAAATATTTGATTTTTATTTTCTACCTCTGTGCTTCTTTCAAAATTTGTGTAGAAAGGCTTTCAATATGCTATTATCCAAGAAACATGGGTATGAAAGGAAGTGTATTCTCTAAAACGATTATGCAGGCATAATAAATAAAAAAGCAGGCGAATGCATTCGCCTGCTAAACATGAGGAATTAAATTCCTAAAATCTTCTTATTCAATTCGATATCAGCACCACCACCTGCAAAGTCATCAAATACTTTTGACGTTGCTTGGATAATGTGTGAATCAATAAATGGAGCTCCTTCTGTTGCACCTTGAACTGGATCTTTGATAGCACATTCCCATTCCAATACAGCCCAACCATCGTAACCATATTGTGTTAATTTGGAGAATACCGAACCAAAGTCTACCTGTCCATCACCTAATGAACGGAATCGACCAGCACGATTTACCCATGACTGATAACCACCGTATACACCTTGCTTACCTGTTGGATTAAACTCCGCATCTTTTACGTGGAACATTTTGATACGCTCATGGTAGAAATCGATGTATTGTAAGTAGTCAAGACATTGTAATACAAAGTGAGACGGGTCATAAAGCAAGTTAGCACGTTTGTGACCGCCTACTTTTTCTAGGAACATTTCGAATGTAACGCCATCGTGTAAGTCTTCACCTGGGTGAATTTCATAGCAAAGATCAACACCAGCTTCGTCGAAAGCATTCAAGATAGGTAACCAACGGTTTGCCAATTCTGTGAAGCCTTGTTCTACCAAACCAGCAGGGCGTTGTGGCCAAGGATATACCGTATGCCACATTAAAGCACCCGAGAATGTAGCGTGAGCCTTCAAACCAAGGTTTTGCGAAGCTTGCGCTGCCCATTTCAATTGCTGCACAGCCCATTCGGTACGAGCTTTTGGATTACCTTTTACTGCATCTGGCGCAAAGCCATCGAACATTACGTCGTAGGCAGGGTTTACTGCTACCAACTGTCCTTGTAAGTGTGTCGACAATTCAGTGATTTGGATACCTTTATCGGCTAATTTACCTTTCAATTCGTCGCAATATGTTTTTGACTCCGCAGCCAATTGAAGGTCAATCGCACGAGCATCCCAAGTAGGAATCTGTACACCTTTATAACCTAAATCAGCTACCCAAGAAGTAATAGAATCAAGCGAGTTGAATGGCTCAGCGTTATCTAAAAATTGTGCTAAAAATATAGCAGGTCCTTTGATTGTTTTCATCTTCGAATTATGAATTGTGAATGAGTGAATTGTGAATGAATTATAACACAAAAGACTATTTTTCTTTAAGTAATCGGGAACTTGTCTTTCGAGAAGTAACGAGTATTTTTAATATTTCATTACCCTCAGATAATAGAGATTCGGCTCTTTCAAAATGAATAAATTTGGCATCAATAGCATATTCTATCCAAAATAAACTTTCATCTAGCTCCTCTATTACTATACAAAGTTTGGAGTAAAACTCTCGATGACTTCTTGCTCTTCTGACAGCTCTGTAGTTAGCTACACTTGAGGAAGATGATCTAGCCAATTGTTTGGCCATATTAGTGCAAGAAGGAGAAAATGATGATGAGAAAAGCTTGTCACAGACAGGAATACATCTCAATCCAAAATCTTTTATTCTTTGAAATAGTATTTCACCAAATGCATTTGCATTTGATGCCGTAGAATCTGATGGCATATTTATATCAAAAATAGGTGGTAAATAGAAAGTGAATTGTGAAGTTGGAATCAATTCTTCATTCACAATTCACCATTCATCACTATACCTTCGTCCAGCTTTGGCTTCTGTGACTGTCTAGGATTCTTTCACAGATAAGCAATTCTCTGTAACCATCCGCAAAGGTTGGGAACGTTGGATTTTCTGGTTGTTTGCCAGCCGCTACAGCAGCATATACTTCTTTAAACAATTGTTTTGAAGTATCTGGAAAGCCTTCGTTGTGACCACCAGGGAATGTCATAATATCTCTTGCTTCTGCATACGCCAACGATGGGTCACGCATCAACACTTGGTTGGCAGCATCACGGTTACCTAACCACAATTCGTTTGGAGCTTCTGAGTTCCAAGCAAATGTTTTATTTGAACCAGAAATCTCCAATTTTAATTGGTTTTTGCGACCTGCTGAAACCTGAGAAACTGTTACTAAGCCTTTATTTCCGTTATCGAAACGTAACAATACGTTGGCAGTATCCTCTGTGTTGATTTCAACGTCTGCATAATCCTCTGGTTGTAACATTTTACCAGAATAAGTTTCTACTGGTTTTAATGGCTTCTTACGAGTTTTGTGAACTGTATTAAAATCAGCCATTACCTCCACTGTTTTCAAACCAGTGATATACTCAATGATATCCATCAGGTGTGAACCAATATCAGCAATAGCACGAGAATCACCAGATTTGTCTGGTTCTAAGCGCCAGTTATAGTCTGTGTTGTAGAACAACCAGTCTTGTAGATATGAACCAATGATTGAGTAAATTTCTCCTAAATCACCTTTCTCACGCATTGTTTTCATTTGGCGTACCAATGGATAATAACGTAAGTTGAAGTGAACAGCATTTACCAAACCTGTTTCTTTAGCAAGTGCTACTAATTCTTCAGCCTCATGTAAGTCTTTTGCCAATGGTTTTTCGCAAACAACGTGCTTACCTGCCAACAAAGCGGCCTTTGATTGAGAATAGTGCAAGAAGTTTGGCGTACAGATATGTACACAAGCGATATCTTCCATAGCTAACAATTGATCGAATGTACAAGGACGTTCGATACCTAATTGTGCAGCTTTAGCCGTAGCCAATTCTATATTCACTTCACAAAGTGCTACAACTTCTACATTTGGTAGTCTTCTGAGGGCCTCGATGTGAGCTGGTCCAATAAAGCCTGTACCAACGACACCTACTTTGATTTTTGACATGAGTTAATCGATTTGTTTTTTGGGGATATAATTAATTATTGTTTTTGAAAAGGGTCACTCTTTGGATAGTAAGTTTGAAATATCCCATAAAAGCCACTTTTTACTTTTAATATTTCCTTCATTTTTTCGAAGCATTTTTTGAAAAAGCGCCAAGCCTAAAGGTTCGTTGCCGTTGGCGTGTACCAATACTACACTTCCATTTTTGATGGCCTCGCCTTTGGCTAGCCAAGCATCGCTTCCGAGTGGCAAAAGCCCAAGCGCCAAAACTTCATCGAAAATGCTTTTGTCGGACACCAAACCTGGAAATCTAAAGTAAATAGAAGGAACTAGACCATTTGATAACATAGCTTGTTCATTCAATAAAACTTCCGAAAGGATATTAGTACCATGTTCCAACAAGAAATTATTAGTTAGCGGTAACTTGGGGTCGTAACGATGCGTATAACTGTGGTTGACCCACGTAATACGCAAATTACCTACTTTTTCTTGTTGCTTGAGCCAGTCAAGGTCATCTTGATGTTTTTGCATCCAAATACCTGTTATAGTAATCGTAAGCGGTACTGGGCGTTCACTGATTTCAAAACTTTTAATTACATTTTGGAAAAAACTTCGAGTCAATGGTTTGCTCGATGGGCATAAGTCTATCGTCAAACTAAAGCCTTGTAGCGTACTATCTGCTTTGGTGATTCCTGCATCTTGTAGCTCATAGTCTCTATGCTTTTCAAATTGCCAGTCATGAATATAGGGTGTTTTTTCAAAAAGATTTAAAACATTATTCCATGTCACAGTCTGCACTTCGATATTATTGAGAATATGCGTTTTAAGATTTTCTGGATTTACCACTAAATACTTGATAGCATCTGCTTCCTTCCATTTTCTAATGACTAACTCATTTTGATATTGAGCAAAAAATACCTCATACTGAGATATTTGTGCCAATGAACGGGTAGAAAGAAGTCCCAATAACAGGAATGTTAAGAAGTATTTCATAACAATCTCAAGCGAGTTTTTCCAAACTTTTTGTACAAAAGTAATGAAGGATGAAAGAAAAAGATGGTTTTCTGTGGGCTTAACCCTTTTAACAGCCTTCAAATTTACAGAATATCTCCAAGCCATCAAGCATAAATCTGTGACTTGGAGATAGTTCTTTTTAGATCTCAAATTTTGTCCATCTCTCTGCTGAGTTGGCAGACTTTACAACCGTTTGGATGAAAGCCATACCACGCAAACCGTCTTCGATACTTGGAAAATCATAAATATCTGGGTCGTAACCGTCTACTCCAGTACCTTTTCCTAAGCCACCACCTGTGCCTGATTTGCTTTCGGCACCCCAGTGTGCACGTAGGGCATAAGTAAAGTTTCGGTAAATACTCGCAAAGGTCTCGATATAGCCTTCTGGGTGACCTGCTGGCTGACGCGTATGTGCCTGTGCGTGAGGAGATAAATTACCAACTCCAGTACGGATAATTTTCGAGCCATTTTCCTGATTTGTCATAATCAAGGTATTTGGCTCCATTTGGCGCCATTTCAATCCACCAAACTCACCATAGACACGAATGTTAAGGTCATTTTCTTCGCCATTACAGATTTGGCTATTGTGCAAAATACCTTTGGCACCATTATCAAAATGAAGTAAGATGTTGGCGTCATCGTCGAGCATACGACCTTCCACAAAAATCGTAAGGTCAGCCGAAAGTTCTGTAATTTGTAAACCAGTGATATATTCAGCTAAGTTTTCGGCATGTGTACCAATGTCGCCTACACCACCTGCAGCCCCACTACGAGCGGGGTCGGTACGCCATGAAGCCTGTTTTTGACCCGAAGCCTCCACCAATTGCGATAACCATCCTTGTGGATATTCAACAATTACCTTACGGATTTGTCCGATAGCACCCGATTTTATCAATTGACGTGCTTCTTTCACCATTGGATAGGCTGTATAATTATGCGTCAATGCGAATAGTAAGCCAGAATTTTTGACAATTTCGGTCAATTCTTTAGCCTCTTCCATCGTCAAAGTAAGCGGTTTGTCCATCACTACATGGAAACCATTTTCGATAGCAAACTTTGCAGCAGGAAAATGTACGTGATTTGGCGTAACGATTGAAACGAAATCCATACGCTCGCCTTCAGGAAGTTCTTTTTCTTTCAAAATCATTTCCTCGTACGAGTCATACACACGGTTGGCAGGTAAATAAAGCGCTTCGCCAGTAGCTTTAGATTTTTCAGGATTTGAACTAAACGCTCCGCAAACAAGTTCGATTTCGCCATCTAAGGCGGCTCCTCTGCGGTGAACTGCTCCGATGAAGGCATCCAAACTTCCTCCAATCATGCCCATTCTGATTTTTCTAGCCATTTTTTTCGTTAATTAAATATCGAGCTTCTGAACGGCTCGGCTGACTAATCAAGGTCAGCTTGTTCTAAAGGCTCAACAGTTTTAGGTTGAAATAATAATTGATATATATAATTAGAATAATGGATCATTAATTAATGCTGAGTTGTGAATGATGAATGTAAAGTTTATCAGTATTTCATATCCACAACTACTTCAATTTTACTTGCAATAGGCATTAAGCTATGTGCACTAAGCCAAAAGTATAAAAGTATTCTAATAAAATCAGGCATACATTTTTTGCCTAAAGCTAATATTGATATTTGAAAAATAAGACTACTTCCTCTTTCTGTATCTTTTTGATACAATATTGCACAAAAGTAATATAATTTTATCGGCTGAGAGCTATATGCTTTATGCCATAGGCTAAATGTTGGAATTGTATTTCTGATAATTGAATACAAATATTTGCTTCTAATAAGTATGGTTTATTGTCTGAAGCGTAATCATGAAATGATTTGAGGAATAACACCAAAATATGCTTTTTGAAAAAGCAATCTAAAAAAACACTTGAAAATACTACATTTAGCCCGCTCTGTACCGTTTGATTGCAAATTTTAATTAAAATTATTACAAAGTCATTTAGTAAATACGGAAATCTTTTTGTTTTTTTGGCATGGATTTTTTTTAGTACGAATTATAATAAAATAAGAACACTGTCCCTTTTATTAATCTTAAACCCTTTAATCAATTATGTCCCAAACAGTTAATAATAATCGATTGTTTTTGGCGAGTTGCTTTGCACTAATCACTACTTCAATGGCTTTTGGTATTCGTGCAGGTGTCCTCACGCAGTTAGGTACAGCCTTTAACCTTGATGCAGAGCACCTCGGATACGTCAACCAGATGGCATTTCTAGGCTTCCCTATCGCAATGATTGTTGGTGGTCCTCTTTACAATGTATTAGGTCCTAAAAAAATCATGTGGGTAGCATTTGTTACACACGTATTAGGTTTAGTAATGACCATTTTCGCAAGTGGTTTCTGGACTTTATTGATTTCGACTTTCTTCGTTGGATTTGGCAATGGTACCGTAGAAGCGGCTTGTAATCCAATGATTTCTGATATGTACGAAGGCAATCAAAAAACCAAAATGTTGAACCGTTTCCACATGTGGTTCCCTGGAGGTATCGTTATTGCGAGTTTGATTTCTGAATTTATGACTTCGGCTGGTATGGGCTGGCAGTTGCAAATTGGTATCATTTTGATTCCTGCGGTAGCTTACGCTGCTTTGATTTTAGGACAAGCGTTTCCTGAAAGTCAAGATGAAGGTGCTGCATCAACGGGTCAAAACTTCAAAGCGATGCTTTCGCCATTGTACCTATTCATGTTGGCATGTATGGCATTGACTGCTATTTCTGAATTTGGTCCTGAGCAATGGATCGGTCCAGTATTGGGTCATGCAGGTGCAAGTCCAATGTTGATTTTGGCTTTGGTAACTGGTTTGATGGCGGTAGGTCGTTATTTTGCTGGTCCAATTGTGCATAACCTAAACCCAACGGGGGTATTGCTAGGTTCGGCTATTTTTGCAACAATCGGTGTGGTTTTGATGAGCCAAGCTGAAGGTGCAATGGTATATGTATCTGCCGTAATTTTTGCGATTGGGGTATGTTATTTCTGGCCAACTATGATTGGTTTTGTGGCTGAATACCTACCTCGTACTGGTGCTTTTGGTATGTCAATTATTGGTGGTATGGGTATGTTCTCTACCTCAATTTTCCAACCAATCATTGGTAAATGGTTAGATGACGAAAAAGCTGCTGCTGCTGCCAAAGGTTTAACAGGTCAAGAACTTGACTTAGCTGCTGGGCAAGCAACACTAGACAATATGGCGGTATTCCCTTTCATCTTGATTATCGCATTTGCAGTATTGTATTTCATTATGCGTAAGCAAACTCCAGCTGGAGCAAAAGCGCACTAAGCATATTTTGATGAGTTGCTCTTAGATTCTTTTAACATGTTTAAAGTTTCTGAATGCCAGTATCAATAAAAAAGCCTTAAGCAGATTGCTTAAGGCTTTTTTATTGATACATTTTTGGTAGAATAAGATTGAATTATTGGGCTTTCTGATTTCGGAAAAAAGTAAAATATCTTGATTTTTGCAAAATATAGAAACTTAGGCTTCCGAAATCCAACATCCGATATCTGAACGTACAGCTCTAATTCACTACTCAGAATTCAGCATTTATAAGATTTCTTTTATCTCTGCCTTATTCGCCTCATTCACCATCAAAATCAATTCTGCTACTAGACCCGTCCAACCTGTTTGGTGAGCAGCACCTAGTCCTTTACCATCATCACCATGGAAATATTCGTAGAATAACACCAAATCCTTGAAATGTGGGTCAGTCTGCATTTTTTCGTAATTGGCATACATTGGGCGTTTACCGTTTTCATCTGTTCTAAAGATTTTGATTAAACGTTCTGCCAAACTTAAAGCAGCCTGCTTGATGCTCACCATATTACCCGAATTGGTAGGATATTCTACTTCGTAATCATTGCCATAATACGACTGGAATTTCAACAAGGAGTCAATCAACAAGAAATTCATTGGCATCCAGATAGGTCCACGCCAATTGGAGTTCCCACCAAACATACTTCCTGTAGATTCGGCTGGGGTATAATCGACTCTGAAGACCTCGTTATGTACTCGGAACTGATAAGGATTTTCGAGGTGATATTTTGATAATGAACGAACGCCATGTTCTGACAAGAATTCGTTTTCATCAAACATCTTTTTCATAATCATCTTCATACGGTGACCACGCAAAATCGCCAACAAACGGTTTTCTCCTTTTCCTGGCTCGTACCAACGCGAAATCAAACCTGCCAAATCTGGTCTATTAGCCAAAACCCAATCCACTCGACGTTTGAAATCTGGCAATTTTTCCAACATTTCTGGTGTAAGAATTTCTACAGCAAAAAGAGGAATTAATCCTACCATCGAACGGATTTTGAGCAACATACTCTGCGAATTTGGCATGTGAAGCATATCATAATAGAACTGATCTTCTTCATCCCAAAGACTAATTTCTGAACCACCCAACATTTGCATCGCACCAGCAATATGTAAGAAGTGTTCAAAAAACTTGGATGCCATATCTTGATACACTGGTCGTTCAACAGCAATTTCACAGGCAATACGAAGCATATTCAAGCTGTACATCGCCATCCAGCCTGTACCATCAGCTTGCTCAAGACGTCCTCCAGTTGGTAAAGTAGCCGAGCGGTCAAATACCCCAATATTATCCATACCAAGGAAACCTCCACCAAAGATGTTATTGCCACCTTCGTCTTTAAGGTTTACCCACCATGTAAAGTTGAGGAGTAATTTATGGAAAACACGCTCTAGGAATTTGACATCCCCTACCCCATTCATTTCTTTATCTATCTCATATACACGCCACGTTGCCCAAGCATGCACAGGAGGGTTTACATCCGAAAATGACCATTCATAGGCAGGAATTTGTCCATTCGGGTGCATATAATATTCACGCAATACTACGGCTAACTGACGTTTGGCAAAGTCAGGGTCGAGTCGTGCCAATGGAATCGTATGGAAGGCCAAATCCCATGCCGCAAACCATGGGTATTCCCATTTGTCGGGCATCGAAAGAATGTTGGCGGCATACATGTGTCGCCAGCCTGAATTTCGACCAAACTTCCGATTGTCCGAAGGCTTAGGCATCGAAGGGTCACCTTTAATCCATTCGTTGACATTGTAATAATACCATTGTTTGGTCCAAAGCATCCCTGCATAAGCCTGACGCTGAATTGAACGTAACTCTGGGTCTTGTACAGTTCCTTGCAATTCATCGTAAAACTGATTTGCTTCACGAATACGCTTATCCATAATATCTTCAAAACCACCGAATGGTTCAATAATAGAATGGTCGGATAAACGCAAACGAATCGTTACACTTTCACCTGCTTTTACCACTCTGGTATAGCGTCCTGAAGCTTTGGTACCGATATTGTTAGGATTGACAGCCGCTTTATTTTTATTAACAATGTACTCGTTGATACCATCTTTGGTATAGGGTACATTATTGGCTACACCATGCAAGCGTTGGAAGTTGGTTTCGTTATCACAGAATAATAATTCATCTGCTTTTTCACAATACAACTTATAGTGTCCTACGCTTTTGTTATCTACTTCAATCACCTTATTTGACACACCTGTCAACATCGGTTTGTATTTGAAGTTTTCGTACCCCCAACACCAAGTATTTCTAAACCAAATAGTAGGTAATAAAGTAATTGGAGCAGGTTTATTACTACGGTTATGTGCCGTAATTTTTATCAAAATATCTTGTTCATCCGATTTTGCGTACTCGATAAATACATCGAAATATTCATCATTATCAAAAATACCTGTGTCTAGCAGTTCATATTCAGGTTCTAATCTTGATCGTTTACGGCTTTCGTCTACCAGTTTTGAATAGGGAAATGCTGCTATAGGATATTTGTACAGCATTTTCATGTACGAGTGCGTAGGTGTCGAGTCAAGATAGTAATAGAGCTCTTTTACATCCTCGCCGTGGTTCGACTCATTCCCTGTTAGTCCGAAGAACCTTTCTTTCAAAATGTGGTCATTATGGTTCCACAAAGCAAGTGCAAAACAGATATACGATTTGTTATCCGAAATACCACCGATACCTTCTTCGCCCCAACGATAGGCTTTTGAGCGAGCCATGTCGTGCGTTACGTTATTCCAAGCATCTTGATTAGGAGAATAATCTTCTCGCACCGTTCCCCATTGACGGTCAGATAGATATGGGCCCCATTTTTTCCATCCTTTGTTGTCGGCACGAGTTTTTAACCTTAATTTTTCGGCACTTACTACTACTTTACTCATAAATTCTCAATTTCGGGATATAACTAACTTCTATCTCGCTAAAAGCTAGTGGTGTTGTGGTATAATTAATTTGATTAGTTCAAGGTTTTCTGCAAAAACTTGCTCATGTTATACAAAACATTGCAAATCTTTTCAAAGATAAAAAAAATGCCTCAACCTTTTAAAAGTTGAGGCTTTTTAATCTCTTTAAGTAGCTATCACTACTGACTTTTAGGTAGATATGCTTATTTTACACGTGGTAAAATTTTTCGTTTAAATATATGTAAAATGAAGGTTTTGCCTTCTTTTATCTCTTCGTAAGTATCCACTAATTCCCATCCTTGGCGATCCATCAAATTGAATATTTCGACTTTACTATTAAAAAATAAAGGTTTTCTGTTGGCGTCTGTTACTTCTTGTTCTCTTGGTGAATTACCTTGTCCATAATCAAGAAAAACAGATAATTTGGTTGCAAGCCAGGCTTTTTCGGCTTTAATTGTGATATAATTCACATTTCGAATAGCATTCAATGATTGACCGTTTACATAGATTGTCTGAGCCTTGGCAAACACGATTCCTAAAAGCCAAAAGCAAAGGGCAAGCATAATTTTTTTCATTGCAGGTAGGGTTATTACGATTAATGGTTTACGAAAAAGTATATGAGGAAGATGCTGAAAACTCGTTATTTCTTAGGTAATATTTCTATGAGCTAGGCTTCTAAAACCTCAAATGGACATGAAATGAATCAACTTACAAGTTAGAGGATTCTTCAGTTTTTACAAGAAAATTTATCATTTTAGTTGGTTTGAAGGGCGAATAAGATGTAAAAATAAAAGACCGAACGTTTTTCGGGGGGCGTTCGGTCTTTTCTCTGTTAAAGTTTACAATTCGATAGCATGAGATGAATTATTAACTTATTACAAAATTGGTAATAATTACTCATAAATAAAATAAGTATTACTACTCAATTTAGTGGTTTATTACTAGAAAAAGAAAACAAGAATATAGTTTCTGAAAAAAGGAGCTTTTGTCAAAGTTTGCTCAAATGTGTATCTTTATCATAATCTTCATCTATTAACCTTTATCTACATGCTACAAAAAATCAAACGTAACATAGCGCCTATTGTGCTTAATGCTGCTCTTTTCATTGGTATTTGGATGCTTCTGTTCAAAAAGCCCGATTACTTAGCGATCTCGGTCAAGGACGTTCAAAAACCTCAATTTTACGTTGACACCGCTGCTACTTTTCATGACTTTGTGAGTTTACCCCTAAAAATAGAAGGTGAGCTAGATGCGCCAGCCTATATCGAGATTCGTGATTATGATAATCCAAACTATATTGTACATAGATTCAACTTGAAAAAGGGAAAAACAGTCCTAGATTATAGTATTGATTACTACGGAAGAGGCTTTTTAAGGATATCGTACAAGCCGTATGGTGTCAAAAAAGGGCATTTGGTGATAAAAGTGGCTACCATATAAAACAGGAGCCATCTATCATAATTTAGTGATTTACTATTGAGTGAATGAGTGATTATTTTTAATAAGAAACCAGTAGAGACGCAATGTTTGCGCCTATATTGCGAGAATAAAAATTTTAAAATAATCACTAAATCGTTAAACTTTATATCAAACAATCTCTTCCTCAAAGGCTATGAAATTAACGAGTTTTTGTTGCTCGTTAAAAATAGGCTCTATGCGAACATCACACCAATAAGGTTCGCCATCTTTTCGATAGTTGATGAGTTTTCCTTCAAACTTTTTTTCTTCCAATAAGCAGGCCTTAATAGCTGACCTTGTAAGTGGGTCGGTTTCTTTTCCTTGCAAAAAACTAGGTTTCTTTCCTAAAGCTTCTTGTATCTGATAGCCAGTCATATTAGCAAAACCATGATTTACCCATTGAATGGTTTGTTGCCCATTGGTAATTACTACAGCATGTTGAGGGTCTTGAATAAACTCTCGGAAATGATACAAATCAAAATCCCATTTTCGCACGTGCGCCATTCGACTTACGCACTCATATTCATGCAATAATGCATCGCTGAGTCTTGCAGGGCGACGCATAAATTCCATGCCAGTCAAAATTGGCATAGAGGTGTTTACACTTGAAAAAGTGTCGCAGAAGGTTTTAGGACTAAGTTGCATCATGGTCTTCAAAATGGTTTTTGATTAGAGACTTTATACAAGTGTTGCACAAACATTGTCCATCGTATTTTTTCAAACTCAACTGTCTCAATTGTTGGGTTTGTTCGTAGTTCAATGTTAATTGTTGACAATCGCAATGCGTTATATCGTCAGCTTTACATTGAAATGGTTGTTGGCAACGTGGACAATGGGTATGTATCTTCAACATTCTACCAATGATAACTCTAAAAAATGATAATTGTTATGAACTAATTTTTCTCCCTGAGTTACTTCAATTGACTGTTGAAACAAAGGACAATCTAATACTACTGTATGAAACTCTCCGTTTTCGCCACAAACATCTACTCCTTTTTGCTCCAAATCTTCCACTGTCTTGGCATCGATGATTCTTCCTAAAAAAGATGCGCCCAACGTATCATTACAAGATACAATCATGGTTTTGATACCAGCAGAAATCATGGCAAAAACCAATGCTTTACGGTCCTGTTGCCAAAGCGGCAAGTGACAGTTGAGCTGTGCCTCGGCACAAACCTTTTCTTCCCATTCACGATGTGGCTGCAGGTCTATATCTCCAAAAACGGCATCTGTCAATTGGTATTCTTCAGTCAGCGACTTGAGACGAGCGATATATTTTTCGGTATAATTTTCCCAAGATGTACTAATTGTAACACTTGGACAACCAATAGCTTTGGCTTGCGCTTCCAGAATAGCAGGGCTCAAACCATGCGAACGCGAGCGATCGCCCCATTCGTTGAGTGTTGTAAAAATTACGGTAGGTCGTTGATTCATTTGCATCAAAGCAAAACAAGAATCTTTTCCACCAGACCAAGAGCAAAGGAGGTTCATAAGTAAAGTGACATAGTGAACAGGCACAAAGGCACAGAGTTTTTTCACTATGCCACTTGGCACCTTTGCGCCTGTTCACTCTATTATCTTTAAAACTGGATATTCAATTCAGAAACAAGTACAAGGAGTCTTTTCACTTTACCACTTTGTGCCTCTGAGCCTGTTCAATTTAATGCCTTTTTTAAAACTAGATATTCAATTCAGATACTTCAAAGTAAACTCTTTTCACTTTGCCACTTTGTGCCTGTTCTCTTTAATGCCTATTTTAAAATTGGATATTCAATTCAGAAACTTCAAAGTAAACTCTTTTCACTATGCCACTTTGTGCCTTTGTGCCTGTTCACTTTAATACCTATTTTAAAACTGCAAACTCAAACCAATACTTGCATTGAATTGGCGGGTTTGATAGCCTGTGATTTCTACAAATTTGGTATTCAAAATGTTTCTCAAATCAGCGTACGCTTTAATTTTTGAATTGATGCGATATTCACCATATACATCTAATAACTGATACGCATCCAAGTCTACATTGATAGATTTGAATTGGTCGTTATCATAGTAAGTATCTTTACGAGCACCTACGCCTCTCAAAGTTGAACTCACATACAATTTTGAACTAGCCTGATATCCCAAACTCAAGGTAAAAGCATTTTCAGGACGACGAATCAAATTTTTGTAAGTCGTGTCTTTTCCTGCCACTTTGGTTGTTAGCTCGCCAATTTGATGCGTATAGGTAGCCGAAAGATTAAACTTGCCTAGCTGTGCTTGAGCGTCTAATTCCAAACCTTTACTTGCTTGCTTGTTGAAATTAACATACTTGCCATACGGCGCAGTATTGATTGACTGGAAAATAATCACATCGTTGATGGTTGTATTGAAATACACCGCACGGAAATAGGATTGTTGGTTATTGCTAAACAATTGGAGTCCGCCTTCTTGTGTAAATGATTTTTCGGGATTCAAGGCTGTATTGCCGTAAGGAGAATACAATTGATACAACGTTGGCGACTTGAAACTTGAGTAAAAGTTAGCTAATACTTTTAAGTTTTTACCCAATAAATAATAAGGATTGAGCGTGTAGGTAAAATTATTTCCGTACAAAGAATGATGATTGTAACGACCACCTGCTTCAGCGCCAAAACCACCCAAATTATTCAGGGTAAACGAGGTATAACCACTCACTTGATTTACATTGGCTAAGGCATCACTTAGTGGTGCATCTTCATAAGGACCCCAATCACTGATAGATAAATAGGTTTGGTTCATTTTCTGAGCACGATATTCTGCACCGACCAGCCACGTTATATTTTTACCCAAACTCCAACTACCATATAATTCAGCATAGTTGGTTTTAGCACCATAATTACTTGCCGAATACTTGTCATACGCATCAGGAGCCACATAGTTAGAATCGTTGATATAGCTACGTTTGAGGTCGTTGTAGTGATAATTGGCCACTAATTTTCCTCCTCCTACAAAATACTCCGCGCCTACTCCTATCTGTGTGCTTCGGCTATTTGCGACAAAGTCTTTATCATCACTAAATGCACCATTATCAATGTCGGCACGATAAGTTTCGTTTGTTACAAAAACTTTGGTTGTAAGATTGGCACCAAATTTTTGCTGAAACTGAGCACGAAACGCATCTTGATTAAAAGCATCTTTTTCGTTCAGATTATCATCTTTTTTATTGGCCGCTTGCGAAATACCTTTTGAGTACAACTTGGTATATGCTACGGCATAACTTGAATTTTTACTCAACGTACCACTCAAATTCAATGCACCTTTCCATGTACCATAACTTCCACCCGAAAGATTAGCTTGTGCGCTAAATGGCTTAGCACTCGCTTTTTTACGAATAATATTTATTACTCCACCTACAGCATCCGAACCGTAAAGGGTGGATTGCCCTCCTTTCAAAATCTCAATTCTTTCGATTTGGTCGATTGAAATAACGTTTAAGTCAAAATAATTACCAATCGTAGAAGGGTCATTTAATGGAATGCCATCCATCAACAACAAAGCATAGCCATTACTTAAGCCTCTAATACTAACTTCTTGGTTTGCGCCAAGTGTTAGTTGAGAGCCTACTACCTGCATACCTACTTGCTGATTGAGGATCTCTCCAAGTGATTTGCCTACATTCCGCTCCAAAATTTCTTTGGAAATAACGGTTAAAACTTTTCCTGTCTGTAATTGCTTTTGGGGTACTTTATTGGCAGTAACTACAACTTCGTTAAGGTTTGTTACGTTGTTTTGAGCCATACTCAGGCTTGCCACACAAAGTAATCCCGAACAGAAAAATAAAGATTTAAACATTGATTTGATAATTGTTTTCTAGCTAAATATCAATTCCTAAACCTATAAAATAGGTTTGATGATTGGATATAAAAGAATAGAAAATGAACAGAAAAGCGAACGCTCAGCAACAATTCATCCACCGTAAATTGTACCAAGAATAGATAAAAAGGCAGGTCTCCTGACTTGTTTCATCGACTCCGAGCCTTCCCGCCGCAAGGGCAGTGGCCATGAAGATTGAATTCGACACAAAACGAAACTTACAGTTGCGGGGACAGTTTAGGTTTTTCACCTAATTCCCTATTAAGCTTTGACACTTCCTAGATTTGAAGCATAAAGCACCTATATCTGCCACAAAGGTAGTGAATTGTGATTGAGGGAATTAGAGATTCTTGAATTCTTTTCAATTTTAGAATCTCATTTTATGGCTACTAGCGCATTGGTTAAACAGGTTTTAGAAATTATCATAGCCTAAATTGCTTAACTTTACCTTTATAAAATATTCAGTCAAAATTGCCTTATGGAATTCAGAACGCCAATAAAGATAGAAAAATCGCCCTTTCAGATACAACTTCAGTCCAAAGTATTGACGGTCGGTTCATGCTTTGCGCAAGTTATTGGACAAAAGCTTGAAGAAAACAAAATTGCTACCGAAGTCAACCCTTTTGGTACTTTGTTTAACCCCATGTCGATTTTCAAACTTTTGAATCCTAGCTATCAAAACGTCGACGAGCGGCTGTTTGTACAACACCAGCAAACATGGTTTCATTATGATTTTCACTCACAGTTTTTTGCAACTCAACAAGCGTCTTTAAAGGAATTATTGAATCATAACCTAGCAAAAATTCAGATTCAGCAATATGATTTCTTGGTTTTGACTTTCGGAACTGCATTTGTACATCAGCTCAAAGCTACGCCAAGCTATGTAGCCAATTGTCATAAAATGCCTGCAAGTTTATTCGAAAAGGACTTGTTGAGTGTGAAGGATATTTGTAAAAAATTCGCCGAGGTACACAAAGCAATAAGCGAACTAAACCCTTCCTTAAAAATCATTATTACCGTTTCGCCAGTGCGACACACCAAAGAAGGACTAGCCGAAAATCAATTATCTAAATCAATTCTCCGAACTGCCTGTCATTACTTAAGCGCTGATTATGAAAATGTTACGTATTTCCCGTCCTACGAAATTATGATAGACGACCTCCGTGATTATCGTTTTTATAAAGCCGATATGATTCATCCGAATGAAGTGGCGGAGCAATATATTTTTGAGCAGTTCGTAAAAACCTATTTCTCAGATGATTTACAAGCTTTTTTGCCCAAATGGCAACAAATTAAAAAAGCTTTGACTCACAAACCTTTCGATATTACATCAGAAGCACATCAGAAGTTTTTAAAAAATGTCTTAAAACAATTAGAGGCAATAGAAAGCCAAGTAGATGTGTCGGCAGAGCAACAGCAGATTTTATCGCAAATCTCGAAAGGGGTTAATAGTTAACTGTATATTCGTTATTTGTATTGAAAAATTTGAAGAGAAATATAAACACTCACTCAATAAAAAATCACTAAATCACTCAATAAAAAAGCCCCAGTGGTTAGCTGGGGCTTATCAGAGCTTCAAAGTTAAATAGTTGTTTTGAGTTTAGTAAATTAATCAAATTGGTACTTTCATAGTTTGTCACTTGTGGTGACCCTAAAATTTTATCATTTTAAAATTCGCTCTGAAAATATCTTTAAAAGCTTCTATCCGTTTCAGGATTCAAATCTTTTGTTAAATCAAATTGTTTTCTCTAAGCTAGAGAATCACTTTATATTTTGTCGAGATTGTTTTTGAATATTGCTAACTGTTTAGCGTTACAAATGTAATAGCATTTTTTGAATAAAATATAATTTTAACAATTTTTTTTTAAACAAAATGAACAAAAAATTCTACACTCTCTTTTTTTACCAAAAACTAATCTTGGATTAGTACTAAAATATTCTTTTAGAGAAAATGCCCTTTAAGTCATGAATTTCGCTTAAAACACCCTCAAAAAGCAGATATTACCCCATATAAAAAAAATAAATCCTTTCCCTAGAAGAGAAAGGATTTAAAAATTATCCAAAAACAATCTCAAAAAAATTAAGTCCCTTTCGGTAGGCCTAATATTTAGGTTGAAGGTCGAAACCTTCGATGTGCATTAAACCATTTCACTTATTTTTCTAATACCACGATAGAATTTACGAGGTATTTATCATTAGCGGTACGAAGGTTATATACCTTTTCGACCGTACGATAGTCTGAATTAGTTGAAAATACTTTATAGCGATTAAAAGTATGCGTATCGCTATTGTACATCAAAACTTGTTCGCCCACTTTCAACTTACCTAGTTTAGCGTGACCAGTAGTTGTCATTACTGGATGGTTGGCTGTACCTTCCAATTCCGTTAGTTGGAAAAGTGGTTGTGTCGAAGCAAACGCTTGGTCTTCGGCATCGCTCAATAATACTTTTACGATTCCAAAAGACTTATTATCGTGCTCGATTACTTCATCGACAAGCGTTGTTTCAGCTTGGTTTGTTATAGTGTTATAAGACATCACAACTTCACCCGCTTTTACTTCTGCAATAGACTTTTGTGAACCATCGGCCATTGTTACGACAGCCGTCTCAGGAAAACAATATTCGTATTTGTCTTCTGCGCCATGCTCAGCACCTGAAGCGCCACCTGTAAACTCTTTTGCCAATACAAAAGCTACACATGAAGAAAATCCAGAAACAGCTTTTTCGCCATCTTTTAGGTCATCAATGTATTTGCCCCAAACTTCTTTTTCTGCCATTGGATTAGGAACTACTAAACTGATTTTTTTACCGTCCTTTGGCGTTGTAAAAACCATTAAGGAGCCCATTTCCTTCATTTCGGCAGTTTCTAAGACTTTGTATAAATATATACGACGCTCTTTTCCATCTGAAAATTTGAAGATGTATGGTGGGTTGCTGTTATCCAATACGTAAGCTCCCTCTTTAATATATGTATCCTTGTCAGGATTTTTGACTGCAATTTTCTTAAGCGCATCATAATCAGCATTTTTGATTCCCACTTTAGCTACTTCTTGAGCCTTGGCGAAAAGAGTTGAGCAAACTAAACCAAATACTAATAATACTTTTTTCATACTGAATAATTTTGGTCTTCAATAATGAAGCACTTGATATTGTAACAAGTGGTTGAGGGGTTTTGAACCTCGAAAATAACTCATCACTACTGAAAACTTGTGTAATAGTTATTTGAAATACAGCATTATTAAATCAAAATTATCTTACAATTATAAATATAATAAATTATTGATTATCAAATAATAGTATCTCAAATTTTTTAAAATAATTTTAATTAAAAAGTAAAAACACAAGGTCAAAAATTCTTACGATGCATTGACACGGCGGTGAATTTGATCTACCACAGCTTTGGCCGATTCTAACGCTCCTGCCATCCAAGCGGTAAGGTGTGTGGTATGTTCTCCTGCCATGTAAATCTCATCATCAGGCTTAATCAAGGCTGGATACAATCTTTTGCGTTGTGCATCGGTATATTCTGCCCAGCCTCCTTGCGAATAAGGAATTTTTTGCCATGCCAACGAAAAGGAACTTTCAAATTCGGTAGCATATTGCGGGTGAATTTTACTTCCTTGTTCTAAGGCTGCCTTTTCTCGTTCGGCAATGGATAAATTACCCATTTTAACGGCTCGATCATGGAAATTGTAATAGCCTTTCAGTAAACCTTTCTTACCCATAAAGTTGTAGGAAGGATAAAAAATTTGGGTAATATCCATATTGGTACGAGAAATACCTCCAAATATTTTATCGTCTTCCTCCCAGAATCTACGCTTGAACTGCAACCCAATTTTACCAGTATTCATGTAAGCCGTAAAGTCTATTGCACGACGAATATCTGATGAAAGGTCTGTTTGTATATTGCGTAATACAGGTAAAGGAATTGTACAAATACAATAATCTGCCTTGAGTTCTTTTTCTTGTCCAGCTTTATCTTTATACACTATCCGAACACCTGGCTGTGTTTTTCGAATTTCTTTTACTTCAGTTTGATATTGTATTTTTCCATCAAGACGCTTTGCAAACTCATACGGGATAGCATCCATTCCTCCTACGGGCTGTAACATAACTGGTTGCTGATTGAAAGTATATTCACTTACATTCGAAAATGCAGGGTGAAACAACCCGCCAGCAATAATGTCATGTAACGAGTGAGGTTCTGCCAATTGTGGGATTTGGTCACCATACCCACCCTGACGCAAATACCCGTGTCGTTCTGAGCCTTTGTATTTTTTGGTAATATCCAAATCACATTCCTCTTTCAGATATGCAATGAGTTTGTCGATATCCTCTTTGGTCAAATCTTGGTCTAGGGCTTTTTGGTCAGCCGCCTTTGCCAATAATTCTCCTGTGTATCCACGAACGTCGGCATGAATTTCACGAATTTTTACTCGTTTGCTTGCCAAAGGACCTGTTCCATTATCGCTGTAGTAATAAGCACCCTCGTTCATATTCATGAATATTTCGAGCGGAATATTAAATTCACGACAATAATGGAGCGTCGTTTCGTGATTGTGCGGAATACGTGCCGCACCACCGTTTAAATAAAGTCCCTTATCGAATTGTGCCGTTTGTGAGGGACCTCCAATTTCAGTTTCTGTGGTGCCACCTCTTACAGTCCAAACACGTCCACCTGGGCGACTGCGTGCTTCTAGTACTGTAACTTGATAGCCTAATTTTGTTAACTCATAAGCCGAACATAATCCAGCTAAACCTGCTCCTAGGATAATAATTTTTTTATCGGCCTTTCCTCTTTGCAAATCCAAGGGTTGTGAATTTGCTTCTGGAATCATTCCTAATCCTAACAAAGTCAAATAGCTCGTAGCACCTGTTCTTTCTATAAAATCTCTTCGCGTCATAATGTTGTGTCTTAATAATTGAAATGCTTGATTTGTACTTTGCTGATAAACAAACTTTGATTTTTTATTAGAAAAAAATATTAAAAATAAGAAAATCAATTGGTTACTCAACAATCCAAATCGATGACTTTTATCAATTATCTAAGAGGCGATTTTCGAGAAAGCTTCAGCAAATGCCTTCATTTCGTCCATGGTTCCAATAGAAACACGGCACCAGTGTTGGCGGTCAAACTCCCATCTTCTTACCATAACGCCCTCTGCCATAAGCTTACTCATAAGGTCTTGTCCTTTCATTTTGATTGGGAACAACACAAAATTTGCTGAGGATGGAATATAAGAATAACCTGCTTTTGTCAAGAAATCATAAAGGTATTTCTTTGATTCCGCAGTATTCGTTAAGGTCAAGTGTTGGAAATCTGTATCTTTCAAAGCCGCAACTGCTGCTGCAAAAGAAGGAACTGAAATATCAAAACCTCCAGAGCAATACGGTGCAATTGTTTTTAAAATTTCTGGCTTAGCAATAGCATAACCCACACGCAAACCAGCAAAAGCGTATAGCTTAGACATAGTACGCAAAATCAATACATTTTTACCTGCATTAATCGATGCCACCATACAGTCCGTCTTAGGATTTTTGGCGTAATCAATATAAGCCTCATCAACCAGCACAGGAGTTTTGTCAGAAACTTTGTTGATAAACGCAGTAAGCTGATCTGCTGGCAACATAGCGCCAGTCGGGTTATTAGGATTCGTAATATATACCAAACTTTGTGAGCCATTCAAGCGACCCGCAATAGCATCTAAATCATATTGATAATCCTTAGTCAATGGCACTTTTTCCATTGGGATTTTTTCTTCATTACCTGAAATATAGCATGGGTCGCCACAGATAATCTTTCCTTTCAAACCATAAGCCACCATAGAGGCTGTCAACAACTCTGAAGAACCAGCACCCAATAAGATATAATTTTCAGGAACACCTTCTTTTTCTGCAATCAACTTCACCAACGCCGCACGGCTTTGCATACCGTAGCGATTTGATACCCCAACAGCCTCAATTAATGCCTCTTTAGTTTTTGCCGACGGCCCCCAAGGGTTTTCATTCGCACCCAAGCGAGCCTTCATTACCACAGGAGGATTGATTCCTACAATCGAATTTTCTAACTGAAAATCAGGCGACAAACTCATTTGCAACTCTCTTCTTACAGTTGGATTTGCTTGTGCACGTTGGATATAGGTTGAGGCTGCGCTCAAACCTGCGGTAGCTATAAGACTTTTTTTGAGCCAATCACGGCGATTGATATTGAATGACATGGTAAGACGTTGTTTTTGAAGTGATTTGAGTAATGATAGTCTATTTATCGATAAGCATAATGCAGTTGAGTTTGTCGATGTGATCACAATAATCTTTAACGCAGGACTGTCATTATTACCTTGTTTTACTTTAAAACAAAACCTCATACCTAGTATGAAATTCTGCAGCTTGATATGGTTATTTTAGGGTTTTATATCCTATTCGTCAAAATTGAGAAACTTGTTGCGAGAGAATTCTAGAAAGTCGAATGAGCAGAAATGTGCGAAGGACGCCCTTCTAGAATACTCACAAACAACATGAACAAGCATTAGGCTAAAATCCATGCGCCAAAATATGCGCCAATGGCAGCCAACAACATTTTAAGGTAGTCTGAGAGTTTGAGTACTGTTTTCATAACACGTCTTAGTTAGTAGTGAAACAAAGGATGAAGTACGGCTCTAGCTTGTTGATTATAATTTGATAGTTAAGGGAAAAAAATGAAACAGCATATAGCACTTTTTCAATAAGACAAATTTATCAATAATTACAAAAACAACATTAAAAACTGTTTAATTTTTAATAAATTTTTACAAAAATTAAAAAAATAGGTTTTGAAAAATCACATAATGCATTTCATTTGTGTAAAATTAACAAAAATAGGATTAAATCAAAGCATCAAAGAGAAGATATTTTAAGATATGCGCAAAACACAAAATTGTATTATTTTAATATTTTTTTTACTTGCAATGCTTTAAGCGCTAAAACTAAGTCTAAATCAAGCTATCAACATGGTGTGATATCCGAAGGTAATTGTAGCAATGAATTTGAGTGGATTTTTTAGGCTATAAAAGAATGAAACATTTCGGAAAGAAAAAGACCTGTAAAATACAACTTCACAGGTCTATTAACTATGTAGCTCGGCAAAAGCTGATAAGATTGTAATCAAGTCAATTCTACAAAATGGGTACGAGTCCAGATGATTGCCCCAATCACCTGTCGTAGGCAAGGCGTTACATGTTGTAAGCGATGAAATATCGCTGTGTTTAGAAGACGATGGCATTACTTATTAAGCACTAACCAATGTCAACAAAACAAATAACATAATTAACACCACTGGAGGTAACTTGTCTAAATGTTTCATAACCTGTCTTTTTTTAAAGGGTGAATACTGAGTTTAATAAGGGTATCTATTTATAGGATGTTCTATAAAATTCGTATCAATATAGTCAGAGATGGACTCCTACCGACTAGCCTAAAACTTTTATAAATTGAAGCGATTTTGGGATTGTTTGAGGAACTAAACTAATCTAGGGAATACTACTTAGTAGGTCTGTTTACACTCTTTTTAGCTCTACTTAAATCAGTATTATATTTTGTGTTTTTGGAAAAAGCTTACACTATTTTACGAATAAATTCTAAAAATCAAAATATAATTCTAAAGTTTTCGATGTTTATCCGTGCTTTTTTGAGATAAATAGAGGTATCATTTTTATAAATTTAACTATTCAAAGAATTTATAAAACATATTCATCTGACGAGTATTTTCTTAAAGATACTTTGAAGTAATACAGTCTTCAAAATAGCAGTAAGCATTTGTACTTAAACGAGTTATCTTGCAGAGGTAATACCACTAAAGTAAAAGCCTTGGGGCTTGAGGCTTTGGTTTTAACAAATTAATCTTCAAATGACCTGTTACTTAATTTTTGCTTTTAGTTTAGCTATTTTACAACTGAAATCGATATATTAGAGAAACCTTCTATCCTAGAAGACTATCAATTCGTTATAAACAACTTTTACCTTATGCAAAAAGACGATATAGAATTACTAAAATATCCGATTGGACAGTTTGAAAAACCCCATGAAATAACAGAATCTATACTAGCAGAGTGGATTCTTGACATTAAAAGATTGCCTCAACAGCTTACGGATGCGGTTGAAGGTCTCAACAAAGAACAATTGGCAACACCTTACCGACCTGACGGCTGGACAGTCAGACAAACCGTACACCATGTAGCCGACTCACATATCAATGCTTATACCAGATTCAAATTAGCTCTCACCGAGAGTATTCCTACGATAAGACCCTATGAAGAACAACTTTGGGCAGAGCTATCTGATGGCAAAAATGCCCCTATCGAATGGTCATTGACTTTATTGGAAGCCCTACACCTGAGATGGGGAATGTTGCTTGAAAATATGACAAGGGCCGATTTTAATAAACAATTATTTCATCCAGCTACACGCCACACCAATCCATTGAACGTAATGGCAGGTATGTATTCGTGGCATGGGCGACACCATGTAGCGCATATTATAGAACTACGCAAACGGATGAATTGGTAAAAACAGAATAAGGGCAATACAAATTATTTCTTCAGGGATTTTCTGTTCAAAAAGGTCATTTGAGCTCTATCGCCTATTTATTCGTATAGAATTAGAAGTTTTTTCCTATCTTTACCTGTTTTTGCAAAATTCATCAACTATAAAACTAAGCACTAATCTCGGTCTAATTACATAAAACATGGAACGCTTTACAGGACTAATCGGAGTTGTATTGATACTAGGAATCGCCTATTTGATGTCGAACAACCGAAAGGCAATCAACTACCGTACAGTTGGTGTGGGACTAGGTTTACAAGCCTCACTAGCTATTTTTATTTTAAAAACTGACCTTGGTCAAAACATTTTTCAATGGTTAGGTGAAAAAATCAAGCGCCTATTAGAAATGTCAGACAAAGGTGCCGAGTTTGTATTTAGTCCATTAGTAAAGCAAGAGCTTTTGGGTAAAGTATTCGGTCCAGAAAATGGATTTATTTTCTTTTTTAAAGTTGTACCTACAATCATCTTTGTGGCAGTATTGGTAAACATCCTCTATCATATTGGTTTGATGCAACGTGTAGTTGCGGTAATGGCCAAAGGTATGAAGTGGTTGATGGGAGTAAGTGGTGCTGAAGCGGTATCAAACGTAGCAAGTACATTTGTTGGACAGGTAGAAGCTCAAATTATGATTAAACCTTACCTCAAAGGAATGACCAATTCGGAGCTTTTAGCTTCGATGACAGGTAGTTTTGCTTGTATTGCAGGCGGTGTAATGGCGACCTACATTGCTTTGGGTGTACCTGCACAGTATCTTTTGGCAGCAAGTATTATGGCAGCACCGGGCGCTTTGGTGATTTCGAAAATCGTAATGCCTGAAACAGAAGAATCAGAAACTCAAGGGACAGTAAAACTCAAAGTTGAAAAAGCTCACGTTAACTTAGTAGATGCTATTGCTGGCGGTGCTAGTGACGGTTTGAAAGTAGGTATGAATGTTATCGCGATGTTGATTGGTTTTATTGCTTTAATCGCATTGTTAGACTTGATTTTGGGTAAAGTTGGCTTTATGATTGGTTTGCCAGAGCTAAGCTTCAACTTTATTTTGGGTAAATTATTTGCCATTTTTGCTTGGGCTATGGGTGTTCCTTCTAAAGACATTGAAGCAGCAGGCGCCTTGATGGGTACTAAAATGGTGGTAAATGAATTTGTCGCGTATCTCGACTTGATTAAGCAACAGCATACGTTAGCACCAAAAACGATTGCTATTACCAGCTTTGCGCTTTGTGGTTTTGCCAACTTTAGCTCGGTAGCTATCCAAATTGGAGGTATTAGTGAGCTAGCGCCTAGCCGTCGTGCTGATTTAGCAAAACTAGGTTTCAAGGCTCTAATTTGTGGAACATTAGCAAGTTATTTGTCGGCAACTCTAGCAGGACTTTTATTGTAAAAGAAAGTTATTAGTTAACAGTATATCAGTTACTTGAATAAACTCATAATCAGAAGGATACAATTAATAGATACAGTATCAAAAAAGGCGTTCGAAATAAGATTTTCGAACGCCTTTTTTGATACTATATCTCAGAATCACACCTCTTTAGACGCAACGCATTGCGTCTCTACTAGTAAAATTCATATTAAAAATATTCACACAATTCATTCAGTTATAGATACTAGAGGAAACTCCCCTCTATCATGGCGCTCGGCCATATCAACATAATGTTGAGCACCAAGCTTCATCTTTTCAGCTTGCTCAGGAGTAAGCTGACGAATAACCTTAGCTGGCGCCCCGACAGCCAAAGAATAATCAGGAATTTCCATTTTTTCGGTCACAAGTGCGTGAGCACCAATGATACAGCCTTTTCCTATTTTGGCTTTATTCAACACCGTAGCCCGCATACCAATCAGCGAGCCATCGCCAACTATTGCACCATGTACAATAGCGCCATGACCAACTGTAACCGACTCGCCTATGATAGTGGGATCACCTGGGTCGGCATGTAACACTGCGGTATCTTGAATATTGGTATTATCGCCAATAATAATTTTTTCAACATCGGCACGAATCACAGCGCCATACCAAACCGAAACGCCCTTCCCGAAGGTAACATCTCCCATCACCGAAGCATTAGGAGCTATAAATACTTTTTCCATAGTTTTTTGTTTTAAATACTTTATAATCAAGCTTCTCTTAGTTTTTTTAACTTTCTTAACACGAACTAGAAATAATCGCTTCCTAGAACCTCTAGCTTGAAAAGTACATTCATTATGTAGAAGATTTGTAGCTAGATTTTCCTACAGAGATTTAATAAATCGTCTAATTGTTCACAAGATTATACTCTCAACCCGGTATGTCCTATCCTCTAACACACAATATATGGTAATTGATTTTGGTTAATGAACTTAGAAAATTAACCAAAGAACCATACTCGTGGGTCACAGATGGTAAGTTTTCGGTATATTGCACCTCTCTCATCTTAACCTATTATTCAATGACTACACAAGAAAAAAATACTATAATCGATTGGGCAACCGTAGGAGTAATTATTTCATGGGCAACATTTTGGTTATTCCTTTTATCTCCTTTCGGACTGCTTGCTTGGCTTGCCATTTTAGTTTATCTAATCATAAAAAAAAAGGTACCGAAATGGTATCTGATACTCTCCGCTTGGTTTATTGTACCACTCTTTGCTTTTCTTTTTAGCACTTTCCAATACTTCTCTGGAACGGCCTGCTTGCTAAGCATTGGTGGCCCAAAATTGTTTTATGGTATTGATCGAGAAACAAGGGTAGAATCCGTTTCATCTGGTTGTATTCCCATAGGCTTTGAGCTTTTTGTTTTCCCTGCCAACAATACTGCCATTAGACTTTGGACGAATCTTTTGGGATTTCAAAAAGGCTCATATAAGGGCTTTTTCCCATCAGAGGATGAGGCCATCAAAATAATTGAATCTGCTGATACCATCGATGTCCAAGAGCATGGTCAATTTTTACGCTTTCTTTCTGATAGACAGAATGTAGAACTCGATGCCTCGAACATTGAAAGACTTCAGAGTTTTGAGCATTATAAAAATCCGTTGACAAAAGTAATCGGCAAAACTATCAATCAACAGTGCTTTGTATTCCAGTGCTTAGATACGACAACAGAAGAACGGAAGACTATTTATCTGGTAGATATCAAGCAAAACAAGTTACTACAAACATATTTTAACAGTTACTATTAAAGTTTTCACAACTGATTTAAGACTTAAGGTCAAGTATCACCTATGTTTATTAAAGTATTCTTTTCTCTGTTTTCAATTACAGCACCCAGAACATTCGATATTATGTTGTACATCTCGAGTGCCAATACACAAGACAATCTTCACCAAAAAGCATAAAAGATCATTTTCTCCGTATTCTACACAGTAAAATATGTTTTGTACTCATAATGTACATTTTACATTTCAGAAATTATGAGAAATCGACAACCTATTACCGATTCTTGCTTTTCAGGATAACAAATACCAAGTATAGTGTTAAATTTAAGGGCAAATTCCCAATTTCTATTTTTATTCATATCAAAAACTCTTTTTATGAAAAAATTACTTTTGGTCATGTCTTTGTGTTTGCCATTAGGAAGCTTCGCACAAGAGACTGTTTCTTTGAATGATTTATCATTCTGGAAGCCAACGGGTAAAGCCAACTGGCAAATCGCTGGTGACGTAACTGCCGACCTCACAAAAAATGAAACAATGACCACTCAGGCTGGAAAAGGCATTTTGGTCAACCTCCCTGACGCCAACAACCGTGCAAATTTATTGTCTGCTGCCGAATACGGAGACGTAGATGTAGAGTTTGACTTTATGATGGCATCTCATTCTAACTCTGGATTTTATTTACAAGGACGTTACGAAATCCAATTGCTTGACAGTTGGGGCGTAAAAAAGCCTGCTTATGGTGACTGCGGTGGTATCTATAAGCGTCGCAAATTTATTCCACAAGAATACCTTTATGAAGGTCATGCACCACGTATCAATGCTTGTTTAGCACCAGGTTTGTGGCAACATATGCAGATTTCTTTCCAAGCACCTCGTTTTGATGCTGCTGGTAAAAAAATCGCAAATGCTAAGGTGATTTCTATTAAGTTAAACGGTTATGTTCTACATGAAAATGTAGAATTGACTGGTCCTACAGGCGGCCCTATCTCTGAAGATGAAGCTCCACTTGGTCCATTTATGATTCAAGGTGACCACGGTGCGGTAGCTTTCCGTAACTTCAAAGTAGCTGACCTAAGTGGTAAACCTGCTGTAATGGCACCTATCGCTTACAAAGTATTCTATGGCAAATTTAAGGAGCCAAAAGATTTCCTTTCGAAAAAACCAGATGCTACAGGTACTATCAATACTTTGTCTTGGGATGTAAGTAAGCAAACCAATGATTTTGCTCAAATCTTCACAACAACCCTTGATGTTCCGAAAGCAGGAAAACATTCTTTCGAATTCCAACTTGCGGGCAAATATTATGTCAATGTAAATGGTAAAGAATTGTTGCCAGATGCGTGGACTTTCTCAAGAGATAAACGTTTTGCAGAAATGGACTTACCTGCGGGTAAAGTTCCAGTAGAGATTACTGTATATAAAACAGATGGTTGGATGCCTCCAATCTTGGGTATGTGGGTACAAGGCCCAAGTTTCCGCTCAACGGCTTATCATAGCTTAGCTTCTACCTTGGCAGGACCTCCAGCAGATCCAATTTTGTTAGATGCCAAAGAACCAATCGTATTCCGTTCGTTTACAGACCTTTTCAAAGAAGGTAAAAAATTGAAGCGTGTGGTTCACTCAGTAAATGTAGGTAACCCAAGCAACTTGCACTACACTTATGACCTAGACAACGGTGCTATCGTTCAAATCTGGAAAGGTGATTTCTTGGATACATCTCCAATGTGGGATGACCGTGGTGATGGTTCTTCACGTGCTCGTGGAGCCTTGTTGACTTTGCCTGATAGTCCAGTATTAGTTGCTAGTGCAGACAAGGGTACTTCTACAGATACTCCTGCCGAAGCAGCAGCATACCGTCCATTAGGATATGACTTAGATGCGAATGACCTTCCTACTTTCCGTTACAAAATGTTGGGTAGCGATGTTGAAGACCAGATTCGTGTTACTGAAAATAAATATTTGACTCGTACTTTGAATATCAAAAATCCAGCGGGACAAGTAGTTCGTTTGGCTTTGGGCAACGAAATCAGCAAAGTAGCTGACGATACTTATACAGTAGACGGCAAAAGCTACTATATCAAGGCTTCGGGTGCTACGATCGAATCGGTAGGTGCTCAGAAAGTATTGACTGTACCAGCTTCAGAAAAAGTACAGTACGCAATTATGTGGTAATAATTGGTCTAGGTAAGCTGATAAAATAAATGCTTACATAGGACGTAGATTCACTACTTTTTTAAGCTAAAAGAAAACCTTTTGGCATGAAAAACATCAATTTTGACTTTCAAAACAATGAAAATAAAATCTGTATTCAACTCAGTATCTAAGGCACTCCTATTGGCAGGATGTATGAGTGCTGGGGCTTTTGCTCAAGATGGCCCAACTGAAAATGATTATTACAAAATCGTAAAAGTACCTATCCCTGAAGGTATCGTTCTTGAAGTGGGAGGTTTGGTAACTTTACCTAATGGCGATGTTGCAGTGTCAACACGTCGTGGAGATGTGTATATCATCGAAAACCCAACTTCAACCAAGCCTGTTTATCGTAAATTTGCAAGTGGTTTGCACGAAATTTTGGGTTTAGCTTACAAAGACGGAAGCCTTTACTGCGCACAACGTGGTGAGTTGACGAAATTGGTTGACAAAAACGGCGATGGCAAGGCAGAACGCTATGAAACGGTATATGCTTGGCCTATTTCTGGTCACTATCATGAGTACTCATTTGGTCCAAAAGTTGGTCCAGATGGTGCATTCTATGTAACTGGTAACGTTGGTTTTGGTAACTCAGACTGGTGGGCAGGAAAATCTCTTGTACCTTGGCGTGGATGGACTATGCGTATTACCGAAGATGGCAATATGCAACCTTATGCGGCTGGTATGCGCTCTCCTTGCGGTATTGGTATGTTGAATGGCGAATTTTTCTATGGTGATAACCAAGGTGACTGGATGGGTTCTGGTTTTATCACTCATGTTGAAAAAGGAGATTTCTTGGGTCACCCTGCTTCATTGCAATGGGCTAGCCGTCCTGAATCGCCAGTGAAGATGCGTGCGGATATGATTTTCTCAAAAGTTGATCCTCGCGACGATCCGAAAGTAAAACCTGAATATGTGAAAAATGAGCCAATGACTACCATTTATGAAATGGCTCATAAGACATATCCAAACATGAATATCAAATCACCAGCAGTATGGTTGCCTCACGGGGTATTAGGAGTGTCTACTTCTGAAATCATCGCTGACGAAACGAGTGGTGCATTTGGTCCATTTGCTGGTCAAATCTTTGTAGGTGACCAAGGTATGTCAAAAATTGCTCGTGTATTTCTTGAAAAAGTAAATGGACAATACCAAGGTGCTTCTTTCGACTTCCGCTCTGGCTTCCGTTCGGGTGTATTGCGTATGTCATGGGGTACAGACAAAGGTATGTATGTAGGTGGAACCAACCGTGGTTGGGGTTCTGTAGGTAAAGAAGATTTCGGTTTGGAAAGATTGGTTTACACAGGAAAAACTCCTTTCGAGATGAAAGCTGTTCGCGCTATGCCAGATGGTTTTGAAATCGAATTTACTATGCCAGTTGATAAAAAGACAGCAGAGGATGTAAACAACTACGATGTATCGAGCTATACTTATAAATACCACCCAGTGTATGGTAGCCCAATTGTAGATCGTAAAGATAATGCTGTACGTGGTGCAAAAGCATCGGAAGATGGTTTGAAAGTAAGAATCGTAGTAGACGGTCTTCGTGAAGGTTATATTCACGATATCAAGCCAGAAGGTGTTAAATCTGCGAAAGATGGCTTGGCATTGTTACACGGAAGCGCTTACTATACTTTGAATAGTATTCCTACTGGTCCAAAAGCAAATATTACGTTGGTAACTCCAAAAACAAGAGCTCAACGTGAAAGAGTAGATGCGGGTGCGGCTGCCAATACACCAGATAATCAGATGAAAGAAGCAGCTCCAAGTACTGAAGGTATGAAAGGTAGCGCTAAACCAAAAGCTGGTGCTAAAACTGCTGCGGTATCGTCAATTATTTCTGACAAAGAAGCTATGGCATTGTTGACAAAACATACTTGTTTGGCTTGTCACAAAGTAAATGAGCGTGCTGTAGGTCCTGCTTATTCGGAAGTAGCAAAACGTAAATATACCAATGCTCAATTGGAAGCTTTGATTGCAGAACCAAAACCAGAAAACTGGCCAGATTTTGCAACGCCAATGGCACCAATGAGTCATGTTCCTAAAAAGGATATTCAGAAAATTGCTGCTTGGATCAACAATCTTAATAAGAAATAGATTGTAACCCAAAGTATAAATCAAGCAAACGCGGCTACCCCTTTGGAGTAGCCGCGTTTGTTTTTAAAGGTATTCAATGGGTCTCAGTCACAAATGTGAGTTATTGCTATCCTCTAACTACTTTAAATAACTTAGAGAAATGAGGAAGCAAATTCAAACGACCATTCACTTTTATTAGCCCCTCTGAAGCATACGATGATGCCAAACCTATTGGGTCTTTGATAAAATTCTGAAATGCCGAATAGGACATCTTAATCGAGTTTTCACAATGCTCAGCAGCATCTACATAACACGTTGGTACGCCTGTCGTATCAACAATCCACTCTCCTTCGCGCTCGCCGTGGATAATCAAACGAAGTTTCATTGGATGCAAAGAAGCTACGCTTGGATTAGCAATTAAAGCATCTGGAAAGGTGCGTTTGAAAAAATCGTGAATATCAATCATGGCTCTGTATTAAGGTTTAAAATTAAACAATATAAATTTAGGCCTCTCGGTTGGGAGAGACTATGGAGGTAATTTCTAGAAAGCAATTATCGATTCTGACTATAACATAGTTTATTTACAAGACGGTAACTACGTTAATCAAGTAAGGAAAGAATATACTGAGCAAATTACAATTAAGGCGTTTCGGACTTTAGAGAGCATTCTTTGATTCTGTGTGTTAGTAGTCCGAAAGAAAGGGAGTTAGAATGATTGAGTATGTTTTTGATTATTATAATTATCTAAACTCCTAAAATAAATATAGGAATTTTACGGTTAAAATCCAAGAAATTATGCAAAATAACACCTATAAAATATAATTTTTCTAATTTTATATAAAAATATTCACATTAACAGTTATTCTTTTTGAAGTCATCTTGACTTTTGGTAGAATTGCTTAAAAATAAAAAAGGTTGCTGATATTTGTTTTGCGAACCATACCAAGCAACCTTTTATGTACTACGTACTCAGCAAAGATATAATAGAA
>NZ_JASHIF010000021.1:0-178403 GCF_030056595.1 Flectobacillus roseus
AGAATTTAATTTTTGTGCCCAAGGCATTCAGGTATCAGCTTTCGGCGGTGGGCTTTGTAAAAAAGCATGGCTGTGGTTAATAAAAACATTTTAACACTCTGTGCCTTGTGCCTGTTGCCATGTCCCTAAACACATAACTTAAATCTTATTCTGCACTATTACTTACGCAAAATAAAGTTTAAAATTGTGCTTTAAGCTTTCAGGTATCGGCTATCGGCGGTGGCTATGGGAAAAATGCATGTCCGTGGTCGTTAAAAACATTTTAACACTCTGTGCCTTGTGCCTTTGGCCTTGTCCCTAAAACACAAAATTAGATAAATTTTACCCGTAATAGGCATTAAGCTATATTCCATAAGCAAAAAGTTGTGCTTGCCTAACGCCTACGGCTTACAGCCTAGAGCGTATTAATGCAATTTTATTTTGCATTAATACGTAAAATTTGACTAAGGTAACCAGAGTATTTAATAAATTGTCCTACTTGGCTTATTTCCACCCAAGAATAAATTATTTTACCTTAATGATGAATCAGTTAGGGGGAAAATGCTTCTTGGTGGTCTTCAATAAAATAACCTTTAAAATCTCATGAAAAAGTTAACTTATATCTATAGCATTGTTGTACTCACAGTAGGAATCATGACAGGATGCACACCTACTAGAGTTTTTAATCTTGAACCCTTCGGTGCTACCAATAGCACTGTCATCGATGGACGTACTATTGTAAAAGAATCAAAAGATAGTGTTGATGTCGTTGCGTCATTTGTTGGCTTGTACCAAGACTATGCTGTATTTGATATTGAGGTGTTTAATCGCACCAATCATGACTTGATGGTTAGTCCAAAGGATTTTAGATTGACGCCTCTCAACGAAGATAAAACGCCTTATTTTTATCGTGAGCAAGAGCAGGTAGGTTATTTGGCAATAGATCCCACTGAGGAAATCATTAAGCTAGACAACAGAATGGTGAAAGAGGAAAAAAGGCTTAAAACTGCCAAAACAGTGAATACTATTTTGGCCATTGCAGGTGCCGTTACACTCGTAGCAGGGGCAACAAAATCGTCAGGTTATCGAGAAGCTGCCTCAGTCAGAAATACGATGGCTTTGGGAGAAAGTATGTTGAGAATTGGATTGACCAAAGGGGCTGTAGACCGAAGCGTGTATTATTCAAGAATGGACCAATACTCTTCCCAAAAGGATGTATGGCAACAACAAACGTTCCTTAAAAATGTCATAGCGCCCAATAGCTCATTGAGAGGCGATGTCTTTATTCGTTATACGTCGTCGGCGCCGCTAATGCAAATGTCTTATCCTGTTGGAAGTGATGATATTGTGATTTGGTTTGAAAGAGGGAAATAATTGTTGTAATACCCTAATATTGATTACACCAACCAAATTTTTCATTGATAATACTAGACCTTTCCTGAGAAATAAAGTTGAGAAATGCTTTTGCCACAGGAGAGAAGTTTTTACCCTTTAGCCAAATAATATGCCAAGTGCTCTGGATAGGAAAACCTTTGACAGGAATTATTTGTAAATCGCCATTTGATAGTTCGTTTTTAATACCAATCAGCGGCATAATCGAATAGCCTAACCCTGCCAAAACAGCTTGCTTAACGGCCTCATTAGAAGTGAGTTCCATTTTTTTATGAATCGGCAGTTTGTTTTCCTGTACATACGCCTCCATAACGTGGCGCGTGCCTGAGCCATACTCACGATAAATCAGTGGGAGCGAGTCTAATAGCGAAGTTTCATAGAAAGAATCATTAAATTGTTCCTCTGTGTTACCAATCAAATAGAGTTTGTTGGACATCAAATCGATTTTCTCGATCTGAAGATGCATAGGAAGTACCGAAACCAAGGAGAAATCTACTTCATTATGCTCCAAACTTTCAACTACTTTCATTTTGTTGGTCACATCTAGCTTGAGTTCGACTCCTTGATTTTTCTTCAAAAAATCATTTAAGAAATAGGGGATAATATATTTTCCTGTGGATACAACCGATATTTTTAATTTACCAGTAAGCTGCCCTTTGTAAGCAGACGTTTTGTGATTAATCGCATGAACTTCGTTGAGGATACGCTCGGCAGCAATGGCAATTTCTTTTCCAAAGTCAGTCACAAAAAGTCTTCGTCCAACTACTTCGGTGAGAGGAATAGCAAACTGTTCTTGAAAATTACGCAATTGAATAGATACCGCAGGCTGACTCAAATGTAGTTCTTCGGCGGCTTTTGTAATACTTTGAGTTTGCGTAATTGTCAAAAATACTTGGAGCTGATGTAGCGTATAATTCATGAGGGATTCGGATATTTTTAACAAAAATACAGTAAAAAGTCCCTTTAACTACAAAAGAAATTATTCTCTATCAAGAAGTTATTTTGTGGAAATCCTCTTTACTATGGTTAAGGGCTGACAAATCACAGGATTACAAACAATAGGATTACAATTGGCTTCTGTTCCGTAGTTGCCTTTGTAGGCATTTACCATGGCTAAACCAATTGAAGGCATAAACATAGAGTTGGCAGAATTTAACACTTGTACGTCTGCTGCTCCCGATGCATCTGCAACGTTACGATACAAACGTAATGAGCCTGTACAAGTAGTTAGCTGGAATTTGAACATGGGCACATCCACGTTAGCAGTGATGCTTTGTACAGTTGGAATACCCAAAGCATAGAAATAAATATACTCGTTGGTAGCGTTGGTTTTAGATTGCTTACCCCATACCGAAGAACCAACACCATCTTGCAGGGGTAGGGTTCCAGTCAGATTTTTGATATTGGCAAAAGTACCAATCGGCGCTACAATCGTAAATTGCATTTCTGTAATTTTGTTCAATGTCGTCGTGCTACTATTGGTCAAATTAGCGCTAGATTTCATAGAAGCGTAAAACCAACCATCACTTTTATATTCTATTTTATAAAAAATTTGAGGGGTAGTTTGCGCTTTTATAGAAGATACTCCTAAAAGAAGTAATAACGTCAATACTATATATTTAAACCTATTTCTCATACTCATAACCAATGCAAGGATTAACACTTAGGGGGTGCTTTTTGAGTAAAACCTCAAATACTATGCCACCTCATCAATTGTATGCTAAGTGTTAAAACGCTTCCTTGCTTTATTTAGATATATTATTGAGTATAAATTCGTTGCCTAATCATTCTTAGCACCTGCATCTATCCATTTTTTTACAACGGTCAATTGGCAATCCGTTAGCTTACCAATAGGCGGCATAGGCGAGTAACCCGTCAAGGAATTCAAGGAGCCCCAGAGTCGTTTGCTGTCTACATAGCTTTTTACCTGAGCATAATTTTCTAAACTCACGCCTCCCGACAAACTTCCTGTTTTGTGACATCCCACACAGTTGGTGGTTAGTAGTGGCATAATGGTTTTTGAAAAAGTAACATTTTGTGTATCGACCACCACCGCACAATTCACTTCCCTTGCCCCTTGAGTAATCCATTTGGCAATTAAATCTGTTTGTGTTTTTGATAAAGGCTGTGCGGGCGGCGGTGGCATACGCTCATTGTCAGTGCGAAGCATTACCGTGTATAACTTACTTTTGCTGGGACTACCTGCCGTTATACCTTTCATGATTTTTGTATATGAAGTTAAATCATAACCATCAGCATGCGTCTTGGTATCGTGACAACCACTTGTTGCACAATTACTTACAAAAAAAGGTAATATCTGTGTCGTAAAACAGACTGAATCGCCTTTGGAGGCATTGCTTCCCGTAGTACCGCATTGTAAGGTGGAAGTACCCGTATTTGAGGCATTGTTTGAAGTGCCAGTAGTATCTACCGTACCCGTACTGTTGACGGAGTCAGTCGGCGATGGGTCTCCTTTGATATTTTGACAGGCAATTAACCCTCCCATAGTTATGCCTAGAATCATACTGCTTTTCAACATTTTCATAACTATTGAGTTTTGGGTAAAAGGATAAAACGGTTTTTTACAGAAATAACTTCCGCAATTTTTTCAAAAACTAATTTGGGAACATCTACTTTAAAATCTGCTAGTTTGACATCAAAAGGAGCATCTACCACAATCTTGTCAGACCCAATTTGAAGCTTTGCTTTTATCGTTTTTTCCTGTTTTACTCCGTGCATTTCCAATACACCTTTGATGTTGACTTCATAAGTTCCACTTTTCTGAAAATCAATAACATCTATGATTTTTCCTTTGAAGCTACTCGTGGGAAATTTTTCTGTTTCCATATAATTTTCATTAAAGTGTTCTTCCATTAACTTATTGGGAAATTTGAACCCAATCACCTGAATTCGCACAGCCACATCTTTGGTAGCAGTATTTAATGCTGCCGAAACGACCTTATTATCTGCGCTGATATTTTCCATAGGTGTTTCAGAAAAAATCTGTGTTTGCCCCGTGGTGGTCATATATACCTGCGCTTGTGTTTTACCCACCAATCCTAGTAGGCATAAACTCATAAGAATGATGGTTCTCATTGGTGTTGATTTTTTTGTTTATCAAAACTAAATACTCTCGAAATATTGAATCCATAAAAAATATCTCCCATGCTCCATTGACCAGTCGTTTGTCCTATCAAGGCTCTTTCGGTCATACCTTTGGAATTGGACAAATGCAATTGAAAAACGTGACCGCCAGTTTCTATGTCAAATCCAATAGATAGCGCATTGGTGAATTGTGCATCTCGGCTCAAGTCAGCTTTACTAAATGCTGGTAACGTATAGTAATATTCGGCATTCAGAGAGGTTCGGCGGCTCAACTTGAAACGTCCTCCCATGCCTACGCTGTAAAGGGTATTGGCATCGGTAGGTGTTTCGGATTTGTTGCGATGTAGTACCGTTGGAGAAATCTGCAAAGAAAGTTTTTCGCCAAACTTACGAGCTACCAATAGTTGAGCACAATAACTCTGGCGTTCGAGATTATTGAAATATTGCCTAGTGGGCATCGTGTTTTGAGTAGTAGTATAAGCCGCTACCAGTCCTGTTACAGTGACAGGTATATTTTGACTTCCCGATGATTGACGGAGTAACTTATACTTTGCATAATAATCATATACTTTTTCGTAGCTAGAGCGTCCCAAGCCAACAGTCAATCGGTCGGTAACGCCATACTCCAAGCCGAGTCTAATAGTAGACTGGTCGAGACCGAATAGTTCATTAAAACCTGAATTGATAGCTCCAAATCTATGTGAAATCCTAAAATCCAGATGTTTAGCGGCAATAGTCTCGATAGAATGCCCACTTACCAAACGAGTAGATTTGAAAGTAGCAGTGGTATAAATGGGTATATCTTTTTGCGCTTTTGAGAGTTCTGCCAGTAAGTCATCTTGCCCAAAAGACATAGCGGTGCCATAGAGCCAAAGCCCTAAAATTAAAAAGCAGCGTTTCATATATTTGATTTTACGTAGGTAAAAAAGATTTTTACTGTACTAAATATTGATCGGTAAATGGTATGTAACAGGCTTAAAACCGTAAGCTAAAAGTTTAAATATGTTTCTTAGGAAACCATAGAAACTTTTTAGCGAGTGCCCATAGCTGATTGCCGAAAGCTCAACAATGCAATCTTATTTTAGGCAAGAACGATTCTACATTCACAATTCACCACTCACAATTCAAGATTATTCCTAGTTGTTGGTCACCGTAAGGATATTTCCAGCGATGCTCACTTGAAAAACTTTAATTCCAGAACGACCGTTGCTATTGAGTCCTGCACCTGTTTTACTAAAAGCAGCGCCATGCGCAGTGCAATAAAATTGGCTGTTCATATACACAATTTCCTGTCTGCCTTCATGACTACAAGTTTGTGTTACGGCTACATATTCGGTGGCGCTAACTTTGGCAAGAACCACGTTGTTTTGGCGGATATATCCTCCCACGTTTTTTAGTGCCGCAGCAGCAGTTGTGGTCAAGTCAATTTTGAGTAATTCTCCAGTTGGATTTGGGGCAATGTTGCTTTCATTTTGACATGAACTTAGTGCAGAACCAGTACAGTACACGGCAAATAGGGCAGCGCCTTTCAAACCAAGGCTTTTCAAAAACTCATTTCTGTTGATTTTTTCGGCGTGATTAATCGTCATAGTTTCTTGTGATTTTGTTTTGTTATAATATTTAAAATGCCTTTCTATATACAAGATGTATTTGCTGCAAAATGGTTGGGTAGCATGATAATTTTTTTTAAGTTACCATGCTAATAAACTTTAAAAATGCCATTTAAGCCCTATTCTTACTCCTGTGTTTTGAAGGTAAGATTGTAATGGCAAGTCCCTAACAAAGCTATTAATATTACGTTGGTAGTATGGCTCTATCCACATACTGGAGTTTCGACCTAGTTCTAGTTCAGCCCCAATGCCAAACTGATAGCTCCAATAGGAACGAGTATTACTAAAACTACGAAGCGTAGTGTAATAATCATGCCCATCAGATTCGTACACCTCGATATTCATAATTTGGCCACTTGGCATATGATAGTTGATACCTCCAATGCCATACAAACTCATATATCGCTGATTACGAGTGCCTTTGGTAAGTTTTAGCGAAAATGCATTATATCTCAATGATAAAGGTATACTGACGAAGCTAACAGAGTGCTCATCTTCCATTTCTACTGAAATAGGGTTTCCAATTGCTGGCGTAGTAGTCATTTCATCGGTAGGAATATTAGCAACTCCAAACACGGTTTTGTACAAATACTGTAATTGCCCATTCACCAATTCAGGTTGAATAGACGATTTGCGAACAGCACCAGCAAACTGAATATTGCTTAATTGAATACCAGTAGAAACCGAAATGCGAGGCGAAAGGTCAATACTTGTTCTAAAGCCCCAAGTATAAGCTTTTTCGATGATTTCATTTCCATAATTGAAAGCATCTGGAGTAGAGCGATATACCGTCAAATCTCCCAATTCTGGTGCATAAAATGCCGAAACCGAAAGTCGATTCTTGAGCGGAATCTTCAATTTTGGAGGCTTTTCAGCAGGTATATTTAGTGATTTGAATGACAAATATGGTATCGTAGCTAATGGTATATGAGAGATAAATGGATTATATGGTTTTGAACCAATTGTATTAGTAATGGTTGCTTGATGTACTACATCAGTATGTTCGATGTTATAAGGTTGAATAAAAGCTGAATCGGCAATGGTATGGTTTGTTTTAATGATAAAAGTTGAATCATACGCTAATGGGTTAAGGCTATTAGTGGACTTGTGTAATACATGACTTATCTGTGTATCATCATCTGTTTCTTGTGCATCTTTTGGAATTTTATCCAAGATATCCAAGGGCTTTTCGAGGTTTTTATACACTATTTTTGACAGCGTAATGGTATCATGAATCACTCGAGTTTGATATACCAATTTAGTTTTTGACGGTATAAGATATTCCACCTCATTATGGGAAAAATGCTCAACAATAGAGCCCCCAAGTAATAATGTGACAATACTAGCATATACTGTTAGCCAACGATTAATAGTTTGATATCGAAGTAGTTGTGTTTGTAATGCTACCATCCGTAGATTTTCCCAGACGGCCTTGGGAGGTGTCATCGATAGGCCATCTATTGCCGATCGAAAAACCTTTCCTATATCATTTGATTTTTGCTCGCTCATGGCTTATATATGATTATTGTTATCGTACATCAATTTTGAAACCCATTTTTGTAAAAGTTTTTTGGCATCGTGTAAATTGGATTTGGAAGTGCCTTCTGATATGCCCAATTGTTTAGCTATTTCGTGGTGCTTTGCTCCTTCAAACTCATAAAGGTTAAACACCAGTCGGTAGGTAGGAGGAAGCTGCTGTACCAACGACAAAAGTTCATTGGCATTGAGCTGGCTCAAAATATCTTCGGCAGACAAAGGGTGTTCTGATTCGTATTCGCTCGGAAGCTCGGCTTGATGACGAAGGTTTACATTTTTTCGATAAGTTTCCAATGCCAGATTTACGATAATTCGCCGAATCCAACCTTCCAAAGAGCCTTCATTTTTGAATTGATGTAAATGTTGAAACACCCGAATAAACCCTTCTTGAAGTAGGTCTTGTGCTGATTCATAGTCGGACGAATAGCGCGTACACACCACCATCATTTTAGAGGAAAATTGATGGTATAGTGTGCTAAAGGCCGTTTCATCTCCTTTTAAGCATCGTTTTATGATTTCTTCTTGTGTCTTCAATATGTGGCTATTTTTCGTTATTATAGGACCATACGCTTATAGGAGTACCAGAACACTAACAAGATGAAAGTAAAGAGAGAATGGTTGGGTAAAAGAAAAAAATCATCTCAGAATTTGAAATGATTTGGGAAAGGATGTAAAGTGAGTATTCGTGTTGAATTGTGAATTAGGATTGTACGAAGAATTTCCAACTATTTCAGATTGGGGATTTCTGATTTCGGAAATAGCGTAAAATACCTTTATTTTTTACAAAATATAAAAGATCAAACTTCCGAAATCCTTCGAACAATAATGATTCACAACTTGTCATTCAGTATTTATTTAAGTATAAGTCTATCAAATTTTTCTATAAATTCTTTTTTCTGGATTCTACTAAGGGAAAAACACGAGTTGTCAATTTCGATAAAATCTTCTTTGATATTAATCTTCTGAACGAATAACAAGTTGATAATAACGTTTCGATTGATTTTTTCAAAAGTTTTTCCTTGGATCAATGACTCATAATGTTTGAGTGACCCGTAAGTGGCGTATTTGGCTTCTTTAGTTTTGATATAGACCAAATGCCCACTGGACTCGAAATACAAAATCGAATCGATGTTGATTTTGTGTAAATAATCCCCCTGTTTCACCATAATAAATTCGGTGCTATTGCCCAGTGAATTATTTTTGGTAGTTTGAGTGACTAACTCATCGAGGATTGTTCTAACAGAAAAGGGATTAAGGGGTTTGGAAATACAATATTTTCGGCAATCTATTTTTTTATATTCTTCATAATATTCTTCTGTTAAGTACGAGCTGTTGAGTATCACCCAAGCACCAGAGTTGCGGACAGAGGCCAACAAATCTACGCCAGTAATATCAGAAGAAACGTGAATATCCATGAAATAAAGTTGATAATCATTTTCTTTGATGGCGGTTAGAAAGGATTTTGGGGTGTTTACATAAGTAGCATCTATCATCGGATAGTGCTGTAGTATAAGCTCTATGTCTAGTTGATCACTAATAGTATCTTCTAGGATTAAGCAAGAGATGGGGTTCATAAATAAACTAGTGGATTCTTAATGCGAATAATCACAAAATGTTTTAAATAATGGGTGTTAAAAGCTATCAAGAGCAATACATACTTAGTTATGTTGGGGAATAACTGTTTTTGTGAAGTTCTTGTAAAGGCTCGTATATACATACGTGTAAACATGAACCTTGGTTTTAATAACAATAAAAAAGTGTACCAGTTTTGTTTGATACACTCTTTTTAGATTTATTTTTCAGGAATAATTAATCTTGTGAGATAAATATCATCTACTTTATCGTTAAAAAGCTCGATAGATTGTTTCTCTAGAATAGTTTTCAAAACACTTAATCCTATTTTCAATCCTCGTGACTCGGCTCGTGGTTGTGTGTCGGGCTCTACAAGATTGTAGCAGGTCACTTCTACGAGCTGGGTATTTCGACTAATTTTGATTTGAACAGTTGTATCGCGCTTAGCATATTCTATGGCGTTGAATATGATATTACGCATGGCAATCACAAATAATTTTTCATCAATTTTAGCAAGAAACGATTCTGGTTCGACTACAAATGTAAGGTTTCTTACCGAGATATCATTCTGATAAGAGCGAATGATTTTGTGAATCAGACCTATCAAATCATGGTTTTGGTACACAACCGTTTCGTTTTTATTAGTCGACTGAATCCATAAAATCAGGTTGTCGATGAGCCATAATAAATTCTCACTTCGCGACTTTGATTCGGTTCCTAACAACGAAAGTCGTTCGTATTCTTGTTTTTGAATTAGCAAATTTAGCTTGTCTGTCAGGTTATTAAAGCTAATAATTGGGTGACGTACGTCGTGTACTAATAGCTTGAGAAGCTCGTCTCTAAACTTTAAGTTTTCGTGCAAACTTACCGTTTGTCTGTCTACCAAGGCCTTCAGTTTGAGGTTGCGCATTCGATAGTTATACGCATATAGTTGGAAGCCACCCCAAATGAGTAAACCCATCAACACAGCCACCATTACCCAAAAATACCAGCGATAATACAAAGGATATGCCCTAAAGACTTTTATGGTATGGATATTACTATTCGCAAAATTATTACAAGCAACTACCTTCAGATGAATCAGGGATTCGCCATAAGGTAGGTTATCTATTCGGAAGTTTTTGGCGACAAAAGGCGCCCAGTTTTTTTCTTCTTGTCCTACAGTATAGTAAAATTGCTTTTCGCAATCATACATATAATCATCAAAGTCGGCTTCAAGCTCTATGGAGTTTTCACTAGTTTTTAGGGCGATATTATTCCCGTTAAGGGCTGGAATCGTACTTACTAATTCTTGTTTGTCAAAAATCCTAATATCACGAATCAACATAACTCCTTCTTTAGGCTGGTTGGCAAACGCTTCAGGTTTGATGATATTTACACCATTTAGTCCACCAAAGTATAGCGTACCTTCCTCATCCTGAAAGTGCGCCAACGTATTACATTCGTTGTTGGTTAGACCGTCTAATTCTGTGTAGATTTTAAGGAGGTTTCCGCCTTTATCAAAATGCCAAATACCTTGTTCACTACTTGCCCAATAACCGTTTTGTGTTTCGTAACAAGACAAAAATTTTACTTTAGCAAAGTGCTTATCTTGGATAAACTGTCGCACTTTCAAAGTAGCCATATCCAATAAAAGAATGCCTTCTTCTGTAGATAAGCTTAGCATATTGGCTTGCTTTTTATCAAAAATATTGATGTCGTAAGTAGCCTTTTTTTGTCCAACAGGATAGGGAATTTGCTTTATGTTGCCATTATTGTCAAGTATGTAAAGTCCTGAAGAAGAAGCAATAAATACTTTATCTTTAAGTTTTAGAAAATCATAAACCGTTGCAGAGGCAAGCTCTTGTGGTTGTTTACCATCAAAGTAGTTGATACTTCCATTGGATTTGTCGAAATAGCCAATACCTTTTTTCTCAAAACCTAGCAATAGACCTTGCTTATACTCGGTCATTGACCAAATTCTTGTTTCATAATTGGCAAAATATGAGCGATTGACCTTCGTGACCAAATCGGTAGTAACGAGCTGTTGTTCGCCAAACCAAAGAGTTCCTTGCTTATCACGAAGAATTGAAAGGATAAAATCGTTTTGAAGATTGCTATTTAGGGTTGGCAATTTCTCAGATTTTCCTGTTCGAAGATTCACCACCTGACGGCATTGATTAGTATTGACAATGAGGGTGTTTTTGTCCAATTTATAGATTTCACGGCAAGAGTAATTATCTTGGTTGTCTTCGGGATTGGGGTTATACAAAAGCGTATTTATGACCCCTTTTTGAATACGTACAATCACTAAACCGTTGTCGGTGCTCATAAATAAGTTACCATGACCATCGGGCGTGATATGATGAATCGAAAAAGGGAAATCGTGTGTATAAAGGATTTCCAGATTAGCGCCTAAAAAAGAGATTTTATCGTTATTGTAAAAAATTAACGATTTGAATTTGGGCTCATATACCAAGCCTGTCAAATAGGAATAAGAGTGATTTTTGGATGAATAAAAGCTTACATTCGTACCCAGTTTGACTACTTCCATTTGAGTACGTCCATCAAATACCGCATATAGCTCATCTGCTACAGACTGTACTGATACGCAAAATTTATTGAGAAGTTTTTCCTGAAATAAAACCTTTCCTGTGTAATTAATAAGTTGGATATTGTCGTCTTCAAGGGTGCCTTTTTCTTCACAAAAAACAATTTTGTTTTGTTTTGCATAAAGCAATTTAATGGGAGATTTTCCTATTTTCTTTTGCAAAGAAAGTTTGTTATTGTTGGCAGAATAAGAATAGATTTCACCTGTTTTTGTCCCAATCAACAGTAATCTGTTTTCGTCTGAAAGTATCGACTCTATCTGAATTGAACTAGGAAGTTTACTTTTTGAAGGGATAAATTTCTCGTTATTATAGATATAGGTCTGACGGATGTTGAATGAATAAAACCATTCAAAGGCTTCAGAAACCCAATAATTACCCATATTGTCTTCACAAATAGTATTGAAACCTTTGGACGAAAATGCTTCAGGGTAAGAAATCGTTTTGAAAGTATTACCTTCAAAAAAAGCCATAGAATTGGCCGTAAGGATAATTTTTTTACCCTTTGAATCAATAAACGATGAATTGACATGGCGGTGACCCAAGCCGCTTGAAAATCCATATTGCTTAGAAGATAAATAATATTGTCCCCTAGATTGGATGTGGGCTATAAGTATACAAAAAAGTATAGTTACAAAGTGGTATTTCATCAATCTATGGAGTTTGTTGTACATGATTTTTAATTGATAATGGCATGATTTGTTTCAGATAAATCACTTAGTTTTTAGAGATAAAATCTTGGGAATGCACTTGTTCGATATAGATTTTGGCTACCCTCCGAGCCGCCAAGGGAATATCAGTTTCAGGATTTGTAATCGTTTGAACCACAGTCTTAACATTTGTAAGGCTATGATTATCAAGATATATTTGGATAACGACAGCTCTCAAATAAGCCAAATAGCTATTTAGTTTGGCACTACCAACGCCATCATGACTTCCAACAATCCGCAAGGTAACGGTTGAGTTATTTTGTAGTTGAGTTATCAGTCTGTTCAATTGCTCCTGTGTTGCGGCGGTCAGATAAAAACTCCCTTGTTCGAATGGAATAACAAGATCTGGAGCGGGGGGTATTATTTTAGGGATAAAAGGTTTTAGCGCTTCTTTTACCAGCATTACAGGAGTTGTATCTTTGGGAACTTGTATCTTGGTAGAGTCTATCTGTAGTTCAAAAGTATGTTCCATGCCCTTGAAAAATTTGTCATATAGAAACTCTTCGCTATGTTCAAGGTAATTGTCTTTTCGCACCGATACTTCAAAGGAACAAAACATTTCGGGAAGATAATCCAGAGGTTCGCCACGCTTCATTTTACGAACATTTACGGCTCCTGTTTTGTTGAGGCGAATAGCGTATTCGGCTTCAATGTACTCACCCGTATGTTTGTCTTTAGCCATAAAGGTAAAATAAGGAATGCGTTTCATTAATACCCCAATTTGGTTTTTCGACAAAACAAGAATATTGGTGTTTTGAGTGTTTAGGATATCTCCTTCTAAAGATTGGTTCTTGATTTCTTGGAAAGATAGGAAAAGATGAGTGGCAAAAAAGCCCTCGCTTTGCACTAAAAAATGATACTCCTTGTTGTATTCTATTTCTAATTGAACAGAGCCATCCTCGGTTTCTTTTCTCAAAAGCACATTATGGCTTTTCTCCCGATTCAGAATGGTTACGCTGGCATTCCCCAATATACTTGAGGCCTCGTCCATAATCTTTATTTCGAGGTATTTGGTAGTGCCAAAAGCCCATGTACTTGTACAAAGGCTTATCACAAAAAGGAATATGTTGATTCTGAATAACACTAGCTTCAATAAATTATAAAGATGTTATCAGCCTCGTTGTACCGTAATTTTTCAAAGTAAAGGATTATGGGTACTACTTAAGCTATTATTAAAATGAAATTTGTATACTTTAAAGTAAATGGTTATTTGTAAGATAAGTTAGTAGGCAAAATAAAATTTAATTTTTGAGCTTACGGCTTTCAGCTCTCGGCAATCGGCAAAAAATATATCCATCGTTACTAAAAAATATTTTAACACTCTTTGCCTTGTGCCTGTTGCCTTATGCCTTCAACAAAAAACTTAAATCTTATTCTGCACGATTACTTAAGTTAGTGAGCAAAATAGAATTTAATTTTAGGCTTTTAGGTATCGGCTTTCGGCGGTGGGCTTTGGGAAAAAGCACGTCTTTGGTTATTAAAAACATATTAACACTCTTTGCCTATTGCCTGTTGCTAGTGCCTAAAGGGCATTAAGCAAAAAATGTAAATATGTTTCTTCGGAAACCCTAGAAATATTTTGCCTAATGCCCATAACTGATTGATGAAAGTCCAACCAAATATATTTATTGCTTGGTAGGTTCTCTATAAATCGATTTTCGTTCCTCGATTGGGCTTTCGTTATTTTTGCTGTCTAACACCGTAACAGAATACACATAAATTGTATTTGAAGTCACTTTATTATCCTCATATTCAAAGTTGCCGTTGGCAAGTGTTGCAATAACTTTAAAATTCACCTCTGTAGGTAATTTTCTATAAATTTTATAGCCTTTTACATCTCCAACTTCCACACTTGGCCACGAAATACGAATGGTTTTTGATAGATTTTTCAGGGTAATATCCGTAATAGCATTCAATACATCTTTAGGCTTTTCTATTTTCACAACTGTTTCGGGTGTGAAAGCCGAGGTGTCGTTTTTGATAGATAGTGCGGCTACTCTATACAAATATTCAATTCCTGGCTCAAAAGTACTATCAATAAAGTTAGCATAATTCAGGGCTTTTGAGTGCAGATTTTTGAAGGCTTTTTCACCTTTTATTTTACGTTGTACAACATATCCTGCTATGAAGTCATCATTAAGTTTTACATCATTCCAAATTAGATGTGCTTCTCCGTTGATGATTTCTGAATTGACAAAACTTGGCGCTTGAAAACTCTCTTTCTTGATAGGCGTATACATCACCTTTGGTGATAAATCACTAGTATCTTGTGTAGGATTGATGGCCATAATGGCATAATAATAAGTTACTCGTCCTGTCAGATATCCTGTTGTATCCAAATATTCTCGTTCTTTCACTGCCGAGCGAATAGGGCGCATATTGTTGGGACTGGTTCCTCTGTACACAAAATAGCTATGAATTAGGTTTTCGTTCGCCATTTCCCATTTCAATCTTGCATGAGGACCTTCATTGGTCACGGTTAGATTAAATGGCGCCGTAGGTCTTGAAAATTTGCCGCAAGTCATTGTGGCAGAAGCAGGTATATCTTGTTGTAAGTCTTGCAAAGGAATAAACACAGGACGTACAAAATAGGTAAACATTGTACCCATTGGATATACCTCTGTATCTACATATTTGGTTGCTGATATAGGTAATACCTGAATTACTTTTTGTGGCATATCAGGACTACTTTTTGAAATTTCGATCCCTGAATAATAGGCCTTGTTGGGAAGTTTTTTCCACTGCAAAATAATCGAATTAGTAGAATCTGAAGCAGTTACGCTGTAAATGAGCTCCACGCTACCATTATGAGCAATAACACCACGGGCAATTTTAGAGGTATCGCCAGTATTATAGATTTCATCTTGGGGAATAACCATAGTTTCGACCAAATCATCGTGTTTTCCTGCAATTCTAGCAAAAAGAATTTGTTTACCCTCTGGTGTTACATTAGCGATTTTCTTTTCCAGTAATATCCAAGACGCATTGTTATTTTTGCGATAATACACATTGAATCTTGTCGAAAATTCATCCACAGGGTGCACCGCCAACAGAGATTCATTTTTGAGGTAAATCTCTTTTACTTTTTGATAAGTAGTTTCATCAACACGCTGATTACCATTGTCTGGTGCCTGTTTGAAGGTATCTTCTAGTAACTTAGCCAAACGTACCTGCTCGGCAGAGTTATCTACATATTGAGGTGTTTGGATATCCCACTGAAAGAAAATAGAAGTATCTGTACCTGAAATTTTAGAAATTTGAGGAGTCAGTTGTTTCAAGAAATAGTTTTTAGGGTTATGAAAAACCTCAGCCTCACCAATAAGCGTTTCTTGTTTATTGATTACCTCGTAAACAGCGTAGTTATAAAACTCATTTTTGGTGGCTGAGTTATCCAAAAAAGCAAATCCGAAAGCTTGCAAGAACTCAATTTTTAGCTCGGCAAACAAGGAGATACTTTTGTAGGTTGGATTGCTGTTGAAAAAGGCTATCGTTTGTGATGGCGCTGTGATTTTTTTCATTCTTTCAAAATCTTTCAGCTCATTACGGCCAACAGTTTCTGCAATTTCGTCATATTTTTGAGCCATTTGCATCGTTCCTACAGTTTTATAGGCATTGTCAGTGGGCTTTTTCCTTTTGACAATAAATTTAGATTTACCTACCACTTTATTAGCGAGGTAGTCAACATTAAATCGAACATACACCCCTTTTGGCGAAGAGAGGGCAGAAAGAGGGCTCGTTTGTGCCTTCAAAACTGAAGGCACAAAAAGAGCGATTATGGCAAAAAGAATACAATGTCTTTTCATGTAATTAAATATCTGTTGCATTAGCTATGTCTCTCAAAATTATTTTCCGTTGGTTCCTGTTGCCCAAATGGCATCTTCTGGTAAATATACGGTGATATTGCCTGGTGTTTTGGTTCTGATATTCTTATACAGCACAAGATTACCATCGTTTTGTAGTAATAACACGGTATCACTTCCACCTTTTCCATTGGTACGTGATGACCATTTAGGGCGACGACCTTTGGCATATGCTACAATGTTGCCATCATCTTGAACCGTAAATGCTTCAATATTCTCTCTATTTGTACCAGTTGCCCATAGCACGGTAGAACCTTTTTCTAGTACTACGTTGCCATCACCTTGCAGCGTAAGAGCGTATACTCCACTAGCAGACTTGATAGTTTGTCCTTTTTTGAGCGAGGTTTCATTTAGGATTCTAGAGTTGATAATTTCAGCCTGCGAGTACACGTGTCTTGTATCTGAAGACCAAATAGCGTTGTCTCCATCTTTGTAAAGCACCAAATTACCATCATCTTGCATGGCGAGTATGCAGCTATTATTTCCTTTACCATGAGTATTAGAAGCCCAAACAGCTCTGTCGCTTGAAGTATATGCTACCAAATTTCCATCTTGTTGAACTTTAAAATAGCTTACACCTCTATTGGCTGTATTAGTTTCCCAAATTTTGTCACCATTTTTTGTAATAGCTACATTACCATTGTCCTCTACGATCAATTTGTAAACACCGTTTGGTGAAACGCGGCTTTCGCCAACTCTGAGCGATGTTTCGGCAGTAACAGCACTTTCTGTTGGTACAGAGTTAGATTTGCTTGGTGCGTTTGTGCCAGGGCCAGTTCCACCAATATAGGCTTTCCAACCAGTCACTTCTCTTGGTCCTTTTTCTTGGTAAGTTACCCCAAACTGACCTTCCAAACAAAGTTTAACAAATCGGTCAATTGAGCCTTCTGGGTATGGAATTTCAATTCGTTTCCAACATCTCCATGAGGTTCCATCGCAACAAGTAATACATCTTTTGCCCCATTTGATACCTGTGATACTGTAGTCGTTACATTGTTTATCTTCGTATCTACCAGCGCCGATTTCGAGTTTACCACGACCAATTGCTCTAAAGTTCCAACCTAGTTCGTTGGTACGTCCGCCACCTAGTTCAAGCATTGCGTCGAGTTTCCCACCCATATTAAATCCTAGTACAGAGGCTTTTCCTTCTGCTTCTACTTTTGCCATGGCATTGATCATAAAGTTGCCATTTGAGAAGTTGACACCAGCATTTAAGCGAGTTTTACAAAGAACTTCAGCAGAGTAGGAAACAAAGTCTACACCAAAGGCTCTAAGTCCGCCGTTTTTCTTTTCTTCATAGCTTAGGTCTAGCCCAACATAAAGAGCAGAAAGTGTTTTGTTGTCACTCTGATATAAGAATCTAGGTAAATCAGTCAGGAACGGAGCTAATTCTTTTGGCGCATCACTATGCTTGGTATCGCAAAGAATACCCAGAATAAATGTTCCGTTGGAATTCATGCCAAATAGCTCAGCTTTCACTTTTGCTCCCAAGAAGAATCCAGCGCTACCTTTGATATAAGCCAAGGCATCGACCTTGACCATTTTGTCTGAAAACTTAAGGTCACAGTTAATTTTACATACGACACTTGCCGTACAGAAATTGACTTCCGCATTGGCTTCGCATATCTTCTCCTCCTTGGCGTTGAGCATTCCCGACCATAATTCCATGCTACCACGGATGATTGGAACACCCCCACAATTGCCCGACACAAAGTCGAGTGAGAGTTTTACTTTTTTGTAATAGGTAACTTTTTCGGGTACACCAGTACTGCGGGCATCACCCAAGAAAAACACGCTGAATTTATTATCAGCAGTATTAAGGTCAAATCCACCGCCTAGGGTTGTCCATGTGATTGGTCCCATTACGACACCAGTAACTCCAGTAGATACCTTGATAGAGGCTCCCAGTTCAGTACCAAACTTATTATTTTTGGTATCGTTGATAGAGTAATATTTGAGCGTCATGGCGGCCTTTATCTTTGCGCCCTCAAACTCACCTTCACCTTCGAATCCGATTTTTGAACCAGAAGTAGCAATCTTTACTTTGGCTAAAGCCCTAAATGAAGTAGCGTCAATTTTAATTAACAACTCATTCATTTTGAACGCATGTCCTTTTCCATCAAAATCGGCGATGTAGAAGTTTACGTCCGAATCAATATTAATAGACTTGGTGTCTACTTCGACGCCACCTGCAAAACCTAATGCCCATTTTACAGTACTTGGGTTGTCTAATGCCACTTTATCTTCAATGGCCTTCAAACTCATGTTGTCGAGAGATGCCCCTTCTCTTTGCTTTTGCGTATCTTCGCTTGTTACGCCTGTGCGTTTGCCATCTTGATCAATATGTGTATTGGCATTGTTGAACTTGCTAGTACTATTGATTTTTGCAACCTCATCTTCCGACATTTTAAGCAAGTCGTTGAGCTCACTTTGCTTAAGTGCCGCGCCACGAGAGTATACAATTCTTCGTACTTTGAAAGCTGCTGGGCCGTACTTGAGTGCATCCTGACTTAGCGAAGCTGAAATGAGGAATTTGCCCGTTGTAGACCATTTGAATACCTGTACCTCTATTGGGAACAAACGCTCCTTCCAAGAGACTCCTCCAAAACCTTTAGACTCTTCAGTGCCTTTTGAAGCACCTGCATCTTTGGTTGAGGTATCTACATAAGATTTACCATTGGCAATAGCCTCTTTTTTCTCTTCGTCAGCTTTTTTCTTGGCAGCATCAGCCTCTGCTTTTTTCGCAGCTTCTGCTTTGGCCTCTTCGGCTTTCTTGGCTAATTCATTCTGAGCAGGCTCAAGTTTTTGGATAGTCTCTTTTAACTTATCACGCTCTTTTTCTTTGTTGGCAAAATTTGACTCGTATTGTTTCCAGCGAGCATCGATATCTTTCTCTTTGTTTTTGACTGCATTTTCGGCCTCAACTTGATTTTTCTCGTCTTGTTTGGCTTGCTCAGATTCTCGATAAGCGCTACCTGACTCAGATCCTTTACGGGTGAGTGCAATACGTTTTACCTTAACTTTTTCTTGTTCTTTACTTAGGTCATCATATTCTTTAGTAAGGTCTGCTTTTAGTTTCTCAAGAGCAACCAGTTCTTTTTCAACTGCTTCTAGTTTTTGCTTGGCATCGGTATACTCCTTAGTTCCTTTGTTTACTGCTTGTGTTGCTTGTTCAGCTTCGTTTTTAGCATTTTGGTCTTTTATTAAGGTTTCCTGCTTATTCTTAGCTATTTCTGCATCTGAGAGTCTTTTGCCAAACTTATCAGTCGAGTCGGTTGAGGTGGTTTTAAGCGGAGATTCGTCCCATTCGATACGTAATGAACCTTCTACCTCATAACTTTTATCATCGACGTTACCTTTGATGGTAATATTTTTCTTACCAACCGTTTTGAAACGCAAACTACCAAATCTTAGCCCATCTTTGGATGTACTCAGGTCAATGTTAGGATATACAGCACCGCCAACTACCGAGAAACCAAGAGAGTTGATAATAAGGTAGTTATCTTTGTCAGTATTGATAGTACCACCCAATCCAAAGCCTTTGAATCCTGAATAGATTTGGAAGCTTTTGATATAGCACATCCATTTATCGGCTACACCAAAACTCGTAATGGTGTCCGACTTACCGATGATCAGTGTTTTTAAATCAAATTTCTTGTCGATTTCAAGTTTTTCAATCAACAAAGGTTTACCATTAGACTTAAATCTCCAAACCTCAGGAAGTGATACAATACCTTTCATCGAGATACCCGACTTTTTGAGTACCGCAGATGCAGGGTCAATTCCTGCTGAAACCACTCCTAATGTAGGACCAATAGGGAATTTGAAGTAGTCCTTGTAAGGGTCTTCTTTTGGTGTTTTATCTGGCTGTCCATTGGCATCTTTTTTATCAGTACTTGGTTTGCTGGCTGTCAGGTCTTTCGTATCTTTCTGAGCATTAGCCTGAGGGAAAGATATCACATATTCTTTGGTATCTGCTAGTTCTTCGAGACTCACAGGGGCAAATGCCAAAAGCATTGGTTCCTTTTCAGGGACTGCGGTCAAGCCATTGTCAAGTTTTGCTAATTCTTTGGCAGCCTCATCTTTTTTGGCTTGTGATGAATTTTTAGCAGCAATAATATCTTTTAAATCATTCTTATTGGCTTCTTCTACTTTAGCTTTGATTTCTTTTTGCTCAGCTTTAGCATCTTTTGCAGCCGTTTCGCGTTTGGCAGCATCTTTATCTGAAATTTTGTCATCAAATTTCCCAAACTTCTTCTCTTTATCTGGTACTTTTTGAGAAAGCTCCATTTTTCCGAAAGTAATACCCATCATTTCTTTTTGAGTAAACTCCATTTCGGAAGCTCCGATTTTTCCTTCGCTACCTAGTTTAGTTCCCTTGTTGTCAAGGTGTTGTAGACGAATGTATGGCTCACCAATAGGATTACCTTGAAGCGTAATTGGGGCATAACCAAATAAGAGAATTTTGGCCTCAGTCTCAACGAAGTTTATGCTACTTTGAGTAATGATAGCATTGCCAGCATTTTTCTTGTTCTCATCTTTAAAAACTTCAATATTTTTGTAAGTAAGGGTTTTAGTAGAACCCGCTGAGAAAATATTAGCCGTTGAATCTTTCCCTAATTTTCCTTTGTCAAGGTAAAGCAAGCCAGATATTTGGAACGTTTTGTCTGTCAACTTCACAATTCTGTCGACGCTAATGGTAAAGCCCATTAGTTTATTAAACTTCGGCATATCCTTATCTTGTTTCACCATGTAGAAAGGTTTTCCACTTGGTTTGAGATATGGCTGTGCCAACAAGGCTGTGAATGATTGTTTGGTATTAGCGTAATCAGCGTGTGAGAGTTCAACCTCAAACTCTTCTCCTTTAGGAATCGCTACCTTAAATCGTCCATTCTCATCAGTTTTTGCTTTGCTTCCACTCACAGAGACCTCTACACCTGCAACACCTTTGTATGGGTCACCTGCTTTTCGGCCTTCTCTCACACCCGGAATGGCAAAAGTACTATCATATACTACCCCATAAAAGAAACTAGTAGGTTTGAGTCTTACCTTAACTACAACTGTATCATTTTTGGTATACTTATTAGGAAGAGGCGCCGTGATTTCTTCCTCTAAGAACTGAGGGCTAGCAGTGGTGTCATTGCCTACTACCTTTCTGTTGAGGACTTTTATACTAATTTCCTTTTTAAATGTTTTGGATACGTAACCACCTTTCCAACTTTCCTTATTCTTATTTTTACCAGCGTAAGTAGCTTTTCCAATGATTCGTTCTTCATCCTCAATGTTTAATAAGGCGCTAACGACATTCGAAGAGTCATTGGCACTGCGCATACCTGATGACTTGATAATATTTGTATAAGCAATTACCTGATAGATGGTTTCGTGTTGAAGAATTACACTATCACAATTGAAACTAGCCGCAGGAATGAGACCAGGGTCTTTAAAATTCTTTTTGAAAAAAGCATCTTTTTGATCATCCTTCTCCTCTTTGATGTACTTCATTAGAGGCAAGATATTCTTCTTATTTTCGTCAAAGTCTTTTCCTGTAATAGCTGTTCTTTTAAACTTTTTAGGTTGAACATAGGCTACATCGTACCCATCAAAAGTTACTTTGACGGAGTCATCCATGACGGTGTTTTCGCCTGGTTGGACAAAGTAAAAGTATCCTTGAGCATTGGTATTTATATCACTTCCTTTGTAGGAAACTTTAACGCCGCTGATGGGTTGTTGATTACGACCATACACACGACCCTCATAATATGATGCGCTACCACTAAGTACAAAGTTTTGAGTGATATCTTTCTGGTCGTAAATCAAGGTGTGTTCTACAACATTTGAGGTAATTAATGGATCTATCGCCTTGATTTTGAGCGTAGTTTGTTTTGGCACATTTGCTAGAATGTGAATAGAATATTTTCCATCCTTATCGGTTCGTGCCGAAAGTTGTCCTAATTGAATAGAAACATTTGGAGCAGGATACATCTTATCTCCGATCTTTCTCTCAACTACGCCAGCTATTTCAGGCGGAACAGCTCCTCCATGTCTAAAATGATCTTTGACTAAAGGTAATTGTCCCTCCTTCAAATCCAACATTTTTTCTAGTGGTTGATACGAGGCATTTCTATATTTGTGCTTTACTCTAACAAAAAACGGTTCGCCATATATATTGGGAAATAAAGCAGAAATAGGGTTACCTATAAATTCTGATACTTTAATTAGCTTTTCACCTCCAGAAGTGACAATTGGTTTCTCACCGATAAGATTTCCAGCTTCTTTTAAGTAAGGGTTAGCTAAAACGATTTTTTCATAAATATAAAGACCCACTTCCTCTATCGTATTGTTTTGGATAGATTCACCAGCAGGTAAGAGCTCTGGGTTGATTAAGAGCCTTGGTGAATAGCGTATCGTATTGGCCAACAAAATCAGTTCGTCGACTGTTTTAGTACCTTCATCGTTGGGATTGACCGATAATTTACTAATAGCTGGAGCAAATACATTTTTCTCAAACTCTGCTACAATATATAAATTCTTGACATCTGTCAGTAACTTCAAACCGGCTCCATCTAGACTATACTCTCCTTCGGCATTAGTGTTTACTGTCGTAATGCGTTTTGGATTACTCGACTTAAGGTTTTCGGCTGTTAACTCAACAGAAGAGTTATAAATGGCAACTGTCGCTTTGCCTAGTGGAAACTTTTTACTCCCTGGGGTATTGCTCGGATATGGTTCGTAGTTTATTTCACGGTAACGTTCTTTGTCTTTAGGTATCAAAAGAGGGTCTATACTACGAAGGTTTTCCTCCGAACTACGGAATGCCCAACGCACATTGCCTTTTATTACTAATGGCACTTTTTTAGCAGCCATTGGCGAGTTTGCCAAGTCAATGATGTTAGAAGTGGCTTTAATGCCCTGCTCATTGATACCCGTCACACGCATTTCGTAACTTTTGTTCGGATCTAAATTATTGATAACAAAAGTATTATAAAGACCACTTTGAGATGCTGGAAGGGTCACCGTTTTCCATTCTTTGGAAGCTTTATCACGAAATTCTACCGTAAAATTTTTGTGCGTGTTATCTCCTTTCCAGTTGAATGTCGCCGATTTTAGATCATCAGTCCAAGCTACTTGTAAGTTGGTCGGAGGATTGAGCTTTACGGCTTCTCCGTAAGTAAAGTATTGTATTTCGCTATAACCATTATTTCTAAAAACTCCTACATCTTCGCTACCACGCTTGGCTACTGCTTGTACGCGATAGGCATACGTGCGACCAACAACCAATGGAGGCATGGTCGCATTATAGTTTAAAACTGTATTACGGGTACGAGTTTGATAATAAGCAGGTTGTGAAAGGAAAAGGTTTTGAACATTTCCTTGAAAACCGCTATTCAACATCAAATCGGTAATGGTAAACTCATACTCTACGTCGTTGACGTTGTTATGACGTGGCGCCCACTGAAAATTGATATTTTGGGGATTGGTTGGCGTTACACTAATCTGATTTTGTGGCATTACCCAAACTGGTGGTTCGTTGACTACCAACCAAACTGGTGTACTCCACTGAATCCCCGAAATAGGGCGGTTGGTTTGGAAGTCGATAATTTCGACACCAAAACGAAATGCGCCTTCATTGAATGGTTTGCGGTATTGCTCTGGAGTTATTTTAAGGTTGTATTGCTTAAAATAATTGGCAACCTGAGGGGCAGGAATATTATATACCTGACCTTCGACCAGTGTAATAGATGGTTCGCCTTGTACAAAATCGGTACTTTGAATCAAAAATCCTTGTCCTTCGATGTACACACGAATACGAAATGCACGTGACGCAATATTCTTATCATTCATTTGAACTTGAATAGATAAGTTGGTCTGTGCTGGATTGCTAAAATCAGAGAGATATACGGGATAAGGTGGAAGCTGTGTAAATCTAGCTACCACTGGGAAATATTGTTGAGCTACACCTTGTAACTGTCCCGCAACAAGCAACAAAGTCAGTACGATTAGCTGTTTGAAACGTACCGAGTTTTGATATGTATGAAGGCCTAGTTTAGCCATGTCTTTCAGTATTAATTAGTTAAAAAGAATAAGAATACCCGATGTTACCGTTAAGGAATGTAGAAGATTGATTTTTGACTACACTCGAACTCAAATTGAGATTATGCCCTTTAGCTGGCGACCAGTTGGCCATGAGCATGATGTTCATGACTGTGAATGAGGTACTAACATCATTGGTCTTGCTTTGGGTGGTCAGTGCCGAGAAACTCAAATTGGTATTGACTTTTTCGATAAAAGTTTTCCTTATAGCCACTGTTGGACCAAAACCTCGGAGTGAACTGTTATAAAATTCATTTCCGAAATAGTTGACTCCCAGATTTATAGCCGCCTTTTGTTTGGTAAAATTGATATTGTAACTGGCTGTACTGGTGACTACATGGCTTTGACTAGTGGAATCTACCGTGTTGTCTCGTTTGTTTCTGGAGTTGAGATAACTAGCATTGAAAGTCAAAGTCGTTTCCTTGGTTTCGGTTTTCTTGAGCTGCTTGATGAGGTTGTAACCAATCGTTTGCGAAATCAATGAGAATCGAAGTGAGTCGAGAGGTTGCCCTGGTACTCTGGTAATATTATTGTAAATGGTGTTGACAAATCGATAAGATTGGAAGTTCGAGAAGTTAAGTCCCATTGAAAGACCATTTTCCAAACGGAGATTTGCATTCATAGCGCCAATAAACCTACTTTGTTTACTTGCTTTTGTATTCTGCAAGTCATCACGCTGTAGACCTACATTACCACTTATGTTGAGTTTGTTATTGAGTAGATTTTGAGTAACCATCAACGTATAGTTTTCTAGGTCATTCACAAAATAATAACCTCCTAAGGTGGTATAATTTGGATCTACTCGCTCATAGCCTACCCCCAAAATGGTGTTAGTTTGAGCGATATTGTAGTTGATATTTGATTTAAAAGCGTGGTATGACTCCGTGGTGGCATTGTTTTTATGAAAAATACCTGCCAATGATTTGATAGAAGAAGCTGCGTATTCGCCACCTTGATCTTTGGTGACAACACTATTGGCATAATCCATTACGATTTGGAGTTTGTGGAAAAGTGTTGTACTAAAGTTTAAGCCCATCACCAAGTTGTCCTTAGGATTGATTACGCTGTTTTGATAATAGCGTTTATCCTCAGGAATCGAATTAGCCACATCGTAAGCCTTGAACATGGTAGTTCCGATGGTGAATTTTCCTGGACTATATTCAACTTTATAACCATACCCCATACGCTCGAAAGTCGGCCCTGTGGTAGTGGTATCCGTAAATTGCCCTCTGAGTAGTCGTCCACCCATCAATTGAATTTTCCAGTTGGTGGGTGTAAGTTCCAAACCACCGCCTACAAACTGATGACCATTGAGTGTGTATGGCGAGAAAGTCATATAGTTGGTACCAATATGAGCCGTTATCCACTTGTAAGTAGGATTAAAACTCAACTGGTTGAAAGAATAGCCTTGAGAAAGACTAATGTTTCGGTTGGAATAATTCAATATTACGGGTACGTTGATCGTACCCAAAATATTGAAGTTTAGCGTTCCAGAAAGAAAGTAGTTGAAGGGAGAATCATTGTTTGGTAAGCCTGCGCTAAATATTCCATTCGCGTTAAGTCCCCCTGAAACGACGAGTGGTTTGGCTTTCATAATGTTTTCGAAATCAACATCTTGCGCCCTTAGCGGAAGGCTTATCATGGCACAAAAGAACACGACTAAACAGCCTATCCTTTGTAAATGTGTTATATAGTAAAAGTGTGACATATCTTTAAAATCTTAACATGAAGAGATATATAAAATCTGTGTTGGGGATACCCTAGCGATAAATCAATACCTTTTTGGTAATTTTCTGGTCGCCACTTGTCAGAGTGATGAAGTACACCTGCTCTGTTTCGTTTTCTGGAATTTCAACCACCAGAGATTTCAAATCATTTTCGCTGTAAGATTTCTGATACAAAACTCCCTTCGTCGCTGACTGAACACTAATGTCAAAAGCTTTCTTCTCAACATTTTCAAGGCTCAAGGTCACTTTATTGCCTGCCGTAGGATTTCCCATAATGGTAAAGTCCATGGCTGGCTGTGTTGCTGTTGGAGCAGGAAAACTTCCGTCGTTGGCTTTCTCTATAATTTGAATTTCTTTGGTCAGCGTGTACACACAGTTGTTAATCGTAGCTAATTCCTTTACCTTGAATTTGCCTACCTGTGGGAATGTCAATTTAACACTGTAAGCATCTTGAGAAACTAGCTTCGCACTGGTTGGGTATTCCCAAGTAATCGTCGTTGGAGTTGGGTTGGTCAAATCAATTGCCACAACAGCTTTGTCAACTGGTGCTGAGCTAGGCATCGCAAAAAGGATATTGATATTCTTGATTGGAATCACTTTGATTTGTTGAACACCACCACAGCTATTTTCATCCAACACTTGTACAGTATAAGTACCAAGACTATCAGCTTTTATAGATGCCGTTGTTTGAGTTTTTCCATCTGGATATGTCCAAAGGTAAGTTTTACCCCAAGGAACAGAGGATGCACTAAGATCAAATGATTTTGAAGGACAAACTTCTACCTGAGCAGCTAAGCCAATGACGCGCGGGTCTGGACTAGTCATGGTGATACTGTTTCCTTTGATTTGACATCCTTTGGCATCTGTAACAACCAGTTGGGTAGTTCCACCTGCACAAACATTGATAGGGTTGGCAATCGTTGAGTTGATGCCTGACCATGCGTATTGATATGGAGCAATACCGCCTTCTACGGTTGATTTGAGTAGCGCATCGCAACGACCGAAACAGGTAGATGGTTGATAAGAAGTAGTCATTTTGTAACGACTGATACTATCTTGAACCGTTGCTTGAATCGTTGTTACACAGCCTGACTTATCTGTTACAGTTGCTAAGTATAGACCCGAGGCAAGTTTATTGATATTGGCAGTTGTTTGACTTGTTTTATCCCAAGTATAACTATATGGATTGCGACCACCAGCAGCTAATATTTGTACTTCACCAAGTGGTGTCGATGCACAATAGTTCGCAACGGTCTGACGCACTGAAGCTACTAATTGAGTTGGTTCACCCAATACGAAAGTCTGTTTTTCAGAAACACCATTGCTATCTAATACTGTTACCTGATAAGTTCCTTTGTCTAGTTTAGACACGTCTAAGGTATTGCTTGAAATCGTTTGTGCTTGTCCATTTACTACACGTTGCCAGTTTACTTGGTAAAAAGGCGCGGTTGGTAATTGAACACCACCCGCAACCGTCAGAGTAATTTTAGCATCAGCTTTTCCAAAACATGTAATAGAGTCTATTTTCGAAGTAATAGATATTTTATCGGGCGCTACAATCTTTTGTGTCAGAATAGCATTACAAAGGTTTTTATCGGTAGCTTTTACTTGATAATCTCCTGTGCCAAGAGCACTTAGTTGAGAATTTACCCCATCTGCTGTTATGGTGGTTTGGATATTAGAAGTCAAAATAGTACTTGGTAAAAGTGACCATTCAACACCATAAGGCTGAGTTCCACCAGAAATGTTGACTGTGATTGTACCATCATTTGAACTAAATGATTTTGGTCGAACAGCCTTTTGTAAAGTAACTTTTAATTGTGTTGGTTCTTGAATTTGCAAAGTAGTATTTGCCAAAACTGTACAGCCTTTCGCGTCAATTACTTTTACGGTATAAGAGCCTTTGTCTAAGTTTTCGATGGTTTTAGCATTACCAGTACCAAATGCTACAGGCGTAGCTTGGTTGAGAATATATTGAAAACCGCCATAGTCACTCGTACCAGACAAATTGATTTTTCCATTTTTTTGTCCAAAACAAACTACATCACTAGCGCTAGCTGAGCCTGTTGGTTCGTTTGGTCTGTCTACAGGAACTGCTCCTTGAACTTTACAACCAATACGGTCTGTAATGGTATAGTTGTAAAGTCCTGCAGGTAAATCAACAATTCTATTGAAGGTATTATTATTGAAATTAGTCCATACTACTGAAAACGGTGCTCCTGCTCCTCCTGAAGGATTTACTTCGACAGCGCCGTCTTTGTCGCCAAAACAAGTGACTCTTCCTGTGAGCGTAGCCACCGTAATTTCACCATATTGTGTATGAGTAATACCATTGCTCAATCCTGACTTACAACCTAAGTTTTCACATTGCGCATTGAAAGTCGCAGTACTCGACGAAGTATGTGTTTGACCTTGTGCTACTTCAAAATTATTGGCAAACCAGTGTACAATACCGCCTTCACAGCCAGTAGCTGATAAGGTAAATTGTTCGCCAACGCATAGACCATTAGGTTTGTTAGTAGAAATTGTTGGGGCAATAATGGTTTTTACTTGTAAGTTTACTTCACTACTCATCAATGCACCACACGGCCCTGTGATTTCGACTTTATATTTTTCATTGTCATTGAAAGAGAGTGTTGAAAATGTATAAGTACTTGCTGTAGCACCGTCGATTTTTACGCCATTTCTATACCATTGGTATCCTTGAATTGTACCTGATGCATTTACTGAAAAAGTTGCATTAGAATTGACACAAACGCTTGTAGCTTGTGGTTGTTGCGTTATAGAAATTGGAGTATTAACTGTTAAAAGCACTTCGTTGCTATTGATGGTATTTGTAGAACAAACTCCCTGACCAAACACAATTACTCGATATGCCCCTCCATCGCAGTCTGGGCAAACGATGTTTCTGGTATAGCTAGCATTGGTTGCTCCAGCGATATTCACGCCTTTGTATTGCCATTGATATGAACCAGCGTTGCTAGCAGTAACACTAAAAGTTACGGATTCGCCTACGCACTTGGTTGCAGCTAATGGTTGTTGAGAAATAATAGGTGTAGGGGTTACATTTATGAGAACTTCATTACTAATGACATTACCGCAAAGGCCTTTTACTTCGACCTTGAATTTATCACCGTTGGTGCTACCTACAACGCTATATGTGCTATCTGTTGCGCCAGTGATAATGATTCCATTTTTGTACCATTGGAAACCTGTAATATCTCCAAGGGCTTTTACTCTAAAAGTAGCAATGCTACCACTACATACATTTTGTTCGGTAGGCTGAGAGGTAATAGATACAGGAGTATTGACGACCAAGTTGACAACATTACTCACAATACTACTTGTTAGACAAGCAGCTGCTCCTTGGATACGAACTTTATAGGCACCTTCATTACATGATTTACATATGTTAGTAAGTGCATAGGTGGCATTAGTTGCACCGCTGATTTCTACGTCATTCAAAAGCCATTGGAAAGCACTTGCATTGTTTGCAGAGACACTAAAAGTATATGCTTCGCCCACGCACTTGGTAGCGCCAACAGGTTGAGTAGCAATACTAGGCAGTGCATTAACATTCAAGGTAGCTTCGGTACTGGTAACGTCTCCGCAAGTTCCTTTTACTACTACCGAATATTTATCGCCGTTCATCGAGGTTTGGGCAGTGATGCCATAAGTCGATGAAGTTGCGCCAGTAAGGACTTGTCCGTTTTTATACCATTGGTATCCTGTAATATCTCCAGACGCAGTTACACTGAAAGTTACAGCAGTGCCTTCGCAGACAGTTTGAGTAGCAGGATTTGTACCGATTGAAACAGGCGTATTGATAGTTAAACTTACCTCATTACTTGTAATGCTATTACTAGCACACGCACCTGTTCCGTTGATTCTTACTTTATAGTTGCCTTCATCACAAGTTTTACAAACACTTACAATGGTATAAGAAGCACTTGTTGCTGTAGCAATATCATTGCCATTTTGCATCCACTGATATGAACCAGCGTTGGTAGCAATAACACTAAACGAGGCTGATTGTCCAACACATTTAGTTTGCGCTATTGGTTGAGTTGAAATACTTGGAAGTGCATTAACATTCAAGGTAGCTTCAGTACTAGTTTTGTCTCCGCAAGTTCCTTTTACTACAACTGAATATTTATCACCGTTCATCGAGGTTTGGGCAGTGATGCCATAAGTCGATGAAGTTGCGCCAGTAAGGATTTGTCCATTTTTATACCATTGATAACCCGTAATATCTCCAGAGGCAGTTACGCTAAAAGTGACAGCAGTGCCTTCGCAGACTGTTTGAGTGGTAGGGTTTCCTGTGATTTCTACTGGGAGTTTTACTACCAAATTAGCAGCATTACTTGTTACGCTTTGACTGGCACAAGCACCAGTTCCGAATACTTCAACCTTGTAAGTCCCAGCGTCACATACATTACAAATACTGGCAATATTATAGCTAGCATTTGTTGCACCCGAAATATTACCATCGTTTAATAACCACTGATATCCTCCAGCGTTACTAGCAGTAACACTAAAGGTATAGGTTTCGCCCACGCATTTGGTTGCCCCAACTGGATGGACAGAGATACTTGGTTTGGCACTAACATTCAAAGAAGCTTCGGTACTGGTTTTATCTCCGCAAGTTCCTTTTACTACTACCGAATATTTATCACCGTTCATCGAGGTTTGGGCAGTGATGCCATAAGTCGATGAAGTTGCGCCAGTAAGGATTTGTCCGTTTTTGTACCATTGATAACCCGTAATATCACCCGACGCTGTTACACTGAAAGTGACAGCAGTACCTTCGCAGACTGTTTGAGGGGTAGGGTTTCCTGTAATTTCTACTGGGAGTTTTACTACCAAATTAGCAGCATTACTTGTTACGCTTTGACTAGCACAAGCACCTGTTCCGAATACTTCAACCTTGTAAGTTCCAGCATCACATACATTACAAATACTGGCAATATTATAGCTAGCATTTGTTGCACCCGAAATATTACCATCGTTTAATAACCACTGATATCCTCCAGCGTTACTTGCGGTAACACTAAAGGTATAGGTTTCGCCTACGCATTTGGTTGCCCCAACTGGATGGACAGAGATACTTGGTTTGGCACTAACATTCAAAGAAGCTTCGGTACTTGTTTTATCTCCGCAAGTTCCTTTTACTACAACTGAATATTTATCACCGTTCATCGAGGTTTGGGCAGTGATGCCATAGGTCGATGAAGTTGCGCCAGTAAGAATTTGTCCGTTTTTGTACCATTGATACCCTGTAATATCTCCAGAGGCAGTTACGCTAAAAGTGACAGCAGTACCTTCGCAGACTGTTTGAGTGGTAGGGTTTGCTGTAATTTCTACTGGGAGTTTTACTACCAAATTAGCAGCATTACTTGTTACGCTTTGACTAGCACAAGCACCTGTCCCGAATACTTTAACCTTATAAGTTCCAGCATCACATACATTACAAATACTGGCAATATTATAGCTAGCATTTGTTGCACCCGAAATATTACCATCGTTCAATAACCACTGATACCCTCCAGCGTTACTTGCGGTAACACTAAAGGTATAGGTTTCGCCCACGCATTTGGTTGCCCCAACTGGATGGACAGAGATACTTGGTAGACTAGTAACTGTTAAGGTTACCTCTTCACTGGTATCATTACCGCAACTACTCAAAACAACTACCTTGAACTTGTCACCGTTATTTGATGCTTGAGCCGTAAGAGTGTAAGAAGCCGATGTAGCTCCAGTGATTGCAACATTATTACGATACCATTGATAACCAGTGATAGTCCCAGTAGCGACTACTTCAAAGGTTACTCCGTCACCCTGACAAACATTTGTCACTACAGGCTCGGTGGTGATAGAAGCTGGTGTACAGCTTGGAGCTTGAGAAAGTGATGGAAGACTCCATAACAAGGTCAAAAGAAATACACCAATGAATTGAAACTGTCGAAGTTTAATCATATTTATTTGCAAGGAATTTATCTACTTAGGTTAACCGCAATAGCACAAACAGAAGTAGAGCGCCCTCATCTTTTGGTTACGGTTGTAAATAAAATATACTTATTATATACAAAAGGGGACATTCTGCATGGATGGGAGCATTTAGTGAATAGGCGGGTGTATTTATTGCATGAAATAATTGGATAGTGGTATGAATCAAATCTTATTTTGATGAGAAAATCAAAATCCTATTAAAACAAAAAGTCATATACTTTGGACTAACTATACCAAGTATATGACTTCTGGAAATGTAAAAATAGGTTATCCGTTTCTGTAAAAAGGCTAACTATACGCTATATGTTTAACCTTAGCTTGGTCCTCCCCTACTGCCTTCCTGTAGTTGATGGGAGAGGTATCAGTATTTTTTTTGAATACTCTGGAAAAATAAAATTCATCCTCAAATCCCAACAGATAGGCAATTTCTTTTACAGATTTGTCTGTTAAATACAATTCCCGTTTGGCCTCCATCATTAATCTTTCTTGAATCAAATCTGAGGGTGTTCTGTCAAAATATTTCTTGGTCAATTTTCCCAATGTTTTCAAACTCACATTCAACTTGTCGGCATAAATACTGGGTGAATGCTCTTTGACAAAAAACTCCTCTATCATCGTTTTGTATTTTTGCAAAATCGAATGATCTGGATTACTATTCTGCGCAATTTGGTCTTCTACCTGAGCTTGATTTTGGGCTTTGTAACGAGTAGTATGAATCAAAAATATTTTCAAATAAGATAAAAGCAGGTCATTTTGGGCTAACTCTTCATGACTTGATTCGTCTTGCATTTGCTTAAATACACTTTCTAGTACGGTACTTTGCTCAGGTGTAATTTCTACAAATGGAGGGGCAAAAAGATTATTGAACAAAACGCCATTGCACGATACTTCTTTTTGATGCTTGAGAATACAAAAAAAATCAGGATGAAAATGCAGTACCTTCATAGGAATGTTCTCTTCACTTTTTTTAATCAAAAAAGGTTGAAAAGGACTAAAGAAGAGTACCGCAGGCGCTGATACGTGATAGATTGATAAGTCTGCCTTCAACTCAACAGAACCTTCCTGAAGATACACTACCGTAAAATAGGGTAATCTTGTAAGTATCGAAAAAAGAGCTTGATTACTCTCTCCAATACTAAACAATCTTTCGGTACTATCGGGACGGGTAATCAAAAATTCAGCATTCATATAGTAAAATTTCGAATCGAGTGTTGAGGATGGTTTGAGATAAAATTCTAACGCCAAATTACGAAATGCAGTTCATAGTCTCCAAATTACAAAAGCCTAAAAACAATACTCGTTTGCTAGACCCTACAGCAAAGGACATACAGAGCGGTAAAAATCAGGAAGTTTTGGCTTTTGTTATCAAGAAAATCATTGACCAATAATTTATACTCAAAAACGCAGCACTTTGGATTTATGAGCTATTTTAATATTGATTCTATAAAAGAACGCACTTTCGATGCCATCGTTATTGGTTCGGGTATAAGTGGTGGTTGGGCAGCCAAAGAACTTACCCAAAAGGGCTTAAAAACGCTTGTGCTCGAACGTGGGCGCGATGTCAAACACGTGGTCGATTATCCGACTACTCTCAAAACCCCTTGGGAGTTTGAGCACCTTGGTACAGTGCCTCAAGAAATCAAAAAAGATTATCAAATTGCCAGCAATCACTATATTTTTAGCGAAAGTACCCTGCATTTTTTGGTTCGTGACGACGAGCAACCCTATATTCAAGACAAACCTTATTCTTGGATACGAGGCTATCAAGTGGGTGGGCGCTCATTGCTTTGGGCACGACAAACCCAGCGCTGGAGTGATTTTGACTTTGAAGGCCCCGCTCGCGATGGCTTTGCCACAGACTGGCCGATACGCTACAAGGATTTAGCACCTTGGTATAGTTATGTCGAAAAGTTTGCGGGTATTACAGGAAACAAAGATGGTCTTGACTATTTACCAGATGGAGAATTTTTACCACCACATGAAATGTCTTGTGTCGAAAAACATTTCAAACAGGTTGTATCACAAAATTACACCAATCGCCATGTGATTATTGGGCGAGCTGCACATATTACTGAGCCAAAGCCTATCCATCTTCAACAAGGTAGAGCCAAATGCCAAAACCGTGTGATATGCGAAAGAGGTTGTCCTTATGGCGGCTATTTTAGTAGTAACTCTTCTACTTTGCCTTGGGCTGAGAAAACAGGTAAAATGACGCTTCGACCTCATTCGGTGGTACATTCTATTATATATGATGAGCAAAAAGGAAAAGCTACAGGCGTGAGAGTCGTAGATGCTAACACCAAAGAAATGATAGAGTTTTATGCCAAAATCATTTTTGTGAATGCTTCTACACTCAACAGTAATATGATTTTACTGAATTCTACCTCACATCGTTTTCCCAATGGCTTGGGCAACGACCATGATGTATTGGGACGATATATTGCTTTTCACACGAGCCGTGGACGTATTTCGGCAGAGTATGATGGCATGCTGGATTCGACTACCGACGGGCGTCGTCCCAATATTAGCTATATTCCTCGTTTCCGAAATGTTTATAAACAAGAAACAGATTTTCTTCGTGGCTATGCGGCTGGTTTTACTGCTTCTCGCTCGCCCATGCAGGATTTTCCCAACGAGCTAGGCGAATCGCTCAAATCACATCTCAATCAACAGCAATTAGGGCCTTGGTCGATTGGTTCGCACATGATGGGCGAAACTATTCCTAAACATGAAAGTACCGTCAGACTCGATTCAATATTAAAAGATAAATATGGTATTCCTCAACTGAGAGCATCTGTTCCTTTCGATGATAACGACGATAAAATGTTAAAGGATTTTCATGAGCAATTAGGTGAAATGTATCGTAAAGCAGGTTTTACCAATATCAAACTCATTGATACACAACGCTTACCAGGTAACGAAAATCATGAAATGGGTGGTATTCGTATGGGTAAAGATGCCAAAACCTCCATGCTCAATGCTTGGAATCAAATGCACCATTGTAAAAATGTATTTGTTACCGATGGTGCTTGTATGACTTCTACCGCCACACAAAACCCATCCTTGACTTATATGGCACTTACAGCACGCGCAGCAGACTATGCTGTAAAACAGTTAAAAGCCTTGAAATTGTGAGTTGGCAATAGGCTTTAGGCGGTATGCATTAGGCAAAAAATACATTAAACTCTTTATCAATGAAAAGACGTCATTTTCTTAAACATTCAAGTGCTGGTCTCTTGACCATTTTAGGAGTTCAGCAAGTCATAGCACAAAAGAAGTATGTGCCCAAACTAGCATTTTCGACTTTAGGTTGTCCAGAATGGTCTTTTGAAAAAATACTCGAATCAGCTGTACAAAATGGCTATCAAGGCATAGAATTACGAGGTATTCAAAAAGATATGGATTTGACGGTTTCGCCACTGTTCAATAGTCCAAGCAATATTCAAAATACGCTTAAGCTCTGCAAAAAAGCTGGTATCTCTATTGTTGATTTGGGTTCATCAACCAATTTACATTGGGCAGATGCAACAAAACGAAAAAGCAATCTGGACGAGGCAAAGAGATTTATCGATTTGGCGGCTACTTTAAACTGTCCTTACATTCGAGTATTTCCGAATGATTTTCCGAAAGAGCAAAGCCGCGAGCAAACGCTTCAAGCCATGATTGAGAACTTGGTCGCTTTGGGAAATTATGCCAAAAATACTTCCGTAAAAGTATTGCTCGAAACTCATGGACAGCTCGTATATGTTGCTGATATTTTACACGTAATCCAAACAGCCAATCATCCACAAGTAGGTTTGATTTGGGACTTTTATAATATGTGGTCGGTTACCAAAGAAAACCCTTCGGAGGTATACGCCCAATTAGCGCCATATATCAAACACGTGCATTTGAAAGATGCCATTACGGAAAATGGGAAAGAAAAATATGTATTGTTTGGCGAAGGAACAGCGCCCGTACAAGAGGTTTTACAACTTTTGAAAAAAGGAAATTATCAAGGGTATTATAGTTTTGAATGGGAAAAGCGTTGGCATCCCGAAATCCAAGAGCCAGAAATAGCAATTCCTCATTTTAGTAAAGCCATAATAAAGAAGCTTAAAGAAGCTTAAAGATGCCTAAATACATGAGTCATCCCGAAGTTTATAAAAACAGTTTTAGACTGTTTAAAAAACTAAGTCCAAGACCAAGTCTTGAACTAGACATTAATCATAAATTAGAGATGACTCAATTCTTGCTTTGATGCCTCCCAGCCTATTATGGCCGATTTGCGAGTTTCGCCCCACATATACCCACCCAATTTTCCTGATTGTTGAATTACGCGGTGACAAGGGATAAGGTAGGCAATGGGGTTGCTTCCTATGGCAGTTCCAACGGCTCTAGCGGCGCTAGGTTTTTGTATCTGTTGGGCAATTGTCCCATAGGTACAAAGTTGCCCCATCGGAATATGTAAAAGTGATTCCCATACCTTCAATTGAAAGTCAGTACCTTTTAAGTGTAATTTTACTTGAGCAATATTTGACCAGTCTTCTGTAAAAATCTTAAGCGCATTTTCCTGAGTTGTATTTTTCCCTTCTGCGATATTGGCATTGGGAAAACTCTTTCTTAACCTTTCTAAAGAATTAGGTTCAGTATCGATAAAGGTCATCTGACAAATTCCCTGTGGCGTCGACGCTACAAACACTTCACCAAAAGGGGTATTTTCAACCGTATATTGTATCGCTAAATTTTGACCCCCATTTTTAAATTCTCCTGGAGTCATTCCTTCTATATTGATAAACAAATCATGCAAACGTCCGCTTCCTGATAGTCCAGCCGCCTCGACTGCATCCATCAAAGACGCATTTTGTTGCAAAACGGATTTGGCATGTCCCAAGCTAATATATTGTAAAAACTTTTTTGGGCTCACTCCTGCCCACTCCGTAAACAAGCGCTGAAAATGAAATGGACTCAGGTGTACCTGCTCGGCAATTTCTTCTAAGCTAGGTTGTTGTTGGTAATGCTCTTGGATATAGTCGATGGCCTGAGCAATACGACTGTAAGCGGTTGGTTCTGGCGTTGTCATACAGAATGAAGTAAAATAAACTAACACAACAAAGATAAAACATCCTTACTAGCGATTCCAACCCGAAAATTGCGCTTTTTCGACTACCACTCATCACGACCCTCAACCGCTCGCCAGAAGGCACTTTTGCGCCATTTTTTATATTAACCGCTTATCTATGGATTCACCCGATTATAGTTTTTCAAGAAAGAATCCTAAAAACTCAGCCTAACTTTGAATCATCAAACAAGACGAAATAACAACAATATTTAAAATATTAACTCTTTAAACTTCTTAAAATCATGAAAACTTTATTCAACATTATCGCATTAGTAGCTATCTCAGCAAGTAGTATTTTGGCAAACCCAACTAACGGTGACGACAACGCTACAAACAGCAATAAAAAATCATTTGCTATCGGAACTTACCGTGGCGCAGGTACTTTGGATCTTCACGTAACAGTGGATAAATTGGAAGGAAAAGCCGTTACAATTTTGGTAAAAGACAAAGAAGGTCGCATCGTAAACCGTGAGCATATCGCCAAATACAAAAGCAATTACCACGGTCGTTTTGACTTTAGTGAAGCAAAAGATGGTCAATATACTATCGAAGTAACTGACGGTAAAGACACTATTTCAAAAACAGTCTCTCTTGAAAACCAAACGTCAACAACCGAATATCGTTTGATGACAGTAGAATAAACAGTCTATAAACTTTTCTTCAAAAGTCCTGCTACCCTTGGTGGCAGGACTTTTTGTTGGAAAATGAGTCATGGTATTTTTGTCCATTCATTAGTGATTTTTATACATTCTTTCAGAAAAATAATTCATGCAACTTTGTCATATCAAAACGATACAACAAAACACAAATAAACCTTAAAGATCATGTTAATTAAAAGAAGCGCTAACGCTCAGTGGATTGGCTCGGGCAAAGCAGGCAAAGGAACTCTTACTTCTCCTAGTGGTGTATTAAACGCAACTCAATACTCATTTAATACTCGTTTTGAAGACGGTATCGGTACCAATCCAGAGGAATTAGTAGGCGCAGCACACGCTGGATGTTTTTCAATGCAATTGGCATTCAACCTTCAGGGTGCAGGCTTTACCGCAGATATTATTGATACTACTTCTGAAGTAGTGTTAGAAAATGGTACAATTACGACCATCAACCTTACTACTAGCGTAAAAGCTGAGGGTTTGGATCAAGCTAAATTTGAGGAATTGGTAAATCACGCTAAAGAAAATTGTCCAATTTCTAAATTATTCAATGCAACTATTACGCTTCAGGCAACATTGCTATAGACTGAATATATTAATACGCTTTAAGCTGTAAGCCGTAGGCATTAGGCAAAAAAGCCTCAATTATTTCATGAGAAATACTAATTAACTTTTAGCCTACAGCATAAAGCCTAGAGCTTAAGGCGGGTAAAATTATTTTAATTTTGCCCACAAACTTATCTAACCACTAAGTATTATTGTTGATTTTAATAGCCTATTTATTAGGCTATTATTTTTTGATACCTTATTCAATAATTTTACATTTTTAGACGTAAAGTATTGCGTCTAAAAATGTAAAATTTATACAAAAATCACTCCCTCAATCTCAATTCACTCAATGTAGTACGGCTCTCACTATCCATTATAACTGATTCCCGATATAGGCTAAACATTGCATAGCAGACAAACCCCACTGTGCTACGGCATTGGTCGAAACTTCCCCTTCTTGGATAGGTTGCAAGACTAATGGCGGATTGATAGGCGTTAGTTTGCTTGATGGCTTTTTAAAACCACCTTCTCCTTTATAAAACTCATCCCATGCTCTTTGCGCTAATTTAGCATCTTTGAGATGATAAGCGGCAAATGCTGTCAATCGGGCGTGACCTTGTGCCAAGTTAAGTTTAAAGGTTTTTCCTAAATAAGCTTTTTGCTCCTCATCCGTACCATTGTATAATTCACAATATTTCAGCCAAGCAGACTTGAATTCTGGCATATCGACAAGGTCGACTAACTCAAAACAGATTTCTGTCAAACCAAAAACTGCACTCAAATGGGATACAGATATTTTGTCGACAGGCTGTGGCGCAAATTTTCCTGTAGCAATTTCCATAATACCCTCCCCATGAAAAAATCCTTTGGGTTGTGTGGCTATGGTACGCATACTATTGAGCAATTTACCCTTAATTTGTTCATTGCCAGTACGTTCCCACTCAGTTAGCCATGCCGAAGCCAATGCCCCCCAGTCTGTACCAAACGACATAGATACGAGCTTTTTATCTGGGTCATTTTGGGGCGGTTTTTGACCAATTTTTCTACCTGGCACTACTTCTCTCAAGGTTTTGTCTCCATTGATTTGCTCTCGCATCAAATCGCCAATGCGCTCATCAGCAGTAAGATAATAGTAAAATCGGCGGTTGGCTGCTGTACTGATTCTCAATTGTTTGGCACTACATCCCCAATGTTGCACATTATGGCGTGAGCCCAAAGGACTAAATCTTCCGATATGATGAACATCCACTTCGCCCGTATGGCGAGTCATGGCTTCTGCCATCGCAAATACGTCTTTATTTCCTGTTCTCAAAAAATAATACCATAACCAAAGGTCCGTCGAAAGTTCGGAGTTGTCCCAAGCAAAACCACCCACATCGTAGCGCCAAACATGACGGTCATTGTCGTAGGTGTGCATAACATCGCCATAATTCCAGAATCCATACCAACGACGTTCTTCTATTTGACGTTGATAATAGTTAAAGTAAAAAGCGAGCTGTTCTTCAATGGCTTTGTGTTTTTCGGAGCTAGCATTGGGCAAACTAATAGCATTACCAAAAACACGAGCCTGAATAAATTGTTCTGGCAAAACCATGAGTCGAGGCGGATTTTCTATGTCTTCCGAAAGTTTACTCAAGGATTCATGCGATGGCGTTGCGGTAAATGTTTGAATAAAAAATTCGCTAGTGCGGGCAGTACCATACGGGCGACCAAATTCGGGCTCATAATCTTCATAGGTAATATCCAAGCCATCTCTTTGTTCTTCAAAAGTGAGTTGCCCCATGCCATCATGATAAAAACGCAAATCCATAGCAGAGGCTTTGGGCGCCCAAAACCAAAGTGTCATTTGGGCAAGGTCTGTCTGCGCCTGACGAATATCGATTTGTGCAGGATAGCTTTGCCAAAAATGCCTAAGTCCCAACGAAAGTCCACCCGTCGGAGTACCTAAATAAGCCAAACCACTTGCTCGCTGACCACTTGCCGACTGAATCCAGCCATAGCCCGCTTTGGTTCTTTTCTGAATATCAAACCCATCACAGGAGCCTTGAAATAAGGTGTAATCGCCAAATGCAGGAATATATTTAAGTAAGTCTTGGATATTTTGCGGTAAGGAATTGACCGATTTTCCTTCAAATTGCGATTGCGTTACGTCTTTTCCTGGATTGCGTCTGAGTCCCGAAAGACCTTGGATAGCTTCGGCAAAAACACCTCCATTTTGTCCTACAAAACGAATATGTCGATTATAGAGAGCTGTATCTTTAAGTAAAGTGTCGAAGCGAAAACCAATCCCTTTGATAAAATCTTGGTTTTCGTTGGCATCATACACAAACGAATGAATGGCACGAATGGAGTCAGAATTTTCGTAAAAATAAAGGCGTAATACGAAAGGTAATAGCTGTTTGCCTTGGGTACTTTGATGAATTCCTTCAACTTTTATCAAGGCTCGAACACTTCCCTGATTTTCTATTTGTACTTTTTGAATGGTACTTTCAAAACCTTGTAATTGTGTATTTTCAGCCCAGTCACCATCAGCTTGGTTTTGTACTTGCAAGATGAGTTTTCCGTTTTGGGCAACTAATTTTTGTTGTGCATGAAAAAGCGATTTAATGATGGTATTACCCTTCTTGGCAATCTCACAACGCATTTTTCCTGTGTCAACGACAATGATATCCTGACTCTCATTGACTTGTAATTTGCCAGCTTGCGGTTTTTGCCCAATTTTAACACGCCAATTTTCGGCTAATTTTTCTTGTGCGCCAATAGCAAAAGCCGACCATTTGACACTACCATCTGGCCAAAATGCCAGCGGCCAAGTTTGGCTATTTTGAACAGTATCGTTTTGTAAAACAGCTAAAGGCGTTTCTCTCTTGACCAATCCTTTCGGCCAAGGGATACCCCATGTGGTGCCTTGCAACGTGCTCGGAGCTTGTCCTGACAGCCAGTGTAAATTTGCTCCTTCGGTGTCTGGAATCAGATTTTTAGTTTGATGTTCCGTAGCTAAAATTTGATGAGAAGCCAATGTTCCAGCAGTGCTTGCTAATAAGGTATTTTTAACGAAATCTCTTCTTGAAACTTGAAATTGTTTTTTCATTATTTATTAGAGGTAAGTATTAGTGCTGAATTGTGAGCATCAGCTCTTTGGTTTTAAATACAAATTACTGAAAATAAAGCCTTTACATTTACAATTCGTAACTCACGATTAAAACTGTACGAAGGGTTCTAAAACTGTCTATTTCGGATATCGGATGTTAGATTTCGGAAGTGTAAGCTTTTATGTTTTGTAAAAATAGAGGTATTTTACTTTATTTCCGAAACCAGAAATCCCAAATCCGCAATTATTGGAAATCCTTCATACAGCCCTAACTCACAATTCACTACTCAAAAAAAATAGCTATCAAAAAATTTCTGATAGCTATCCGTTTTCATACAAGATAGGATGAACAGGTTAGTTCAACTTACTATTGTCCTTGACCTAGTGAATAAGCGGCTTTACCATCAAACTCATATAGGTTTTCTGTTTTAATCACATCTATGCCTTGCGAAATGGCCTTCTCCAACAACGCTGGAATTTGTGCGCTAGAGCCTAGTCCCTTAAATCTACATCTCCAGTGGTCTGTACAAAATGTTTCAGGGAAGCCTTCAGGCCATACCTTGATTCCTCGGTTGGTAATCATACTTAGTTCCAAACCTGCATGATTTAGCTGACTTACTTGCGCTGCCAAATCATCTGCCTGATTACCAGACCAGTGTACAAACAAATCTACTCCAACGATTTCCTTTTTGGCAGGCGCTTTACGCACGTACTTCGGTAAGTACATTTGAGCTCCTTCAGCGTACTCAACGGCTTGAAGTTGCTTAGGTTTTTGACCAAGATTGGCAATAACCGCTTGAGCAAATTCCTTTGTACCAACCTTTTGAGTACTTGTTCCCTCCTGATAGATATCATAAGTATGAATACCGTCCTCGATGGTTTTGAGCCAAGCATTTTGTACCTTTTCCGCTACTTCCATCTGACCAATATGTTGTAGCATTAAGATGGCACCTTGCAATAACCCTGATGGATTAGCTACATTCTGACCAGCTCTTCGTGGTGCAGAGCCATGAATCGCTTCAAACATGGCACATTCCTCACCGATGTTGGACGAACCAGCCAAGCCTACCGAGCCTGCTATTTGTGCGGCAATGTCTGATAGTACATCACCATAAAGATTTGGCACCACAATTACATCGAAAGCCTCAGGCGTATCAGCCATTTTTGCTGCTCCAATATCAATAATCCAGTGTTCATTTTCAATTTCTGGATACTCCAGAGCTATTTCGTCGAATACCTTATGGAACAATCCGTCGGTTTGCTTCATGATATTGTCCTTGGTGAAGCAAGTTACTTTTTTACGTCCGTTATGCTTGGCATATTCAAAAGCATAGCGAACAATTTTCTCACAACCCGGGCGACTGATGAGTTTAAGACACTGTACAACTTCGTCGGTTTGTTGGTGCTCAATACCTGCATAAAGATCTTCCTCATTTTCGCGGATAATCACAATATCCATCTTAGGGTGCTTGGTATCCACAAACGGATGCAGACTTAAACAAGGGCGAACATTTGCGTACAAGCCCAAAAACTTACGAGTGGTTACATTAAGACTCTTATAGCCCCCTCCTTGTGGAGTAGTAATGGGTGCTTTTAAGAATACTTTGTTTCGGCGTATAATATCCCACGACTCTCTAGCGATACCCGAGGTATTACCAGATAAATACACCTTTTCACCAATGTCAATTGTCTCGATTTCAATTTTTGCTCCTGCGGCAAGAATGATTTCTAGAGTGGCATCCATAATTTCTGGTCCGATACCATCTCCTTTTGCAACTGTAATTTTTGTCATCTGTGTTTGTGTTATGCTTTGTTTACGACACAAAGTTGAAGCAATATTTTCATAAGTTTTTATTTATGTTAAAAATAAAACACATAAGTATTATTTATGAATAACAATTTTTCAATCAACGAATAATTTTTTCTCAATATTTAAAATATTCATTATCAATTACTTGCAATAAATTAAACATTTTAGAATGTCATTAAAAATTAATATGTATAAATATTCTAAATGTTTAAAATATTATATATAAATAAAAACTTATGATTATTTAAGTTCAATTTTGTAGTCAAATATTAAAACACATACAAAATGATACTTTCAACTTCCGTACAATTAGCAAAGACATATTTAGAAAAAGGCGGCGTCATAGGACTCCCAACAGAAACCGTTTATGGTTTGGCAGGAAACATCTGGGATCAAGAAGCCATCAATAAAATATTTACTATAAAAGAGCGTCCTAAAAATCATCCATTGATTGCGCACGTAGCTCATTGGGAACAGGTGGAAAGTATTGCTAGTGATATTCCAGTGAAGGCTCAACTGTTAGCCGAAAGATTTTGGCCTGGTCCATTGACTATGATTTTATCGGCAAAACCAACTATTCCCTCAGAAGCAATTGCTGGTTTGGGTACAATTGCCGTTCGAATGCCAGAGCATCCTTTAGCATTAAAATTACTTTCGACAATTCCATTCCCATTGGTTGCTCCAAGTGCTAATCCATTTGGGAAGATTAGTCCTACCTCTGCCATGCATGTATTTTCTTATTTCAAAGGAAAAATACCCCTAACACTCGATGGTGGAAATTGCAAAGTGGGGCTCGAATCTACCATTATTGGGTTTAAAGATGATGCCGTAGTAATCTATCGTCAAGGAATTATCAGTAAGGATGATATCCTTGAGGTGCTTCCCAACACGGCTGTGTATTATGATATAGACAACCAAAGTAATTACCCTGGTAGTCACCGATCTCATTATGCCCCAAAAACACCCCTAATCATCACCGAGTCTTTTGAAGAAACAGTCAAGAAATATGTAGATAAAAAGATAGGTCTACTCACTATGGGGACTAGCGGAGTGGATTTTTCAAGTAGTGCTGAAGTTCGCAACTTAAGCAAAACCGAGGATCTAAAGGAGGCTGCTTCTAACCTCTATGCTCAGTTGCATGAACTGGATAATCTTAATTTAGACGTAATTGTGGTCAAGCTTTTCCCTACGACTAATTTGGGCATAGCTCTTAACGATAAATTATTTAGAGCGTCAAGCCAATTTGACCAAAATGCTTAAAACGAACTAAATCAGTAGTTAAAATTTAATCCACTTGATAATCAGACGGTTAATTTTAAGTATGAATGTAAAATAAAATTGCATTAAGTAATCGTGCAAAGTTTTGTGTTTTAGGCAACAGGCACTAGGCAAAGAGTGTTAAAATGTTTTTTAATAACCACAGCCATGCATTTTTCCAAAGCCCACCGCCGAAAGCCGTTACCTGAAAGCCCAAAGCTCAACAGTTGAATTTTATTTTGCCCACTCACTTAACTAATTATTATTTCATGAATTCCAACTTACTATTAGAGAACTTATCTAATCCAGCACTGCTATTTTTTGTTTTGGGAATTGTATCAGTGATGCTAAAAAGTGATTTGAAAATTCCCTCCAATTCTTCCAAGTTTATTTCATTGTATTTGTTATTTGCGATAGGCTTCAAAGGAGGTCAAGAACTTTCGCACGAAACCTTCAATAGTCAAATTATTTGGGTTATGCTAACAGGTATATTTATCTCGGTGGCAATACCATTTTACACATTTTTTATTCTTCGGAAAAAATTAAATATCTACGATGCAGGCGCTACTGCGGCGGCTTATGGTTCGGTAAGTGCTGTAACTTTTGTGACTGCGGTGTCGTATCTCGAAACACATCATTTACAAATACATGGGTACATGGTTGCCACTATGGCACTGATGGAATCACCAGCCATTATCGTAGGATTGCTATTAATTTCGGTATTTGGGAAGGACATTCATCAAGGTATTCAGAAAAAAGAGGCATTTAAACACTCGTTAACTAATGGAAGTGTTCTGCTAATTTTGGGAAGTTTGATTATTGGTTATTTGGCTAATGCCAAACAAGCAGAAGGTATTAAACCATTTACTAATGATTTGTTTAAAGGCTTTCTGGCGATATTTTTATTAGATATGGGAATATCAAGTGGGAAAAAATTGACATCCTTCTTTTCTTACGGTTGGTTTCCCATCATTTTTGCAGCGATTATTCCACTAGTCAATGGATGTTTGGTGGGATGGGTAACAGGATTTTTTTGCGAACATACTATTGACCGTTTCATTTTGGCGGTTTTGGCAGCGAGCGCTTCTTACATTGCCGTCCCTGCTGCCATGAAAATCTCAGTACCTCAAGCAAACCCTGGACTTTACTTGCCTATGACCTTGGCTATTACTTTTCCTATCAATATCACGATTGGATTACCTATTTACTTCGGAATAGTATCGATGTAATTTTGAATGGTGAATTAGTGCTTTACGAAGGATTTTCAATAATTGCAGATTTGGGATTTCTGATTTCGGAAATAAAGTAAAATACCTTTATTTTTTACAAAACATAAAAGATTACACTTCCGAAATCCAACATCCGATATCCGAAATAGACAGTTTTAGAATCCTTCGTACAGTTCTGATTCACAATTCACCATTCAAAACTAATACTTATTGCACCAATCAAATTTTTCCTGAATAATTCGATCTTTTTCTTGATGGATAAATTCTAAGAAAGCTTTTGCTACAGGCGAAAAGTTCTTGCCTTTCATCCAAATTAGGTGCCAAATACTTTGAATAGGAAATCCTTTGACAGGAATAATTTGAACATCGCCCATCGATAATTCATTTTTAAGACCAATCAAAGGCATAACCGAATATCCCAAACCTGCCAAAACCGCTTGTTTTACCGCTTCATTGGAAGTCAATTCCATTTTTTTATGAATAGGAAGCATATTGGCCTGCACAAATTTCTCCATCACATGTCTGGTTCCTGAACCTTGCTCGCGATATATAAGGGGTAAAGTTCCCAAAACAGAGGTATCGTAGAGTTTCCTCTCAAAAGCTTGGCGTGTATTCCCAACTAAAAATAGTTTATTGGGCATGAGTTCAACCTTTTCAATTTGTAGGTGGTCGGGCAATACCGATACCAAAGAAAAATCTACGTCGTTTTGTTCGAGACTTTCCACTACCTTCACTTTGTTGGTAACATCCAATTTTAGTTCAATTCCGTCATGTTGACTCATGAAGTCATTCAGAAAATACGGAATGACATACTTTCCTGTAGAAACAACAGATATTTTGAGTTGACCCACCAATTGCCCTTTAAAGGCGGCTGTTTTATGGTTTATAGCATATACTTCTGATAGAATTCGTTCAGCAGCAATGGCAATTTCTTTTCCAAAATCTGTAATAAACAACTTACGACCAACCACTTCTGTAAGCGGAATAGCGAATTGGTCTTGTAAGTTTTTTAATTGTATAGAAACAGCGGGCTGACTCAAATGTAATTCCTCAGCGGCTTTTGTCACGCTTTTGGTTTTACTAATCATCAGGAACACCTGCAATTGATGTAATGTATAATTCATAGAGATAGCTATAATGATTCAAGAAAATCCTAAACAAGTAAGGACATAAAATCAAATTTAGTAAAAGTAATAGTCAATATAAAATTGTGCCATTAATCAGAGATACGTCTCCACAGACACATCTGTTATTATAAAGATACTTCCAAAATATTATAGCCATAGGTTGTTTAAACGCATTTTGATAGCTTGTCATGGTAGGCAATGCTATTACTAGGATAACTTTGAGAGGGTTTTCAAAGATTAGTTAAAAAACACTTCATCAATAAATACCCATCCCGGTTGTCCTTTGCCATTATGCCAACTAGGAAGTTTGGTTACAGGTCGAGCGATAACTTTAATAAAAGAATAATTACCCGCTTTTAAAGTTACCTCGATTGGTTCAATACGCACAGGACCGTCTTTCAAAGGCTGAGTGGGATTGATTTTTTGTACTAATTGTAAACTACTTTTACTGTTGCCTGCCCATATTTCGATAGAAGTAGGAGGAAATATAAAACCTCCCAAATTTCGTCCAATACTAAGCATTACCGACTGGATGGGCGTTGGTTTGTCAAAAGTAAAAAGCGCTTCAAAAGGTTTTTCACGATAACCTAACCAAGCCTTATTTTTAAAGTCGTTGGCGTCACCCTTTTTCAAATTTATCAGGGTACTTCCTCCTTCACCCATATATTGAGGATTTGGCTGATTAATTAATTCTACACTTTTAGGATGATATTTTCCTTTGAAAAAGACGTACTCAACCACATCGCTGGCGTACCAATGCGCTTTGACAGCCTTTGCTTTGAGTATTGTATAAGTATTAAGTTCAAAGGGCTTTTGGTATACAGGAGAATTCAATGAGTCGGGTTGTTGCCCATTAACAGTATATCGGATCGTAACACCTTTCAAGGGATGTTTGAATGAAATGAGCGTAGGTTTACTAAGCACAAAATCTTCATTCTCAAGGATTGGAGGCGTGAGCTTAAGCATTTCTGTATCGGTAGGAATATACCCTTTTTCAAAGTGAATAGCAGGAAACTGCTTTTGTATTTCATTCACCTCCAATTCGGTAAGCGAAGTATTCCAAACGTACACTTGATTGAGAGCTGGTAACTTTGCCAATTGAGCTAGGGAACTTTTACTCTGTTTTGTACCTGATAAAGACAAAGATTTTAAATTGGTTAAGCCTTGTAGACTTGACAAATTTTCGCCAGTAATGTCGGTATTATTTAAAACGAGTTTTTCTAAATGTTCAAATTGTCCTATGGTTTTGAGATCCTCGTTTGTAATGGGCATATTGGATACATTTAGCACCACTAATTGCTCTTTGATGTCGGCTAGCTCGCTTAATTGTTCCTTTTTGAAGGCTTGACGCACAAAGAAATCAGCTTGTAAAGCTGGAGAACCATTTGCCAATGGAAAAATCACTCTAAAAGGCGTATTGAGCTTCTGGAGCGTTTGTTCGTTCGCTGGCTCAAAATCGTAAGCAACTTCCGTCATGGACGACTGGTTTTTCTTATTTTTCTCCCAATACGCTTTTATGGGACTATTAACAGCCAATTGTTTAAGTGTCTTTTTGGTGTCTGTTCCATCATTAATCCAAGCGCTAAGTACCGCAATTTCTTCAGGCGTAAGCTGAGTTTTGCCCTTAGGAGGCATGTGTTTCTTATCCTCAAGAGGCAAATTAGCACGTTCAATCAAATGGCTTTGCAATGCGTTACCACTCATCCAAATGGGGCCATTTTTCCCGCCTTGCTTTAATCCTGCTAGGGTTGTCATCAGTAAGCCACCTTTAGTTTTTTGTTCATTGTGGCATTGATAGCATTTTTCTTTTAAAATAGGCTGAATGACCGCTTCGAAAATGGGCGTATCTTCGGTAAACACAAGCTCAGTTTCTTCTTTATTATCAGGAAATAGATAGTCCTCGCCATGAGTCAAACTGGCGCCATAATGCCCTGTGACTAGCAATACAACTAAACTTAGGCACAAAACCGAAGTAAAAACGCGTGTCTTGACCGTAGGTTGGTATATCATCCAAAGTCCATAACACAAAAAACTTAATACGATACCTCCGTATTTATGCCAAGTAAGTAGACTTGCGGTATAACCTTCTTCCTTTGACAAAAAGAAACCCATTAGGGCAGCAATATTTGCAGTAATAGCCGTAATAGCTAGCACAAATCTAAAGAGTTTAGGAAAATTTTCTCCTTCAAACTCTTGCTTACAAAACCAAAATAACCCTGTGATTAATAGTAGTCCAATAGGTAAATGTAAAACCATAGGGTGCATTCGACCTATGGTTTGAAATCCGATAGGAATATTTACTTTTTCTTGAAAAAGAAGCAAGAATAGCAATAAAATATGCAGTGCAAAAAGTAAATATGAAAGTATATGCTGAAAACGAGACATGTAAATGAGTCAATATTTAGAAAGAAAATGGGTTTTGGAATACACAACAACCTTGTTGTGTATTGGGCTTTCAGGTAACAGCTTTCGGCGGTAGGCTTTGGAAAAAAACATCACTGTAGTTATTAAAAAACATTTTAAAACTATTTGCCTAATGCCTATTGCCTGACTACTTAGATCTAATTCAGCACTCATACTAAGCCATCAATCCTGGCAATACTTTACCTGCTAAATCGGTAAGTCGATAGCGACGACCCAAATGCTTGTAAGTAAGCTTTTCGTGATTGATACCCATCAAATGCATAATAGTCGCATGGAAGTCGTTGATATGCACAGGATCTTTGACAATATTATATCCAAAATCATCCGTTTCACCATACACAGTGCCCGGCTTTACGCCACCGCCAGCCATAAAGGTGCAATAGGCCCTTGGATGGTGATCGCGACCATAGTTATCCTTTGAAGCTGTACCCTGAACATAGTTAGTACGGCCAAATTCGCCACCCCAAATCACAAGAGTTTCGTCAAGTAAGCCTCTTTGTTTGAGGTCAGTAATCAAGGCAGCTGAAGCACGATCTGTGTCCATGGCTTGCATCGGCATTTCACCAACCAGATTACCATGTTGATCCCAACCCTGATGGTAGAGCTGAACAAAACGAACGCCAGCTTCCGAAAGTTTACGAGCTAAAAGACAATTCGCCGCAAATGTACCAGGAACAAGACATTCTGGGCCATACATTTTGACAATATAGTCAGGCTCTTTACTTAAGTCAGTTAGTTCAGGAACAGCCGTTTGCATGCGATATGCCATTTCATATTGCTGTACTTTAGCTTTAATTTCAGGATCGCCAAAATCATCGTAAGCCATATTGTTGAGCTCTGCCAGATGATCTAACATTTTACGATGCGAAGCTCTATCCGAATTAGCAGGGTTATTGAGATACAAGATAGGGTCCTCGCCGCTACTAAATACCACACCTTGATGGGTTGAGTCTAAAAATCCATTCGACCAAAGCTTAGAATATACCCCCTGTCCGTTTCCTTTTCCTCTTGATAATAGAACCGAAAATGCTGGTAAGTTTTTATTTTCACTCCCAAGGCCGTAGCTCACCCATGAACCCATACTCGGACGATTGCCTTGTTGTGCGCCAGTTTGCATAAAGGTAAGAGCTGGGTCGTGATTAATAGCCTCAGTATTCATGGTTTTAATCATACAAATGTCATCTGCAATATTGGCGATATTAGGAAACAACTCACTCATCCACATACCTGATTGACCATATTGCGCAAATTTAAAGTAAGACCCCACCAAGGGAAATTTAGCCTGACTGGACGTCATTCCCGTTAAACGTTGCCCCATACGAATAGAAGCAGGTAATTCTTGACCCGCCATTTTGTTGAGTAAGGGCTTGTACTCAAAACTTTCGTATTGTGAAGGAGCACCATTTTGAAATAGGTAAATCACACGTTTTGCTTTTGGGGCAAAATGTGCAATTCCTAGAGGTAAACTTTCGGCGTCATCAGCCGAACCTCTAAACAAATCTGGTACTAACAGCGAGCCTAGCGCAAGTCCACCAATACCCGCAGCTATTTTTCCCATGAAGTGTCTGCGGTTGATATTTAGACGATTTTCTATAAATTCATTCTTATTCATCTTCTATGATTGGGTGCTATATTCTGTTGATTAAGTTAGTGGACAAAATAAAATTGAATTTTTGAGCTTACGACTTTCAGCAATGGGCTTTCGGCAAAACATATCTGTAATTACTAAAAAACACATTAACACTCTTTGCCTTGTGCCTGTTGTCTAGTGCCTAAACACATAACTTAAATCTTATTTTGCACGATTTTCTACTAGTACAAAAGGATATTTAACAAAGGAGTCCAAGGCAAAAAAATTGACAGCTAAACGTTTCCAGAAAATCGAAGAAACATTTCTGCCAAGTGCCCATAGCCGAATGCCGAAAGCTTATTTCATAATTGCTTCTTCTAGGTTATACATCATAAGCACCGACTGCATCAAAGCAGCGGCCGTAGGACGTAAATTGGTCTTGTCTTTTGTTTTTGCCGATGCCAGCAAAGAAGGCTTCTCTCCTACTTTCAAGAGTTTCAGTGCTTTTTGAGGATTTTGACTAAAAACTTCTTTTTCACTGGTAAAATATTTTTCAAATACCGCTAATTCTTTCTCCTTTCCATTTCGACAGAGGACAGTACGAAATGCCTTTTTGATTTTATCATCATCAGTATTGTTTTCAAGAGCTATTTTTTCTGCTAATACTCTAGCCGATTCCAAAATGACAGGGTCATTTAGCATCACTAATGCTTGTAGTGGCGTGTTGGTTCTGGAGCGTTTTACTTCGCATTGGTCTCGATTTGAAGCATCAAAAATCAACATAGAAGGCGGTGGAACAGTACGTTTGATAAATACATACATTCCTCTTCGGTAAAGACTATCGCCATGGTCTTGTATATAACTTTTGAGACTTCCTCGTCCCGATGTGGCTACTTCCCATAGTCCTTTAGGCTGATAAGGTTTTACACTTGGACCTCCAATCATTGGACTCAGCAAACCACTTGTTGTGAGCACAAAATCACGAACCAACTCGGCTGAGAGACGCATACGAGGCGCACGAGCCAGCAAAATATTTTCAGGATCTTTGGCCAAATGTTCTTTGGTGATAACAGCGGATTGCTTGTAAGTTGCCGACATCACGATTTGCTTTACCAAGCGCTTGATATTCCATTGGTTAGTACGAAAATCTACAGCAAGCCAGTCGAGTAACTGAGGGTGAGACGGCAACTCGCCTTGCATACCAAAATCCCCTACAGTTTTGACTATCCCACGGCCAAAAAACTCCTGCCATATTCGATTGACAAAGACTCTTGCGGTAAGGGGATTTTTCTCATCTGTAAGCCACTGCGCTAAGCCAAGACGGTTTTTAGGATATTTTTTAGGGTCAAAAGAAAGTAAAAATTTGGGCATTTGTGCCTCAACAAGCTCAGAAGGCTGGTCATAATTTCCACGATTCAATACATGCGTTTTTCGCAGGGTATCCGCATCTTGCATGACCATTACCGAAACATCGGCGGTATCTCTTTTATTGATAAAATTCAAAATACGTTTTACATCCTTACTCGTCAATTTAAGGTTTGGGGGGTCAGCAAAAGAGGCATCAATGGTACCAAATAAACCTTTTTCTGGCACTTGGTTGAAAAAGGCAAACGCACTGTAATAGTCTTTTTGTTTGATTGGGTCATACTTATGGTCATGACATTTGGCGCATTCATAAGTTAATGCTAAAAAGGTTTTTCCAAAAGTATTGGTACGATCAGTCACATATTCGACACGGTATTCCTCATCAATAACACCACCTTCTTGCGTAATTTTATGATTACGGTTGAACCCTGTGGCCAATACAGCCTCCTTCATGCGTGGATTTTGTAGATTGCCTTTTTGATTTTTGACAATAACATCACCAGCTAATTGCCATGTTAAAAACTTGCTGTAGCTATAATTTTTGTTAAAAGCATGAATAACCCAATCACGCCAAGGCCACATAGTTCTTAAACCATCGTCCTGATAGCCATGCGAGTCGGCATAGCGAGCAACGTCTAGCCATGAAATCGCCATTTTTTCACCATAATGTGGCGACGTAAGTAATTCATTCACAAGTTTTTCATAGGCATTAGGCGAAGTATCCTTCAAGAAACGGTCTTGTAGTTCGAGCGAAGGAGGAAGTCCTGTAATGTCTAGGCATAACCTTTTTAAGAGCCTTTCTTTATCGGCTTCTTCGTTAGGTTTTAGCCCATTTTCTTCCATTTTTGCCAAAGTAAAATAATCAATCGGGCTTTGAGGCCAATTCGTATCATTGACTTTGGGAAACTGAGGTTTTTGAGGTACTGTAAATGCCCAATGAGGTTTATACTTGGCTCCTTGCTTAATCCATTTCTCAATTAAGGTAATTTCTTGCTCTGTCAATTTAAGATTTGAGTTTAATGGAGGCATGATATCAGCAGTATCTTTTGTGACAATACGCAACCATACCGCCGACTCATGGGGCTTTCCTGGCACGATAGCATGAAATTTGGGGTTATCTTTCAGACCAGCGTAGGCGGCTTCTTCGGTATCTAAACGTAAATCAGCCTCTCTTTTGTTGGCATCGGGTCCATGGCATTGAAAACAGCGATCGGAAAGAATGGGGCGAATATGGTAATTATAATCTATCTCCCCTGCGATGGCATCAGCCGATGCACTGCTTCCATTTCTCAGAAAACAAGCAGAAGTGATACAACACAAAGCCAAGAATAAGATTACTAAAAGCTTGTTAGTCAACAAGTATGTCAATAGTTTGTTGTTCATGAAATGACAGAAATAGTTTGATATTGATGAACCTTATTACTTCTAAAGGTCAAAACAATATCGTAATACCCAAATATTTTATTAGATAAAATTACATTTCATCTGGGAATCGTAATACTGTATTGTCCTGAATCATCCATAGCAGGCAACTCCTTTTCTGGGAATCTATTCATTCTTTTCACATCATCTTTTAGTTGATTTTGGATATATTATATCGGGTAATGCTAGGAAAATAATCTGCTGATCGAGGAAATCATAGGTTCGAAGTACTTCTATTGACTTCAAGCATACTTTTTTACCCAAAAACAGAGCACACTCATGCATATTTGGAATTGCTGATTTTAGAAATGGTTGGGCTTGTCAGTCCATCATACACCGCTAATGCAGCATGATACATACCCTCTTCTGGATTCATCATCATTTCCATTTTGGAAAAAACCCTTTCATTTTGGAAGGGTTTTTATTTATCCAAAAAGTCCACAAAACAAAAATCATAAAAATAAACAACTGTAAATCAGTTTATTACAAGCAATTTATTATAAAAATTGCAGAATTGGAATAGACTTTGGCACACCTAGTAGCAAAGAACAATTAAAAACCCTAAAAAAATGCTACTTACCATCATTCTCGTGCTTTTAGGTCTTTTGGCCTTCTATCTATTCGATTGGACGATAGATTTTTTTGAAAAAATTTAATACACAAAACCCTATTCATCATGATGACGCTATTGCTGGTTTTATCCATCGCCGTTTTTGGCTATTTGTTTTATGTTTTATTAAAACCTGAAAAATTTTAGCCTAACAATCAACTATCGCAATTGTAGGAAAACGCTCAATTTTGAAAATCCCTATTACCCAACATGGAAACTGATTTATTAGGCATCATTGCCACCTTTGTACTGACAATTTTACTGGCATGGCCTTTAGGAAAATACATTTCTGCCATTTATACAGGTGCTCCGCATTGGAGTGACAAGATATTCGGAGGCATGGAAAGACTTTTTTATAAAATTGGCGGAATCAATCCCAAGCTCGAAATGACATGGCAAGAAAGTTTGAAAGCACTTTTGAGCATCAACCTCATTTGGTTTTTGTTTGCTATGTTTATTTTGATGAACCAAGGATGGCTTCCGTGGAATCCCGATCATAATCCTTCTATGTCGCCCGATTTGGCATTTAATACAGCAGTATCGTTTTTGGTAAACTGTAACTTACAACATTATTCAGGCGAAACAGGAATGTCATATCTAGGACAAATCACCTGCTTGATGTTTTTACAATTTGTGACAGCCGCAACTGGTATGGCTGCTTGTGCTGTGGTGTTCAAAGCAATGCGTGAGCAAACAAGCCAAAAACTAGGTAACTTCTACACCTATTTCATTCAATCGAACACACGTATTTTGTTACCGTTAGCTTTGATCGTAGCAAGTTTGCTTCTTTTCGAAGGTGTTCCGATGAATATTGAGGGCAAAGCCAGTATCCATACATTGGAGGGCAATACCGTACAAGTGGCTCGTGGACCAGCAGCGGCAATGGTCGCTATCAAGCAATTAGGGACTAATGGTGGTGGGTTCTTTGGTGCAAACTCAAGTCACCCGCTCGAAAATCCAACCTATTGGAGTAATGCCGTTGAAAGTATCAGTATTATCTTGATTCCTATTGCAATGGTCTTTGCCTTAGGATTTTATCTCAATCGTAAAAAATTAGCTTGGGTAATTTTTGGGGTAATGACCGTAGGTTTCTTGGCGCTTATAGCTCCTGCCTTATATTTCGAATGGCAAGGTAATCCAGCTGTTGACCACTTGGGAGTTGCTCAAAATTTGGGAAATATGGAAGGAAAAGAAACTCGTTTTGGAACAACTCTTTCTACTTACTGGGCTATTATTACAACGGTTACCTCTAACGGTTCGGTCAATGCGATGCACGATAGTTTGATGCCATTGACGGGCATGAGTGCGCTACTTGGCATGATGATCAATGCACTTTATGGAGGCGTAGGTGTAGGTTTTCTTAACTTTTATGTATTCATCATCATTGCCGTATTCATTGCAGGTTTGATGGTAGGTCGTACCCCTGAATTGTTTGGGAAAAAGATTGAAGCACGAGAAATGAAAATTGCCACGCTCATCGCACTTTTGCACCCTTTCTTGATTTTGTTAGGAACAGCCATAGCCTCCTATGTGGCACATCAAAAACCCGATATTGGTTGGCTCAATAACCCCGGATTCCATGGCTTCTCAGAAATGCTTTATGAATACACCTCATCTGCGGCGAACAACGGCTCAGGTTTTGAAGGATTAGGTGACAATACGCCATTCTGGAATATCTCAACAGGTATTGTCCTGATTTTGAGTAGATATATCCCTATTATTGGTCCAGTGGCTATTGCAGGAATTTTGGCGAAGAAAAAGCATATTCCCTCTGGTGCAGGAACTTTACAGCTTGATACACTGACCTTTGGTATCCTGATGTTTGCCGTAATTTTAATCCTTGTAGCCCTTGCCTTCTTCCCAGCCTTAACGCTCGGTCCATTAGCAGAACATTTTTCTTTGAAATAAAACTTGAGTTCAGATAAATTTTTATCCCAACACTCAATCAATAATATGAAAACGACATCCAATGCGCTTTTTACCCAAAAAATGGTAAAAGAAGCTTTATCAGCAGCATTTTCAAAACTCAGTCCCAAACAAATGTACCACAACCCCGTCATGTTTACGGTTGAAATCGGTACGGTGGTGATGTTTTTGGTAAGTATTTATAGTATTTCTCAGCCCGACCAAGGTTCGTTTGTCTATAATGCTATTGTATTTTTTGTGCTTTTTCTGACCTTATTATTTGCCAATTTTGCTGAGGCTATCGCCGAAGCACGTGGCAAAGCACAAGCAGAATCTTTACGTAAAACTCGTGAGGAAACGCCAGCCAAATTGCTCAAAAACGACCAAATACAATCGGTAAGTTCATCGAGTTTGACTAAAGGAGATGTATTCATTTGCGAAGCAGGCGACATAATTCCAAGCGATGGGGAGATTATTGAAGGCTTGGCAACCATAGACGAATCAGCCATTACGGGTGAATCTGCGCCAGTAATTCGTGAGGCAGGTGGCGATAAATCTTCGGTAACAGGTGGTACAAAAGTACTTTCTGATAAAATCAAAGTACGAGTAACAACACAACCTGGCGAGAGTTTTTTGGATAAAATGATTGCTTTGGTAGAAGGTGCCTCTCGTCAGAAATCACCCAACGAAATCGCCTTGACTATCTTGTTGGCTGGTTTTACCTTAATTTTTATCATCGTATGTGTGAGTCTAAAGCCATTTGCTGACTATGCCAATACGCCTATCACGATTGCGGCTTATATCTCTCTTTTTGTATGTTTGATTCCGACTACCATTGGAGGACTTTTATCAGCCATAGGTATAGCAGGGATGGACAGAGCATTGCGTGCCAATGTGATTACCAAGTCGGGTAAAGCTGTTGAAACTGCGGGAGATATAGATGTTTTATTATTGGACAAAACAGGTACTATTACTATTGGTAACCGTAAAGCCACGCATTTTTACCCTGCTCCTAATCAAAAAACGGAAGACTTTGTTGAGGCGGTCGTTTTGAGCTCATTGGTAGATGAAACCCCAGAAGGGAAATCGGTTATAGAATTGGCTAGTCAAATTGGCTATACAATTCCTAAATTGCCGATGGAAGCCAAAGCCATTCCTTTTACCGCCGAAACTCGTGCTTCTGGTGTGGATTTAGGCAATATAAGTATCAGAAAAGGTGCTATGGATTCTATCAAAAATTGGGTTGAAAAAGCTGGAAATTCTTTTCCTGAAGAGGTAGTGGAAAGAACCAAAAGTATTGCCAGTAATGGCGGTACACCTTTGGTAGTGGCTCAAAATCAGCAAGTTTTAGGTATTATCGAATTACAAGATATTATCAAAACAGGTATCCAAGAACGTTTTGAACGTTTGAGAAAAATGGGTGTAAAAACTGTTATGGTAACAGGAGATAACCCATTGACGGCCAAATATATTGCTCAAAAAGCAGGCGTAGACGATTTTATCGCAGAAGCAAAACCCGAGGATAAAATGAACTATATCAAAGCCGAACAAGCTAGCGGTAAACTTGTAGCCATGATGGGTGATGGTACCAACGATGCCCCTGCCCTAGCCCAAGCCGATGTAGGTGTAGCGATGAACTCGGGTACTGCCGCAGCCAAAGAGGCAAGTAATATGGTGGATTTGGACAATGACCCAACCAAATTAATCGAAATTGTAGAAATTGGTAAACAATTGTTGATGACGCGCGGTACGCTTACGACTTTCTCGATTGCCAATGACGTAGCCAAATATTTTGCGATTGTACCTGCTTTGTTTGTAGCAAGTATTCCAGCTTTGCAATCTTTGAATATCATGCGTTTGCATTCGCCCGAAAGTGCTATTTTGTCAGCAGTAATTTTCAACGCCCTCATTATTCCAATTTTGATTCCATTGGCCTTGCGTGGCGTCAAATATCGACCAATTGGTGCTTCGGCTTTGCTACAACGTAACTTATTAGTCTATGGCTTTGGAGGCGTAATTGTACCTTTTATCGGTATCAAATTACTCGACATGCTGGTATCAGTTTGGTTTTAAATATGAATGAAGAATTGTGAGTTGTGAATGTGATTTTTTAATCCATAATTCTTCATTCTCCCTTAGCTGTTTAACAAACTCTAAACTTCAATTTCAGCTCTTCAACTGAAGTTTGAATATCACATTACACAATTGAGTAGGTAAAATTTTGCAGATTTCATCTTTTTGTCTACTCAGCTAAAAAATTATTACCATGAAAAATCAACTTTTCACAGCCATCAAATTAAGCCTTGCTTGCTTTATTTTGTTGGTAGTTATATATCCCTTGGCAGTTTTGGGAATCGCTCAATTTACACCCAATAAAGGCGATGTAGATTTTGTTAAAGTACGCGACAAAATCGTTGGTGTTAGACAAATAGGACAATCTTACACCCAAGCAAAATACTTTTGGGGGCGTCCTTCAGCAGTAAACTATGATGCGGGTGTGTCGGGTGGTTCAAACAAAGGGCCTTCAAACCCTGACTATATTCAAACCGTTCAAGCTCGACGAGATACTTTTTTAGTGCATAATCCAAGTGTTAAAGCCAACGAAATTCCAGCCGAATTATTAACGGCATCAGGCAGCGGACTTGATCCACATATTTCTTTACAAAGTGCTTTAGTTCAAATTGCTAGAGTAGCGAAAGCCAGAAATCATTCTACCGAAATTATTCAAAAAGTAGTGATGAATAGCCTCGAAAAATCTCCTGCGGGTACTCCTTTTGTGAATGTCCTTGAGCTTAATTTGGCTTTGGATAGATTGTAAGTGTTGATGTAGAATTGTGAGTTGTAAATTGTGTATAAGAAATTTCAAGTCCGTAACAGTTTGAAAACTGTTTCAATAAATAAGTCCAAGACTAAGTCTTGAACTAGTGTAAGTTCCTTTTAAAACAACTATGCCTGAGCCTCAATGGCTCAGGCAATTTGAAACAAAACCATGAAAAAATTATTATTGATTTGTGCCTCAGTGCTAATGTTTTTGAGTAAAGGATTGGCTCAAACAAACAACTCTACTATCACTTGGTCTGGATATGTGGATGCTTATTATGCCTATGATTTCAACCAACCCGACGATCATCTACGTCCTAGTTTTTTGTACAATCATAATCGTCATAATGAATTCAATATCAACCTAGCGTACATCAAAGGAGCCTATTCATCCACCCGTACACGTGCCAATTTAGCCATCATGGCAGGTACTTATGCCCAATATAATATGGCTGCCGAAAGTCCTTTGTTACAGCATATTTTTGAAGCAAATGTTGGAATAAAATTGAGTCAACAACACGACATTTGGCTCGATGCAGGGATTCTTCCGTCGCATATTGGTTTCGAAAGCGCTGTTTCAAAAGACTGTTGGACACTGACCAGAAGCATTTTAGCCGAAAACTCACCTTATTACGAATCTGGCGCTAAACTGAGCTATACCAGTCCCAATCAACAATGGACAGCCAGCGTATTGGCACTCAATGGTTGGCAACGAATCAAACGACTTGATGGAAATCAAACTGTTAGCTTGGGAACACAAATTACTCATAAGCCCAACGAAAATTTAACACTTAATTGGAGCACCTATTATGGTAATGAAGGAATAAATAATATCAGTCAAAAACGTTATTTCTCAAACCTGTATGCTATTTATCAACATGAAAAATGGGGATTCATCGCAGGTTTTGATTACGGTTCTCAGCAAAAAGCCAATACAGATGGTTACAATAATTGGTATTCCCCTGTGGCGATTGTCCGTTATCAATTAGCTCCAAAAATGCGTCTAGCAGCTCGATACGAATATTATCAAGACAAAAATGGGGTCATTATTGCAACGAATACGCCTGAAGGCTTTCAAGTAACAGGTTATTCGCTCAACTGGGATTATCAAGTAGCCGAAAATGCTGTTTTCAGAATAGAGGCAAAAAATTATCATGCTAATTCAGCCATTTTCACCGAAAAATCCCAACCTAAAAATGACAATTTAGCTATTACCAGCTCAATTGCGGTGCAGTTTTAATTTTATCAGGGACAAAGGGAACAGGCACAAAGTGGCAAAGTGTCTAATAGATTTTCTTCACTTTGTGCCTTTGTGCCTTTAATACTGTTCCCTATAAATACAACCTTTATGTCCGACTCAAATACTGCCGCCTATTTCTTGGAACTGATTAGGGCGTCGAAAAGAGGAAAACTCAAAATTTACATAGGAATGTGTGCAGGCGTAGGCAAAACTTACCGCATGCTTCAAGAGGCGCATAGTCTTTTGAAAAATGGGGTAGATGTCAAAATTGCTTTTGTCGAAACGCACCTTCGTGTAGAAACACATGCCTTGCTCGATGGTTTGCCAATCATTCCGAGGCGACAGCTATTTTACAAGGGCAAATTGTTGGAAGAAATGGATTTGGAAGGCGTTTTGCGTATTCATCCAGAAGTTGTGATTGTCGACGAACTCGCTCATAGCAATATAGAAGGTTCGAAAAACGAAAAGCGCTGGCAAGATGTGGTGCAATTACTAGACGCTGGAATCAATGTGATTTCGGCAGTAAATATTCAGCATATCGAAAGTTTAAACCAAGAAATTAAACAAATAACCGAGGTTGAAGTCACCGAAAGAATTCCTGATGCGATTTTGCAACAAGCCAACGAAGTAGTAAATATTGACCTTACTGCCGACGAACTGATTGACAGATTGAAAGAAGGGAAAATATATGAGCCTGCCAAAATTGAAACAGCACTCAAAAATTTCTTTCAGTCTGCTCATATTCTTCAATTGCGAGAACTGGCACTCAAAGAAGTAGCACATCAGGTAGAACGAAAGGTGATTCATGAAGTAAGCGCCGTAAAACTGAGTCCTCAGCGGTTTTTGGCTTGCGTAAGTTCCAATGCCCCCCGTGCCAAAATGATTATTCGAAAAACTGCCCGACTAGCTTCTTATTATGATGCCAAATGGTTTGTTTTGTATGTACAAGCCGAAAGTGAGGCAGGCGATAAAATCGATTTATCCGTACAAAGACACTTGATTAACAATCTCAAACTGGCCACGGAATTGGGAGCGGAAGTGGTCAAAATAAAACATAACGATGTTGGATATACGATAATGAGTTTTGCAGAGCAGCAACAAATCTCAACGATATGCTTGGGCAAACCAATTATTGAAGGTTTTAGAGGTATAAAATCTGCCTACTTCTTTACCCAATTACTAAAAAAATTATCTTCGAGTCCGATTGATTTAATATTACTGTCATGACTATCAAAACCAAATTACAGCTAGGGCTTTTGTTTTTATTCGGGGTAATCGTCTTGCTTGGTGGCATGGGCATGTATTATCTCAATCAGCTCAAAGAAGAATCTGCCAATATCCTTACAGATAACTATGAATCAATTAGTTATGTCCAAAAAATGCAAGAAAGTCTTGATCTAAATACACAAACAGATAGTTTGGCGATGATCACTTTCGAAAAAAATCTTCAACAACAGGAAAAAAACCTGACCGAAAAAGGCGAAAAAGAAGAAACCATCGAATTAAGAAAAGTTTGGAATTTATATAAAACTCAGAATAATACGCAATTTCTACCAAGTATAAAAGCCCATCTTTTTGAGATAGCAACCATTAACCAAAATGCTATTTTTAGAAAAAATGAAGCAGCACAAATGATTTCTCAAGAGGCACTTAACTACTTGAAAATCATTACCATCACTTGCCTTTTGATTTCATTTACTTTCGTCATAAATTTTCCTGCCTATCTGGCCAGTCCTATTAAACAACTCACCGAAGGGATTAGAGCCATTACTGCTAAAAACTATGAACAAAGATTGCATTTTAGCTCGAATGATGAGTTTGGCGAATTGGCTACTGCATTTAACTTAATGGCACAAAAACTTGATGAATATGAGCATTCGAGTTTGGCTCAAATTCTTTCCGAGAAGAAAAGAATCGAGGCTATTATCAATAAACTGAATGATGCGGTAATTGGGCTAGACGACCATCAGCATATTCTATTTGTCAACTCCGTTGCTTTGGATTTACTACATATCAACCAAGAGGAATTGGTGGGAAAATCAGCCTTAGATGTAGCACTTCAAAGCGATTTGATGAGAAGTCTATTAAATCATTCTACTGATAATCAAGAAATTAAAATATATACTGGTGGAAAAGAATCCTATTTCTCGAAAGAATGGATTTTAGTTGAAAATGAAGAAAAACTCTTAGGAAAAGTGATTATTCTCCAAAATATTACCAAATATCATGAGCTAGATGCTGCCAAGACTAACTTTATCGCTACGATTTCTCACGAACTCAAAACCCCTATTTCCTCTATCAAAATGAGTTTGTCTTTGCTCGAAAACCCCAAAATCGGAGAGCTGAATCCAGAGCAACAAGGACTATTACAGAATATCAAAGACGAAAGTCAACGCTTATTGGGTATCACTGGCGAGTTATTGGATTTAACACAGGTCGAAAGTGGTAAAATCAATTTAGCTTTCGAGGCCGTTTCGCCGATACAGATTATTGATTATGCTAGTATGGCCGTTGGTTTTCAGGCACAACAAAAATCTATTGAATTCCAAATCGACCTTGCTCCTGCTCTACCACAAGTATGGGCAGATGCAGAAAAGACTGCTTGGGTTTTAGTCAACCTCTTGACTAATGCCATTCGTTACAGCGAAGTACAAAGTAAAATTTTGATTTCTGTTGTTCAGGAACAAAATCAGGTGGTTTTTGGTGTACAGGATTTTGGGAAAGGAATAGATGCCAAATACCTTGATCGGATTTTTGATAAATACTTCCAAGCGCCTAATAGTCCCAAAGGTACAGGTTTGGGCTTGGCGATTGCCAAACAATTTATCGAAGCACAGCAAGGGCAAATTCAAGTAAAGTCAGAGTTTGGACAAGGAGCTATCTTCCAATTTTCCTTACCGATTTATCAAGGATAGATTCAGCAAAACCCTCAAAGAGGAATTCTAACGATTTCAGATTGGGGATTTCTGATGTCGGAAATAATGTAAAATACCTCTGTTTGTCACAAAAAATAAAAGCTTTCACTTCCGAAACCCAACAGCCGATATCTCAAATAAGCAGTTTTTATAGTTTTCTGAGAATCATAGTCAAACATCAACAGACGAATCATATAGCCCAGACAAATAAGGGATTTTATCCTGAAAAAGTCATAGGCAGAGCTTGTTGAGCTTTGCCTATACTGCTAATATTTATTCTTTGTATCCTAAGGCAAGGAGTTCTTCTCTCGTCTTTTTTACCTTAGTATTGAAATATTGGGTCAAAGTATTATATTCTTTGGACATTGTGGAAAGAATAGAAACTTTTAAACCTTGAATGATGTCTCTTTGTAAGTTTTCATCTAGGCTTTTTTGAGGGTCATAAAAATTATTTGCCTGAATTCGCTGCACCAAATCATCTCGTAAGGTCGGATTTTGACTTAATAATTTTTGCACTAATTCGGCCTCCTTAATTTTATATTCTTGCCAAATATGTTGAAGCTCGGCTTTTTTCTCTTCAATCAAGGCCGTATTTACTTGAACTTTCTTAGCTTCCTTTTTAACCTTCGTTTTTGTTACCTCGTACTTATCGTAAAGATTAGGAGTGCTCACCATCGTATTGAGCATTCCTCCGATGTTATTAACGGTATTACCAGCCTTTATGTAATTGATGGTATACGCAATCCCCTTCTCGATTTGCTCAATCGGTAAATCTTTCAGCCATTTTTTGACTTTGGCTTTAGTAACATAATTACTCACCGTTGCATAAATGCGTTCAAGCTCTTCGGTACTGGCATCTAGCGCCTTTACTTCTTTGGACTTTACTTTTTCGCCTACTTTTTCTCGCTGGTTATTTGGATTATCAAAAATATTGAAGGTAATGGCCACTACTTTCTTTTTCAGGATATCTTCCTCAAAAGTAAAATAAATGTCTGTATGCTTCAATAAGTCTTTTTCTGCTCGTTTAATCAAACCTTTGAAGTGACCATAAAGTTGGTATTCATTGGGCTCGATCGAAAGAAGCGTTTTGAGTTCATCTACCCTAAACTTTCGTTTCCCAATTTTTTGATACTGCTTCAATAACTCAAACAACCGAACCGAGTAAATACTCGACAAGCTCAGAATATTTCTGATATCATATACCAAATATCGTTCCTTCAACTCCAATAAAAAGGGTCTAAGAGCTGGGTGAAAACTCAGCTTGATGTAATCTCCTCGCCCGCGTTCTTCAGGGGTAGCTGTAGAAGCTACTAGGTGTGTAGTAAATTGTTCTTTGCGACCATCATCCAAAGTTCGGATAATACCCACTTTTTTGTCTAACAGCTTTTCACCTGCCGATTTGATGCTATCATATACTTGCCCAGAATCATGCAACCCAAATTCTCGAACAATATCTCCTGCATTGATTTGATATTCTCTAAAGTCTGTATCCTCGTGCTTAATCAGAGTAAGCATAAATGCAAATACTCTTGTCTCCCAGATATCAAACTTATATCTAGCTTCTACAAGCTCATTAGCTTTTCGAATGAGCTTAATATCTGAATCGATGATGGGTAATTCTTTCTTTTTAGGTGGCATATCTAATATCCTAGAAATATACAGCAGTACAAATATATCTATCATATCTAATTTTACAACTGATAGATACTGTTTATTTTTTAAGTCAAAAATTACTTTCAATCAAAAACTCCGAACTTTTTGTGATAGTTGTAAAAATTTCATGCCTACAAAAGGCCTCCAAAACACCCAAAAACGACGTTCTCAAAATAATTATTAGCACAAAACAGTTTTCCGAATTATTTGTGATAGTTATGCTAAAACTATGCTCAAAAAGACCTTCAATAAGTGCAATAAAAATCTAGTATTAGCCAATTTTTTTATTCCGAATTATTTGCGATAGTTCCGAATTATTTGTGATAGTTAATTATCCTATTTTCCGAATTATTTGCGATAGATAAAGTGATTTTATGCTCCGAATTATTTGTGATAGTTCCGAATTATTTGTGATAGGTTTCCGAATTATTTGTGATAGATGTGGATAACTTTTCCGAATTATTTGTGATAGTTGCCGAATTATTTGTGATAGATGACCTATTTAACAAAATGATTTTCAAATAGTTATGGAGCCTGAAAGTATTTAAATATTGTTGTTTATTTTAAAAAACAACAACAATAGTGTTTGTTGTTTCTATTTTAATTTTTCAAAAACAATAAAAAACAAAAAAAATATACTAGAAAAGAAACTTTCCTTTATCCCCCAGTTGCGCGGCCCCCCCTTAATGGTTTTCATCAAAAAACGGCTCCGAAAAGATAAGACCTAATGAGAAGTTAGTCATTTGGCTTGAAAATGCAGAATAATGTTCCTAGAATAACCTGTAGCCATATGAATAGATAGCAGAAATAATATTTATGTTTATTTTTTCAAACAAATATATTCAATATGTTTGAAAAGTTAAACATGACAAGTAATTTAGCATCGTACAAAACTTCAAACCGATGCTTACACAAGAAACATTACTTAAGTTTTTGAAAAGACGTTCAGCTTTATCGATTGCTACCCTTGAGAGAGAAGCCTCTTTACCCAAGAATACCCTTTCTGCGGTTCTTAATGGCTCGCGTAATTTGAATGAAAAGCACTTGGCTGACCTTTATCCTGTTGTGACACAATACGGTTTTAATCCTGAGGTTTTTGAAAAAGCACGTGTAATTTCAATTATCAATCACAAAGGTGGTGTAGGAAAGACCACAACTACGGCTTATTTGGGCGAAGCTTTGGCGAATAAAGGCTTTAAAGTACTCTTAATAGACATTGACCCTCAAGGCAGTCTAAGCGAGGTTCTAAACGTAAATGTGGGCGAAACACAGGTATATCATTCCTTGCTCAATTTGGAAGTGCCACTAGCTATTCAAAACGTAATCCCAAATCTTGATATTTCGCCGAGCGATATTGAGCTGAGTACTGCCGAAAAAGAACTCTCCAACAAGATCGGTGGCGAATTACGTTTGAGAGTGGCAATCAATAAAGTTTCGAAAGATTATGACTTCATTTTGATAGATTGTCCTCCTTCGCTCAATATTTTAACCATTACGGCTATGCAAGCCTCGAATAGCTGTTTGATTACGACCCTACCCGAGCAGCTTGCCTACAAAGGACTTGTGGTATTGTTGGAAAGAATCTCAGAAGTGAGAGCATTGTTAAACCCTTCGCTAGAATTAGACGGCATTGTATTTACGATGGTAAAAAATAACAGCATTCACCGCGAGTACAAAGAACTCATGAGACAGCAATTTTCGGGACTGAGAGTATTTGATTCGGAAATAAAGCATTTGATTGATTTTCAAAAAGCCATGGTCGAGCATCTTACCATTAGTGCTTTTAACAAAAGTTCGGAGGCCGCAACCTCCTATCAAAGTCTCGCGGACGAGTTTTTACAATCATTGTACAGTCGCAACGCATAAATTCTCTTAACCTATGGCAAAGAAATCTTTAGCAGAAAAAATGGCTGAAAATAGTCAGGCGCTTCTTCAAACGCTAAAACCGAATACCATCAATAGTTTTAGTACGACCGAAACTATCAAGAAAAATATTGTTGTCCTCGATGAGCTACGTGACCTGATTCCTCCTTTGTTAGAGGTAGAATATTTAGCCCTGAAAGACAATTTGATAAAACATGGTTGCAAGGACCCTCTAAAAATTTGGCGTACCACCAAACACGTGGTAGGACAAACAGATTCGTCAGATGACGAAATATATGTACTGATTGACGGACACAACCGCTATAAGTTGTGTACTGAGCTGGGTATTTCTTTTAACATTCAAATTGACAATTTTGAGTCGCTGAAAGAAGTACGAGATTTTATGATTGACTTCCAGTTGAGTCGTCGTAATATTACTCCACAGCAAGCGTCATATTTGAGAGGATTGCGCTATAATTCAGAGAAAAAAGAATTAGCAGATAACCTCAAAGGAGGCATTGTCCAAAACGAAAATTTGCCTAATGGGCAAAATGTCCATCTGGGAGAAAATCCTAAAAAAACCACTGCTCAAGAGCTAGGAGAGTACTTCAATGTAGATGAAAAAACAATTCGCAGAGATGCTGAATTTGCCAAAGGTTTAGAACGACTCGACCCCGTATTTCGCAAGGAAGTGTTGAATGGAAAAGCAAAGGTTGAAAAATCAAAGATTCAAAAACTTGGCAAAACCAGCGAAGTACTTAGCCCAATTTCAAGTGTAGACGACGTAATTGCGGTATACAACCAAATTGTCGCAACGGAGCAAATCAAAGGCGAAGAAAGCCCACAGAAGTCAAACTTGGAGTTGCAATATGAAAAGCTTAACAAGCAGCTTTTAAAGGCTTGTAAAGCCAAAAAGGTGGATAAGGGTACTGTACAAAAACTGAAAGAAACATTCGAGGCATTTATCAATTCAATCCCGCAAGGATAGGTGCTAAGGTGGAGTAGTATACGAAGAATTTCCAACTATTGCAGATTGGGGATTTCTGATTTCGGAAATGTAATCCCTAGTTTTTGACCAACGATTCCAATTAGCGGGTGAATTCATTTCCCTTTACAATCATTAAAGAAATCGTGCACAATAGGATTTAAGTTATATGCCTAGGCAGTAGGCAACAGGTACTAGGCACAGAGTTTTAACATGTTTTTAAAAAACAAAGAAATGCTTTGCTTTTTCCCAAAGCCCACCGCTGAAAGCCGATATCTGAAAGCCTAAAGCTCAACCTTAAATATTATTTTGCCCACTAACTTAAGAGTAACGAAATTTATATATTTCGTTACTCTTTTTTTATATCTGTATATCTAAAAAATTTAACTGTAAGTAGAATTTGTATAACTTTCCCTTTTTTAATAACTTAATTTTGATTAGCTCACCAGAGCCAAATAACTGACTGAATTGATTATAAAGACCAATTATTATTACTAATCTATCCAACCTTTTAACAGAACAATGAATAGAAGAGATGTTATAAAAAATGTAGCCATGATGCTGGGCGGTGCGTTTTCGGCTCCTACACTCATGGCGATGAATCATTGGGAAAAACCTATTAAATCTCATCCTAACGGGGCTAATTTTAGCTTGACTCAAATACAGCGCAATATCGTAGCTGAAATTGCTGAATTGATACTTCCCAAAACTACAGCACCCAACGACGTTTCTCCCGGTGCAAAGGATGTGGGTGTTCCTGCCTTCATCGAAATGATGATGAAGGATTGCTATTTACAACCCGAGCAACTGAGTTTTATGGAAGGTTTGGTAAAGATGGAACAAGTAAATTTTTTGGAGCTCAACGATAATGAGCGTAAAGGTATCCTCAAGTACTTGGAGCAAGAAACTAAGGCATAAATGAAAGCACGTCAAATGAAACAAACCAAAATGGGAGACAACGACGATCATGAGGATATTAAAAAAGTAGCGAAAGGATTACCATTTTGGCGACTCATAAAAGAGCTAACACTTTTGGGGTATTTTACTTCTGAAGAAGGAATCAAAGCTTCTTTTGAATATGTGCAAATACCGGGGAAAGTAGAGAATATCAAGCTGAAACCCAATCAAAAATCATATGCTTACTAGGAGAGAATAATAGAATTGTGAGTTATAAATTGTGAATTGTCATAACCTAAAATAGGGTGCTAGTTAACAATATTGAGTTCAATTCTACTCTTCTGCTAAAGTATTTTTAACTGTTAAATCGCTGAAAATAATGTATTTGAATATAAAAGCTACTAAAAATAACACCTTTGATGCAATCGTGGTTGGCTCGGGTATGACGGGTGGGTTTGCTGCTAAGGAATTAACTGAAAAAGGATTAAATGTATTGATGATTGAGCGTGGTCGTGAAATAAAACACCCGCAAGATTATGATACCGCCATGAAACAGCCTTGGGAGGTAGAACATAGAGGCAAAGTTACGGCGCATTCGGCTGAGGAACTTTGGGCAAATAAGCGCTTTGGCAATTTGGCTAATGACGAGTCAGGTCCGTTTTTTACGAATGATAAAGACAATCCATACATCGAAAAACGCCCTTTCGACTGGATTCGCGCGTACCATACAGGCGGAAAATCGATGCACTGGGGGCGCCAGTCGTATCGTTTCAATAAAGAAGATTTTGAGGCTAATGCCAAAGAAGGCATCGGTATTGACTGGCCAATCCGTTATGACGACTTGGCTCCTTGGTACACTTATGTAGAAAAATTTGTAGGAGTGAGCGGACAAAAAGAAGGGCTTGATGTATTGCCTGATGGTCATTTTTTGCCAGCTATGCCACTGTTTGCACCCGAAGTGCATTTCAAGAAAATGATGCTTGAAAAATTTAATCGTCCTGTAACAGTTGGACGTGTGGCCAATCTCTCTCAACCACAAGAATGGCATACCAAACTAGGCAGAGCTTCATGTCAATATCGCAACAAATGTGTGCGTGGATGTCCTTATGGCGCCTATTACAGCTCGCTTTCAGGGGCCATTCCAGCCGCCAATCTGACCAAGCGTTTGAGTATGTTACACGATACCATTGTAGCTGAGATTCTTTATGATGAACAAAAACAAAGAGCTACTGGTGTACGTGTAATCAATCAAAAAACAAATCAAGTAGAAGAGTATTTTGCCAAAATCATCTTCTTAAACGCTGGTGCCATGAACACCGCCGCTTTGATGCTCAATTCAAAATCGAACCGTTTTCAGAACGGTTTAGGAAATGATAGCGATCAAGTGGGGCGCAATATCATGGATCACCATTTGGGCGTAGGCGCTACCGCTACGGTGGAAGGTTTCTTGGACGATTATGTGTATGGTCAGCGACCTAATGCACTTTATATTCCACGTTTCCGCAACTGGGGCAATGACAAGCAATCTTATCTGAGAGGTTTTGGCTATCAGGGCGGAGCAAGCCGTGAAGGTTGGAGCAGAGGTGTAAATGCAGATGGTTTTGGTGGTGACTTTAAACAAAGTTTGACCAAGCCAGGGCAATGGACAATTGGTTTTGGTGGTTTTGGCGAAGTATTACCTAATCCCGAAAACCGTATGTATCTCGACCCAACCAGAAAAGACAAATGGGGTGTTCCGATGATTGTGTTTGATGCTGCTTTTGGCGAAAACGAAATAACCATGCGTAAAGACATTATGAACTCCGCTATGGAAATGATGGATGCCGCAGGTTTTAAAAATATCTCAGGATACAACCGTCCAGAGGTGCATTTAGGGCTAGGAATCCACGAAATGGGAACAGCACGCATGGGACGTGATGCCAAAACGTCTGTTTTGAATGCTTTCAACCAAGTTCATGCTGTAAAAAATGTTTTCGTGACTGATGGTGCTGCAATGACTTCGTCATCATGCGTTAATCCTTCTATTACTTACATGGCTTTAACAGCTCGAGCAGCCGATTATGCCGTGAAAGCCTTGAAGAAAAGAGAACTTTAGGAATAAAAATAGATTTGAAAAGGCACAAAAAAATTATCCGCTTTGTGCCTTTTTTTATTTCATTTTCGAAAAAATCAAAGGCATACTTTTAGGGTCAAGCGTGCTCATTTCTACCAATTTAAGAGATTTTACCATGTGCAATTTGCCTTTTTGTAATGTAAAAAATGAGGTGTTTTCAAATGACTTTGATACGCTTCTTTACTGGCATATATTTCCAAAAGTCGGAAAGTGGTAGGATGCTCTTTTTGAAACATCGGGAAAATTGAAATAACGCCCGTTTCCAACTTGACAGACATAGATGATTCTTCTTTCAAATAAGTAGCGTTGATTTCTATATTGGCAATACGAACCATCAGGATAATCGACTCAATATAGGCTTTGCTTCAGTCGGCAACGATAATCATGAACTTAATTGGTTGTGAATCCTCATGACCAGACAGACCCTTCCACAAAGCCGCATAAATCCGCTATTTTTATCTTATCATTAACCGATACTATATTCTGAAGAGTTGTTTATGCCTTATTTGAGTTATATCCAATAAGGCATAAACAACATGCTTAGTGTCAAGAACAAATTTCTCATTATCGCAATAACAAAATAACCCCCAACATATTCCTATTCTATGAAAAATAATAACGATGCTGCTTCAAGAAGAAGATTTCTGCAACAAATTGGTGCAACAACCCTCATTTCTGCTACTTCGCCATTTGCTTCACTGGCTAATCAAGGCAAGGCCGAAGAACGTATTTTGCAGTACAATAAAAAAATCACTGCCAATGATAAAATCCGTATAGGTGTAATTGGCTACGGCGTACAAGGGCATTTTGATTTGAGCACTGCACTCAAAGTGCCTGGTGTTGAATTAGCTGGTATATGTGACTTATATACAGGTAGAATCGAGAATGCCAAAGAGCAATTTGGCAAAGATCTTTTTACTACCAGAAACTACAAAGAGCTTTTAGATAGACCCGATATTGATGCCGTCTTGATTTGCACAACAGACTGTTGGCATGCGCGTATTACCCTCGATGCCCTCGCCAAAGGTAAGCACGTCTATTGTGAAAAACCGATGGTCTACAAAATCAGTGAAGGTCATCCTGTGATTGAGGCTAGCAAAAAATCAGGAAAAGTATTGCAGGTAGGTAGCCAGCGCGTGAGTAGCCTTGGCTATGCCAAAGCCAAAGAATTATTAGCGGCTGGTGAAATCGGAAAGCTCAATATGGTAAATGCCGTTTACGACCGCCAAAGCTCAATTGGCTCGTGGGAATACACGATTCCCAAAGATGCAGATGCCATGACTACCAATTGGGATAAGTTTATAGAAGTAACTGAAAAAATGGCATTTGACGCTAAAAAATTCTTCTGGTGGAGAGCCTTCAAAGAAGTAGGAACAGGCGTTGCGGGCGACTTATTTATTCACTTATTGAGTGGTACGCATTTGATTACCAATTCAAAAGGTCCTGAAACAATTTTTAGTACAGGACAATTTAGCTATTGGAAAGACGGTCGTAATATGCCAGACGTAATGTCGGGCGTGATGCAATATCCAGATTGTGCCGAGCACGATGCTTTCCAGTTGACTTTACAGGTAAACTTTATCAGTGGAACAGGGGGACAGGAAATTATCAGACTCATTGGTTCTGAGGGGGTTATTGAAGTAATGGGCAATAACATTACCATCAAACATAGCATCATGCCCGAAGCGCCAGGTTTTGGTGGTTATGATTCATTATTTACTTTTTCCAAAAGTATGCAAACCGAAATGCAGGCCGATTATGATGCCAAATGGACGCCAGAACAGCGTAAAAGAAAAACGAAAGACGATATTGTTTTCAAAGTACCAGCAGGCTACAGCGACCATCTCGACCATTTTACCAACTTCTTTGATGCCATTCGTACAGGTAAACAGGTAGTCGAAGATGCTACTTTCGGCTTTAGAGCGGCAGCGCCAGCCTTGGCATGTAACGAAAGTTATTTCTCGAAAAAAATCATTCAGTGGGATCCTGTGAAAATGAAGCTCAAGTAGGTGCTGTTTAAACGGTATGAGTCACTTAAGTTAGTGGGTAGAAGAAAATTTAAGATTGTACTTTGGGCTTTCAGGTAACGGCTTTCGGCGGTGGGCTTTGGAAAAAAGCATGGCTGTGGGTATTAAAAAACAACTTAACACTATTTGCCTTGTGCTTGTTGTCTAGTTCCTAAACACATCACTTAAATCTTATTCTGCACGATTACTTGTAAAGAAAAATTTTAAATAATTCAAATCTAAAAATACTTTAAAAACTGGGTGCTTTTCGGAAAATGATTCTTTTCGAATAGCACCCAGTTTTTATGATGTATAAAAAGTAAAGAGCCCAAATAGCTTTATCTTTGTTCGGATAAAAAACATTTTCCAACCTTACTTCAAACCAAACTCGAAATATGAAAAAATGGAATACTTTTTCTCGAAAAGATTTTCTTAAAAACTCCACTTTAGCGCTTACAGGACTTTCTATGACGAAAGGACTGTCACAGAATATGATGTCGTCCGACAGTACATTTCAGGTATTGGGGGGCAAATTGACTTATAAAAATGTTCGTCTCGAAACTGGATTTGAATACGAAGAAGGAGAGGTGATAGGGACTAAAACGGACTTGTTTTTAGTCGAAATAGAAAACGGAAAAATTAGCAAAATAACACCAAATCAACCTCATGCAAAGGCGATTGATGCCAAAGGGCATTTGATGTTACCTTCATTTCGAGATATGCACATTCATTTGGATAAAACATTTTATGGAGATAAATGGCAGGCTACTCGGAAAAGAACCAATGGCGTAAAAGGAATGATTACTTTAGAGCAAAAAATGTTACCAGAACTCCTCAAAACTTCTACTCAAAAGGCCGAAAAACTGATTGAATTGCTACAATCGAAAGGAAGTAATTTTGCTCGAAGCCATGTCAATATAGAACCTACCTCAAAACTTCAATCCTTAATAAACTTACAAAAAGCCCTTGAGAATAAGAAAAACACCTTTGGGGCTGAGCTCGTTGCATTTCCACAACATGGGGTGTTTTATACTGACTCAGTGCCTTTTTTGAAAGATGCCGCTCAAATGGATATTGATTTTATCGGTGGTGTCGACCCATATACCATTGATGGAGCTATCGAAAAAACCATTGATTTCACCGTTCAGCTAGCGCTTGACAACAACAAAGGAATCGACATTCATTTACACGAATCAGGCGAATCGGGGCTTAAAACTGTTGAATATTTAATCCAAAAAGTCAACGAAAATCCTGTGCTCAAAGGCAAGACTTTTATTAGTCATTGTTTTGTTTTAGGAAAATTAGAAAAAAACAAACAGGAGGAAGTGGCTGAAAAATTGGGTGCTTCTCAAATCGGTATTGCCTCAACTATTCCCATTGGGTCGTTGATTATGCCTATTCCAACACTTTACAAATACCAAGTTAATGTAGTCACTGGAAATGACAGCATCGTAGATCATTGGAATACCTATGGCACAGGTAGCGTTTTACAAAAAGCCAATCTGATGGCACAATTGTACGGCTACAACACCGAATTTTTGCTTTCAAGAAGTCTCAAATTGGCTACTGGAAATATCCTTCCACTTAATGACCAAGGTCAACAACAATGGCCAAAGATAGGCGATAAGGCCAACATAGCTTTTGTCGATGCCAGTTGTTCGGCCGAAGCCGTGGCGCGAGTATCTCCTGTTACATCTTTAGTGTTCGAAGGAAATGTGGTGTATTAAGTATGAGTTTTGAGTGTAATTTTATGATTACTAATATTTTACTTTAGTACTTTTTTAAGAAAGTGCTTTCACGTATGATAGGTATCACCTAAGACTATTGATTTTGCTAGAAAACTATTTTTATCGGTATATGCTACAAGAATACTGATTTCGGAAACGTTTGCGATAGTTAGTGGAAAAAAATCCTGAAAAATCTTTAAAAATCGTGATTACATAGTGCTACCTTAATGCCGAAGTATATGTTTTTCTATTCGTAGAAAAATCTTCTTTTTGCATTATTCTCAGAAATATTATATCTCCAATTACAAACCTAAATAGCCTTGAACAATTTCAACATACTTACAAAAACTTGTATTACGGCACTCATCGTGGGTGTTCATACCTTCAGTTTTGCCCAAACACAAGGGCTCAAAGATTATTATCAATCCTACTTTCCTATTGGTGTGGCAGTAAATCAAAGAGTCATCACTAACGAGGCTGAAAGTAAATTGATTGTCCAAGAATTTAATAGCATTACGCCCGAAAATGCCATGAAAATGGGACCTATTCATCCCTCAGAAAATGAATATAATTGGGCTCCCGTAGACGAAATGCTGGGATATGCTAAGATTCATGGTATGAAAATGCGAGGACATACGCTTTGCTGGCATAATCAAACGCCTGCATGGTTTTTTATGAAAGACGGAGTGAAGGTTAGTAAAGCCCTTTTATTGGAGCGGTTGAAAGTTCATATTGGTATGATTATGTCCCGTTATCGTGGACAAATTTATGCCTACGATGTAGTCAACGAAGCTGTGCCAGATGCAGGTACAGAAATGCTACGTCCGAGCCCATTTTTAGAAATCATTGGAGAAGAATACATTGCCAAAGCTTTTGAGTATGCACACACTGCCGACCCTGCGGCACAGCTTTTCTACAATGATTACAATACCGAAAATCCTCAGAAAAGAGAAAAAATCTATCAATTACTAAAAAAACTACTAGCTCAAGGTGTACCTATTCACGGCGTTGGCTTGCAAGGTCACTGGTCTATTTATGAGCCTTCATATCAAGGATTGGAGGAGTCTATTAAGAAATTTTCTTCTTTGGGATTAAAGGTTCAAATCACAGAAATGGATGTCTCTGTTTTTCAAAAAGAGCATGAAAGTCGTGAAAAAACAGCTAAAGATAAGTTGGTGCTTACCGATGCGATTTTGCAAAAACAAGCCGAACATTATGGCAAAATGTTTGAAATTTTCAGGAAATACAAGTCTGTCATTACAGGCATTACCTTTTGGAATGTAGCAGATAATCGTTCTTGGCTTGATAATTTTCCTGTGAAAGGACGAAAAGATTATCCTTTACTTTTCGACGAAAACTTCAAACCAAAACCTGCTTATTTTAAGGTAATTGACTGGAAAAAATAATAAAAACTACTCAAGAAATATAAGTCATCCCGAATTGTAGAATTGGGATAAAAGCTATGCTAGATGTGATTTGGCTTAAGACGCAATTATTACGTCTCTATTAATGGGATGCAATTTTTTATATAATCACTCAATTCGGGATGACTCATGCTTGTACGCGATAGCTATTACCTTTTCAACTTATTCAATCGGGTTTGGTAAGCTTGCCAATAGCTTTTTTTAGTTTTTTCAGGTAAAAAAGAAGCTTCAATCAATGATAAAACCTTTTCAGACTGATTGAGCATAAAAGTAAAAATCCTTTCTACCGTCTTTTCAGGAATTTGAGCTTCTTGTGCTAGAGTAAAAAACTGCTCATGAATTTTTCCTTTTGCGATAGTTTTGGGTAAAAGTCCTTCTTCCAGCGCAAAGTCACCATCGTTGATATGCAGACGGCTATTTAGTAAATCATAAGCAGGGCTAAGTCTAAAATCTCCTAGTTCAGTTTCAATCAGGGAGAAGTTTTTATAATGCGCGTCTCCATTCGAAAACAAATAATTAAACAAGAGGAGTTTCCAGAGTTTAGGCGCTTCGATACTGTAAGCTGGCACATATTTTTTTAGAATGTGGAACAGCTCCAGATAATTGCCTTGGTATTTATAGTGAGCTCCGTGGGTTTGTGGGGTTCTTCCTGCCAACGAAGCAAAGTCCTCTTTCGCCCATTTGCTCCCATCTTTTTTCAAATCAAACCTTTTGGTCAAATAAGCAGGTTGTTCATTTTGGAAAAAAATTAAGGCATTTTCTGCAGTCTCTATTTCAAATACTTGTCGAGCCATTTGCATGGTCAAGTGTTCGTTGGCAGGCATTAGTGCCGTATTTTTCCCTGTCGATGGAGTAGGTTTTAAGATATAAGCTCCTCGTTCTCCTTCATTTACTAATCGCAAACGATTTTTTTCTAATAGCACCGAAAATTTCTCCTGCACCCCCGATACTGATATTCTGGTATGGTTTTCTTGAAAAAGCTCATCCGTTTCAAGATTCCCCACAGGCGAAAGGTAGGGGAGAATCGGCGAAACTTTCCGACCCTCAAACATCCGATTCAAACAGGTTTTACTGTAAGTGTCATGTCCCATAGCCAGTGTTCCTGGGCATCTGTCGAGTTGCATAAAATTGAAAAGATAAAATTTGAAATTCACCTATTGTAGTTCTTGCACGGTTACCGCCCCAATGCTATCGTGTCGGGCTGTAATCAGCAGCAAACCAAAATAATCATCTGGGTCTATCCGCATTCGTTGGCAAACCGCCTGTTTATTTACACCTTCTGGAAGCATATTGTAAAAAAAAGGAAACAAAACCTCCGAGGCATGACATTGTGCCGTTTTGGGTAAAGTCAAACTCACAGAAGGTTTGCTATTATCTATAAACCACGCATCCAAATAGCAAAAAGTAAAGTTGCCTTTATCCTCTTGAGTTAAAATACCCGCTAGCTGATTTTTATAAAAAACCTGTGCTTGTCTCATACCTTACTACAGTTCTTTTATTTTGAAACACAATTCTAAACCCAAGGCATTGCCCAATTTTTGGAGAGTTTCGGCAGTTGGATTTCCCTTGCCACTTTCAAACTGCTTAAGTGTCCGCAGTCCGACTCCAGAGAGCTCTGCCAATGTCTCCTGAGTGACTTGTAGCATTTCTCTTCTTTCTTTAATTGCTCTAATTAATAGTTGAAAGTGCATTATACGGCTCTTTTATTAGGTAATTATTTTATTATAAACAAAAATATATAAAAAAGTGTACTGTAATGCACTTTTTATGGAAAAAAATTAAAGGCTATTTCTTAGGGCATAATTAAGTTAGTGGGCAAAATAAGATTTAAGATTATGCTTTGGGCTTTCAGGTAACGGCGTTCGGCGGTGGGTAATAAAAAACATTTCAACACTCTTTGCCTTGTGCCTATGATAAAAAACTTAAATATAATTTTGCACTAAAACCTAGGTAATCGTGCAGAATTAGATTTGAGTTATGTGTTTAGGCGATAGGCAGAAGGCAAAGTATACAAGCATTCACAGAGGAATAATTCTTAAAAAAGACTACGCAATAAAAGCCAGAAAAAATTAATAGTAAATTCAATATTACGCTGAATGATGCTAAAAATTCAAATCTTACCTCTGGGAAGAGTTATGCAGTTTACAGTCCTATTTTGCAGTTCACAAGAAACCTATTTTTACAGAATATCTATTGTGGTTGTTTTGTGATATAAATATCTAAATTTACTATCATGAAAAAACTACAGTACTTATTAGTTTTTCTTATTTGGGGAATGCCTTGCTTTCCTCAAGAATTGGAAAAACTTCCCGCAAAACCTTGGGAAGAGATTGTCGAAATGAACTCTTTTCAAGACAGTCCATTAATTCGAGATAAATGGTACACTGATTTAAAAGTAAAATTGGTGGGGAATTATTCTAAGGAAGACTCGATAACTATCTCTACTATCTTAAAAAAGTTAGATGCTTTAACCGAGACAATATCAATTAACCTTGCAAAGTCAGAGAAACCTAATTTTATCATTGAATTTTCAGATAAACACAAGGGGCTAAATAGTTGCTCATCCAGTAAAACTAATAAGGGTTATAGCAGTGTGGAACTCTACGTCGACAAGACCAACAAAACGGATGTAGAAATTAGGCAGTCTCTAGAATCACGAATCGCAAAATTGTTGGTTGGAAGTTGTTTTACTAATTTTCCATCAATAGAGAAAAGAAACAGTATTTTTAACTCACTTGTTGAATCGTCCAATGAAAATATTCCTTTGAATGAAGAAGACAAGGCAATCATTAAAGAAATTTATAGAAAAGGTTTCGAAGAAAGACTGGCAAAAGCAGATAATCAATTTAAAGACAGCGTATTAAAAAAGATTGATGATGCTAAAATCGCAAGCAGAGACCGTTCTTTATGGTGGGTAAGAAACCCCATAGCTGTTATATTTTTACCTGCGCTACTATTGGTATTGTTAAGTCTGTTTGTCACTCATAAAATTTATCAATCAATAAGCGTTAAAACAAAGAAAGATTGGCTTCAGTTTGGTATTGTGTCCATAGTAGCCTTGCTATTGGCTGATATAATAATTGTATTCTGTATTTCTTTTCATGATTTTTTAACCATGCCAGATGATTCACGGATTTATAGAAGTGAGCCATTTTTACCGACCACTTTGTTGCTAGCAATAGCATTTCCCTTTCTCTATTTGTTTCGTTTTATTGAGTTGAAAATTCAAAAAACAGTAAAGAACATAATAGCAAAAACTGGATTAATCTTTTTATCAACTGGATTTTTGCCTTTTGGATGTTTGTTAGTTTTCTTTTTTATCTTGAAAAATACACTCAATTACCAACAAGATTATTTAGCTTTATCGCAAGTATTTTTACTCTTAATGGCAATTGCATCACTCCGAGCATTAGTAGCGTATTTTATCTTTAAGGAAAGAAACTTAATCATAGAAAATGAAACAAAGCTGGCCAATTTGAGAGAACTAAAAGCGAAAGCCGAATTAAAATCGTTACAATCTCAAATCAATCCTCATTTCTTGTATAATTCTTTAAACTCCATTGCTAGTTTAGCACCAATAGATGCGCTGAAAACTCAAAAAATGGCACATTCCTTATCGGATTTGTTTAAATATTCCATCAACCGAAAAGATAAAAAAACGAGTACTGTTCATGATGAAGTGGAAATGGTAAAAACCTATTTAGACATCGAGAAAATTCGTTTTGGTGAGCGTTTGCAATTTACCATAATGGTCGATAGTGATTTAGAAAACCATGAAATTCCCTTATTTTTAATTCAACCATTGGTAGAAAATGCCGTGAAACATGGGATTTCAAGAAATGAAGGCATTGGTAAAATTGAATTACAAATTGTGAAAGAACAAAATGAGATGAAGATTTCGGTAACTGATAATGGCCCTGATTTTCCTGAAGGTTTATTAAGTGGTCATGGCTTACAAACGGTTTTTGATTTGTTGCGATTAACCTATGGGAACAATGCCACTTTAAATTGGACAAATACACCACTAAAAATGATTACTATTACGATTCCAGAAGCTATTTAATATGAACAAACGCTATTCTACCATCATTATTGACGATGAAGCACCAGCCAGACTAGGTTTACTTAACTTACTTAAAGAATTTCCCGAAACTTTTGATGTGATAGATGTAGCACAAAACGGAAGGGAGGCACAGCAAAAAATTGAAGCATTAAATCCAGATATTATATTTTTAGACATTGAAATGCCTAGCTGTACAGGGTTTGAATTATTGGCACGTTTACAAACTATCCCAATGGTTATCTTCTGTACGGCTTACGATCAATATTCTTTAGAGGCCTTTGAAACCAACAGTATCGATTATTTGGTTAAACCAGTTAAATTAGAACGTATTGAAAAAACCGTTCAGAAATTAAAAAACTTTCATATTAAAAGTTCTTCCGACGAGCTTCTCAAAGTTTTACAAGAGATTACACATCGAAAAGAACAAAAAAGAATGACTTCTATTACGGTCAAAAAAAACGATAAAATCATTTTTATAAAACTCGATGACGTATTTTATTTTGAAGCTGATAGTAATTATACAAGCATCCACTCAGAAATAGGAGTGTTTTTAAGTACAGAAACGATAGTAAGCTTAGAAAACAAATTGCCAGATAATTTTTTACGTATTCACAGAGGGATAATTCTTAACAAAGATTATATCAAAGAAGCCCAGAAATATTTCAACAGTAAATACATCATTACGCTGAATGATGCTAAAAATTCAAATCTTACCACAGGGAGGAGTTATGCCGAAAGTATAAAAACTAATCTAGGATTTTGTTAGTGATAAATGACTCAATAAAAAAGCCACAAATGAATCTCTTTGTGGCTTTTTTATGAATTAGTAGAATGTGTTTTTGTTATACTCGACGTTATTCTACTTTAAAAACTACGGAAGTTGCATAAGGCATTTTTGATGGGCAAGTAATTGTTAAACCGTCAGCTTCTTGTTTCCAGTTAAGTTTGCCTTTGTAACCAAGTAAAGAAACTTTCTTGATACTTTGAGCATAATGACCAGCATTTGCACCTAATGATTTTATTTTAATAGTTGTATTCGGAGCAGGCACAGTCATACAAAAAGCATAAAGTGAATTGTCTTTTCCAATTGTAAATCTAAAATCTGTTTCATTGAATTTAAACTCGGCATGCCTTTTCGTTAAGCCTCCCCCTGGCAACATTTTCAACTTATTATTGATGATTTCTCCTTCACCAGGAATACTCCAAGCCTTGCTACCATAAACCGCCGCTCCATTTCTACGCATCCAGATACCTACTTCTTTTAACATTTTTAAACTACCTTCGTCCAAAGAACCATCGGGTAAAATAGAGATACAAAGAGCCGCATTACCATCACGTGCGATAGCTTCAATTACGTATCTAATCATCATTCCAGAATCATAAGTAAAACCGGGTGCATAAAACCAGTCTCCAACGGGTGCTTCAGCAATCCAAGGTTGAGCGGTATTGATTTTCTCAGGCACGCCAAATTCTTCTGTATTCACCGTGCCATTGGTATTATCACGGAATTTTACAATACTGAAAGTATTTACGCTACCTCTTCTTTGGAGTGTACGATTGTAAAAATCAGCAATTACGTGTTGCATGGCATCGGCTTTTATCCCTGTTCCTGTGCCATTTCCTGTGAAAGGGCCTTGTACGGTACCATCAGTATAAATAAAATCTGGATCATAATGCTCAACAACATCCATCATTCGCAAAGCCCAATTGGTAGTGTACCATTTTGCATAGTCAAGATGGTTTGAAAAAATACCTGCTGGGGATGGCGACCAATCGGTATGTGCATTTTGTTCTACTCCTTTATATTCTCTGAGGTCGATACCATAAAGCATTCGAGGATCATAGCCTTCCCACCATTTTCCTTTGCCATCAGCAAGCGTTAGGTGTCCGTCGTAAGGAATTCCCTTTTTGTCTCCCTCTTTATCGCTTCCAAAGGCTGTTTGCCACCACCACCAAGTATATTCATGGTGAAAAGTTACACCAAATCGCATTCCATCAGTTCTACAGGCTTTTGCCCATTCTCCAATCAAATCACGTTTAGGACCGATATTGACAGAATTCCAAGGCTGATATTTTGACTTCCATAAATCATAATTATCATGATGCACGCCTTGAATCATCAAATATTTTGCACCAGCATCTCGGTATATTTTAGTAAGTTTAGCAGGATTAAGTTTAACAGGATTCCAGTCTCGCAATACTTCTTTATAGCCAACTTCTGATGGATGTCCGTACTTTTTTAAATGATTGGCATAAGCTTTTTTGTTTGATTTGTACAAATTACGGGCATACCAGTCACCACTTTCGCCTGCTGATTGTGGCCCAAAATGAACCCAAATACCAAACTTTGCATCACGAAGCCACTGAGGAGTGCCGGGATAGTTTTTTTCAATAGATTCCCAAGTTGGTTCAAAAGGTCCTTTTGCGATGGGAAGATTCAATTTCATTTCTGGAAAAGTTTTCCAATCTCCCACGGTTTCACTATCAACAGGTCTTGCCTTGGGAATTGTTGGTAACGGATTCTTTTCCTGAGCATACAAACAAACAGGAAGTAAGAAGGGAATAAACAATGCAAATACTTTTTTCATGTGATTAGCTCTATTGAGCATTTTAATTAAAAAAACTTAGCGAATGAAAAACAAGCTTTCATTCGCTAAGGCATTTCAGGGATATGATTTTAATGAATTATATTAATAGCCAGGATTCTGTGTAAGGTTTTTATTAATATCTCTTTCCGACTGAGGAATTGGCCACAATTCATTTCTTCCTGCGACAAAAGCTCTTTTTTGATAAAGTAAGAAACCTTGATTATCCACAGGAAAATCTTTATAAGTAGATGGAGAATTAGTGAGTTTCATACCTGTAAACTGTCTGTTCAGTTCGGTTGCAGCAGTGCCCCATCTCAGAATATCATAATAATGTATTCCTTCAAATGCTAATTCCACTTTGCGTTCTCTTCTAAAGATTGTTCTCAACGAGGCAGCATCTGTTACTTTCACAGGAGGCATATTAACCGAAGCTCTACCTCTAACTTTATTGATAGTTTCATCCAATAATGCCTGATTGATAGCATCTCCAGCTTCTACTTTTGCCTCAAGATAGCTTAAAAGTACTTCAGCATAGCGAATCAAAGTGAAGTTTCCACCATAATTCATGAGGTTTCCAGCAAAGGTTGAATCCATAAACTTATTGACACAGTAGCCACTCCAATTGTATCGATTCATTCTATCAGGTGAATTACTTTCAGGTCTTGAAATGTACTTTACGCCTTTAAACACCGCACGATCAGAAATCATGATTGTTTGATCTAGTCTTGGATCACGATTATTGTAAGGGTTATTTGAGTTATATAATGGAGATTCTTCTACCGTTTTGCCATCTATACACTCATACGACTGCACCAACTCGTTGTAAGGCGAAAACTGATGCCACCCTCCATACGTCTCTGGATAAAGATATTGCAAAAACACATGACCGTAAGTATCCTCATGGTATTGTGAGGCAAGAATGATTTCATTGCTATTTTCACCTGTTTGAATAAATAACTTTTTAAAACCTCCTTGCTCGATTGAATAAGCACCACTATCTATGATTTTTTTGTAGGTTGCAGCGGCATCGCTCCATTTTTTCTCTGCCATTTGTACTCTACCCAAAATAGCCAAAGCTGCTCCTGCTGTAATACGTCCCATTTCACTACTTGGGCGAGTAGTAGGTAATAAGGCAGCACTTTCTTTTAGTTCGTTTTCTACAAAAGTCCAAACCTCTGCCTTAGGCGTTCTTGTAATAGAGTTTGCCTCATCTAAGGTTAATAGCTTTTTAGGCAAAGGCACATCCCCAAAGTATAGAGCAAGGTTGAACAAACAATAAGCCCTTAGAGTACGAATTTCAGATTTTAAGATATTCTTCTTCGTTTGATCCATCTGAATAGCATCAATATGGTCTAGGAAGTTATTGCATTTGGCAATTTTATTGTAAGTATTGCTCCAATAGCTATTGGTCACCCAGTAAGAAGAGTTTAACGAACCGTCGGTAACACGGTCAGGGATTAACTCTTTCTCTGAACCTAGTCCTGCCATCAAATCAAGATAAAATACGGCTCTGGCATTCCAGAAATCCTCGCCAGACCAGCCTGCTCCGATATTATAACATCCAATTAAGGCAAGATTTGCGTCTTTTTCTGTTTTCCAGAAAGTACCATCTGAAATAGAGTCGAGTGGTTGTTTGTCAAAATAATCACTTTTACAAGCTACCATAGAGAAGTATAACGCAAACAGTAAGCCTATTTTGAAAGATGGTAGTTTTGAATATATATTTTTGAATTTCATGTCTCTCAATCGTTTAGTAAAATATGTCCTTATAATTTAGAATGATACATTTACACCAAAAGTATAAACACTTGTAAGGGGATAAAAACCATTATTTTGTGCCATTTCTGGGTCCCATCCTTGATAATATGAATTGATTGAAAGGAGATTTTGTCCACTAAAGTATACTCTAAGCCTGTCAATCTTCATTTTCTCCATCAACTTATTACTAAATGTATAACCAACTTGTAAGCTTTTTAATCTTGCAAAACTGGCATCTCTATTCCAGAATGTTGATGTTTGAACAATCCCACTTCCTTCGTTAAGACTTGTTAATTTTGGATAAAGTGCATTTGGATTTGGGTTCTCAGTTGTCCAACGGTTTTCTACTTGCCATCTTTGGATTTGTCCTCCGTTGAAGAAGGCAAATGCTTGATAGTTATTCATTTGTTTTTGCCATCCTGCAAGTCCTTGCACTAACATTAAGAAATCGAATCCTTTGTAGTTTGCGGTAAGTGTTAAACCAAAATTGTATTTAGGAACAGTATTTCCGATAAATGTTCTATCATAAGTGGCATCTACTTTACCATCTGGCACTCCATTAGGGCCACTAATATCCTTATATCTTATCAAGCCAGGTTGTGCAGAATAAGGTTGTTGAGGGTACTTAGCGACATCATCTGCATCCTTAAATAAGCCATCAGCTACATAACCATAAGTAACTCCCAAAGACTGCCCAACAAATAAATTGGCTCCAATATTTTGCTGAAGTCCATTGGCAAGTTCAGTAACTTTATTATTAACAACCGTAAAGTTTGGTGATATACCGATTTTAACTTTTCCTATGTTTGCATGGTAATTCAAGCTAGCCTCAAAACCTGTGTTTTCTACACCGCCAATATTAACTGGCGAAGTACTAAGACCCAAAGTGGCAGAACTTGCTACGCTATAAAGCACACCAGAAGTTTGTTTTTTGAACACACCCAAAGTAAAATCTAACTTTCCTTTCCACAAGCTTGCATCTAAGCCAATATCGGTCGTAGTAGTAGTTTCCCAAGTAACATCAGCGTTGCTAAGTCTTGTAGTGGCTGCACCAGAAACTAAAACACCGCCTAAAGAATAGTTTTGCCCCAGTGAAACAATATTCTGATAAGGGTATGTACCTACATTTTGGTTACCCAATTTTCCCCAGCTTGCTCTTACTTTTAGGCTGTTCACCCAAGATACATTTTTCAAAAAATCTTCTTCTGAAAGAATCCATCCTGCTGAGAATGAAGGGAAATAACCCCATCTACCTTTTGCAGGGAAGCGAGAGGTAGCATCCGAACGCATATTGGCTTCAAACAAATATCTACCGTTGTAAGAGTAATTGACTCTACTAAAAAATGAACGCATTGACCATGCCGAAGCAGAACCTGAGTTACTCATACCTGTGGCAGAACCACCATTGATTTCGTAAAGGGTATTAGTCGGAAAATCTTTACGGTATGCCGACATTCCCCAATCATCATATTGTTCTTGAGAAACACCACCGAGTATCGTAAACGAGTGCTGGTCTATTTGTTTAGTGTAGGTAGCTAACGACTGCATGGTTAATTGCTGTCCTTGTCCAGACGATACTGTTAAATTGTTCGGGCCAACCGTCTTGTTTGCATTAAACACAAAATCTGAAGCATAATCTTTGTTGTAGTAACTCCAGAAATTATATCCAACTTTACCACTCAAGGTTAATCCTTTGATTACCTCCCAAGCAATTTCACTACTTCCCAAAAAGTATTTGTTTGTTCCTTTGTAAAAAGACTCACTTGACATCCATGCTTCTGGGCTGAAATTGTCTTGGTAACCATAAGTTCCATCAGATTTTTTACCTGCAAAAATAGGACCTTGTCTTACTGCATAATTGATCATGCTGTTCATACCGCCATCATATTGACGTGGAGAATGGTTTTCGGAAGTATAGCCTGCCAAGTTCACTTTTAGCGTAAGGTTATCCTTAATTTTAGTGTCCGTATTTAAAAGGATATTATATTTCGAATAGCCATTTTTAGCCACGATACCATTTTGTTGCAAATACCCAATAGAAAATAGATACTTTGTTTTATCATTTCCTCCCATAAAACTTAGGTTATGGTTACTCTGAAAACCATCACCAGAAGTTAAAAGGTTTTTAAGGTGAGGTACGTTGGGATAATTATCAGGGTCTGAGCCGTTTCTGAACTTCTCAATGTCTGCGTCGGTATAAGAAATACCCGCACCTGCGTTGATATTTGCTTCATTTCTTAGCTTGGCATATTCAGCAGATTCCACAAAATCAGGTAGTTGAGTAGCATTTTGCCATCCAGCATAGCTATTATAGCTAATTTTCATTTTGCCAGATTCGCCTCTTTTGGTTTCGATGAGGATTACGCCATTGGCAGCTCGGCTACCATACATCGCCGCTGAAGCTGCATCTTTCAATACCGAAATACTTTTGATGTTATTCGGGTCAACATCATTAATAGAAGTTGCTAATCCATCAACAAGTATCAATGCACCACCACCAGCACCATAAGAACCTATACCACGAATGGTGATACTCGCACCGTTATTACCAGGCTGTCCAGAACCTTGCGATACCGAAACACCTGTCATGAGTCCTGCTAATGCTTGAGAAGATTGTGTAATAGGTCTATCTGCAATTTCTTTAGCAGAAATACTTGAAACAGAACCAGTTAAATTGATTTTCTTTTGAGTGCCATAGCCCACAACCACAACTTCATCCAAACTTTGTTGTTCTGCTACCAGCTTTATATTTAGTTCAGTTGATTTACCTACTTGGATTTCTTGTTTTTTATATCCAATATAAGAAAACACCAAAATGCTTGAGCCATTTGGGACATTGATGTTGAATTGCCCTTTATCATTGGTTACTGCACCTTTTGTCGTTCCTTTAATACTAATATTTACTCCGACCAAAGGAACGCCGTTTTCGTCTGCTACGGTACCAGAAACGGCTTGTTCCAGATATTCAGCTTGGGATTCTATATTTTCGTCGTTTTTTAAGGAAAGAGAATTGGACTTTTTTAGCAAAATTCGATTTCCTTGAATTTCATAGCCAATACCTAGTGGTGTGAATATTTCATGTAACACCTCTTTTAATTCCTTATTTTTGACATTAACACTTATTTTTCGCTTGGCGCCTATGCTATTGGGGCTATAGAAAAAGTTTACTTTTGCAGTATTTTCAAATTCAGAAAGCACTTCAATTAATCCCTTTTCTTGAATATGAAGGGTTACCTTTTTCTGTAACATATCTTGTCCGCTAGCATCTCTAGCGTACGACAGTGTTGTGAAAATAATCGCAATAAATATCTGTCCAGCTGAAATTTTCATAATGGATAGTAACGTTGCTAACGTTAATAGATTTTTTTTCATAAATTGTAATGTTTTTGTTTTTCTCGAAAAATTGACAAAAATATTCCCATGCACTTCCTAGTAAGAAGTGCCTCAAGTTGCTTAAACGGGAATCACATGGAGTCGGTAAATGGTGCGAACATTTGCCGACTTTTCTTTTTTAGGAAGAATTAGAAACTTTTTTGGGTCATAGTTATTAGTAGGTTTTTATAGTGTTTAAAAATACATTTGTTAGTTTTCAATAATTACATCCTTTTCCTGATATAATAATTTGAGCATCAATTACTTGGTAACTTATTCCTGTGATTTTAGAAATACTATTTAATTTATCGAACATCGTCTCGTCAGAGAGATTACCATTAATGGTACAATCTTCATAGAGTTTCGAATCATACACGATTTTGATTCCATAAGCTTTTTCTAAATCTGAAAATACACTTGCTAAAGAAGCATTACGATAAATAAATGTCTGATTATCAGAAGAATCAGCTAGTATTTGAGGCAATTCTACAATCTTCTTTACTAACTTAGCTTTGGATAATTCATAAACCACCTCTTGATTCGGCGTAACAATGATTGTATTGGGATTGGTATGGTTGCGATCACTTGCTTGTTTTTGTGCGAGCACGGACACTTTACCTGTTTTTACAATAACCCTTTCTTCCTCAATATCAGGGTTGGCTTTAATCGTAAAACTTGTCCCCAATACCTGTGTAATTAACTTTTTGGTATAAATAATAAATGGTTTTTGTGGGTTTCTTTTTACCTTAAAAAAGGCTTCTCCAACTAAATAGACCTCCCTTTTATTCTTTTCGAATATTTTAGGATATTTAATACGGGTATTTTTTTGGAGAACGATTTCCGACCCGTCACTCACTGTAATACTCAAAGGTTGATTGGAAGTATTTTGATTTTCAATAAACTCAATTTCCTTGTTGTAATTCGCCAGTTGAGGAATCTCATAATTTCTATCTTCGCGCTGATAATGGTTGATCCAATATCCAAGTCCAATCAGTAATAATACGGATGCGGCTAGTTGCCATTTAAACCTATACCAGTAACTCGGTTTCTCGGAGAGTTGTATTTCTAATTCGACACCACTCCATATTTTTTCAAGGGACGCATCTTCATCAATAGGTGTAGTTTGCATGGTACCAAGCGTTTTTACCAGTGATTTTGCTTCTAAAATCACTGTTCTTTTTTCTGGATGATTTTGCATAAAATCTTGCCAGAAGGTATTGGTATGTTTATCTGGATTTTGCACCCAACGACAAAAAAAATCGTCTTTTACAAAATCGACTGTGTTGTAATGAGAATAGTTCATAGCTGTCAATTATAGAATGACAAGGATAACAGAAATATATCCTATTTTTTGAAAAAAAATTTATACATAAACTGTATCTAAACAGTTAAGTGATAATAAATCAGTGATTTATCTAATAAATGAAGAGAAAATAAGTAGGAATAAATGGATGGAAATATGTATTGATTGACGTAAAGAGAACAAAGCTTTTTGGATGAGGTTACCCACAGAAGCATAATTTAGCTCCATAATTTCGGCAATCTGGGCATTTGAGAATTGGTGATAATATTTCAAGTTGATGACTTCACGCTGGCGTTGTGATAGGCCGTCGAAGGCTACTTTAAGGCGCTCTAAGCGTTCTTTTTGACTTTCTTCTTCAATCAGAATTCTTTCAATAGAGGCCTCAAAAAGATCTCCTCCTAGAGTTTCATCAATTTCGTCAGTATTTTTAGAAAAGTCGTATTTGACTGTTCGCATCAACTTGTTTTTCAGCGCACGGAATAAGTAAAACTTAATAGAATCGGTATCAGCAAGGTTTTCCCTGCTTTGCCAAAGTTCCAGAAATAAATCTTGAAGACAGTCTTCTACAACTGATAAGTTTGAAGAGATTCGAAGCGTTAAGCCATAATTCAATAATGACTTAGCATGTAACTGATAGATTTTGGCAAAAGCAATCTTATCTCCTTTTTTAAAGGATTGCCAAATCTCTAAATCACTGTTATGCAAGGAATTAAAAGCCAAAATATAATAGTTAATAAAATTTATAAATGAATCCAACACAGCTATTCATCATCTACAACTCAACGTGTACTTATGACACAATTACTTAAGTAAAATATTACAAAATATACTATTATAAATATTAATTTTTAGCAAAATAATACCAAACTAAGTAATAGTTCAAAATAAGATTTAAGTTGTGTGCTTTAGCCACTAGGCAACAAGCACTAGGCAAAGAGTGTTAGAATGCTTTTTTCCAAAGCCTATCGCCGAAAGCCAATATTTGAAAGCCCATAGCTGAAGGCCGAAAGCTCAATAGTTGAATTTTATTTTGTCCAATAACTTAATTTTCAATGACTTATGAAATTTAAACATACTTCAACAATGATGATAGGGTAGAAGCACATTTTACTGTGTAAATAGATTACCAGAAAAGGGTATTTTTTCTGGAGATCGTCTTTTCTAAACGGTAAAAGGAGGGAGCTAATTCTTTGTTTTACTCCTTTTTAGCCCAATTTTCAAACCTAAAATTTATTTAATTCATGAAAAAAACTTTTTTGCTTGTTGCTTTCTTTATGAAAGTAACAATTTCGTTATTGGCTCAAAATCAAAAACTAGCCCAAGACTGGCTTGTCAGTCCCATCTCCCAAAAATCCCAAGTCAACATTACTGACTCTGAAATAGTATTGGATAATGGACTGGTTCGTCGGAGTTTTTTTCTAGGCGAAAACTTGGCTTGTTATGATTATTTTAATCAAAGTACTCAGCAACAACTGATTCGGTCTGTCAAACCCGAAGCTCGTGTGACAATCAACGGTAGAGTATATCAAGTAGGGGGGGTACAAGGACAAAAAGAAAATGCCTACCTGAAGAAAGAATGGTTGAAGAATTTGAGAAAAGGTAGTTCAGATTTTGTGTATCAATCTTTTGAAATCAAGCCTGTAGAACCCTTTGTCAATTGGAAAGCCAATACTTGGTTGCCCCAAACAAAGCGTCTTGAAGGTAAAAGATTAAAACTGAGTTTTGTACCTCAAAATCAAGATTTGCAAGGGATAAAAGTACAAGTTAACTATGAGATATATGATAATATTCCACTGATTATCAAATGGGTAGAGGTAGAGAATCAAAGTGCTAAAACGACGTATGTTGATAGAGTAGTCAATGAAATATTGGGTCTTGTAGAGGAAGAAAGTGCTGTTGTTGGAAGTCCCACACAGATGAAAAAGCAACATGGCATTTATTTTGAAACTAATTATGCTTTTAATAATGCCATGCGCTATGACATTAGCGATCAAACCACCCATTGGCTGATTGATTCGACCTATACTTCTCAAGTAAATTATAATTATGAAACCCCCTGTTTGTTTGAGGTATATCCTGAAAAAGTATCCCATATCAAGCTTACTCAAGGAGAAAGTTTTAAATCTGTGCGCACTCATGAGCTCTTGATGGATTCCTATGACCGTCAGCGTAGAGGCATGATGATTCGGAAAATGTATAGAACTATTGCTCCTTGGACTACTCAAAATCCGATTTTTATGCACTTGGTTAGTCAAAATGATGAACAAGTCATTAATTGTATTAATCAGTGTGCCGCAACAGGCTACGAAGCCTTGATATTGAGTTTTGGAAGTCACCTCAATATGGAAGACGTTAGCGAAACGAATCTCAACCGTTGGAAAAAACTCGCAGATTATGCGCATAGCAAAGGAATTCTGCTAGGAGGGTATTCTCTATTTAGTAGCCGACGTATCGATGACGAAAACGATGTTGTAGACCCAGTTACGGGAAAAACGGGACACGCATTTTTTGGTAATGCTCCTTGTTTTGGTAGTAAATGGGGACTTAATTACCGAGATAAAATCAAGCACTTTTTTGAAGTGACTCATTTTGATATATGGGAAAATGACGGCCCTTATCCTGGCGATGTTTGTGCTTCTACTCAGCACCCCGGCCATGAGGGATTGGCTGATTCGCAATGGAAACAGATGAATATTCAAAAAGAGCTTTATCGCTGGTTGAATGAAAGAGGCGTATATATCAATGCGCCAGATTGGTATTTTTTGGATGGAACTCATAAAATAGCCTTGGGGTATCGTGAGGTAAATTTCTCTCTAAGTAGAGAACAGCAACGTATCCTCAACCGACAAAATATTCATGATGGAACAATCGAAAAAACAAGTGCTATGAGTTGGGGATTTGTACCATTAACAAAGTATCAGGGTGGTGATGAAAGTGCTATCTTAGAGCCTCTCAATGAGCACCTTAGCGATTACGAGCAATTGATGATGATTTATTATGGTGCTGGTGTACAAGCCTGTTACCGAGGTCCACGATTGTATGATACAGATGCAACCAAAGCAGTGGTTCAAAAAACAATTAGTTGGTACAAAAAATATCGTGATATTCTGAATGCTGACATGATTCAGCTTCGTCGTGCTGATGGAAGAGATTGGGATGGGCTACTACATGTATCGAGTACACTACCACAAAAGGGGCTAGCCATGTTGTACAATCCTAATAAAGAGGCAATTGAGCGGACAGTAACCCTACCTTTATATTATGCTGGCTTGTCCAAAGAAGCAAAAGTCAGAGAAAAAGAAGGTGCCTCAAAAGTATATCTGTTGAACCAAAATCATGAAATTCAGGTAAAAGTAAAAATACCAGCAGAAGGCTACACTTGGTTAGTGATAGAATAACCTGTAAGGCAGTATTACATCTTATGATAGAGTTTGGTATGACAGCAAACTCTATCATAAGATGTAACAAATTAGTTTGACATGGATGTACTAAAAAAGCATTGGAGTTCTGAGGCTACTCTCCAAGTCGAGTAACAAAGATTTATTTCTTAATCCCCCAGCAAAGCCCACCAGTTTACCAGTTGTTCCTACTACTCTATGACAAGGAACAATAATCGAAATTGGATTCTTATTGAGTGCTCCACCAACCGCTCTTACCGTTTTTATGTCACCAAGCAAACGGGCTATGTCGCCATAGGTTTTTGTAGCGCCATAAGGGATTTTAAGTAAGGCATTCCACACGCTCATCTGAAAATCTGTTCCATGAAAATCTAACGGTATATCAAATGCCGTTCTTTTTTTCTCAAAGTATTCTGCCAGTTGTGAAGCCGTTTGCAAAAGAATTGGGTTCGAATCATCTCTTTCAGGAACAGGCAGTTTCGTTCGTTGGTAATCTTCACCTTCCCATAATATTGCGGCAAGTCCAAGGTCTGTTGCTATCAACTTAATTTCACCCACGGGTGATGGTATATCTTTAAAAACCAACTGTTTGTATTCTTTCATAGAATATTTTTACTTCAAATAGATTGAATAAAATGGCATGAATACCCTTTAGGTAATAAGCCGATGGCATTAGTCAAAAATATATTCATGATTTTATTAACAACACTTTTAGCTTACGTTAAATCGCTGATTGTCGGAAGCTTAACGATAAATCTTATTCAGTACGAATACTCAGAGCTTAAGTGCGATTCCGTATTCTTCCATTTTACGATAAAGTGTCGTCAGACCAATATTGAGCAGTCGAGCAGTTTCAGTCTTATTGCCTTTGGTATGTTGTAGTACTTTTTCGATATGAAATTTTTCTACAGATTGTAAATCCAATCCACTTGGTGCATCAGCTTGCGTGTGGTGGATAAGATTGGGAGGTAGACAGTCTTTTTGTAGTTGACCGTTATTTTGTAGAATAAGAGCACGTTCGATGACGTTTTTCAATTCACGAATATTACCTGGCCAAGTATAGTTTTCAAGTATTTGTTGAAACTCAGGTGTCATCGTAACTTGTTGAAAACCATATTTTTTACTTAAATCTTTGATAAAATGTTTGCTCAAAAGTGTAATATCCGTTTTACGTTCTCTCAAGGCAGGTAGTGAAATTTGAAACACGGAAAGGCGATAGTACAAATCCAGACGGAAATGCCCTGTCTGGGATTCTTTTTCTAAATCTCGATTGGTGGCCGAAATCACTCGAACATCTACTTTAACCTCTTTGGTATCGCCCACGCGCAAGAAAGTGCCTGATTCTAAGACCCTTAAAAGTTTCGCTTGTAGGTCGAGCGACATTTCGCCTATTTCATCCAGAAAAATCGTGCCTTTGTGTGCTACTTCAAATAAACCTTTTTTGTCTTTTAAGGCTCCAGTAAATGCACCAGCTTTATGTCCAAATAATTCAGATTCAAGAATTTCTCTCGAAAAAGCAGCGCAGTTGATGGCCACAAAACTTTCGTTATGTCTGGCAGATGCTTCATGAATAGCTTGGGCAAAAACCTCTTTTCCTGTGCCTGTTTCGCCAGTCAATAAAACGGTTGTGCTGGTTTGTGCCACCCGTTTTGCCATATTTACCGCATTTTCTATGATAGAAGTTTTACCAATTACTTTATCAAAGCCCGTTAATGATGCTTCTGAGCGATTGGTCTGTTTGGCTTTTTGCATAGCCAAATCAAGCATAGGAATCATTTTTTCATTATCATCTCCTTTTACCAAATAATCAAAAGCGCCATTTTTCATGGCTTTCACGCCATCTTGAATGGTACCATAGGCGGTCATTACGATAATTTCGAGATGAGGATACTGAGATTTTAGTTTTGCTGTAAAGTCTACACCATTACCATCGGGTAGTTTTACGTCGGACATAACCACTTGTATAGGCTGACGCTCAAGCATTTGCCAAGCAGATTTGAGATCACCTGCTTCGAAAACGGTGTAATCTTCCAACTCCACAATACGCTTGAGTAGTCCGCGTAATTGCTTTTCATCATCAATAATCAATACTACACCTTTTGATTCCATAAATTTTCTTTTGTTGACTTATGCTACAAAGTAAATAGAATTATCCTTAGAGTGTATAAATGAAAAGATGTTGTTTAGGTCGGAGTGCTGATTTTTGATTTCGGAATTAGGTTTATTCTTTTACTATTATAAAGCAAAAGTTCTCTTGAAGCTCGTGATTTAGTGATTTGTGGTTTAGTGATTTTCTTTAAATCACTAAACCACAAATCACTAAATAGACAAATACGCTTTTACTTCTTTATTTCAAAATTATAACTACCAGATTCTAATGGAATTATGATAAATCCTTTTTCTGATTTAACTCCTTTCCATGTACTCAAAGATTTGCCATTTTCTGAAATTTGAGCCACTGATTTGGCAGGTAAATAGAGCGTCGCTGTAGAGTTGGCTGGTACAGTAGCGCTGTAAGTCCAAGTATTTTGTTGGCTTTTCCAAGCGCTATTAATACGTCCATACATGGAATCATAATAGCCTTTAGCTTCAGTAATTTGTCCATTTGGATCAGGGGTTGGCATAAGGATAAATTCCTTAAAACCAGCTTTTTCAGGATGTCTTTGAATGCCGAGCGAATAATTGTACATCCAAGCAGCTACTGCCCCAAAAGAATAGTGATTGAAGGAGTTCATACTATTATTTCCTCCAAAACCATTTTCAACAGTATAGGAATTGAGACGTTCCCAAATCGAAGTAGCACCATTAACTACCGAATACAACCAAGAAGGATACTGTTTATTGGTTAAAAGCTTGTAAGCCAAATCATGATTTCCATTTACAGAAAGGGCTTCGCTGATAGAAGCTGTACCAATAAACCCTGTCATCAAGGAGTAGTTAGGACGTTCGATGCCGCTATCATCTTTGTTGGTTCTCGAAACGGCTTCATTCAGATATTTGATAGCAAAAGGTTTATTCGCTTCATCAAAAACATCCAATGCCAATGGGATAGCATACGAGGCTTGAGTGTCAACTATGACTCCTTTATCCGTTTTACCTGTTCCTTCTTTTTCGTTTGGTGCAGCCCAAAAGCCTGTTTTCAAACCAGATCTTACTGTACGGTGAGAGTTTTTGTCGATATAAATGTTGTTGAATGCTTTTTTGATTTCCTCGCTACGTTTTTTCAAGGCTATTGCTTCGTCTGTTTTACCTAAAATAGAAGCCATTTGACTCATAATATTCAAATCATAAGAGAAATATGCCATCCAGAAAAGGGTATTATCATTTTTGTTGCCTTCTGGGCTAAGCCAGTCGCCCAAAGGACCTTCGTTGAGGATACCTGTGTTTTTATCAATTTTTGATTCCAAAAAGTTGATATACTTTTTCATGGCATTAAAATGTTCTCCTAACAACTGAATATCACCATATTGACGATACGTTTCCCAAGCAACAACAATTCCAGCACTACCCCAAAGTGTACCTCCAAAACCACCTCCAAGTGGTGCAACATCAGTAAAACGTCCATTGTCATCTTGTACATCACGCATGGCCAAAAGGTGTCGTCTCAAGAATGAATTGGCATCGGTCAAATAAGTGGCTGTTTTGGAAAATACCGAAATATCTCCGCTCCAGCCCATACGCTCGTTACGAGCAGGTGTATCTGTTGGAATAGAAAGGAAGTTACTGCGCAAAGACCAAGTTATGTTTTGCCAAAGTTTATTAACTAATGGGTCCGAGGTTTCATAGCTTGACGATAATTCATTTACTGAACTGATAACCAATCCTTTAATATCACCAACAGGAATAGCCTGTGGTATTCCTGTGATTTCTAAATAACGATATCCATGAAAAGTGAATCTTGGTTGAATTACCTCGTCGCCACCTTTCAAGATATATTGGTCGGTGGTGAGCGCTGCACGGATGTTTTCCATCATTACCATGCCTTCATTGCCTTTGTATGCTTCCAAATTAGGATATTTGATTTCGGCATATCGCATGGTGATGACTTGTCCTTTTTGACCATTCTTGATTTGAATTTGCGGAAAGCCTACCATATTTTGTCCCATATCATAAACAAATACTTTTGGGCGAACTTCCTCAACACTCTGTGCCTGAAGCGTTTTGACAATGGATGCATTTTCACCGATCTGACCAATTAGTTTGAAATCTTTGTAATCAAAAGTAGATTTTTGACCAAAAACATCACTAAAAGTTCCCATATAGGAATTGCCTTCGAGGGGTACTTCTACGGCTTTTTTCCATGATTTGTCATCATAATTACTCAATGTCCATCCCTGAATATCTGCTTCTTTACTAGCATCATAAATCTCTCCTTGGAAAAACGAACCATATCTAATAGGTCCGTCGGTATTGAGTTTCCAAGAATTTGGATTTGAGTCAACTACTTGTTCTGAACCATCGGCATAAGTGATAATAATTTTAGCTAAAAGAGATTGTCTATCACCAAAGAAATTCCAATGGTTTCCACTGTAAGTAATATTGCCACTCCACCAGCCTTCGCTCAACCATGCACCTAGCGCATTTTTTCCTGTCGAAATGGAGGACGTGATGTCAAAAGTTTGGTAAGTATGATTTTTATTGTACTGTGTCAGTCCTGGGTTGAAGAAATCGTTACTCACTCTTTTTCCATTGAGGTACGACTCATAAATCCCTCTTGCGGTAATATACAAACGAGCCTTTTGGATTTTTTTATTGCTTACATCAAACGTGGTGCGAAGCATTGGCTCGGCATTTTGAGTGGTATTGGTGGTTGCTAAGGTATTTTCGACACGATAGCGTTGTACTTCTTTTGTTACGCCAATCCCTGAAAAAATGGAAGCGCTTGTGTCTTTGAAAATAGCATTAGAAGGGTAGCGGTAGTTTTTGACTGTAATATCTGAAAAATAGGCTTTTTGCTTATCAGCTACTTTGAATCCCATATCTGCTAGCATAGGGTAACTCAAATAGTCATTGCCCGCACCAACGGGATTGAGATTTAGGCCTCTAGGACCAAATCTAGAATTGGGCTCTAAGGAAGGGTCTTTTAGCTTATGCGTTTCGTCGTTACCATCCAAATAAAACTCAAATAAACCAAAGATAGATTCGGTAAAAATCTGGTGTTTTTGATATTTATTCGACTGATTAATAAGCGATTGAGGAATAGTAAGGACTTTGACAGGGATATTTTCTTGATCAGTTTTTGTATAACCTACTCGATAAATATTGAGCTTCGCATTGGTGTTAGATTCAGCTGATAGAGTGCTAATATCCAGTTCTATAGCAATATAACTTTCGTTTTTTTTACGCTCTACGCCCATATGGTTGAGAAAGCGATTTGATAGTCGTTGGTCATTAGCGCCAAAAATAAATGAAGCTTTGGTGCTATTACTGGCTTCATCGAGTTGAATGGCATAAGAAAGTTTAAAAACTGAAAGAGCATGAGGATAAAAAACGAGGTCTTCGTCGCCACCGCCTATCCATTTGGCGTTGCCCCATGCTTCTTGTTTGGGGTTCATTAAGCCAGTTTCGAACCAAGAGTTTGCCGTTGAACTTTTGCCCTTATTATCCCAAACTGTCAAAAACCAGGTGTATCTGGTACGAGCTTGTAAGGGTTTCCCTTGGTATTGGATAGCATGAGATACATCAGAGCTTACTTTTGTAGATTGCCAAACCTCCTGATTTTTTTCATCAACTACTTTAATTTGATAGGCTACTTGCGCTAAGCCCTTGATGGAGGATAGGGCTTTCATTTGCCATGAAAACTGCGGTGTGCCTAAATCAGTGCCAAGAGGCTGGGTTTGATAATTGACTTGAAGTTTTTGTAAGCTAAAATTTGCCCAGATTGCAGTAATGCTCCACAAATTCACTAGCAAAAGTAGCAATAGACCTTTTTTCATAGGATAGTATTGATAATGTTCTAAAAAAGATGGAATTAGTTCAAATTTAGCGTTTTCCAAGGTACAACTATCATATACTGTCTATGTCAAAAATATTATTTATGCTTAAAAATGTGTTAATTTGCTATCTATCAATAATTTACGTTTGAATTTTTATATTTTCTTTTTGATACAATAAATTGATTTTATGTTGTTTGAACTATGAAAAATTACAAAATATTAGAATTGAGAAAGAAGCATACTGTTAAGATAGAATTACGATGAATCAAGTATATGGACTTAGTCGTGTATAAAGGATATACAACTACTTCCGAAATCAGCAATCCCAAATCCGCAATTATTGGAAATCCTTTGTACACCCCTAATATGTTATCCGGTGTCGAGCCATTTGAGTTATTTTTTAATCGTTAATCAAAAAGGAGTCATCCCGAATTTAGCGATTTAGTGAATGAGTGTTTGAGTGATTATGTAAAAATTTGTTTTCCATCAGTAGAGATGCAATGATTGCGTCTTAAGCCAAGTCATATCTACCATAGTAGCATCAAAAAAGCGGTCGAAAACATATTTTTCGACCGCTTTTTTGATAAAAACTTGGAGAATAATTCCAATCCTAAAAATTAGGGATGACTCATATTTTTGATGCTTTATTTCTGGATGAACCTTTTTAGACGTAAAGCCTTAAGTGGCATTTATATTAAGGATAATCATTCAGATTTTTCAAAATATAACAGTCTATTACTGCACTAATAATTTGATGGTGTTGGTATTATTGAGTTGGATAAAATACACACCAGCACTAAAATGTTGGATAGGAATGTCTGTACTACCTTTGAACGAACCTGAATATTTCTCGTTACCAAAGGCATCGATAATCCTCACTTGAGTATTTCCTTGATAGTCAACTTTTACGGTAACTTTATCGCTTGAAGGATTCGGGTATACGTTTACAGATGTATTGATACCTTCATCTATACCTAAAGGAAGTAGAATTTCCACTGTTACTTTTGCGGTATTCGAGCAACCGTTTTTATCAATTCCTTTGACGGTGTATGTTCCTGAATACTTGGTGTCTACGGAGGAAATACTTGGGTTTTGAACTGACGAAGTAAATCCAGCGGGACCAGTCCAAGTGTAACTATTTGCCCCAGAAGATTTCAAATCAAGTGTTTGAGCTTGGTAAATTGGGCTTTGAGCCGACGCGACCAAATTGGGCAGTTCATTTACTAGTACCTTAGCCGAATCCAGATTTGTACAACCATTTTCATTGATTCCTTTTACTTTAATCAAAAGTTGATTCATGGCAAAAGTGGCATTAGGAATTTCCAATGTACCATTAGTATTGGCGTATACTTTTTGGTTAAAAGTATAGTCATAAGATTTGGCTCCTGTTGCTTTAAAAGCAAGGGTTTCGCCAACGCAAGCCGTGTCAGTTAGGAGTTTGATTGTTGGCAAAGCATATATTGTTCCTCTGAGAGTATCTTTATTGACTATTTTGTACGTACCCGCATCTATTCTCAACGTGAACGAACCCGTTGCAAGGGAGTTAGCTTCAGATTGCCATACTGTTTGGTTGTTATTGGTTTGTTGAGAAGACTTTAACGTGTAGTCTTTTCCGTTGGCTTGTATCACCTGAGAAAAACTAGTACCTGCATCGACATCTCCCAAAATACGACCATATACTTTGATAGGTTGAAGGTAGCAAGCTTTAGACAAACTATCTAAGCGCAATACAGGTATAACAGTCACATTGGTGTTATTGGGAGTCCCAACACATCCTTCAGCATAACATTTTGCTGTATAAGTAGTGGTAGAAATGGGAGTTGCCGTGAGTAGATTACTAGTAGTTAGGCTCGAACCTGCGTCTTTTTTACTGCTCCAGCTCCACTGTACCTGTGTACATCCTTCAGCTTTTAGCGATACCTGTTGTCCATATTCAATATCCTTGTTTGATGTGCTAAATGAAGGAGTACTCAACGTATTTGTACAGGCGTTGTAACGCACCACATAGCCATCATAGGCAAACCAAAACAGCCCATTATTATCTATCAACATTTTTCTTATCCCACTTTCTTGTATTTCTACATTTGCCAATACTTTCCAATCTCCTCCTGAATATTTCAGAATTCGGCTTGAATCCCATGCGAAAATATCTCCAGCGCTGTTTTCTGCAAAAAGTCGAGGAGAAATGATATTTCCTGTTTTAGCCTTATTCAAGCTCCAAGTATTTCCATCATACATCAAAACGCCATTAGTATTAGAAGCCCACAAGCGGTTTTTGCTATCTAAAAATGTAGTGATATAAGGAGCAGCGAGTTCGGGCATTGTTGATTCTGTAAACTCTACCGAACTTCCGTCGTTGGTACTGAATCGTTTGAGGGATGCTTTGTTGGTCTGCGAAACAAGATAGGCCTGCCAAATATAATCCTTATTACCTACTATATTACCTAATCGCCCTTGATCACCCGAGGTTGGCGTTATATTGAAGCCTCTATTTAGATTACTCCCAGAGATTCTATAAAATACCAGCCCATTGACATTGTTCAAGCTAGCAAGAAGGTAATTATTGGTGATATCCAAATAGGTAGGATAAAAATCAGACGAGGTATTAAGTATAGTTGAACTTACCAAATTGCCTGTTGTGTTATCCAAAATATTCAGAGCATAGACATTAGCAGGAAAGGATCCCTGATAAGATATTCGCTTACTAACTTGTGTGATTACAGCTGATTGGTTTTGATTATTAGCACTATAAATAAGCGTGGCTCTAGCACCAACACTACCACCGCTTGTACTATTGGTCAATGCTAATTTTTGACCAGTGAGAGTATTAACTAGTACTAATCCTCCGTACGACAAGTAGGCCAAATGGTTTGTGGCCATGTAGGTGCTAGTATTGTATGTCTGCATAGCTTGCTCATTATCAAATCCTTGGTATTTGACTAAGTTGCTGTCGACGCTACTGATTTTATTTACAAAAGAAACACTTCTGGAATTGAGGACACCCTTTGGATAAAAATAAATAGGATTTTCTCTATCTCTCGACAATTCGTAGGTTACCGTGTAGGTTTGATTGTTTTCTAATGCTGGAATTTTGTAGACATATCCATAATTAACAATGCTGGTAGGAGCATATTTCTTTTGGTAAACTAGAGTATTGGGACTATTCGTTTTCACAATTGAAAGTTTGGCAACTGATTCGCCACCAGTATATGCTTCGTCGGTGGTAATCGTTCGTGCTATCGAAGGATTGGCTACCTGTGTAGTAATAGGATTTTGGTAGGAGCTTTGAGCAAAAACTACTTTTCTTTCAGACCAATCACTTTTTGTTGTTTCATTAATCGCACGTATCCTCCAGCCCATTCTATAATAAAACGCCCCGATGTAGAAATTTCCTTCGCTGCCTGTGAAAGTGAAAGTATAGCATGGGTATGAAAATGTATGGTCATCTACATAAGTAAATTGTACTTCATAAGATTTGGCACCAACACTTGGAGTAATTTTTAGGGTATTGAGTTTCCCAGCATCAAAAGTCGTCCAATAAAGTGGCATGGCCTTGGTATTGGGAGGTAAAAGACTATTTTCTCCTATATTGATGGTACAAGCATTACTCCAACTAGAAACCCCAAGTTTATTACTAGCCATTACTCGCAAATAATATTTACCTTGTGGGTTTAGTGTGCTTAATTGTATGTAGCTCACATCGGTGGTGTCTTGACTTATAATTTGCTTAAAATCAGTATCTGATGCTAGTTGAACAACATATTGATCAGCCATAAGCGAAGCGTTCCATACAAAAAATGGATTTGTATTCACCGTAAAAGTACTGGGCAACAGCACCGCAGGCACCGTTCCTGTGATTTCTTGCATGTTGGCTGTGGCATGCTGTTCTATAACTGCTTGACATAATGGATGAAACTCATCTTTAGCTTGGCAGTAACTCATGATAGAACCTTTAATAATTTCTAAAGATTTTTCATAACAAGCACCCTCAGTAGCATAGCAATAATCCAACGGACCACCTGGCCATGAGCAGCTTTGTGTATGCGGCGAACCAAAGTTATGTCCCAACTCGTGAGCAATTGCACTCAAATTGAAACTCCTAAGTCCCCATGGACAAACAGACTCTCGCCCTCCGAGATAAGCTACCCCACCTGCACCAGTGAAAGATTTAGCCGTTAAGTATATTACTTTATCATACTGATTTCTAAGCTTGTAAAGTTTACCATTTACCTTGGAAGGATTCCAATTATTATAGAGTCTATCCAACATTGTATAAATATCAGAGGTATCAAAATACGGATCAGACTGAGCAGTGGTCCAAAAGTTAAAACACGTTACCACAAGTTTGATATTCATGTCTCTTTCATACACTTTTGAAACTTGGCTAATTTGTAGGATTGCCTCTTTTTTGATAAGATTGGTATCGCCATTGTAAGATTGGTAAGTAGGATAGTCAACCTCTATGGCAATTCGGGCAACCCGCCCAGGGCTGACCGCAGTACGACTAGCTTTTTTTTGAGCAATATACTTTTGAGCATTTTGGATAAAGGCTAGGTTTTCGGCAGATATTTTTGATTCATCTGTACCACAGGCAACACTAGGCTTGTTTGGTTCTACTAATACTTGACTTAAGCAAAGTTGAAAAGTCATCATAAAACCCATTAGGAGTAGTAACGTTTTTTTCATAGGGTAATTTGAAATTGTTTAGACAAAGAAAATGAGAAAATCTAGTAGTTTTTTGAGTAAAATCTGTAAATATCTATACAAAAATATTTTTTATTTAGTAAAATCAAAAGTCTACTAAAGAGAATTTTAAAAATTACCTATGTGAAGGTAGAGGGGAAAATTGAATGTAAACATTGTGTTTTCGGTAAAACATTTCTTACATAAAAGTAGAGGTTTTTTTGCCTAATGCTCATGTTTTATAGCCTGTAGCAGATGAATACAATTTTATTATCTATCTGAAGGATTTACAGAAAATGATATAGATTTCAGAAAATCCTCTTAGTTTTCGAGGATTATTTTAAAAGCTCCCTAAACATCATGAAACGCAAACCTTTACTATGGATTCTTTTCCTGTGGATGGCCCCGCAGTTGTACGCACAACAGGCAACAATCCTACAAATTGAAACTAAATCTAACGCCCTAATTTTCAAGTCAGACGAGAATAAACGTCTCCGTACCATCTATTTCGGTAAAAAACTCCAACACAAAGAAGAAGCCCAATGGATTCCTACTCCAAGCAAATCTACCGATGAGAATTCGGGTATATGCAATGCCGTTTATACGCCGAGTGGCTCGTGGAGTATGTTTGAGCCCGCCATCAGTATCACTCACGCCGACGGTAATATTTCTACCGAATTACTATTTCAAAGTGCTCAGGAGCAAAAGGAAAGTGATAATGTTTCGCTAACTACTATTTTGCTCAAAGACCCTGTGTATCAGACAGAAGTAAAACTTTTTTATAAAACTTACATACAAGAAGATGTGATTGAGCAATGGACAGAGATTAAAAATCTTGAAAAAGGACCAATCACTTTACATAAATATGCTTCGGCAAACTTATACCTCAATGCCGAAAAGTTTTATCTGACCAATTATTACGGCAACTGGGCACAAGAAATGCGTCCTAAAGAAGTGGAGCTTACAGGTGGTATAAAAGTACTAGATTCAAAATTGGGTACTCGAACCAATTTGTTCGAACCTCCCACTTTCACAATTGCACTAAATAAAGCCTCATCAGAAGATGAAGGAGATGTTTTGCTAGGAAACTTGGGATGGTCAGGCAATTTCAAGTTAGAGTTCGAAATAGATCCTTTACATAATTTACGCCTAATTGCGGGTATCAATCCCCATGCTTCGGCGTATCCTTTGGCAAGTAATGCTAGTTTTAAAACTCCCTCTTTTATCTATACGTTGTCGCAACAGGGAAAAGGACTTGCCAGTAGAAATCTGCACAATTGGGCCAGAAAGTATCGTATCTTGGACGGTACAGGCGATCGTTTGACTTTGCTAAATAACTGGGAAGCCACCTATTTTGATTTTGACCAAAACAAACTGACGAGTCTTTTTAAGGATGGTAAAAAATTGGGCGTCGATATGTTTTTGTTGGATGATGGATGGTTTGCCAATAAATATCCTCGAAACGGAGATAATGCTGGTTTGGGCGATTGGGAGGAAAATAGAAAAAAGCTACCTGATGGATTGGGTTATCTGATTAAAGAAGCCCAAAATACAGGTATTAAATTTGGTATATGGCTTGAGCCAGAAATGGTAAATCCCAAAAGTGAACTTTATGAAAAACATCCTGATTGGGTCGTAAAGCAAGCGCAAAGACCCGAACATTATTTCCGAAATCAATTGGTATTGGATTTGGCAAATCCTAAGGTGCAAGATTATGTGTTTGGTGTTGTAGATAATTTATTTACTAAAAATCCAGCACTGGCATTTATTAAATGGGATTGCAATGCGGTGATTTTCAACGCTAACTCTACCTTTTTACAATCGCAAGGTCAATCACAAAGTCGTTTTTATGTCGATTATATTCGTGGACTTTATAGTGTTTTAGAAAGAATTCGTGCAAAATATCCTAAAGTACCAATGATGCTTTGCTCGGGCGGTGGCGGTCGTGTAGACTATGAGGCTTTGAAATACTTTACAGAATTTTGGCCAAGTGACAACACTGAGCCAATTGAACGTATTTTTATCCAATGGAATTACTCGTATTATTTCCCAGCCATTGCGACTTGTAATCATGTAACAGATTGGGGAAAACAGCCTTTAAAGTTTAGAATAGATGTAGCGATGATGGGAAAAATGGGCTTTGATATTGTGGTGGAACATCTCAACCCTGAGGAATTGCAGTTTGCACAAAAGGCTATTCAAAATTATAACCGACTTAAAACCACTATTCTACATGGTGACCAGTATCGCTTGGTCGACCCATATACCCATGATTTTGCTTCATTGATGTATGTTTCGACTGATAAAAACAAAGCCGTGATGTTTAACTATTTAGTCAGTAACCGTTATGAATCTTCGGCTAGTCCAAGGCCTGTGGTACTAAAAGGCCTCGATCCTAACAAGAAATATAAAATTCAGGAAATCAATTTGTTTGCCAACAAGAAGTCGAGCCTAAACAACAGTGCCGAATACAGTGGCAGCTATTTAATGACAGTTGGTTATAATCCTGAAGTGAGCAGCGGTAGGAGTAGTGTGATTTTGGAAATAGAAACTCTATAAAAGATAAAGTGACAAGTTAGTGCAGAATAAGATTTAATTTATGTGTTTAGGCAACAAGTACATGGCTGTGGGTGTTAAAATGTTTTAACACCCACAGCCATGCTTTTTTCCAAAACCCACCGCCGAAAGCCGTTACCTGAATACCCAAAGCACAATCTTAAATTTTATTTTGCCCACTAACTACAGGTACGAAGAGATACGCTATCTCTTCGTACCTATGTGTTTTGGCTAGTTTAGATTCCTTTTACAGGAAAATATAATCCAACATTAATCTTTCTGAATCGAAACAAATCAAAGGGATAATCTTTAACCTTCAATTTGTGTATTTATGAAAAAAGTAACTTTACTGTTGTTGATTTCCCTAATTTTTGGGAGTTGTAAAAAAAATGATACCACTTTGCCAACGGTATCTTCCTTGCGAGTAGAGGGAACGATGACAGTCGATGCACTGTCACGAACGTATTTGTTGAACCTACCTCCCAATTATAACCAAAGCTCAGACATTCCCTTGGTCATTGCTTTGCATGGTGGCGCTGGTAGTGCCACACAAATGGAAGCCAATTATTATTTGACCGATAAAGCCAATCAATCTCAGTTTGCTATAGTGTATCCTGAAGGAGTACGCAGTGACGGTATTTTGGGAGCAAGAACATGGAACGCAGGAACATGCTGTGACTATGCTGTTGAAAAACAGATAGATGATGTCAAATTTATCAGTAATTTGATTGATGATTTACTCAAAAAATATCCCCGACTTTCTACTAAAAAAATATATGCCACAGGTATGTCCAACGGAGCTATGATGTGTTACAGACTTGCTTGTGAACTTTCTAGTAAAATTGCCGCTATTGCCCCCGTAGCAGGAGCCATGGTAACGACTAGCCCCTGTGTGGCGTCGAGGCCTGTTCCAATCCTACATATTCATTCTAAACTCGATACCAAAGTACCTTATGCTGGCGGTCGAAGCACCTTAGGTTTTGTAATACCACCCGTCGAGACGGGTATCAATACATGGTTGAATATAGATGCTTGTAACTCGAATATTAAGACTGTCAACAGTTTTACAAAATATACCCTTACCCAATGGCTCAATTGTAAAAATAGCGCCATTCAAATTTATTTAACCGAAGATGGTGGACACTCATGGCCTGGCGGTGACAAAGTACGTGCAGGTGCAGACGCTATTTCTGATGCTATCGTCGCTAATGATGTGATTTGGAGCTTTTTTCAACAGTATAAATTACCGTAAACGAAGAAAATCGGATAAGGTACCCAAGCATAAGACAATGAGTGAGGGCGCTTCTCATATTTTCTCTTGATTAATTATTGAATATTCCTTGTCAATCTCTATAAATCTTGTAGATTTGTGTATTATAAAGAAAGGATAACTAACACACAATTTCATAACCACTCTCCTTTAATCATAGAAACGCCTGATATAAAGTCATTTACTCGTTTATTCAAACGATGATGGCTATTGTATTTATTAGATTTATCTCTTGACTTAAATTGTCTTATGGCATTATTCATCCTATGAACTTTATGATATCACATTCAAAGGCTACCAGCTACAGCCAGACTTTATCTCAAATGATTTTGGATAAGATGGTAGCATTTGCTCAATATGTTCTTGAAATAGAGTTTTTTAGTGCTTGCGTATATAGAGGAGAGGAACTCGAATGTTACTTGAGTAATTTACCCAATACCATCGTTGAAAATATACCAGTCTCAATAACAAGACAATCTTTCGCTCAATATACTTTTGATAAAGTAATTATGCTCAAAAGGCATCTTTCATTTGGGATACCTTGGCAAGAATATTCGAGCATTAAACAAACATGGATTGTGCAAAGAGCTTTGGATCATGATTACAAAGTAGTACTAGGATTTCACTCTTCAAAAAACCGAGAATTAGCTACTGAACTGAATACGCAAATCTTACATTTTTCTGATGCCATAGCCTATCAAGTAGGATATTATGGCTTAAAAAATCAATTGAATGTACCTTCTCAAGTTCCCCCTTTGCACGAATTACAAAATAATCTTGGAATTATCGGTATTAGCGAGGGTATTCATGAAGTGAGAGATTTGATTTTGCGAGTTGCTCCAACAGACTCGACCGTTATTATTTTGGGAGAAACTGGTACGGGAAAGGAATTGGTGGCCAAAGCTATTCATGAGCAATCGCATAGAAAAGAAGGCGTTTTTGTGAAAATCAATTGCGCCGCTATTCCATTTCATTTGCTTGAAAGTGAGTTGTTTGGACATGAAAAAGGCGCATTTACAGGAGCTGTAGAGCGAAAAATTGGGAAGTTCGAGTTGGCAAATGGTGGTACTTTATTTCTGGATGAAATTGGCGATATGCCTCACGAGCTGCAAGCGAAGTTACTCAGAGTATTGCAAGAAAAATCCTTTGAACGTGTAGGAGGAAATAAAACTGTCAAAACCAATGTGCGAATTATTACTGCGACACATTGTAACTTAGAAAAGTTGATAGAAGCTGGTGCTTTCCGACAAGATTTGTATTATAGACTGCAAGTATTTCCGATACAGATTCCTGCCTTGAGGGAAAGAAAAGAAGATATTCCTGTACTAGTTGAACATTTTGTAAACCACTTTTCCAAAACGCTCAACAAGCAATTGCTTGGGGTGAGTCAACAAGTATTGGATAGTTTGATGCAACATACTTGGCAAGGAAATGTCCGAGAATTACAGCATGTTATAGAAAGAGCCTGTATATTATCGAAAGGAAAATATCTTAATAAGATTGCTATTTCTCAGAATAACAGCACAATACAAGAAAATAACAATCATTTTGAAGTAAAACCACTACAAGAAATTGAACGTAATTATATTATTCGAGTTCTTCAGCATTGTCAAGGAAAAGTTTTTGGAGAAAACGGTGCAGCCCAACTTTTGGGTTTACCCCCAACAACCCTGCTGTCAAAAATGAAAAAACTACAAATACAAAAACAGATAAGCTAGTTCGAGGCTAAGTCTCGAACTAGTAATTTCATTTCTTCATTATTTCATTTCCTTCATTTATTTACTTTACAAACTACTTATAAACCAACTTAATCCCGTGTTTCTTTATTTTGGAATACAGTGTTTGTGCAGATATTCCTAAAAGTTCTGCCGCACCGCCTGCGCCAGATACTCTGCCGTTACTTGCTTTTAAGGTATTGATAATGTGCTCTTTTTCCATTTCATCCATGGTCAGAATAGCACTTGGCAGTTCAGACCCTATCTGATGCACAGTCTTTGATTCGGGCATTTGGACTGTGTTTATTTCAGCATTATTTGCCAAAAGCACTGCTCTTTCGATACAGTGTTCTAATTCTCGAATGTTACCATGCCAAGCGTAATTTTTGAGCTTTTCTAATACCGAATTATTGATGCTAGTAATCTTTTTACCCAACAATAATCCATATTTTTCAAGGAAATAATAGACTAAATCTTCAATATCCTCTTTTCGTTCACGGAGTGGGAGTAGTTCTAAAGGAAAAACATTGAGACGATAATACAAGTCGAGTCGGAAACGACCTTCCGACACTTCTTTTTCTAAATTACGATTTGTCGCAGCAATAACTCGAATATCGACTTTCAAGGTAGTATCGCTTCCTATTCGCTCAAATTCTTTTTCTTGTAACACTCGTAACAGCTTTACTTGTGCTTCAAGAGGCATTTCTCCGATTTCATCCAAGAAAATAGTTCCTCCATGCGCTTGTTCGAATTTGCCTATACGTCGTTGATGGGCACCTGTAAAGGCTCCTTTTTCATGTCCAAATAGCTCAGATTCAATGAGATTGATAGGTAAGGCTGCACAGTTGACCGTAATAAAAGGTTGATTGTTACGATTCGACAAAGCATAAATGGCCTTGGCGACTTTTTCTTTACCCGTTCCAGTTTCACCCAAAATTAACACGGAAGTAGGAGTAGGGGCCACAACTTGAATTTTATAGGTTAACTCCTTCATGAAAGAACTTTTACCAATTAGCCCTGTGACTTCAGAAGTGAGTTCTACTTGTGTTTCGGTCTTAATAAAACCTCGTTCAATACCATATCTATGGCGCGCAATATCGAGCATGACAAATAAATCTTTGTCACGAAAAGGTTTTACCAAAAAACCATAAGGCTGTGTTTTTTTGGCAGATTCAAGGCATGAATGATTGGTATTGGCTGAAATAAATAGAAAAGGTATATTTTTTTTATGCAGTATTTGTGCTAAATCTATGCCTGTCAATTCACCTTTGAGAATAACATCAATCAGCACCCAATCGGGTTTCTTTTCCTCAATATATTGTAAGGCTCTTTCTACAGAAGACGCAATTCCTGTTACTAAATAGCCCCCTTTGGTAAGCATCAGCTTGAGGTCATAAGCTACTATAAATTCATCTTCTACGATTAATATTTTATCTTTTTTAGACATTCACTAACTCTTTATGTAAGGGAAAAACAATCTGTACCTTTACGCCATTATCGCTTATAATTTCTACATTTCCATCTATTTGTTCTGCCAATCCATAAATAAGATTGACGCCTAATGACTCGGAGGTATGTTGTAAAAAATCATCTGGAAGCCCAATGCCATTGTCACGTACTCCCAAATGTACAAAGTTCTGGTCGTCGAGTTGGAGACAAATACGAATTACGCCATTACTTTGATGAGGAAAGGCATATTTGATAGCATTATTAATCACTTCATTAAGAATTAAGCCTACTGGCACGGCCTGAGAAACATCAAGTATTACATCTTCTAGAACGTAGTCGATGGTAATATTTTGCTTAAAATTCGAGTATTCTTTTACATACGAAATCAGCTCTGCAATATACCATCGCATATCAATGGTTGACAGTCCGTCCGTTTGATATAGTTTTTGATGTATCAATGAAATGGCTTGCATTCGTTGCTGACTTTTCTGAATAGCCACTATGGCATCCTGATTGTTGAGATGCGCCGACTGTGCATTGAGTAGGCTAATTACGACCTGCAAATTATTTTTTACTCTATGATGAATTTCTCTTAGAAGCCATTCTTTTTCATTTAAGAGCTTTTTGAGTAAATCATTTTGTTTGTTAATCTCGGCTTGTTTTTTCTCAAGTTGTAAATTAACTTTTTGTTTGAGTCGATATCGACTCACAGAAATTACGAGTAAAAGCAATAAAATGACAGCACCTACGATAATATTGACTTTTAAAACTCTTTCATTTTGGATAATGCTATTCTGAATTTCTGTCTTTTGTTGTAAAATTTGGATATTCTTATCTTTTTGTTCGGTTTCAAACTTTACTTGGAGATTGATAAGTTGCTTGGCTTTTTCGATATTCAATAAAGAATCAGATGCTACTTTATATAGTTTTAGGTGCTTTACAGCATCTTGAAGCCTTCCTAATGCAGAATCAGCTTTATAAATATTCTGATAGGCTAAGGAAAGATAAAAGTAGTTCTTTTCTTGAATAGCTACTTTTTCGTAATCTAAAAGTAGTGGGTAGGCTTTTTTATATTGATGTGTTTCGACTAAATACCGTGTGATACTATTGAGGCAAAATTTGTAATATGGCTGCTCAGGTTTTAGAGTTAAAAGCCTTTCCCATACATTTTGATAATACCGCTGAGCCTTATCAAACTCACGAAGTCCAATATAAATATTGAAATAGAGATACGGTATTCGCCCTTTCATTTCTGGACTTAAATCTTGGCCATATTTTTTTTCGAGAAAGGTTAAATCTTTTAGTGCACCTCCATAGTCATTGACGCGGGCTTTGGCAGTAATAATATTACCCGAAATCATTTGAATATAGCTTTTCTCCTGATATTTTTTGGCGATAACTAATGCCTTTTCCCAGTAGCCTACCGCAGTTCTTTCTTGTGTCAAATAATAATAGACCATAGCGGTAGTGTTGTAAATGCTACTCATTTGTAAAGATGAGTCTTTGAGCGACTCAGCGATTTTTACAGCGGAGATACTATTTTCAAGTGCATTATCGTACTTACCCATTTGTATATAAACATTGGCCATAAGTTTATAAACGCCTTGGTTATCAGGTATTTTAGCCTTTCGAAAAGCAATGAGTGCTGCATGTAGTTCTTTCAAAGCTTGTTCTTTCTGATTATCAATAATCAGTAAGTCTCCAAGCATTTGTCTTGCAGGAGCTTCTTTTTCGTAGGCATTAGCTTGTGCAAAATACAAGATGGCTTTTTGATAAAACTGTATTTTTTGCTTGATATGTTGTTCATCTTGCTCTATCAAATGCCCTTCTTTTTCAAAATAATCGCCTTTTTCTTCGGGTAAATTATAAAGTTTGGCAAAACCTAAAGCTCTCCGAAACATACCTTGCCCTATTTCTCGGAAACCTTTTTCTATTAAAATACTACCCCTCAAATAGAGACTTTTGACATATTCTTGGTGTAAATTATTTACTACGCTTACTCGTGTGGCTTCTTCGGCCAAGGTTGATGCACTATCTAAATCAGATTTTAGTTCTCCATCTCTCAACAAAAAATGCTCACTCAATAACAATTGGGTCTTTGCCAGATTTGCGGGCGTAACTTTTCCCTTCAACACGCGTTTGAGCGAATCGGCTTGGGGCAATGTGAGTACTTTGGCATTTGCCTCAAAGTAGCTCAGTAATCCTGTGGCAATCAGCAACAAGCTTATTTTGGAGAGAAAGGGAAAAGTTTTTATCATGACTCAGAATAACAAATGGCGATTGAGAGGTAATAGAAGTACGACAAAGGTCTTGCTTCTATTACTAAAATTACACAAATTTTACTTTAGATGCGCTCTTAGCATCCAAGCCATTTTTTCGTGCTTTTCCATTAAGCCTGTAATAAAATCGCTTGTGCCGAGGTCGTGCAAGTCAGTAGCAAAACGATTAATATTTTCACGTAAATGAAATATAATCGTCAGGTGGTCTTGTAGTAATTCTTTGATAAGTCCAAGACTAGTATTTTCTTCACGAGTTTCTTCTGTCAAATGCGTAAGTTGTGTATAGCGTTTGAGTGTAGCAGGAGCAAAGTGACCAATCGCACGAATACGTTCGGCAACATCGTCGATAATGTCGTCTAATTCTTCATATTGTTTTTCGAAGAAAAGGTGCATATTATAAAAATCTGCTCCTTCTACATTCCAATGAGCATTGCGTGTTTTGGTGTACAAAACAAACTCATCTGCTAATAACTTTGATAGCTCTAAAGCTATCTCCAAACGGTCATTTTCTTTGATACCAATGTGTGTTTCCATGATTTATAAAATGTTTTGAGATAATCTGGGAATGATGAGTTGTGAATTGTGAGTTATGAATTAGGGTTTGTCCTTGCCTAAAAGTTAGACAGGAATTCTAATGTTATAATTTTGCCGAATGCCTATAGCTTACAGCCATATTTAAAACTTTCGAATAATTACTACACCAGAAATAATGAGTAAAATCCCTAGGATACGATATAGATTGATAGGATGTGGGTGTGGTACTAGTAGATTGAAATGGTCTAGTAACAAGGAAATCAATAATTGTCCCGCAACGGCCAACCCAAAAGTTAGTGCTGGTCCGAGTCTAGGAAATGCCAACACCATGACGGTTACATAGAAGGCACCAAGCAAACCAGCCACCCACAAATGAGCAGGAGCGGATTTTACTGACCCTAAAATAAGTGCTTCTCTGTTGACAGCCACATAAGCAAGCATACCAATAGCTCCAACAATGAACGAAATCAGGGTAGCCCATGAAGGACTATCAAGTACTTTGCCCATACGGGTATTGAGTCCTGCCTGAATCGGTAACATAGCTCCAGCCATAATCACCAATAATATCCAAATACCTTTATTCATCGTAATGAGATTTAGAAAATAAGAAATAGTCTAAACTATAATTTCCTGCTCCTGCGAAGGTTAGAAAAATGAAGGATAGGCTATACATAAAGGGCGTGTCTTTGACCAATAAGGAATCTCCTGCATGTACCACTAAATATCCCATTAGCGTTACACACCAAATAGGGATAGTAGAAAAACGGGTGAATAACCCCAAAATCACAAATATCGGACAAACCAAATTAGCTGTCAGAATAGCGCCATCATTCAACCATGAGGGTAAGCCAAAAGGATTAGGGATTTGTTCAACTACGCCTGTTGTGATACCCAATTTTTTGAGACCATGAACCAAAAATAGCTCCGTCCCCAACGCCACTCTGTAAATCAACAATAGAATATCCCATGATTTTTGTTGTAGATTACCCACTAAAAATAGGTTAGACAACCACTGATTAAAAGGTTCTGATTTCATACATATTTATTAGGTTGAAGAAAGTTATTGAAAACGTAAAGCCTTACACAACTACTTGCGAATACTTTTAAAATCACAAATCACTAAATCACACATTCACTCAATGTATCGGTGTAAGGGTATTTTCTATTTCAGTTCTAAAGCGTTCGAATTGGATAGGCAACTTCAGTGATTGTCCCAATTCTGCGAGAGGTTCATCGACATCAAAGCCAGGACTATCCGTTGCCACTTCAAATAAAACCCCGCCAGGTTCACGGAAATAAATAGAATGAAAATAAGTTCGATCCATAATAGGTGAAACATGCAAATCTGCATCTAACACCTTTGCTCTTTGCAGTTCAATAAACTCATCGGTTGGTGTTCTGAATGCCACATGATGGACGATTCCAGCGGCAATCATGGCTTCTGGTTCATCAGGTAACTCAAGAATGTCGATATATGCAGCATTGGCTTCGAACCGATGTGAAAGTCTCGTAAATGCACCTTGCTTGCTTGAAACTGTATATCCTAGCAGTTCTTTTAGTACCTCAACACTTGGTTCAGTTTCGTTAAGCGTGAGGGTTATACCATAAAAACCTTGTGTTGCATATTGAGCAGAGATATCGCTGGTCGCCCAAGGCTGGGATGTTTTACCTTTTTCTGTTTCTATCAGTGCCAAGGATAAACCATCAGGATCTGCGAAGGATAGGATGTTTTCATCAAAACCATCATTTTGCTCTACAAAACGAATGTTATTTTGTGCCAAACGTTTTTTCCAGAAATCTATACTTCCAACAGGAATCGCAAAAGTAATCTGAGAAACTGTTCCTGCGCCTGGCACGCCTTTTACCTCATCGCCCCAAGCAAAAAATGTCAGAATTGTTCCGGGCGAACCCTCTGTATCGCCAAAGTAAAAGTGGTATGCATCAGGAGCATCGAAATTGACCGTTTTTTTGACTAATCTCAATCCCAATAATTTAGTATAAAAATCGTAAGTTCTTTGGGCATCGCCAGCAATTGCTGTGATATGATGTAGCCCGTATGTGAGGTTTTCCATGAGCTTAAATAATGTTTTTTGCTAAAACTTTACTTGCGTAGTAAGCGCTGTCATAAAAATGTCTTTTCCTGCGCTTTCTGCTTGAATAAAAGGGCCTGAAGCAAACCAAGTAGCTTCGAGTCGGAGGTAAACAAAAGGATTGAGTTGATAATTAAAATCCATCGCCAACTGAGTACCTATGAACTTTTCTTCAGTATTTTTTCCTGCATAAATCACCGACATATTCGGCGCATAAATACCGTCATGCTTACTCAATCGCCAAAAAATATCGTAATCCATACCCCAATTAAGTCTATCCGTCAATTCTAAATCGATAGAAGGATGAATGTCAAATAAATTGGAAGGCCCGATTAGTGCTGCCAGACCAAAATAGGCTCCTTTGGGATACAAGGGGTTGAAAGTCTCTACTCGATTATCGTTAGGGTTTTCATCACCCGATATAGCTTCAGTTTTTAAGCCAAACTTTGGTTTTAAACGCCATTCATCTTTTTGAAAAGTAGTATTGGATGAAACCGTCCAAGCGCGAATTGTTTTATCTTGAAAAGTCCCAAACTGATAAACTCCTTCAAAATCATATTGCCAAGCGCCAGAGGTTTTCCAAATTCGAGTACCGACCGAGTGACGAAGTTCTTCGCCTTTTCCTGCTACGAGTGTGGCGGTTTTTTTCCAAATACCCAAGTAATAAAAATCAATATTGTTCAATACAGGAGCATGATTAATGACCGAATAAAGCCCCCAAAATTTAGCATTTTCATTAAAATGGTCGTCAAAAATTCCTGCTTTGTTGGCGACGGGATGCGAGTAAAAAGCATCGGATTTAAAGTTTTTTTGTTGGTAAATAAGCTTCAAAGCATCAAATGCCATTCTGTTGTTAGGCGCTTCACGTACTGCCACTAATCGCTGTGAACCATAAGATAATTCTTGGCGCCCGATGCGAGTGGTCAGTGTGGTTTGTGATGAAGTGTTCCATTTCGCCTCAACAAATGCCTGATGTAAATCCAGAGGATTTTCTTCGACTATACTTGGCTGTAAACGGCTGTTGGCCATACTGCTTTGCAATTGTACAAAAGCCCTCAAATGCTTGTTTAAATGCCAATCTGCATGACCTAAAAAACGGGTGAGTAAAAATCCATCTTTGTCGGGAATGGCATCGCCCCAGTCTTCATTTTTTAAGTAAAAGTATTGATAGCGTACCTCTCCACCCAAAGATAAATAGGGCAGTTTTTGATGCTTTGCTAAGGGGATAAACTTAATTTTATCGTAACTGCCTGCACTGCTATCACGTTTCATCTTGGACCAATCTTCGTCATAACGAAGTGGTTTGAAAAGCGAAGCTTTTTGAGCATAAGCACTGATACTTCCTAAGAAAATACCCAATGCTAAAATCGCGGTTTTCATACGGTATAACGAAGATTAAGTAAAACAAAATTGGGCATTAGGCTGTAGGCTGTAAGCCGTAGGCTAAAGTAGTTTCTCTTGTCAACCTATTTTAGGCAAGCACAGCCAGCCTAATGCCTATAGCTTAAAGCCTAAAGCATATTCTCACTATTACTTGGTTTGGTAGCCTCCGTAATATTTGACTGGACTCCAGCTCGGAATTACCTCTAAAGGTTGCGGTGCAATGGCTTTAAAATCTCCTTTGCCATAAACTACTTTCCCATCGAGAATCGTCAATTCTGAAGTAATTTCCTTGATTTTTTCTTCTTCTATATTGAAGTAATCATCGCTCAATACCACTAAGTCTGCCAAATAACCTGAAGCAATTTTCCCTTTTTGCTTTTCTTTAATCAAATCATATCCTCCTGCTGTATACAATTGGAGTGCAGTTTGTCGATCAAGCGTATTTTCTTTAGCCATTACCTGATTGCCTCCCAATGATTTTCCTGAAACTACCCAGTATAATGACATCCATGGGTTGTAGGATGCTACACGCGTTCCGTCAGTACCCAGACCAACAGGGATACCCAATTCAAGCATTCTTTTAACGGGAGGACTATTCAAGGCCGCCTTTTTCCCATATCTACGAATAAAACTTTCTCCTTGATATGCCATACGGTGCTGAATAGCAATGCCACCACCTAAGGCTTTGATGCGTTGCATATTTTCTTCAGTGACAGTTTCGGCATGATCAAAAAACCAAGTCAGTCCGTTGAGTGGCGTTTCTTTGTTTACTTCTTCGATTACCGCCAAATCTCTTGAGATACTTTCGTTATAAGTAGCATGCAGTCTGAATGGCCAGCGATTTTTTACTAATAATTGTAAAACAGGCTTTAGTGAGCTTTCCATGGTAGCTGGTAACTCTGGACGAGGAAAAAGGAAATTTTCAAAATCAGCCGCATCAGCCACTAAATTTTCGCCACCACCTTCAACATGATAATCTACCTCGTTATGTCCATTTGGATGCGAAGCGTCTAAATCAACCATACCAACCCATTTGTTATAGTCGTTTAGTTCAGTTCCTTTTTTCTGAGCAAACAAATAATAAGGCAATCGAACGGTTATTTTTCCTGCTCGGTCGAGCGAATCTGTAATTTTATAATCATCAGGGAAGTTCTGGAAACCACCTCCTGCATCCATTACCGCAGTTACACCCAATCGGTTGAGCTCGGTCATGTATTGTAAGGTCGAATTTATTTTTTCGTTGAGACTAAGCTCTGGTAATTTTGCTAGTGTAGAATACAGAATATAGGCATTGGGTTCAGCGGCTAATAATCCTGTTGGGTTTCCGTGTTCATCTTTTTCGATTAAACCGCCCATTGGATTAGGTGTATCTCCATTGATATGAAGTTTTTCGAGACCAGCCTTGTTGAGCCACGCTTTTCCATAGAGATATAAAATAAAAGTAGGAGTACTGCCAGTGGCCTGATTGATTTCTTCAAGCGTTGGCAAACGTCTTTCTTCAAATTGGTATTCGTTCCAGCCACCAACTACACGAACCCACTGACCTTCTGGCGTGCGTTGTGCTTGTTCTTTGAGCATTTCTAATGCTCTTTTTAGGGATTTAACGCCATCCCAACGTAATTCGGTATTAAAAAATCTTCCCCCACGTATTACGTGTAAATGACTATCAAAAAGCCCAGGAATAACGGTTTTTCCTTTAATATCTACCACTTGTGTTTTGGGAGATTTGTAGGATAAAATTTCTTTATTACTTCCTACTGCCAAGACTTTGTTTCCTGCAATGGCAATAGCTTCGGCATTACTCTTTTGAGCGTCAAGGGTATGTACTTTGGCATTAATCAAAACCATATCAGCTTTGATTTTTTGCCCAAAACCTTGAGAAATGACAAAGGTTAAGAGAATAGTGAGTGCGGTTAACTTCTTCATGGCAATAAGGAAGGTTGGGGTAATGGGGTAATAATGCTGAATGATAAGTTATGAATTGTGAATGTAAAGTGTTAAATAGCAATGCTTTACATTCACAATTATTTTAATTTTGCTCGCTTTAAACATTAGACTTTCGGCAAAAATATTCCCTATGAATGCAAAGAATCATTTGGCTTAATGCCTACCGCTTATAGCCTATTAATGTTTCAACATTTCGTGAGCATATTGGATACCGATACCGTAAGCACCACCGTATTTTTTCACCAAGTTGGTTACAGGTACATAAGTCTCGCTTCTTGCCCAGTCTCTCTGTAATTCAAGTAAGTATTGGATAGATGTCATTGGGTGCGCACCTGCTTGTACCATACGTGCGACAGCTTGGTCATGAGCCTCTTTTGAAACGTCACCACTAGCATCCGTTATAACATATACGTCATATCCTTCGCTGATGGCAGACAATGCTGGACCTACAATACAAACGCTAGTCCACAAACCTGCAAGGACAATTTTCTTTTTGCCTTTATCAACAATCGCTTTGTGAGCATTTACATCTTCCCAAGTATTCATGGTAGTACGGTCGATGTATTTAGTAGTTGCTTGAGGATAAAATTCAGATACTTCAGGAAAAACAGGACCACTAAATGATTTTTCGGCTACCGTTGTTACAACCGTTGGTACATTAAAGATTTTAGAAGCACCTGCTACAATGGCCGTATTGTTACGTAATTCGGTCATATCGATATTTTTTGTAGCAAATCCCATTTGGCTCTCATGGTCGATAAGTACCAAAGCGTGGTTACTTGGACTCAACAACATAGGAGATGGTTTTTGTGCTAAACCAATAAATGAAACAAGAGCGAATGCGATAGATAAGATGGACTTTTTCATGGTTTTAAATGTTTATTGTATTGTGTTGTGAAAATTTTGGGCAATATTTTTCCGCCTCCCAAAATGGGGAGTTGAGCTACATTGCAGGTTTTTGAGTATGAAATTTTAGCTTTACAAAACCTTCAAAGTGTTATTGATTCTCTGTCGTTGTTTTGTTGATTCAAAATTACTACAAGCAATAAACCTGTGCATTGATGTATGTTAAGTAATGATTTGACTAGGCTTTCGGCGGTCGGATATGGGCAATCGGCAAAATGTCTCCATTGTTTTATTAGAAATATATCCGAATTTCTATCCGTGGTCAGTGTCTCACTTACCACGGATGCAAAAAATGTTTATTTCCGAAATCAGAAATCCCAAATCTGAAATTGTTGGAAATCCTCATTACACTCCTAATTGGGCACCGATTCCCTTATTTTGTCAAAAATGCCAGTAATTCTGAGTTAAACTTTTCCAATTCTTCAATAAACAATGCGTGACCACTATTTTCAAATTTCACAACATAAGAATCTGAAATACCCGCGTGCATTTGTTCGGCTAAATGAAACCCACAAATGATATCCTTGGTACCATGGAAGATAGCCGTTGGAACTTTGATTTTGCCTAAATCTTCTCGCAAATCTTCGTCACGCAAGGCAATTAAGCATTGAGTTGTAGCATAAAATGATGCCTCAAAGTTGATGCCGCCCAACCAGCCTGCCAAAGGAGCTGAAATAGCTGTTTCGGATGCGCCGAAAATCTTTCCAAAATTTTCTAATAACTGTGGACGATTGGTAACACTCAAGTCAATCAAACCATTTACTGCTTCTGCCTCAGACCAGATTGGAGCCGCAGCACCAAACAAGGCTAATTTGTTGATGTGGGCGCCTGCGTACTTAGCTGCAAAGTGAATCGAAATCGCACCACCCATCGAAAACCCTCCTAAAAGTGCGTCTTCGACATTGAGTGTCTCTAGTACAATTTTGATATCCTCAGCAAAGATATCATAGTTGTAAGGTCCAAAAGGCTTATCCGATTTTCCGAAACCACGAAGTGTAATACCAATAACACGGTAGCCTTTTGCTACTAAAAATTGATATTGATACTCATACATCGCATTGCTAAGTGGCCAACCATGAATCAGTACTACTGTTGGGCCTTCGCCTAAATCAATTACATGCAATTTTACATTTTCTTCAACTGCAATAAATTCACTTCTACCTACTGAAGTAAATTGTCTGTTAGATAAGGTCATTGTTAGATTTGGAGTTTTAGTGAAACAATAGATAGAGATAATCTCATCTTATTGATTCCTAAAAGCGTGCCTGTTTTGTAACTAATTGGTAACCAATGTTTTGTGTTAAAGTGAAGCGCTTGTGAACTACGAAATATCGTAGTTTTATGAAAGTGTAGTACTATATTTCATAATAGATGTAAAAGAATAGCATTCTAAAAATGTGTGACGATGTTTATAAGTTTGTGCCTTAGGCTTGCTGGTATCGGCTTTCGGCGGTGGGCTATTGGCAAAAACATATCTGTAATTACTAAAAATATGTTAAAACTCTTTGCCTAGTGCCTAAATACACAGCTTAAATCTCATTTTGTACGATTACTTAAATGTTTAGTAAAAATTAAGTATAAATCAATTATCTATTCCTTTATAGATATATTTCCAGTAAAAGGTAAAGTTTTTATATAATTTTCACCTTTTAAAGTTAGACAAACATATATTTCTCTTCCAATTAACCACATTATTAATAGCTTATTTAGCCTTATTATAAGATGAGCCAATTGTTGTTATTGGATAGTTACAGTTCAGACACGGGTGATTTAACCGTTTTTGAAAAAATCTTTCCCGAACACATCAAAAGAGTGTGTTTTATTCAAGGAGATGACAATATCACTTATGGAGGATATCGTCATAAATCCACTAAACTAGCGCTAGTTTGCCTTTCAGGAAACTGTCGTGTCAATTGTAAAAATACTACTGTGCAGGAAGAATTTGTGTTAGATTCAGCACAGAAATGCTTGCTTTTATGTCCAGAAGACTGGTTTTTTATTGATTCTTTTTCAAATGATGCCAAAGTTCTTGTCATTGCAAATCAGCCGTATTGTACCGAAGAGCTAGTGCATGAGCCTTGTTAAAAAGATTTCATGTCTACGACAAAGCGATATTTGATGTCTCCTTTTTCCAGACGCTCAAAAGCCTCATTGATTTGCGATACACCTATCACTTAGATGGTTACACTCATATTTGTTATTTTTATTTTATGTCAAAATGAATTGTTGGATCACCACTGCCCACAGCATTAGCCAGTTTAGTAGAATCAATGATACTACCGAGCTTGGTATAGCTGTAGGTAGTTGATAGAGGTTGGTAAAAAAGAACAAGTGTGTTGGTACCATACATCATCAAATCACCTGCCTGAATGCGTGAGGGAACTATTGGAGCAATAGGGAGGTGTTTAGGAAGGCTAGCATATTTTTCATTGGCATTAAGCTCTGTCATCTTCAAGGTCAGAGGCAATAATGCTTTAAATGCCTTTGCTGTCTCATTATTCAAAAGAGCAGCCGTAAAGGATTGATTACCAATCTTTACTACAATACTATCTTCTTTCATGCTAATTAAATCTTTAGGTGCTTCTTCTACAACGATATTCTCATTAGGGAGTGTAGCACTCTTTTCACATGCAATACCAAAAGCTAAAATGCTTCCTAATAGTGTAATTTGTTTTATCATCATATATAAGATTAATAAGTCACTTGATTTACCCGTGCATACTCCTCCGTTGTTACTGGCTGAAGCCATGTCACTTGTACACCCTCTTTAAAATTGGTAATAGCAATATGCGTCATTGCAGAAGTGTTTGACGCACCATGCCAGTGTTCAATGTTTTCAGGAATATTTACGACATCTCCTTTGGTAATTTTACGAGCAGGATTTCCTTTTTCTTGATAAAACCCTTCACCTTCAATCACAATAAGCACTTGTCCTTTGGGATGCGTATGCCAGTTGGTTCTGGCGCCAACTTTAAAGGTTACACTCCCTACCGAAAATTCATTATTATGGTCTTGTCCGACCAATAGAGTTAAAAATGTTTCCCCTGTAAACCAGTCCTGTGGTAATGGTTGCCCTAAGGGAAATAGACTATTTTCTGCTGACATTTTTGTAGATGTTTTTGTGAAAGATATTTGCAAAGGTAGGTGGAGAAACTCTCTTCTATTTTATAAAAAATACGGTTTTCATAACCAATTTTACCTAAAGACTGTCGCCTCAATGCGTATTAAACAAAGCTCCTGATTACCCTCGCTGGAACTCCAGCAACTACGGTATTGTCAGGAACGTCTTTACTCACGACTGCTCCAGCAGCAACAACCGCATTTTCGCCAACCGTTACGCCAGGTAAGATAGTTGCCGCTGCTCCAATCCAAGCATTTTTCTTGATATGTACCTTCCCTAATACCAGCGCTTTCCGTTCACTCGGATGTAGTGGATGGCTTTCGGAAATAAGACTTACTTTTGGAGCTATCATGACTTCATCTTCAATAATAATACCTCCCAAATCCAGAAAAGTGCAATCGTGGTTGATAAAAACGTTTTTCCCCAACTGGATAAACCCACCAAAATTGGTATGAAAAGGAACAAACACAGTAGTGCTTTCATCTATGTTTGTTCCTATAATTTGAGAGAGTATTTCTCTTACTTGTTGTATATCAGTAGCAGTATTTAGCTTGGCAGACAGTTGCATCGTTTGCGATACTTTTTCCATGATTCTAGGATATTCAGGGTCATGAAAAGAAATCGTCTCGCCTGCGAGCATTCTGGTAAAAATATCGTTTGAGAATGTATTCATTTTTAAAAGAGTTTGTTAATAATAGGTTGGCTGTAAGTATCAATGATGAATTGTGAATGTATTTTCTAATTATCAACAATTCATCACTCCCAATTCTATATTAAGTAATCGAGCAGAATAAGATTTAATCAATTGGAGATGTAAGATGTTGATAATTAAAATTTTACATTCACAATTCACAACTCATAATTCAGCACTAATACTTAGCATATATTGACATAGCTTGACTAGTAACAGCTATTAAACTAATCACTAACAACTTAACCCTATTTTGTACTAGCTAAGATTATCTATGTCAAAAGGCATTTTACGCACGCGGATACCTGTTGCCGCAAAAATTGCATTAGCCAGTGCTGGCGCTACAGGCGGTAAACCTGGCTCACCAACGCCTTTGATTGTTTTGCCACCTTCTGCCAAGATATGTACCTCTATTTGAGGAACTTCGTTTATTCTTAGCACAGGATTATCATGAAAATTGCTTTGTTCTGTTTTCCCTTCGGCAAAGGATATTCCGTTTTTGATAGCGGCCGTAATACCCATTATTACAGCTCCTTCCATTTGTGCCTTTACGGTATCTGGATTTACTACTGTTCCTAAATCTATTACAACATAGACTTTATCAATCTTTACAGCCTTGTTTGATAGTTTTGTTACCTCTACGACGTGTCCACCCAAACCTGCAAAAAACTCCCATTGAGCTATACCACGTCCTTTACCTTTAGGAAGAGGTTTTTCCCATTTGGATACTTCTTTTAATTGGAGTAATAAACGTTTAGTATCCGATTCTTTTGTTAACATTGCTAATCTAAATGCCAAAGGGTCTTTACCTGCTGCGTGTGCCAGTTCATCAATAAAGCACTCATGTGAAAAAGCCAAGGTCGAGCTGGTTACCGAACGCCACCAAAAAATAGGAACATGTATATCTGAATACACGAAAGTGTTTTTCATATTCGGAATTTCATATTGCTGATGACTAATGCCTTCGGTCATATTTCTATCAACTTTTGTTTTGTCATGATTTGGGTCTAAAAATGACATAATCGTTGGCGAAATAACTTTATGCTGTAGAGCAACCAATTTACCATTTTCCGAAATAGCCCCTTTCATGGCCGAGAAGGTAGGCGGTCGGAAAGGGCCAAACTGTGTATCGTCCTCTCTTGTCCAAATAAGCTTAACTGGCTTTTGAATAGATTTAGATAAATTGACCGCTTCAATAATAAAATCGATAGCTAATCTACGTCCAAAACCACCACCGCTCAACTGGCTATGCAACGTAATTTGTTCTTCTTTTAACCCATATCGACCTGTCAAATCTCGTATAATATCAGAAGGAACTTGCGTTGATACCCAAATTTCTAAGGTATTGTTCTCTTTCCAATTTGCCGTACAATTCATTGCCTCCATCGGCGAGTGCGACACAAAAGGAGTTTCGTAGAAAGCTTCTAGTTTTTGGGAAGTATTCTGATAGACCTCATCAAATTTTCCTACATTAGCGTCTTCTACTCCTTCTTTTTGGGCTAATTGATGCAAAGAATTGGTATAATCTTTCGAATTAAACGTTTCTTTTCCCTGATAATCCCAAGAAACTTTTAGAGCTTTTCTTCCTTGTAAAGCTGCCCAATAGTTTTTGGCAACTACCGCAACACCCGTAGATTTGTACACGCCAAATATGCGTTCTACTTCTATTACTTGCTCAACTCCTGCTATTTTGAGGGTTGCAGTTTTATCAAAGCTTTTTAGACTTCCTCCAAAAACAGGACAGCGTTCTACCGAGGCATATACCATATTAGGCACTTCGGCATCTATCCCAAATAGGGCTTTACCTGTCACCTTCAATGGAACATCTTGACGCTTGGTAGATTTACCAAGTATCTTAAAATCTTTGGCGTCTTTCAAGGTCGGATTTTTAGGAACCTCCAGTTTTGATGCTGTTTCTACTAATGCTCCATACTTTAAACTTTTACCCGTTGGTTGATGAAAAACCTGTGCTTTTTCGGCATAACATTCTGTAATAGGTACGTTCCATTGCTGACTTGCGGCGGTAATCAGCATTTCGCGTGCAGCAGCTCCAGCTTTACGTAGTTCAAAATAACTCGAACGCACCGAAAAGCTTCCTCCCGAAAACTGCGCAGGACCAAACTTACTTTCGCCTCCTGTTTGTTGGACGACATATTGCTCAGGCGAAACCTCTAATTCTTCCGCAATCAAGGCTGTAATAGACTGATAGGTGCCTTGTCCAATTTCTGGTTTTGAATTAAAAATGGTAATTTTTCCTGTATCTTCAATAATAATGTATGGCGTGAAATTGTAGGGTGTCGATGCTACATCCAAAGAAGTCCTGACTTCTAATTCCTGAGCTTTTGCAGAAGAATGTGATACCCCAAAAATAATTGCCGCTCCCGATAAACCTACATATCGTAAAAAATCACGGCGCTGAATCTGTTTAGATGACATAGTTGTAAAGTTTAGCGAGTGTTTGAAGGGCGTTTAGTAGTAGCTTTTTCTGTTTTCAACTCCTTAGCAGCTGAATGAATAGCCTTACGAATACGCACGTAAGTGCCACAACGACAAATATTTCCAGCCATATAGGTATCTATATCTTCATCCGACGGATTAGGATTAGCTTTTAATAAAGCCACAGCCGACATAATCTGACCTGACTGACAATAGCCACATTGAGGCACTTGCTCTTCAATCCATGCATTTTGTACCACATGATCGATTTTAGCGGCGTGGAGTCCTTCCGAAACACCTTCGATGGTAATAATTTTACTGTTTGCTTTTAGGGTAGAAATTGGCGTTTGACAAGAACGAATCGCCTGTCCATCTACGTGAATCGTACATGCTCCGCACAAGCCCATGCCACAGCCAAACTTGGTGCCTTTCAAACCAACATAGTCACGAAGTACCCAAAGCATAGGCGTTTCAGGTTCGGCTTCGACTTTAATCGTTTTGTTGTTGACAGATAATGTGTAAGTTTTCATTTCTTATTTCTGATTAAAGTTTTTACTAAAACTATAGCTTAACATTACATTCCACATAAATTGTTTGTTATCTGGAATAGTAGAAGTAAATGTCTGATTTATTGTTGATTGTATAGTAAAAGGGCTCTCTTTTTTTGATAAAATCCCTGTTAATGAGAGATATTTACCTGTGTAACCATCGGTATTCAAAAAATAGAAAGATGGAACAAGTTGGAATCTAAAATTACTTCCCAATTTTATGTTAGAAATACTCGTATTAAGGAACAAAACTTTGGTTTCTTGTGGCCCGTGCAATTGTAACGCATTTCCTTGCAAGTAAATAGCACTCACACTCCAATTGGGTGCAATTTGGTAATTGGGTACAATTTCATAAGCCAAAAACCTCAACATTTCCGTAATTTCTGTTGAAGCAGTATTATCTGAAACAACTCTTCTGACAAGCGTAAAAGCTGGATGTGCACTTACACGTAAACTAAACTTCTTTTGCTCGATAAGGTGATACCTCAGCCAAAATAGCATTCCTCCTTTGCTGGCATCCGATACCAATCTTATGTCAGGATTAAAGCTAAATCGTTTTTTCCGCCAAGCAAAATTGGTCACTACTGCTGGTCGATTTAAAGAAAAAGTCGGAATAATAGAAAAGCCATTATTGGTCACTCCCACAAAACTGCTAAAGGTATTAATCGTTTTGGTACTATCTTGCTGCCCATAAACGAGCCTACCCATGAAGACAAGTGTCATCAGGGTACATAATTTCTTCAAATTCATTTATATTGTGTTTTTGGATAGTGTTAATCTGCTTCAAAATTATACTTTTGAAAGTCTGTTTTTTTTATAAATTTCACGGTTTTACTTACCACTTTTACTGGTCTACACCACACGAATATTTTTCTTCCATAATTTAGAAGTATCACCAAAATGGAAAAGACCATGGTTATTTATGATACCGTCAAACAATACAGTCAGACATTCAACAACTCGGCGTTGCATCCTTTGATTAGTTTAGTCGATTTGGGAAAATCGACCCCTTTACCTCGTGTCAAGTTTAAAATGGGGATTTATGCTATTATTCTCAAAGAATCCAAGTGTGGCGATTTGCGTTATGGCAATACGTATTATGATTATGACGAAGGGACTATAGTATTTTTTGCACCTGAGCAAATCATTACAACAGAGCCAGAGGGAGAGATACATCAGCCCTTTGGTACTGCTTTGGTTTTTCATCCAGACTTAATCAAGGGTACATCGCTGGGGCGACAAATTCACGAGTTTAGCTATTTTTCATATCAGTCAAACGAAGCATTGCACGTATCTGAGCGAGAAAAAGAAACGATCATGAATTGTATCGAGAATATTTCTACGGAAATCAATCAAAATATTGATAGACATAGCAAAAAGCTCATCATTGCTAATCTAGAATTGTTGTTAAAATACTTTTCAAGATTTTATGATCGACAGTTTATCACTCGTGAAGAAATTCATCAAGGTATCCTTTTGCAATTTGACCAATTGTTGACCGACTATATATATGGGAAAGACTTGACTACGAAAGGACTGCCATCGGTGGCATATTTTGCAGATTGCCTACATTTATCTGCCAATTATTTTGGAGATTTAATCAAGAAGGAGACAGGGAAAACGGCATTAGAGTATATCCAATTAAAATTGTTGGATTTTGCCAAGGAACGAGTGTTGGATACCACCAAATCATTGAGTGAGATTTCGTATGAATTAGGCTTTAAATATCCGCAACATTTCACCAGATTCTTTAAACAAAAACTTGGTGTCACACCATTAGAATATCGTTTAAATTAGCTGTGAGGGATTTTTGATTTAGTGAATTGAGATTATTTCGTTGAGTATTGTCCTGTAGCCAATAGCTACTTTTGTTACTTTCATTCACGAAAGAATGATTTATAAAGTTTTCCAGAAATGGCACAAGTAATTTCTCTATTCTGAGTTCCCGCTGTGCTTTACCTAATTCTACAAAATGATTTAATTAATCATGCAAAAATATATTTAATTTTTGTGTTTTAGGCAACAGGCATAAGGCAAAGCGTGTTAAAATGTTTTTTCAAAGCCCACTGCCGAAAGCCGATACCTGAAAGCCTAAAGCCCAAAAGTTGAATTTTATTTTGCCTACTATCTTGATAATTCAATTTTACACTTATTCGGCAAAAAGTCTCGCAAAATGGTTTTCTAGGTGGTTTCTCATGCCATTGCGGAAAAGTTCTGGCGAGCCATTCTCGAGAATATCTACTAAGCCTTTGTGTGAGACAAATTTCTTTTGTGGTAAATCCTTTTTTAGTAATCCACTGTTGTGGACATAATCAAAAATAGGTAGCAACATTTTCTGGAAGCTTTTGAGGGTTTTGTTGCCAGTAATTTCATAGAGCTTTCCGTGAAAATTGATTTCGTGTTCGATATTGAACAAATGTGATTCGCTCGAACTAGGTTCATTTTTGACAATTTCCTTCAACTCATCAATATCCTTTTGTGTAATTTTTTGAAAAATCAAATCAGCCATTCCAATTTCCAAGACCAAACGTAATTCAAAAATTTCACGCAAAGTATCCTCATCCAGAATGTAAGGATTCATGCTTTTGCTCATGATACCTACAATGTCTGGGCTTGTAATAACGGAGCCTTTTTTCTTTTTGGATTCGACAATACCCATGGTTCGTAGTCGAGTAATCGCTTCACGGATTACGGTTCTACTCACGCCCAAAAGCTCGACTAACTCCACTTCTTTGGGAATTACGTCACCAACTTTGAGTTTTCTGCTTTGGAGTAACTCCACCAAATTGGCCTCAACTTTATCTACCAACGAACTATTATCTACTGCGATGAAGCTATCGCTAAAATCTTCATTTGTCATATTATGTATTACTTATTTTCATAAAAGTAGTATAATCTATCGATTTTGAAAAGCAAAACGTATGAAAATTCGAGCTAGAAGCTCTGTAAGGGGTATTTTATTATTTTGTCTAACATGAAAACTATTTTTTACTCTAGAATATCTATTTGTAACAAGAAATATTTATTGTATCCTAAATAAGTATTACATGTTAAATATAAAAATACTTATAAATATGGCTTTGCTACCTTGTTTTAGTAAGCATTTACTACTAAAATAAAATATTTTATAAAAATGTTACTAAAAGTTTGCAAAAGTAGATTGTCACTCTATACCTTTGTTATGTCATACATAATACATTAACTAAACTATATTATGAAAAACATTTATCAGCGAGTGGGTTTACTCATGATTTGCATTCTGTGGACATTTGTTTCATGGGGGCAAAGCAAAAAAGTGAGCGGAAAAATTACCGCCTTAGAAAATGGCGAGGCCTTACCGGGTGTTTCGATTCTCTTAAAAGGAAAAACACAAGGTGCTAGTACCAATGAAAAAGGCGAGTTTAGTCTTGCTGCATCGGAGGGTGATATTTTGGTGATTAGCTATGTGGGATATATCAAGGAGGAAATCAAAATAGGAACTGCAACCAATTTGAGCATTCAGTTGCGTTCAGATGTTACTTCTTTGGGAGAAGTAGTTGTGGTAGGTTATGGCACACAATCGAGACGAAATATTACGAGTTCGATTGGAAAGCTCGAAAAAGACATTCTTGCTAATGCCCCAAGAGCCAACCTTGGAACAGCCTTACAAGGGTCTTTGGCTGGTTTGCAAGTCATCAACCGTTCTGGAACGCCAGGTGCCGCACCTACCATTTTACTTCGTGGGGGAGCCTCAATCAACAGCCCTGGGGCGCCGCTAGTTGTAGTTGATGGTGTCATTAGAGCACTCAATGACATTGCGCCAGACGATATTGAATCGATGGAACTTTTGAAAGATGCTGCTTCAACGGCCATTTATGGTGCAAGAGCCAACAATGGGGTAATTTTGATTACAACGAAACAAGGAAAAGCAGGCGTAGCAAGAGTTAATTACAAGTTTACCTTGGGTTACAACCAAAATCGACAAGGATATAAGTACATGAATGCTCGTGATTATATCTATTACAATCGCTTGGGAAATTTGAACTCAGGTAGAACATTGGCGCAAGTTAATGCCACACGTGGGTATGGCTTATTGACGGACGCCGCCAACTTAGGATTATTTGATATTCGTGCCAATACGCCTGCCAATGCTGGTTTGCTAGCGCAAGGTTGGCAATCGATGGACGATCCTTATGGTAGTTCAATTTTATACAAAGATCATGGTGGCGAAATTGAGAATTTGATTTTTAGAAATACCTATACGCAAGACCATTACCTGAGCGTAGAGGGTGGCAATGATAAAGGAAAGTACTTTGCTAGTTTTGATTATTACAATGAACAAGGAGTAATTGTTGGTTCTGACTACAAGCGCTACACAGGGAATTTGAATGGCTCTTACAAAGTAAAACCAAATTTAGAAATTTCGACAGGGGCAACGTTTTCGACTTCGTCTCAAATCGGAACGCTTGGTTCCGAAGCTAATACTCTATACAGAAGTTTAGCAATTTGGCCAACCATGAATCCATGGCTAGATTCTTTGAAAACCCAGCCAAACCCTGGCAATGGAGTTACAGATGGAAATCCGCTATATTGGTTACAGAAAACAAAGCGTGAAAATGAGATAAATCGTATTACAGTTAATGCTTCGGCGAAGTATGATATTACCAAAGATTTGTACTTGAAGGTATCAGGTAATGCCTATTTATTTGAATCACTGAATAACTCATTTAGTTTGGCCACTCAAAACTATACAAACTTGTATACCAACCCTGTCTCGTATAGCAATACTACTAGAAATGCGTCATCGCTATTCTCTCGTTCGTTCCAACAGCAATACAATGCGATTTTGAATTACCAGAAAAATCTGGGAGATAAGCATCATTTGACTGCCATGATTGGTACGGAATACTTCAAACAAAAAACTTTTGAAATGCAAGTTTTAGGTCAAAATGCACCAACCGATGACATTGAAACCGCCAATGCTTCGACCACATTTGCGGCTGGAAGTAATTATTCTTACAAAGATGAATATCGTATTTTCTCACAATTTGGTCGTTTGAACTATGATTTCGATGAGCGCTATTTGTTGAATTTTGTCGTAAGGAGAGATGGTATTTCAAGTTTGGCTTCGGATAATCGATTTGGTATTTTTCCGGGAATGTCGGCAGGTTGGAATTTGCATAAAGAGGAGTTTTTTAAGGGTAGTACTTTGAGTGATTACGTGAGTTCAGTAAAACCAAGATTTAGTTACGGAGTAAACGGTAACGTTGCAGGTATTGGAAATTATGAAGTGCAAGGAGTTTATGGTTCGCAAGGAAATTATAATACCAATTTGGGCTTTTTGAGTACAAGCATTATTAATACAGGCTTGCGCTGGGAGAAAAGTACTACTTTGGACGTTGGTGTAGACGTTGGTTTACTCAAAAATCGTATTAGCTTGATGGTGGATTATTATGACCGTCGTACCAGCGATTTGTTGACCAACTTGACCCTACCAAGTTATACAGGATACAGCTCAGTGCGTACCAATTTGGGAACGTTCCAAAATACAGGTCTAGAATTGACTTTGAATGCAACAATTCTACAAAAGCCCAATGGATTAGTTTGGAATGTTGGTGGTAATGTTTCGTTCGTTGCCAACAAAATTTTACAGCTTCCATTCAACGGCAATGAAAATAATCGCCAAGGCGGATTGCAAGTGTATGACCCTGCACAAGGAAAAGTCGTGTGGGTAGGAGGTTTGCAAGAAGGTCAGCCGTTAGGTGCTATTTATGGATACAAACAGGTTTCTATTTTCAAAAATGATGAAGAAGTAGCTCGTATTGCAGGTAATAGAGTTGATAATGTTGCAGGAATTGGCGGTCCATCGACAACGATGACTAATAAAATTGCCCCAGGAGATGTCAATTGGCTCGATGTAGATAACAACAATATCATCGACTCGCGTGACCAAGTGTATTTGGGAAATGTTAACCCGAATGTCATAGGAGGTTTTACTTCTACCTTGTCTTACAAACGCTTTTCGCTCTTTACTAGATTTGATTTTGCTTTAGGGCATACGATTTATAATGACCTTGTGGCTCGTACATTGGGTAACTATCAGGGTACTTTCAACTATCTCGAATTGCAGAAAAATGCTTGGTCGCCAACCAATACGGATACAGATATTCCCAAAGTATATTATGCCGACCAAGTAGGCGCACCAGCAGGAAAGAAAAACTATACAAGAGCTAATAACGCTGGAGCAGTTTTGAATGGAAACAATTCAAGATTTTATGAAAAAGGAGATTACTTAGCTTGTCGTGAAATTACGCTTTCTTATGATTTATCGAAAAGCACCATAGTGAATAAACTATTCTCACAAGCTCGTATTTACGCCAACTTCAATAATCTTTTCTATATCAGTAAGTTTAGCGGTCCTTCGCCAGAGCCAGCTTCGGGAGGAATCTATTCGGGTACGTACCCAACACCAAGAACTGTTGTGATGGGAGTACAAGTGTCATTTTAATATTAAAGAAACCGATTTATGAAAAAGATATTTAAGATAACCTTTTTAGGAATAGTGATAGGTTTGGGAATGACCGCTTGTAATACAAGTCTCGACCTAGCACCTATCAGTAGCATCAGTGATGCTAATTATTGGAAAACAGCCGACCAGTTCGATGCTTTTGTTTCAGGAATTCATTCAAGACTAAGAAGTCATAATGCCAATATTCAAGCATTGGGCGAAATGCGCTCGGATATATTTGGTACTGAAGCTAACAGTGCCAGTACCTTCACAGGTGAGGCCACACAAGGTTTAGAAAGAATGTGGCAACATACTCTCGATTTGGACAATTCAGGCGTGAGCAATTTTGGAGGATTTTATACCAATATTGTACAGTTAAATTTATTGATTAGTAAGTTAAATACAACCAATATTGTAAGTACAACTAACAAGAATTACTATTTGGGAATAGCCTACGGAATGCGTGCCTATTATTACTTCCATTTGTATCGTACATGGGGTAGCGTAGTGATTCAAACTGAGCCAGTGTTGTCCATTGATATTGCCAACTTGGCAAAAGAGGCTTCTCCAGAATCGGCAGTGATGGATTTGATAAAATCAGATATTGATAAATCTATTGCTAGTTTTGGTAGTGATTATTCTTTCAGAAATAACAAAGGCTATTGGTCAAAAGCCGCATCATTGATGCTCAAAGCAGAAGTATCATTATGGAATAGTCAGCGAGGTGGTGGCGTAGCCGATGCCACAACAGCATTGAATGCTTTGAACGAAATCAGAACCAATATCCCAACTCTTACGCTGTTACCTAGTTTTAGTAATGTTTTTGCTTCGAATAATAAGGGTAATAACGAAATCATTTTTGCCATTCGCTATGTATTGAATGAAGCAAGTATGGGTTTTGTATCGAGTAGCTTTGTTCCGCAAACAGGTTTGATTGCAAACTTTTATGACTTGAATGGCTCTCGCCAGTTCAATGTAAATACCGATAACTGGAGTGGCTTATTACGTGCTCCTGTGCGTATTGCCACATTCAAAAAGTTTGATGAAGCCGATACTCGTCGCTTGTCTTCAATTCAGCCAGCTTTTGAAAAGCGTAGCACAGGTTTTGAGTTAGTAGGTTGTTTTACCAATAAATTCCAAGGCGAGCAAAATGCAGGCTCACGTGTATATACCAACGATTATCCTATTTATCGTTTTGCAGATTTACTATTGCTTACTGCCGAGGCTAAAATACTATTAGGTCAAGACCCATCAGCCGAAATCAATCAGGTGCGTGCTAGAGCTTTTGGTGCTAATTATGTGGCTAGTAAATACGGTTTCCCGAATCAAGCCAGAGATAAAGACCCTAAAAATGCTATATTAGATGAGCGTTTGTTTGAGTTCATTTTTGAAGGAAAACGTTGGTATGACCTTCGTAGATTTGGCAATAGCTATGTTTTTGCCAATACGACTTTATCAAGCAATGAAGCTTACAAAGTACTATGGCCAATCGATCGTAACTCCCTGACTAATAACCGTTCGTTGGTACAAATGGCAGGATATCCAAGTTTTTAATTTGAATTAAGTAAACTAAAATATAGGCAAGAGGTACAAGTGAAGAAGATTTTGTGTAAAACTTTGTACCTCTATGCCTTTGATTTGTTGTCCCCAAAATAAATAATATTATGAAAATAGCTCATCTTGAAGGACTTATTGCTGCGCCTTTTACTCCAATGTACTCAGATGGAAGTTTGCATCTGGAATTGATTGAAGAATATTACCATTTGCTCAAATCTAATGGTGTGACAGGTGCTTTTATTTGTGGCTCAACTGGCGAAGGAGTTTCGTTGACGCATACCGAAAAACGAGCGGTTGCTCAAGCTTGGGCAAAGGCAACAGTAGGTGATCCAGATTTTAAAGTAATGCTCTTTTTGGGTGGTACAAGTATTGCCGATTGTAAAGAGCTAGCACTATATGCTCAGGATTTAGGCTTGTATGCAATTTCGTTTACTTCGCCATTTTATTTTAAACCAAATTCAGTAGAAAAGCTCGCTGAGGCTTGTCAGGAAGTGGCTTCTGTAGTGCCCGATATGCCCTTTTACTATTACCATATTCCTGTGTTGACTGGCGTTAACTTTGCCATGTATGATTTGTTGAAAGCCATAGATGGAAAAGTGCCCAATTTTGCAGGAATCAAATATACCCACGAGGATTTCATGGATTATCAATCTTGTTTAGAATTTCAAAATAGGAAATATGATATGCTTTGGGGGCGTGATGAAAATATGCTGGCAGCTTTGAGTTTAGGAGCAAAGGGAGCTGTTGGAAGTACTTTCAATTATGCCGCGCCTCTGTACCATGATATGATAGAGGCTTTTGAAAAAAATGATTTACCCAAAGCCAGAGCCTTACAAATGCAATCTATCGAAGTGATTCGTTTGTTGGGCAAATATGGGGGAATCGCAACAGGAAAAGCCTATATGAAATTGGTTGACTTGGACTGCGGAACGTTTAGACTACCCGTTAGAAATATGACAGATACTCAATTCGAACTTTTCAAGAAAGATGTCGAAGCATTAAATTTCTCTGTATTTTGTTCAAAAATGCACGCTTAAACTATGAAAAATTTACTTATGTCTACGATTATTTCTTGTATGGGATATAGCAATGATATGTCGAACGACGTGCCACCTCAACTTCAGTGGTCGGTATTGCATTCATTGCCAGTGGCCAATGGACATACCAAACAAGCAGGCTTGGCTGGTCCAATCGTTGGCGTATCTCAAAATGTGTTGATGATAGCAGGTGGAGCTAATTTTGAAGATGCTTTGCCTTGGGAGGGTGGAAAAAAGAAGTATTTCGATGACATTTATGTATTACACAAAGATCCTAACAAGGCATTTTTCTGGCATTCTCAGACGTTTCGGCTGCCTCAAAAAATGGCTTATACAACCACGGTTCAGTCTGCACAAGGGCTGATTTGTATCGGTGGCGAAGACCAAGAAGGTTATCGAAAAGAGGTTTTTATCCTTAAATGGAATCCACGGGAAGAACAACAAGTAATAGAATCTTTACCTGATTTACCACAAGGAATTAGTAATGCGGCGGCTACCATTGTTCATGATTCGGATATATACTTGGCGGGTGGCGAAACCAAAACTGGTGTTTCGAATCAGTTACTCAAATTGGATTTGAAACATATATCACTTGGTTGGCAACTCGTTACGGAACTTCCTGTGAGCCTTTCGCATGCTTTACTGTTTAATCTCAACCATCAATTATATCTAGTTGGCGGACGCCAAAGGCAAGCCAACGGCATTAGTGATTTCTATAATTCTTGTTATACTTTTGATGATAATAAAAAAGTCTGGGCTACACAAAAATCTTTACCTTATGCTATTTCGGCGGGCACTGGTGTAGCGATGGGTAAACATCAATGTATATTATTTGGCGGTGATAAAGGCGAAACTTTTCATAAGGTAGAGATTTTGTTGGCACAAATTGCCCAAGAATCTGACCCTGAGAAAAAGGCTAAACTTACTGCCCAAAAGAATCATCTACAAGTTAATCACCCAGGTTTTAGTCGAGAAATATTACTTTTTGATTCGCAGAAAAATACATGGAAAAAGCTTGGTAAAATTCCTTTTGCTGTACCTGTAACTACTACGGCCATTACTTGGGACAACAAAGTCATAATTCCCTCAGGCGAAATAAAAGCTGGAGTAAGAAGTGTAGAAATATTAGTAGGAGAAATAAAATAGGGTTTTAGTAATGAGTTATGAATTGTGAGTTATGAATTGTGAATTGTGCTTGCCTAAAATAGGTTGTAAGAGAGTTGAGCTTTATCATTAAAATTAAATTGGTGTAGCGGTAACTCTTGCAGTTACCTCATTCAAAATGGCAACCGCAAGGGTTGCACCTACACCCCAAAAAAACAATAAATAAGAACTCTTTCGAACAAAATAAAAACCTTCGGACAGCAATGGCTTTAAATTTAAAATATTGATAATCAAGACTGTAAACTAGAAACTCAGCACTCATACTTAATTCGTTTGTTCAGTTTTTCATAAAACACAATACTGAGGTTGATATCCGCAATCTAAAATCCAAAATCACCAATCAAAATGTTATCGAATTCCAAAAACTATAAATGGCTTGTTGTAGCGCTACTTTGGGTAGTGGCATTGCTCAATTACCTCGACCGACAGATGCTCTCGACCATGAAAGCAAGTATGCAGGTGTCGATTGTTGAGCTTCAGACTGCTGCAAATTTTGGGCAATTAATGGCCATTTTTCTTTGGATATATGGGCTTATGAGTCCTATCTCTGGACTGGCTGCCGACCGTATCAACCGCAAATGGATTATTGTCAGTAGTTTGTTTGTATGGTCTGCGGTGACATTATTGATGGGCTTTGCTCAAAATTTTACTCAATTGTTGGCACTTCGAGCATTGATGGGCTTTAGCGAATCGCTGTATATTCCTGCTGCCTTGTCGCTTATTGCCGATTATCATGACTCCAAAAGCCGTTCAATAGCCATTGGTATCCACATGACAGGCTTATATATAGGGCAGTCGCTTGGAGGATTTGGGGCTACTATTGCGGCTTCTTTTTCATGGCAGGCAACTTTCCAATTATTTGGCTTTGTAGGCGTTGGATATGCTCTTTTATTAATGGTTTTATTAAAAGAAAATCGGAAAAAAGAAGAATATAATATCACTGAAGTGTCAGAAAATAAGATAGTTCATAATTTAAAAAGTCTGTTTGGCAATACTGCCTTTATCTTGCTATTACTTTATTTCACGATTCCTAGTCTGTCGGGCTGGGGTATCAAAAATTGGCTACCTACGCTATTTTCTCAAAGTCTAAAAATAGATATGGCTCAGGCAGGTCCGCTGTCTACCATCACCATGGCTTTTTCCTCTTTGGTTGGCGTTCTTGCGGGGGGATATTTATCTGACCGCTGGATACAAACACATATTCGAGGACGAATTTTTGTGAGTACGATTGGTTTGGGACTCACGATTCCTGCCTTGTTTTTACTCGGTTTTGGTACGGAAGTTTGGCATTTGGTAGGAGCTGCTATCTGTTTTGGATTAGGATATGGCATGTTCGACGCCAACAATATGCCTATTCTTTGTCAAATCGTTTCCGAAAAACAACGCGGTACTGCCTACGGACTTATGAATATGTGTGGGGTATTCGCAGGAGCATTGATTACCAATATTCTAGGAAAATCTACCGACCAAGGAAATCTAGGATATGATTTAGCGAGTTTGGGAGGCTTAGTTTTTATCGCCTTAGGAATTTTTCTAGCATTAATAAAGCCCAAAACCTCAAAGTGAAAATTGGATAGTTATGGACAAAGGGAAGAGCGATTATTTACCTGATGTGTACATGCTTCATCAAGGTAAAGGCTCTCCCTTTTCTTTCAATTTCTAAAAAATATGCAATCCAAAATGAACATCCAACGACTTACCTCATTAAGAGATTTTTATAAAAAACAATTACTAGAAGATACCATACCCTTTTGGTTTCCTCGAAGTATAGATTGGGAATATGGTGGTTATCTGCTCATGAGAGACCAAGATGGCTCGCTTATCGACGACGATAAAGCCGTTTGGATTCAGGGACGAGCAGCTTGGACACTTTCGACGTTGGTAAATACCTTTGGCAAAAATGAAATGTGGCTCAATGGTGCCAAAAACGGTATAGATTTTTTGAACAAACATTGCTTTGATACCGATGGACAAATGTTTTTTCATGTAACCCGACAAGGAGAAGGTATTAGAAAACGTCGTTACTATTTTTCGGAAACCTTTGCTGTAATTGCGCACGCTGCCTATGCCAAAGCATCGGGTGATGAGTCGGCGGCTCAAAAAGCTCGCGAGTTATTTGGCAAATGTTTGCAATACGCTACCAATCCAACCTTATTACCAGCGAAGTTTACGAACACACGCCCAACACGAGCAATCGGTGTGCCGATGATTATGATGAATACCGCCCAACAACTTCGTGAAACCATTGGTGATGAACGCTGTGATGTTTGGATTGAAACTTGGATTCAGGAAATAGAACAGTATTTTGTCAAAGATGATATTCGCTGCGTGATGGAAAGTGTGGCGCTCGATGGTAGTATTATCGAGCATATCGACGGGCGTACTCTCAACCCTGGACATGCGATTGAAGGCGCTTGGTTTATTTTGCACGAAGCCCGATATCGTAACAACGACCCACATTTGATTGAATTAGGTTGTAAAATGCTCGATTATATGTGGGAAAGAGGTTGGGATAAAGAGCATGGTGGTATTTTGTATTTTAGAGATGTTTACGACAAACCTGTACAGGAATACTGGCAAGATATGAAGTTTTGGTGGCCTCATAACGAAACAATTATCGCCACTTTATTGGCCTATTTGATGACAGGAAATGAAAAATACGCCCAGTGGCATCAAATGGTGCATAACTATGCTTACCAGCACTTTCATGATCCCATTAATGGTGAATGGTTTGGGTATTTACATCGTGATGGAAGTCTTGCGCAAACTGCCAAAGGTAATTTGTTTAAAGGCCCATTTCATTTACCTCGCCAAGAATGGTATTGTTATAAAATATTGAATGACTTTTTAGAAAAAGAGAATAAAACATCAGCTGTAGATTTTTAAATATAACTATGAAAAAGATACTAGGAATCATCCTGAATGTCTTGTTGACAAGCCAGTTGTGGGCACAAGTACCTGTTTTTACCTCAGGACAAGAGGGGCATAAATCTTTTAGAATACCTGCCATAATCAGTTTACCTTCGGGCGAATTATTGGCTTTTGCCGAGGGGAGAGTCAACGGAAGTGGCGATTTTGGAGATATTAATATTGTCCTGAAGCGTAGCAAAGATCAAGGAAAAACATGGGGCAATATCGAAGTTGCCATCAATTATGATTCTCTACAGGCGGGCAATCCAGCGCCAGTCGTTGACCTTACAGATCCAAAATATCCTCAAGGACGTATTTTTTTGTTTTATAATACTGGAAATAACCACGAAGGCGAAATTCGTAAAGGACATGGGATTCGAGAAGTTTGGTTTGTGACATCCATAGATGCAGGACACACATGGTCAAAGCCCCAGAATATCACCACACAAGTGCATAGGCCCAACCAACCAAAGATTAATCCAGCCTATCAGTTTAAAGAAGATTGGCGTTCGTATGCCAATACGCCTGGGCATGCTACACAGTTTTTGAAAGGCAAATACAAAGGTCGCATCTATGTAGCTGCCAATCACTCACAGGGCGAACCACAGGCACATTTTGTGGATTATTTTGCCCATGGATTTTATAGTGATGACCACGGCAAAACCTTTCATTTGAGCGAAACCATCAACATCGCAGGAGGCAATGAGGCTACAGCAGCGCCATTGTCAGGCAATAAATTGATGTTTAATGCTCGTAATCAAAAAGGAGATATTCGCCAGCGAATTGTAGCGATTAGTAACGATGGGGGACAACATTGGCACGATACCTATTTTGACCCAAACCTTCCAGACCCTGTATGCCAAGGAAGTATTCTGAGTTTTACAGAAGGTAAAAAGACGATTCTTGCTTTTTGTAATGCCGCAGATACCAAAAATAGAGATAACCTTACTTTAAGAATTAGTTATGACGAAGGAAAAACTTGGGTGAAAAGTTGGGTTATCGACAAAGCCGAGGCAGGACATACACGTGACAATGCTGCCTATTCAGATATTGTGCAAATAGGAAAAGACCAAATTGGAATTTTGTACGAAAAAGACAATTACAAACAAATCATTTTTCATACAGTGTCATGGAAGTAAGAGCGATTGGCAAAATTCTGTGAAATGGATGTTTACAGTTTTGCCATTTTTTGAATAATAATCATGAAAAAATATCTTTTTACACTTCTAGGCAAATTGCTGTGCTTGAGTCAATTGGCGCAAGCACAGCTTGAATTATCCGCTATTTTTAGCGATAACATGGTATTGCAGCAGAAAATGACTATTCCTGTTTGGGGAAAATCATGTCGAGGTTGTGAGGTGCAAGTTTCGTTTGATGGATTTTCACTAAAAACTAAAACAGATAAGAATGGTCATTGGAAAATCAATATGCCTGCTCATACCGCAGGAGGACCTTTTCAATTGCTGGTTACCTCCCAAAAACAGCGTCTAGTTTTTCAAAATATTCTAGTGGGGGAAGTGTGGCTCTGTGCTGGTCAGTCCAATATGGAATTTCGTTTGGAACAAACCAAAAATGCCAGACAAGAAATATCACAAGCTGAAAATGCTCAAATTAGATTGTTTCGAATGACTCCACGTGCTGTGGCTCGTCCCTTGGCTAAGGTGGTATTTAGTGATAGTCTTTTATCTGAGCTGAACGCAGGTAAGTTTTATGAGCCTACAAGCTGGCAGCTATGTACACCCGAAACTGCTGCCAAGTTTTCGGCGGTTGGTTATTATTTTGGCAAACAGTTACAGCAAAAGCTCAATGTACCAATTGGGCTAATTTGTAATGCCGTTGGTGGTACTACTACCCAAGCTTATATCGATTCGGCAAGTTTGGCTTCCCATCCTCAATTACAGCAGTTTGTGGATAAAGATTGGTTACAAAAAGCCCAAGATATTCATCCTTGGGTATTAGAGCGAAGCAATGAAAATTTGGCTCTTGCACTACAGGATGCCACGCCCAATCGGAAGTTGTTACATCCATTTGCAGGTTCCTTTTTGTATAATAATGGCATAAAACCTCTAGCTCCATTTGCCATCAAAGGTGTGATTTGGTATCAGGGTGAATCCAATGCCACACATCCCGAAATTCATAACCCTTTGTTTGAGACTTTAGTAAAAAGCTGGCGAAAAACATGGAATCAAAGTGATTTTCCCATTTATACAGTCCAATTGCCTGCCATTGCTAATCGTTCTGGCTGGCCTGCTTTTCGTGCGAGTCAGTTTGAGTTGAGTCAAAAAATCAACAATGTCGGTATGATAGTGAGTATCGATACAGGGGATTCCTTGGATGTTCACCCGACTGATAAAAAGCCTATTGGCGAGCGACTGAGTTTATTAGCTTTAGCCAAAACCTATCAGTTACCTCTTGATTATTCAGGACCTATTTTTAAAGAATATCAACAAAAAGGAAATATTCTTGAACTTAGTTTTGACTTTTCCAGACAACTGCAAACCAGTGATGGATTAAATCCTAAAGGCTTTATCTTACAAGGATTTAATCTAGGAGGAACAGAAGCATCTTTTTTTTATCCAGAAAAAATAACGCTCTTTTCTGATAAAATAATCCTTACCTTGCCTTCGGATAAACAGGTTACCCAAATCAATTATGCATGGCTTCCTAATCCAAAATGTAATATTGTCAACGAGGCTAATTTACCATTGATGCCGTTTAAAATAGAATTGAATGGGAATTTTTAAAACGGATTTTACGATAAAAAAACATATTTATACTCAAACAGAAATGAATTGCGACAAATAGTCTTGCTAAAGGTTTTATTAATAGCACTTTGTGCCTTAGTGCCTTTGCAACTCTGTGCCTTTTGTCTATAACATATCATCTATGAAAATTAGATTTGTAATAGGCTGTGTATTCGGCCTATTTTTTGCCTTTATGGCACAGGCTCAACAAGTAAAGTATCATATTCCAGATTCTTTATTTTCAACGTATTATCACCAACGAGTAGCGCTTTTTAAAGTTTTACCTAAAACCTCAAAAGACATCATTATGTTGGGCAATAGTATTACCGACGGCGGAGAATGGGCAGAAATGTTTCAAAATCCTCACATTAAAAACAGAGGCATTAGTGGCGATATTAGCGCAGGAGTATTGAACAGAATCGATGAAGTAGCTGAAAGAAAGCCAGCTAAGGTGTTTTTGTTAATAGGAACCAATGATTTGGCAAGAGGTATTTCACCCGATAGTGTGGTCAAAAATATTCGTCAGATTGTGGCAATTTTGCATGAAACATCGCCTAAAACGCAGGTTTTTGTACAAAGTATTTTTCCAGTGAATGAGTCTTTCAAGAAATTCGGAGGACATACTAGTAAAAAGGCTGAAATCATTCAAGTAAATCAATCTTTGAAAAACCTAAGCGATTCACTGCCATTTGTGTATCTCGATGTATATACAAGTTTGGTAGACGAAACAGGTCGAATTAATCCCAAATTCACCAATGATGGACTTCATTTGTTAGGAGAGGGATATTTGGCATGGAAAAAAGTGATAGAAAAGTATCTTAATTAATCGTGCAGAATAAGATTTAAGTTTTTTTTGAAGGCATAAGGCAACAGGCCTTGCTGTTTCAAGTTTAATAACTTGGAACAATAAATCAAGTGCAGTCTCCGACTGCATAACCAAAAAAGCCAATAGCAAAGGTTGAATATTTTAGTGTGCAAGGTCGCAGTCGGAGACTGCTTTTTATCTGGCGTTCCAAGTTCTTAAACTTGAAAGAGCTAGAAAATTAGACTTTAACCTTTTGATTATGAATACCTTCAAATAACCAATAGACTATTAACTAATAACGTTTTCCTACTTATTCACAATTTACAACTCACAATTCAGCACTAATCCTTATGTTGCCCGAAGAGAAAATTTATAACTACCTAAACAAACGTTGTGCCCCACAACATCCCGATTTTATCTTGGTATTGGGTAGTAGCGATTTGCGAGTACCGAAGTTTGCGGCTGAGTATTTTTTAGAAAATCCTGTAAGCAACATCGTTGTTTCAGGAGGTTTGGGAAAGATTACCAATGAAATTTGGACGGAGACAGAAGCACATACATTTTCCAAAGTTATGATAGATTTAGGTGTACCAGCCGAGAAAATCTATTTGGAAGAAAAGGCCTCTAACACAGGTGAAAACATTCTTTTTTCCAAAAAAATCATTGAACAACATGGCTTACCACATCGTGAAGGCCTGTTGATTGCCAAACCTTACATGACTCGCCGAGCTTATAATACCGCTTCTCAACAGTGGCCTGAGGTAGAATGGTCGACCGCAGCCGAACCCCTGACTTATCATGAATATTTAGAATTGGTAGACGATCAAGAAACCTTTATTCACTTGATAGTAGGCGATTTGCAACGCATAAAAGTATATGGACAATTAGGCTTTCAGATAACAAAACAAGTACCAGCGGATGTTTGGGAAGCGTATGAAGAGCTGGTTGATAAAGGATATAATCGGTTTGTTATTGATCATGTTGGGTAAGAATTTTACCAAACATGAGTTATCCCGAATTGAGTGAGTTGAGATTGAGTGATTATGGGAAAATTAGTAAAGACGTAATGACTGTGTCTCAAGCCAAGTTATATCGAGCATAATAGCATCAAAAAAGCGGTCGGAAAATATTTTTCGATCGCTTTTTTGATAATAAAACTCAGAAAATAATTCCAATCTTCAAAATTCTGGATGACTCCTGTTTAAAACCCTATACCAAACTGAAAGGCAATACCTACTGAGGTTGGTTTGTCCTTACCAAAACGAACGGGCAAGGGAATAGCGATAAAATAATTGGTATCTTTTCCTTTTTTAATAACCTTATTGAAAACGGGCGTAAACCCTAGTCTTCCAGAAGTTTCGAACGCCGCACGACCAACAAAGGTAAATCCGTGTTTGAATCGAAACATAATGCCAGGATGAAAAAGAAAATTGCTCACACGAGTCTGACTGGCATCGCTTCTTACAAAGGGCACAAACTCTAAACTAGCTCCAATGTGGTCAGATTTTAGGATATTGATACCTACGGGCATTCCAACAGTGTACACCGAGCCAAAGTTTCCCGTACTACCTTGCGAGTCAAATGTAAAGAGTGGATGTACTAGCCCTGCATATCCTACTACTTTAGGATAGCTATTACTTGGAGTTTGAGCCAATGATACAGTAGGTTGAATCGTAAAAATTAATAAGCTCAAATATAAAAAGAGAGAGTATTTGTTTTGCATAAAATGTTTTTTCTACAAAATTCTTACCCGAATCTTTCCCTAAATAGTACTATTATTACCTTTGGTATAAATTTTACTTTTTTGCTGTTTTTCTATAATTTGAGGGACTTTCTCCCATGATTTCCTTGAAAGTTTTAGTAAAATGACTTTGATCCGAAAACCCTGATAAATAGGCTATCTGGGTTAATTTATAATTGGTACTGACCAATAAGTCTTTTGCTTTTTCGATTCGTAACTTACGGATATATTCTCCGTAGGACATATTGTCAAAGTATTTGGGAAACTCCCTTGAAAGATAGGTTGGATTGAGGTCGAGTTCTCTCGAAATATCGCTAAGTGAAAAGCTTAAATCGGCATCGATATAATCTTGTAAGAGATGTTTGAGGTCGAGTACCCAGTTGGGTGTATTTTCGTTCATCAAATTTCCTTCCGCCGACAAGCCCACTAAGATACGTTCCACGCTACTTTGTACATGTTTGGCCTTTTGCAAATGACTCGCCCATGCATACAACGCATCGTAAATGATTGCTCCTTGGGCTAGTAATTGGTGGTCAACCAAAATATTATAGGATAAGCCCGACGAAATCGCCCATAGTCCTGCCGAGTATGGTGAAAAATCGTGACGGTCGGTATCGGCACCACGAATAATCGGTGCCATGATTTTAAGCGCAGGGTCGTTTAGTTTATACTTTTTGAGAAGCGTATCGAACGTACAGTATTTCCCTCGGTGTGAAAGTTCTACATGAGGTATGTCAAATGGGATAGCATCTTGTAAGTGAGCTATTTCTAGGACTTTATCCGATGGGACAAATAAAAATTCAGCATCGGCATCAATGTATTTTTTGATAAGCCATGGACAAGCTATTCTATCTATTTTAGGTCTTTCACGGGTAATCCACTTCATTTTTTATTCAAGTCTTTTTCTTAAAAGTAAGTAATAAAGTAATTTAAGATGATGCCACTTCCATATATTCAGCTTCTTTTTGAGTTTTGGCATTTTTGAAACATACCACAAATGCATGGCGATAGTCGATGTATTTGTAAGTGATTTCAAAAAAATGTAACTCGCAAATTTGCTTGACAATAGATAATCCTAAACCAATGGAGTCAGGGTTTTCTTTCTTAAATCGTCTGAAAAGCTCTTCGGTTGGCATACTTGGGGCTTTTCCTGTGTTTTCAATATAAAGTTTTTTGGGAGTCAAGGTTACGGATATTGTTCCATTACAAATATTGTGACGGATGGCATTGCTAAATAGATTATTCAAAAGAATAGAAGCCAATACAGGATGAAGTCTGAGCGAAATATGCGGTTCAATTTGCTTTTGAAGCGTAATAGATTTCATCTCCAAAAGTTCTTCAAAGCCTTCCAGTGTTTCATTGACTAATTGCGAAAAGTTGATTTCTTCGATACTTTCATATTCTTGATTTTCGAGTTTTGTCAATAAAATCAACGATTGGTTGGTCTTATTGAGCTTGTCGAGGGCATTTAGGGAGGATAAAATTAAACCTGCTTGTTCATCACTAATGGGCGATTGCATGAGCAATTCCAGTTTTCCTTGAATAATCGCCAAAGGCGTTTGCAACTCATGAGAAGCATTTTCAGAAAACTCCTTCAAGGAATTATAGTCACAAATGGCTTTATTCATCATTTTTTCCAGAAAATGATTCAAACGATTAAACTCATTAATGCTAGTTTCGGGAAGGTGAATAGCTTGTTTATTCTTTAAAGAAAAACGATGTATTTCATCTAAAGTATTATGAAAAGGTGCTAAAATTCTTTCGGAACCCAGCCTGATAAAAACCCATAAAAGTACAATTAGCAATAGGAAAATACCCGCCATCGACTCAAATACCACTTTGGTGACATCGTCGGTATTAATCATCATATTGTATACCGAAATATCATAATGATGCCCATTGATTTTGTACGATGCTGAGGCTTTTATCTGACGATCAATACGTTGTAATTGAGGACTCCACGCCAAAGTATCGGATAGCGTGACTTTTTTAACAGGAGAATTGTAAGGAATTTCAGCAATGTGCAATTGTTCTCTTACGAGCTTTTCATAAGGGACGCCATTTTCGATTTTTTGACAAATATGGTGTAAAAGTTTTTCTTGTTCTTTCGCTTGGGCTATTTCGATATGAGATTCAAAACTATAAAAAGTCAGTATCCCTCCGACCAAAAAAACAAAGGCTGAAATACCTAAATACCAAGAAGTGAATTTATTAATGAGTTTCATAATGTTTCGTAGCAACAAAAAGGATTGTGTAATATGTGAGTTATCAGGCAACAGGCATTAGGCAGATAGTTTTAAAATGTTTTTTTGCTGAAATTCAATTTCCCTCATCTTCTTACCTGAAATGGGCATTAAGCTTTATGCCTATGGCTTATAGCCTAAAGCCCACTACGACAATCTATTTTGCATTTGTGTCAAATTTATATCCAAGACCATAAACCGTTGAAATATAATCGTTTCCGCCAAAATGGCTAATCTTTTTTCTCAGGTTTTTTACATGTTGGTAAACAAAATCAAAATTCGATAAAGTATCTGTATAATCTCCCCAAAGATGCTCTGCAATAGACTGACGAGTGATGACTCTATTTTTATTCGCTAAAAAATACACTAATAAATCAAACTCCTTTTTGGTCAAATCTAAGGTTTGTTGATTGACTTGTACTTCGTAGGTAGTGGTATTAATGGTTATTTCATTGAAAGTTACCACGTTGTCGCCTCCCAAATGATTTCTACGATAAAGTGCTCGTAATCTGGCTAATAGCTCCGACAAATGAAAGGGTTTTGTGAGATAATCATCTGCTCCAATTTCTAATCCAGTGATTTTATCATCTAAGGAGTTTTTGGCGGAAATAATCAGTACGCAACTTTGAATCTTATTTCGTTTGATAAAACGGAGTATATCCAAACCATTGCCGTCGGGCAACATAATATCTAATACAATACAGTCATATTCAAAACCAAGCAAGCGGTCTTCGGCTTGTTGGGCAGTGGCGCAAAGTTCACATACAATGCCTTCTTTGCTGAGAAACTGGAAAATATTTTGAGCCAGTTCAGGATGGTCTTCTACGATTAATATTTTCATAAGTGCCTAAAATAAAAAATTCTTTTTGAAGCAAATTTGAAGAACTGTAAAGTTTTTAAATCGCCTCAATATTTTCTTGATTTTATCCTTTTCCTTTAACGAATCAAATTCATTCTTCTTAAAATACTACAATTATTGTATCATATTGGTACTATAGAACAGGATACAGCATAAAAACTGTTCAATTTTGTTGAAACTTCAAAATCTCCTCAAAATCTTGCTGAAAATTTGAATTAATCAAGCGTTAATTCGTCCATTTTCTCAACAATTACTAATGATATGAGGCTTTGTGGCAAAGATACCAAAGTCGTTAATTTCTCATAAAACTATGTCTCTAAAACCCTTGTTTATGTTTTTGTGTTGCTTTTGCTTGCTTCGGCCTGCTTTTGCACAAAAACCAGTACTTACTCTTTCGGAAGCTATCCAAACGGGTTTGCAAAATTACAATTCTATCAAAGCCAAAAAGAGCTATCAGGGTGCATCAACTGTTATGGTTGAAAATGCCAGAAGACAATTTTTGCCTGATGTAAACACCGCCATTCAACAAAACTACGGAACAGCCAATGGACAATTTGGTCCTTTGTACTCGTACAAAGGCGTAGGAATAGCGGCTTCGGGTCCAAGTTCAACTTCCCAAAACTGGAACACCGCTTTTGGGGCGCTTTATGCTACCAATATCAACTGGGAGGCTTATTCTTTTGGGCGTTTGGATGCTACCCTCGATTTGGCAAAGTCGCAGGTAGCACGTGATTCGTTGGATGTATTACAGGAAAAATTTGCGCACAGCATGAAAATCAGTGCGGCTTATTTTAATGTGCTGGCAGCACAAAAATTTGTAGAAGTCAGTCAGGCAAATCTCAAACGCGTTACTGCTTTACAAGATGTTGTAAAAGCACGCGCCAAAAATGGTTTGAATGCAGGGGTTGATTCATCTATTGCCAATGCCGAAGTCTCTAATGCTCGTCAGGGAATTATTGATGCTAAAAATCTTGAAATTCAGGCAAATGCACAGTTAGCACAGTTTCTTAATAAATCTCCACAAGCTTTTGATTTAGACAGTTTATACTTTATCAGTATTCCTAAAAGCTTGGAAACTGCTCAATCTATCGAGCAAAATCCAACCCTTCAGTGGTATGCTTCAAGAATTACTTTAGCCGAAAAACAACAAGTTTTATTTGAAAGAAATAAGCTTCCTACGGTAAACCTTTTTGGCGCTTTTCAGACTAAAGGTTCAGGTTTTAAAAATGATTATACTCCTGATAATCATCATATTGACGGCTCTTACTTCGGAGGAGTTGGACCTACTAGGAGTAACTTTTTAGTGGGAGCGGGAATATTCTGGAATTTTATGGCTCCAACCAAAATCAATAAGCAAATAGAGGCACAGAAGTTATTACGAGAAGGCTTGCGCTATGAGTATGAACAAATGAGTTTGCAACTACAAAATCAGGTAGTTTTGGCGGATCAGCGTATCCAAAATGCCTTAGCAAGTTTTCACGAAGCACCGATTCAGTTAGAAGCGGCACGTACTGCTTATAATCAAAAGGCACTATTATACAAAAATGGCTTATCGAATATCATCGACCTTACCCAAGCGCTATTTGTATTGAACAGAGCCGAAACCAATATCAATGTAGCTTATGCCAATGTTTGGCAAGCCCTATTGCTCAAAGCCGCCAGTTCTGGTGATGCTGATTTACTCATGAAACAAGCTAGATAATTGTATGAATTTAATTAGAACAGCCCTACGCAAACCCATTACTATTTTGGTATTGGTGGCAGGTATGGTCTTTTTTGGAATAAATGCAGTCCGCAATATTAAAGTGGATATTTTTCCAGATATGAACTTGCCTGTTATTTATATTTCACACCCTTTTGGAGGGTACACTCCAACACAAATGGAGGCCTTTTTTGGCAAGCAATATGTCAACTTATTGCTGTATGTTTCGGGAGTAAAAAGTATCGAAACCAAAAACATTCAAGGACTTACCTTGATGAAACTAACCTTTTATCAAGGTACTAATATGGCGCAAGCTGCCGCCGAAGTATCAGCGTTTAGTAACCGTGCGCAAGCCATATTTCCTCCTGGCTCTCAACCTCCCTTTATTTTGCGTTTTGATGCCTCAACTTTGCCAGTGGGTCAATTAGTATTAAGTAGTAAAGTTCGTTCCAATAATGAACTGCTCGACTTGGCAAATACCTATATTCGTTCGTCATTTACTTCAATCCCAGGTTTGATGGCGCCACCACCATTTGGAGGTAATATCCGAACAGTCGTAATCAAAGCAGATCCTGAGTTGATGCGCGCACACAATATTACACCTGACCAAATTGTTGAAGCTATTCGACTCAACAACCAAACATCACCTTCTGGAAACGTTCGTATTGGCGATGTCAATTATATCACGCCAGTGAATACAACCATTAAAAAGATTGAAGATTTTCAGGATATTCCTATTTTCAAAGGAGGGGTTGCCAACTTGTATTTGCGTGATGTGGCAAAAGTGGAAGATGCTGCCGATATTACTTCCAGTTACGCACTAGTCAATGGTAAACGCTCTGTGTATATGGCTATTACTAAAACGGCTGATGCATCGACTTGGGATGTAGTCCAAGATTTGAAAAAGAATCTTCCCAAATTCAAAAGTCAATTACCTGAAGATGTACAATTGTCTTACGAATTTGACCAAAGTGTCTATGTAATGAATGCCGTAAAAAGCTTGATGAGCGAAGGGGCGATTGGTGCAGTTTTGACTGGTTTGATGGTATTGCTTTTCTTGGGAGATACCCGTGGTGCAATGATTGTGATTATGACCATTCCGACCTCGATTATTTCAGGAATTTTATTCTTGTATTTGAGCGGACAAACCATCAATATCATGACATTGAGCGGTTTATCATTAGCAATTGGTATTTTGGTAGATGAATCAACCGTAACGATTGAGAATATTCACCAGCATTTTGATATGGGCAAACCCAAAGCCTTGGCGATTTGGGATGCTTGTAAAGAAATCGCTTTTCCTAAATTGTTGATTCTCTTTTGTATTTTGGCCGTTTTTGCACCTGCCTTTACCATGAAAGGTATTCCTGGCGCATTGTTTTTGCCTCTATCTTTAGCGATTGGTTTCTCGATGTTGGTTTCGTTCTTACTTTCTCAAACTTTTGTACCAATTATGGCCAACTGGATGATGAAAGGTCATGCCAAAGCTCATGCCAAACAAGCGGGTCATCCTATCACAGAAGATGAGGAATTCCAAATGTCAGGTTTAAGTCCTGAGTCAGAAAAAGATACGTTGAATCAGAAAAAAGTATTAGTAGAGCCCAAACCAAAACCTACTAAACTAGGAGTGTTCGACCGATTCAAAACTCGCTTTATGGCCTTTCTGGATAGGCTATTACCGCATCGAAAATTGGTTGTAGTTACCTATCTGATACTAGCGAGTGTGGCAGCGTTCTTTTTACTCAAAAATATTGGTCGTGACGTATTGCCAAGAGCCAACGGTGGTCAGTTTCAGGTACGTATTCGTGCCAAAGAGGGAACACGTATTGAGCGTACAGAGCAAAAACTGATTCAGACAGTGGGTATTTTAGAACAAATGGTAGGTCGAGAAAACATTTCTATTACTTCGGCTTTTGTGGGACAACACCCTGGGTTATTTTCTACAAGCCCTATCTATTTGTTTATGAGTGGACCACATGAAGCGGTATTACAAGTGCAATTGGAGGAGCATTACAAAGCAAATTTAGAAGATTTAAAAGAAGAACTTCGTGAAAAAGTAAAAGCAAAAGTACCTGACATTCAGTTGTCTTTTGAGCCTATCGAGTTGACAGACAAGATTTTGAGTCAAGGTTCGCCAACACCAATTGAGGTTCGTATTTCAGGAAGAAATAAGAAAAACAATGAGGAATATGCCAAAAAAGTTGTAGATAAATTGAATGAGTTGCCTTATTTGAGAGATGTCCAAATCGGTCAATCGACCAATTATCCTGCTATTAATATTTCTATCGACCGTGTTCGTGCGGCACAATTGGGTATTGATATTGCTGAAATCTCTCGTTCGATTACCGCTTCAACTTCGTCATCGCGCTATACAGATAAAAGTGTTTGGATAGATGAAAAATCGAACCAGACCTACAGCGTTCAAGTACAAATTCCTGAAAATCAACTAAAAAGCATTCAGGATATCAGTGAAATTCCTGTTACGAGAAATGCTAGTCGACCTGTATTGAGCGATGTGGCTACCATTACGACAAGTAAAACGTATGGCGAAAATGACAACTTAGGGGCGGTTCCAGTAATTTCGGTTACTGCTAATTTATACAAAACCGATTTGGGTACAGCCACAACTGGCGTAACTAAAGCCTTAGATTCTCTTGGAGAACTTCCTCGTGGTTTGACAATTGAGCCAATTGGTTTGAGTAAAGTATTGACCGAAACCCTAGATAGCTTGCAGTCGGGTTTGTTAGTCGCCATTGTAGTGATTTTCTTGATGTTAGCTGCTAATTTCCAGTCATTTAAAGTATCTTTTGTGGTGCTTACAACGGTTCCTGCGGTAATTTTAGGGGCATTACTCATGTTAGTAATGACTCGCTCGACGCTGAACTTGCAATCCTACATGGGAATCATTATGTCGGTAGGGGTATCAATCGCCAATGCCGTATTGATGATTACCAATGCCGAGCAACTTCGCAAACATAGTGGTAATGCGCTCAAGTCTGCACGTGAGGCGGCCTCTTTGCGTCTTCGTCCGATTTTGATGACCAGTGTTGCGATGGTGGTAGGTATGATTCCGATGGCTTCGGGCTTGGGCGAAGGGGGAGATCAAACCTCACCTTTAGCTCGTGCCGTAATTGGAGGGCTATTGGCTTCGACTTTTGCTGCCTTGGTATTTTTACCATTGGTTTTTGCTTGGTTCCAAGAAAAAACTTCCACAGAATCTGTTTCACTAGATCCTGAAGATGAAGAAAGTAAGCATTTTATCTCGACGATCTATCAATCAAAATAAGACTCCAACATGCAACCGACAAAAGTTATGAATTATCCAACTGTTTTTAGATATACCCTTTTTGCCACGGGATTAGTATTAAGTTCTGTAATATTTACAAGTTGTGGCGAATCTGAAGCCAAATCTGAGCATAAAGAAAAAACGGCTTCGGCGTCAACAATCCCGACAATAGAAAGTTTTTCTTTAACAAAAGAAAAAATGACTGCTTCTCTACAATTACCAGGTGAGCTAACTGCCAAGCAAGATGTAGAACTTTACGCAAAAGTCAACAGTTTTGTGCGCCAAATGACCGTAGATGTAGGCTCAGAAGTACGTGCAGGACAACTATTGGCAAGCTTAGACGCACCAGAAATCACAGCACAATTGACTGCCGCTTCGTCTCGTCTCAAGTCGCAAGAAGCTATTTATATTGCTAGTAAAGCCAATTATGATCGTTTGTATCATACCTCCCAAACGCCTGGGACTATCTCACCAAACGAATTAGACCAAGCTTTGGCGCGCAAAAATGCAGATTTTGCTTTGTTAGAAGCTGCAAAAGCGAATTATAAAGAGATTGCAGATACTAAAAATTACCTAGAAGTCCGTGCACCATTTGATGGTACGATTTCGGTACGTAATATCAGTTTGGGAGCTTATGTAGGGCCGTCGGGTAAAGGTTCTGATAAACCAATGTTTTTCCTTCAAAACCAGAAAGTACTCCGTTTGGCGGTAGCGATTCCAGAAATATACACGGCCTATTTATCACCACAGAGTACGATTACTTTCCGAGTGAGGTCTCGACCAAACGAATTATTCAAAGCACAAATCAAACGTGTGGCCGGGGCATTAGACACCAAACTTCGTGCAGAGCGTATTGAAATGGATATTGATAATTCAAGTAAAAAACTACTCCCTGGTATGATTGCAGAAGTCAAATTGAATATGCCTTCGCAAGTTCCAACTTTTGTTGTACCAAAATCGGCGGTAGTTAATTCGCCAGAAAGAGTATTTGTCATTAGAATTGTGAATGGTAATGCAGAATGGGTAGATGTAGAAAAAGGTCGTGAAGCGGATGGCAAAATTGAGATTTTTGGTGATTTAAAAGAGGGTGATAATCTAGTAACAACTGCCAGTGAAGAAGTCAGAAATGGTTTTCCTGTAAAAGTAAAATAAGACAATAGGAATGATTCTGAATTGAAGAATATTCTCAAAGTTTTTATCAAAAAAGCGGTCGAAAAATATGTTTCGACCGCTTTTTGATGCTACTGTGCTAGATATGAATGGCTTAAGACGCGAGTATTGCGACTCTACTGATGCAATCCATTTTTTACATAATCACTCACTCGCTCAATTGGGGAGTTGATTGACCTTGAATCGAGTAAAATCATCACTTTGATAGTTATAGCGACAAATGATAGAAGGGAAAGTTTCTATCCACAAATCTCCAGAAGTATTCTTATATATATAGTGAATGTGATTACTCGTAATAGAATGAAGATCTTTGGGATTATTTTTGTAAGTCTTAAATTTATAACCATCATATCTGCAAAGCCCATTCCAAGTCCCAAACCACGTAAAGCCGTACTTATCTTTTACGATAGATCATCCTTAGTCGTCAGGTAACTAAAATATTGTCCACGAACCTTCTCCGCGTGGAAGAAAGCCATGAGGCTTATACAAGCAGCTATTATAAATATTTTCATATCGGGAAAAACAACAAAACTATTTTTAAAAGCACATCAATGCAAAAATCTCCTTTAAATATTGCTGACTGCTCTACTCTAATCAAAATAGTTGCCTATTGGTACTTTTGATGACTAAAGTCTTCAATTATTGTACCGTTAATATGATTTCAATACGTAAATAAAACTTTGTAAGTGGTACAAGTTTAATAAACAAATAAATTACGTCATTTGAAAGGTGTACACCAGCTATAGAGATTGTACCAGAAAAGGAGGGTTAAATTTCACTGAACTCCCAAGTGGAAATGGATCTAGGCTTTGTTGGGAAAAGCCTAAAAACAAAAAATCCCAAAGTAGCTAGTACTTTGGGATTCATGCTATCTTACTATTACAATTCTTTTATTTTGATATTTTTAAAGGCTATTCCTTTTGACCAATCTTGTAAAGCAATGCGTCCTTTTACCGTTTTGCCGAAAGTAGAGAAATATTTAAAATTACTTTTAGCAACTAGGTCTTTCCAATCTTTTGAGGTCAAATCTTGTTCGGCTGTCAAAACGCCATTGAGATAGAACTCTATTTTTCCGTTGACTTGCTTAATTCGAGACTCATTCCATTCGCCAGCGGGTTTGGTTACTGCGGCATTTTTCTGAGGGAAAAATCCATATAAACATCCTGCTCTTTTTTTGAAATTGGCTTCGTAGTCGTCATGTTTGGTATCGAGCAATTGATATTCTGGACCAGTAGACCATGCGGTTGGGTTACTTTCTTTTTCGACTACATTAAAAAATACACCACTGTTTCCGCCTACGGTAATTTTCCATTCAAAACGTAAATCAAAATTCTGGTATTCTTTGTCAGTGACCAAATCGCCATGCTCTACCGTAAAAGTATCTGGCTTACAATACAATTCATTGTTTTGGATAATCCATGCCGTCGGGATTTTGCCTTTGTTGTACAAATGCCACCCGTTGGTAGTTTTACCATCAAACAGCAATGTCCATCCCTCTTTCTTTTCTTGTTCTGAAAGTTGATTGGGCTCGTTGTTGGTTCCTACAAACGACGAAAGTCCTAAGGTAGCGATACCCAAAGTAGCCACCGACTTAATAAAGAAATTTTTCATAGTATATAATTAAAATTGGATAGTAATAAGTATTAGTGCTGAATTGTGAGTTGTGAATTGTGAATGTAAAATTTTAATTATCAATATCTTACATCTCCAATTGATTAAATCTTATTCTGCACGATCACTTAAGTAATCGAGCAGAATAATATTTAAGTTATGTGTTTAGGGACAAGGCAACAGGCACAAGGCACAGAGTGTTAAAATGTTTTTATTAATCACAGCTATGCTTTTTTCCAAAGCCCACCGCCGAAAGCTGATACCTGAATGCCTAAGGCACAAAAATTAAATTCTATTTTGCCCACTAACTTAAGTAGGAAGACGTTATTAGTTAATAGTATATTGGTTATTTGAAGATATTCATAATCAAAAGGTTATAGTCAAATTGCACCTCAGATATACTATTAATTTAATTTCACCCGCAATAGGCATTAAGCTATACGCCGTAAGCCAAAAGTTAAATGTTTTTTTCATGAAAAAATTTAAGCTTTTTTGCCTAATGCCTATGGCTTACAGCCTAAAACGTATACTAAAAATCAACTTGATCTGGGTCTAATCCAGAACCCCCACAATAGGGCATTTGGTTGATAATCTGCATATCTGCGGCACTGATTTCAAAATCAAAAACCAGTTTATTCTCGTCGATACGACTTGGCGTAACTGATTTTGGTAATGGCAATGTTCCGTTTTGTAAACACCAACGAACACATAATTGAGCCACTGATTTGTTGTATTTTGCAGCAATCTGAACCAAGGTTGCGTTCGTTAGCATTTTGCCTGTACCGAGCGGACTCCAAGCTTGCACCAAAATATTATTTTGCTGACAAAGCTCCACCACTTCAGCTTGACGATGACCCGGGTGAAACTCGATTTGGTTGACCATTGGTGCTATTTCGGCTGTTTTCAACAACGCTTGCAAGTGATTTACCATAAAGTTACTCACCCCAATAGCTTTAATGTATCCTTCTTTGTATAAGTCTTCCAACGCACGCCAAGTTTCGGCATTGATACTTTGCCAGTTAGCAAACTGTTTACCATTGGCTGGCCAGTGAATCAAATACAAATCCAAATAGTCGAGTTGTAAGTCGCTTAAGGTTTTGGCAAAAGCTTTTTTAGTTGACTCATAACCACGGTCGGAGTTCCATACTTTGCTGGTAATGAACAACTTTTCGCGAGCTACACCACTTTCCTTGATGGCTTGTCCGATACTTTTCTCATTACCATATATCGCAGCTGTGTCAATATGTGTATAACCCGATTCAATGGCATATTTTACTGAACTAATCGCCACATCTCCATTGGGAGTTTGCCAAGTGCCAAATCCGATACTTGGAATAGCTAATTGATTGGATAAAATGAATTGTTCTTGCATAAATTAGATGGGGAAAACATAAGTTTGAGTTTCGGCAATCGCCAAATTTATAACTGGGAGAATTACAAATAAGGTTTCATTGGGGTAAAATAAACTTTTAACAAAGTTCCTATAATTATCCAAAACACTAAGATTTTTTAGTATTAAATTGAAAAATAATAGGATTTTTTCAAAAAAGCTTTTATTATTGTCACAGAGTGAGACAATAGAACATTTATCCAATCCATGAAAAAACATCTGACTATCCTAGCAAGTGTAATTTGCTTAGCAACAAGCACGATGATTGCTCAAACTAATTTTAATTTTCCAGTTCAAACTTCCATCGACAATGGCGTTATTGAAGGAAACTTTGATACTCAAACAGGTATTCAAACCTACTTCGGCATACCCTTTGCCAAGCCTCCAGTAGGTCCGTTGCGTTGGAAAGCGCCACAGCCTATCGACAATTGGACAGGCATAAAAGAGACTAAAAAGTTTGGACCAAGACCCGTTCAAGCGATTGTTTTTGGTGATATGGCTTCACGCTCAAATGGTTTGAGTGAAGACTGTTTATATCTAAATGTTTGGACACCAGCCAAGCGCAATACCAAAGATTTACCAGTGTTGGTGTATTTCTATGGCGGTGGTAATGTAGCAGGTGACGGTTCTGAGCCTCGTTATGATGGTGGTACTATGGCAAAAAAAGGCATTGTGGTAGTTACGTGCAATTACCGTTTGAATATCTTCGGTAATTTTGCACACCCAGAATTGAGCGCTGAATCTCCGTACAAAGGTTCTGGAAACTATGGTTATTTGGATCAAGTAGCGGCTTTGCAATGGGTAAAACGCAATATTGCGAAGTTTGGAGGCAATCCTAACCAAGTGACTATTGCAGGTGAGTCAGCAGGCTCTATTGCAGTGAGTTATCAAATGGGTTCTCCTTTATCAAAAGGTTTGTTTCATGGAGCTATCGGCGAAAGTGGCGCAGGAATTAACCCTACCATGGCACCTGTAACCTTGGCAGAAGCAGAAAAACAAGGGTCTGATTTTGCGAAAAGTGCAGGCGTACCAAGCTTAAAGCAATTGCGTGCTATGAGTACACGTGAGCTGTATGAAATCTATAACGAATCTAAGCGATTTGGTTTTCCAGTGGTATTAGATGGTCATTTTTTACCAAAAACTTTACCACAAATTTTTGAAGCCAAACAACAAGCGCAAGTACCGCTTTTATTGGGTTGGAACTCTGCCGAAATCCCAGGTATGGCATTCATGATGGGACAGCCTTATACAACCGAAAAGTTTATCGAACGTGTGAAAAAGGAATATCCAAACGATGCTGACAAAGTTTTGGCCTTGTATCCTCATGCTACAGAAAAAGAAGTAGAGTTGTCTGCGACACAATTGGCGTCTGACCGTTTTATCTCTTATAGTACTTGGAAATGGTTTGATTTGCACAGAAATAACTCTTCGCAACCAGTGTATCGTTATTTGTATAGCAAAGTTCGTCCACCATTGGTTGATCAATCTTTGGCTTCAGGTTTGGCAGGCGGTACTGTCAAAAAAGAAGGCGCACCCAAAGCTCCCGAACCAGTAGGAGCGCCACATGCTTGCGAAATCGAATATTGTATGGGCAATCTCCATTTGATTAAAGATTACGCTTGGACTGCCGACGATTATAAGGTATCAGATACTATGTCTAATTTCTTTGCCAACTTTATTAAAGCAGGTAATCCAAACGGTGATAAATTGCCAGAGTGGCCAGCAGCCAAAGCAGGTGACAAACAACCTCCTGTGATGATTATTGATGTAAACTCAAGAGCCGAAAAGTCAACTATCGAACCTCGATATGATTTCTTGGATGCTAGTTATATGAAGAAATAACAGTGATTTTCGGCTATGAGTTATCAGTTTTTGGAAAATATTCTCCACTAATAGCCCATAGCCGAATACTTAAAGTCTATGCTGATATTTTTTATGCAAATACCCAATAGATAGCCCTACCAACAAAATATAAATGGCTGAAATAGCGTAGGATAATGAGATAAAGAAGTCAAGATAGTTGATACTTTTCTGGAAAAAGTTTTTGTAAAAAAGCACTAAAATACTTCCCAAATACGCATAGTAATCGGCCAATGTGATAAGAAAACCTATGGTTCCTGAGCGCTGAAAAGATGCAATCATTCTCTCAAAATACAAACTATTACACATCGAATACGCTACATAAACGCCAAAGCCCAAAAGCGTTAGCCAAACCACAGGACCGATTACATGAGCTTGAAACAAAAATGTGCTCAAGCCGATGAGTATTCCTCCCAACAACATCAAAATCTCAATCAAGAAAAAAGCTTGATAATTATTTTTTATCCATCTCATCGAAGCCATCAATAACAATACAGCAACCGCAATAGGTGTTTCAGTCTGCGTAAAAATGGCTGAATTATTGGCGTATCCCAGCAGTTTCCAGATTTCAGGAGTAAAGTTATCCCTAAATTCACGGAAGGTTGTGAGCACAATATATGAAATGACAAAAATGCTGAGACTGAAAAAGAATTCCTTCACAAAAGCTTTTCTATCCTCTTTTTGCATCGGTTTTCTTATGGTTCTACTAACAATATCCTCTGCATTAGGCGCAGGAATTTTCCCCATCAAGGTAGCACAAATAACAAAAGGAATAAACATAATTGCACAAGCGACAAACGGCATCCAAAATTCTGTAATTCCCCACGTATTCATCACCCATTTTCCAATACTTTTGGCAAAACCAGAGCCCATAATAAACGAAGCTGTGAGTACTGCTACCAGCAAATCTGTACTGCGTCGCCCTTCCAAAAATCCCAAAATTGTGCCATAAACCATACCTAAAGGCAAACTCGCCAAAAAGATAAAAATCAGGTTATAAGGTGCAGGTGTCAACGCAAAAAGCAGATAGGCCAACCACGATAGCGCCAACATGATAATCAGACTCTTAGACCGATTTTCGGGAAGCATTTCAGAAACATATTTCACCCCTAATCCTTTCGAAACGGCAAAGCCCAGCACCTGAGCTGTAATCATCAATATCTTGAATTGAATACCCCAAAAAATCCAATCTTCATACGTGGCTGCCGTATAAGCTCGTCGGAAGGGATAAAAGCATAAGTAGGTAAAAAATGCCGTCAGGGAAGCAAATACTTGAAAAGCCAGCGAATTTCGTTGAAGTGTAATTTGTAATTTTTGAAGCATAATTAGTTCAGATGAAAATACAAGGTTTGTTGATGGTCAATAACTAAAGATAAGATTTTGCGCCATAACACCAAAATTATCTGTAGGCTTCAGAGCTCTCAAAGCACCTTTCACCTGTCCTGAACTATCCTTTCAATAACCTCATGAAGCAGGACGGCCATATGAAAATATATCTTGAAAATTGTGTAGTAATGCTTTAAGCAATAAACTGTAGATATTAGGTAGGTAAAATCGTGTAAAAGAGGATTGTTTAAACTTTTCAAAAAATAGTTTTATTGATTAATTCTTGGCCTTACTTTTTAACTAGGCGTTCCCAACTTAATACAAAACATAACCGCAGTGGTAGTCGCAAAAAATTCAAGAATTTATAATCGGAGTGGCGTCCCACCTCGCTGCTCTCAAACAGTATAAATTCATTGCTCAAGCAAGCAGTGCTACGAAAATTTAAACAGGTTTGCCCTTGTCTAAAATTTGTTGCCTTCAAAAGGCAACAAATTTTAGACAAGGGCAATTCACAACTCATCATTCAGCACTTATGTTTGGTCTATTTGAACAAAAGCGGTGCTAATTCACGTAAACTTCTACGCCATGTTTGGAACTCATGACCTGTTTTTTCGGAAACATAAGAAACGGCATTAAAATTAGCTTCTTTTAAAGCTGTCACTGCATTATTCACACCTTCTGGTCTTTCCCTGCTACCGCAACTCAAGAAGATAAGTTTCACTTTTGATTTATCTTTGATATCGGTTGGTGCATAAGTACCGCCACTCAAAAGTGCATAATACGAAAATACGTCTGGCTTATTCAAGGTAATGGTTTTTGTTTCCATACCGCCCATACTTAGTCCAGCCATCGCACGGTGTGATTGTTTGGCAATAGTTCTGAAATGAGCGTCCACATAAGGGATCAATTCATCTATTAAAACCGTTTGGAATGGTTCGATTTTAAACTCTCTGATTTTTCCAAACTTTACTTCGTTGGTCATGCCATAGGTATTTACGATAATAAAAGGCTTGATTTTACCTTCGGCAATCAGGTTATCCATGATTAAATTGGCATGACCTTGGTTCATCCAAGCGGTTTCATCTTCGCCCCAACCGTGTTGTAAATACAAAACAGGGTATTTGTCTTTGCCCAATTCGTAGCCAGGAGGTGTGTAAACAAAGGCTCTTCGAGAAGTGTTAGTACTTGGCGATGGAAACAATACTTGTTGCACGTGACCATGTGGTACGTTTTTGAGGGCATAAAAATCTTGGTCATGGGCAGGAATTTCGATGCCACTTTCCCAACGAATAGAGCCGTAGTAATTCATAGCACCGGGGTCATTGAATTTTCCTCCGTCGATTTTTACATTATAATAGTGAAAACCTTCGTCCATTGGGCCTTCCGTTGTACCCATCCAACTGCCGTCACTGGCTTTTTCTAATTTTGTGCCACCTCTGCCACCAAGCCCCAAACTTACCCGAACGCTATCGGCAGCAGGTGCAATAATTTTGAAACGAGCATATCCTTGGGAATTTACCATCGGATACTCTTGTTGTGGCTGGTTGAGCGGAGAGGGTTTAAAGTCCTCAATAATAGCATTTTGCTGGTTTTGTGCTAGCGCAATACCACAGCTTGATATGCTGAATAAAAGAGATAAAACGGTACTTTTCATTGTTAATTTTAGGTTTATGTTAAAAAGCTGATTACTGGACAAAACGTGAGGGTGTCATTCGAGTGCTTGGGTTTTATCTGAATTTTGTAAAAACAGTTTCAACCTATAAAAAAAATGCGTCCAAGACTAAGTCTTGAACTAGTAGAGCCGAAAGCCCAAAGTTTAGATTCAACTCTGCACGATTACTTAATTACAACCAATTATTGCGCTTCAACCAATCAAAGAGAGGTTCCATCCAGCCTTTATGTCTGAAAATAAATCCGTGGTCGCCTTTGGGATAAATGTGCATCTCGACCTCAACTTTGTTTTTTCGTAAATTTTCAAAATAGGAAATACTATTGTCCACATCTACAAGTTTGTCGTCGGCAGCGTGAGTCAAATAAGCTGGTGGCGTATTGGCTTTGATTTGTAATTCATTAGAAAAAGTTTCGATGTCGGCAGCAGTAGGATTTTTACCAATCAAATTATCACGAGAACCGCCGTGCGTAAGTCCGTCTTTCATCGTAATAACGGGGTAAACCAATATCTGAAAATCAGGTCGTAAGCTGGTGTTATTGGGATTTTCGATATAGGATTTCTCGAAATGCGTAGCGGCAGTACTTGCCAAGTGTCCTCCTGCCGAAAAGCCCATGATACCTATTTTGTTTTTATCAATCCCAAATTTGTCAGCATTTTCACGTACAATCTTGATGGCTTTCTGAGCATCTTGTAAAGCTCCTATTTTTTTATCCACCATGATATCATCGTTGGGTAATCTGTATTTCAGAACAAATGCGGATATCCCTTTTTCTGCCAAGGCTTTGGCGGTACTCAAACCCTCACCATTATAAACAACTACGCCATAACCTCCCCCAGCAATTACGATGACTGCAGTCCCGTTGGGTTTTTCGGGTTTGATATATTCTAGTGTAGGAGTAACTACATCCCTGTACATTCCATTTTCGTTGATTTCTTTTTTGCTGGTAGCTCTAGCATTTGGAACAGCGCCATCATATAAAGGGATAATTTGCTGAGCTTGAGCGGAATTTACGAGACATCCGACCAAGCAACTAACTAATAGTAGTACTTGCTTCATTGTTTTTGGATAGTTTTGTTAATTCAAATCATGACGAATAATGTGCATAATCAATAGAATACTGTCAAGGTGCGAAATAGAATTTTATTACCTTGGTGGGTAAAATACCATTCAATTTTTGGGCTTTCGACTTTCAGCAATGGGCTTTCGGCAAAAATATTCTATCAATTCATACGAAATATTTTAATCCAATGCCCACAGCTAAAAGCCGAACGCTCTATAGTTTCACTCAAGATTACCTTATTTAATGGTGAAACAAATAAGGCTACTTTTATTTCAGTACAGAATCTTCACCGCTGTATTTTAAATACTTGAATGTGGCACTATTGTCAGATTTTTCACCGTTTGAAGTCGCATACATCGCAAAAACGTTACCAATAAATCCACCTGAAACTCTGGTAGATAGATGCTTACCATCTTGATTTTCAGCCAAATTCTTAAAGTCTTTGCCATTTTCTGAAATGGCAAAATGGCATTTATCTGCATTATTGGTTATGCGTAAAACCAATTTTCCATTGCCAACAGGTAGCGTACTGATTAACTCTACGTCTTTTTTGCGGTGAACACTTTTATACAATTCTACCTGTGTTTTACCATCTTTGATTGATTTTGCTAAGAAATAGTAATGACTTTCATCTTGATAAATCACCAAACCAGCTTTTTCTTTTTCAGATTTTGGAGAAAAAACAAGTTCTGTTTCGGCAGTGCTATTCATGTGTTGCTGGCGTTTGGCCACAAAAGATGGATTGCCGAGTTCTGAAATAGTTTCAGGTTTGAGTTTTAGGGTAAGCCCGTTTTTAGAAGTTTTGAACGAACTACTATCTACAGTGCGTAAGTGCATCATGGAAAGGTCAAGACCTTTATCAAATTTCATGGTATAAGAAAAATTACCGTTTTGAGGCAAAGCACCGTTTTGTTTTACTTCTTTAATATTGGTTTCGTATTTGTATTCGATGGCTTTTTCACCATGCTCAATAATTGGCCAATCGTTCACCCAAGTGAGCGGAGCAATAAACATTTCACGACCTGTATTGTAATAATCACCTTCATACGGACGAACCGCCAGAAATATAGAATACCAGTTGCCATCAGGTCCTTCGATAAATTGGGCGTGTCCTGCCGAGGTAATCGGATTTGGGCGGTTAGCTGGTAATTCTCTTTGCGTTAATACTGGATTTCCTTCAAATGGTACGTAAGGCCCCCAAATATCTTTGCTACGCAAGGCCACTTGTGAGTGATTGACCGAGGTTCCGCCTTCTGCACAGTACAAAATATACCAATCGTTACGTTTCATAACGTGTGGTCCTTCTATCCAAACAGGTTTTTTTGTAATATCTACGCCGCCGTTGATCAATTGCTTTTTGTCACCAATCGTTTTCAAGTTCTTGTAATCAAACTCATACATTTGCACGGTACGATGACCAGAGTAAAGAGGCTTATTATCAGGAGCTTCGCTGTTATAAACGATGTAGGCTTTATCGGTAGCTTCGTCAAAATAAATGGAGGGGTCGATGCCTCTTACTTGTGGCAATTTTACAGGATCGCTGTAAGGACCTGCAGGATTCGTAGCCGTCACCACAAAGTTACCGTCGTGGTCAATATCGGTACAAGTAACATAGTAAATGCCTTTGTAGTAAGCAATGGCAGGGGCAAAAAGTCCACGACTCATACGCTCGCCCATGAAGTCCATTTGTGAGGGACGGTTGATGACATTCCCAATTTGTTTCCAGTTTTTCAAATCACGGCTGTGCATAATAGGCAAACCTGGGAAATACGAGAAAGTAGAATGAACAGAATAATAATCTTCTCCTACTTTTACAATACTTGGGTCAGGGTAAAAACCCGTCAAAATAGGGTTTTGCAAAGTAGTTTTCTGTGCGTTTGAAACACTGACTGTAAACAAATAAGTAAGTACTAAAATGAATGCTTTGATTTTCATGACTATAAAATGTATTTGCTAAAATTTATTTTACTGAAAAAGTAAAAACTTTGCCCCTCTGCGTAGCTACGTCAAAAGGAATACTTTTTTAATTCAAAGGATTGAATAATTGGTTTTGGGATAGGGAGTCTATCTAGATGAGCGCTTCGTAATGGTTCAGACATTTGATGGTAATAAAGTCAGAAGTAGTTTTAATTTTTGCACCGTGAAAATAGGTGAACGTATAATAGAAGTGTAGCACAAATAATCAAAAAAGGACTAACTATGTTCAAACCAATCCATTTATTGGTACTATTAGGTGTTGTGTGAAGATTTTGTGACATAATTTATTGCTTTAAATTTCGGAATCAAAAAAGTCCTTGATAGAATTTTTTACGTTTTTTTACAAACTAAAATACCTAATGTATTGCCTATGATAAAGTTAGAAACGCTGATTTGAGTCCATGTTGATTTACCTAGTAAAAAACTTTGATTTATCGTTTGATGTCAAAATAGTTTATTGGGAAGCCTCTTAAATGATGATTAAAAGGATTTTTTAATAATGACCGAAATCGGAGTTTGTCTTAAATTAAAGTTGCAGCACTATTTGATAAAATTGGGTCAATGGGAAAAGATATAGAAAACAGATAGATGAAATTTTTAATAGCACTCTATCTGTTTTGAGTCCTTAGGAAATTTAGCGTATCAGGTTCTGACATCAAAAATCGATTTAATATCAAGGGTCGTAGGCAATAATAGAAGCCCCCATTTTTTAGGTATGAAATAGACCCTTGAAGAATTGAAAGTAACAGAACTGCAATATTTAACTATTTCCAACTCACTGCAACTCCTTTGATATTAAAATCTGTCACATCAAGTCTAATAATGGCGTCTGCTCCGTGTTTTGCAGCCACTTTTTTCAAAATAGCTAAATTCTGATTCACTACACCAGCATCATACCTATTGGTTCTTGTGCTGATATACAAAATACCTATTTCATGATACGGTTTTGATGGAAGTTGAGTAACATATAATTGCACAGAATCGGCTGAAGTAGGCTTGTAGTCTTTATCAGGATTTAAGGCAATGAATGTATCAGGAAACATCTGATTACTACAACTTAAACCGCTCACAGACAGTGCTATCAAGAGTAAAAATAATCTACACTTATAAAGTTTTGACTTTGGGATAAATGGATAAGAACTTAATACGTTTTTCATAGTTTTAATTTTTAGAATAGTGTAACAATTTACTATTGGAGGTACTCAAGACACCAAGGGTGGCATTAAGAAGTATCTTTCTAAAAGTAGTAAATTTCTCTTTATCACTCGAAAGCACTCCTAAAATTATTTAGTTTTTCAGGAAGTAAGAGCTCAGCCTTTTTGGGATTAACCTAAGTAAAAGTAGAAAAAGCCTCTTTATTCCTTTTTATATTAGAGATATCGATTACTGCTTAAAACTCCCAGCTTATGAAAAAAATGATCCTTTATATTTTTATCCTATTATGTTATCAAAGTTGGAGCCAGCATTCGATATATAACTTCACTAATTATACTACCAAAAATGGTCTTGCCTCTAACACTACCTATGCAATTCACAAGGATAGGGATGGTTTTATGTGGTTTGGGACTGATGATGGTCTAACAAAGTTTGATGGGCAAAACTTTAAGGTGTTCCGTCACAAAGATTCTGATCCCAGAAGTATCGGAAGAGGTTCGGTGGCGGCAATGACCGAGGACAATCACGGCAACTTATGGGTGGGAATTTGCACAACGCTGTCTTTGTATGACCGAAGCCAAAATCAATTTACAAATATTGATTTCACCCCTTATGGTTGGATTAGAAGTTTGTGTTCCGACAGCCGAGGAAATTTGTGGGTGGGTACTTATACGGGTCTATACTATTTGGATACAAGAACAAAGCAAATTCGGGGCTACCGAAAAAATGAAAAAGATGTCGATGCTTTATCTTCTGATGTAATTTTGTGCTTGTTTGAGGATTCAAAAAAACGAATTTGGGTAGGAACAAACGCTGGTTTACATAGACTAAAAGAAGATAGAAAGGGCTTTATTAGATTTGAACATAATCCTAAAAATCCTACTAGTATATCAAGTAGTATAGTTCGCTCTATTGCAGAAGGAACCAATGGTGAATTTTGGTTTGGTACCGATGAAGGTTTGAATTTATTACAAGATGATAATCGATTTTTGAGCTACCAACATCATCCCAACAATCCTAATACACTCAGTAATAACAAAATTTATAAAATCACTTTTGACAAAGACGGGATGTTATGGGTTGGTACTGATGATGGAGCTAATGTTTTTGATACACATACCAAAAAAGCCTTTAGAATAGCAAATACAATTGCTAAAAATCAGTATTACCAAAATGACTTTATAGGTCATTCGGTACGTGAAATTTATATCGACCATAATGGGCTTTACTGGCTAAGTACTTTACAAGGAGGTATTAATAAGTACGATGCTAATTTGGCTTTTTTTAATCACAAATCTTACAATCCTTTCGATGCACGTGGCTTGAGCGCAAGATCGATTACTTCCTTCGCCGAAATGCCCAACGGAAAAATCTATATAGGGACCGATGGAGGTGGGCTTAACCTTTATGATAAAAAAACAGGGCTTATTGAGCATATTCTATTCAATAAATTAATTCCTAGCAAAATTGTTGGTGCATTGGAAGTGATTGGTAATAAGCTTATTGTAGGGACATATGGCGATGGAATGTATATTTTGGATACCGAAAATAAACGAGTAAAATATATCAAAATAAGGGCGAATCAGGGTAGTGATGTTCCCGTAAATTGCCTGAAAGTAGATAAACAAGGTAATATCTGGATTGGTACCAACGGAGAAGGGGTATTTATTTATGAAACATCCACCCAAAAGCTACATTCGATTAGAGACCTCTATCAGTCTACCTCTAAAGTCTATAACTTTTTAACGAATGGATATACCACGACATTAGAAGAAGACGCTCAGGGTAATATGTGGATAGGAACAAATGGTGCAGGTTGTGCGATTTATAATCCTAAAAATCATAAAATCGAAATCCTGAATCATGCCACAAGTAATTTAGCACTTGACCGAATCCTGAGTATTTATTGTGACACCCGTGGTAAAGTCTGGATGGGTGTATTTGGTGTGGGCCTATGTACATTTGATTTTCAGCAAAGAAAGTTTATACAATACGGTGAAGCCCAACTCTTATCAAATGATATCGTCTACAAAATCCTTGAAGATGAAGAAAATAATCTTTGGGTGAGCACCAACCAAGGAATTAGTAAGTTTGATCCAAGAAAAAAGACTTTCAAAAATTACAATTACCATAATGGTGTTCAGCAGAGTACTTTCAATATGGGGGCTGGAATCAAAACACAGTCTGGCGAAATCTATTTTGGTGGGCTCGATGGATTTAATTATTTTATACCTTCTACGCTAAATATTAATAACAAAACCCCTAAGTTGATTCTGACGGATTTGAAGATTGGTAACAAAAGTGTCGTTCCTGGCGAAAATGCTGAAATTGACAAACCGATTACCGTAGCTGATAAGATTACCCTGAGCTACAAACAGAATTTTTCGCTCGATTTTGTGGCACTCAATTATACCTCCCCACAAGAAAGTCAGTATTCGTACATATTAGAAGGATTTGATAAAGAATGGAATAAGGTCGGAGCTGTAACCAATGCCGTTTACACTAATTTGGACCCCGGCAAATACCTATTTCGGTTGAAAGCTCAAAGTGAAGATGGTTCTTGGCATACGCCCGAAAAGGTCTTAGAAGTCAATGTGTTGCCTCCTTTGTGGAAGACTCCAATTGCCTATTTTATTTATTTTTATATCGTATTTTTTACCCTTTGGTATCTTCGAAAAAGAGGGATTGAAAAACTCAAAAATGAGTTTGAATTAGAAAAAGAACGAACAGAAAATGAGCGTAGAATAGAGCTAGAGAAACTCAAAATCAAATTTTTGACCAATCTAAGTCATGAACTAAAAACACCATTGACCCTTGTACTGAATCCAGTAGAGAGTCTGATGGTAAATGAACAAAGTGAGAAAAAAATACAAACACTCAATCTTATTAATCGAAATGCAAAGCGGTTATTAAACTTGGTCAATCAGCTATTGGATTTTAGAAGAATAGAAGACAATGAGCTGAAGTTGCACCTATCAGAAGGTGATGTGATTGAGGTGGCCAAAGATATCTTTGAGTCCTTTAAATATTTATCCGAAACCAAACATATTCAGTTGGACTTTGAAAGTGTAACTCAGTCCTATTATTGCGCTTTTGATAAAGATAAAATTGAGCGTATTTTATTGAATTTACTCTCAAATGCCTTAAAGTTTACAGATCCTAATGGAAGTGTCTATTTTCATGTCGAAATAGCAGCCGACGCCAGTGGAATTAAATTTATCGTAGGAGATACAGGCTCTGGCTTTTCTAAAGAGATGTACGAAAAGATTTTTGATAGATTTTTTCAGATACCTACCAACCAATCAACCTTAAACCAAGGTAGTGGTATCGGGCTGTCTATTACCAAAGAGTTCGTCAAATTGCATGGTGGTAATATCGAAGTAGAAAGTGAAGAAGGAATGGGAAGTATCTTTACCGTCTTTTTGCCCTTGAAAGAGACAAGTAGTACTTTTCAACAGGAGACTTTTGTTCCACAGGAAGAGGAGTTCTCTGAGGAAGAATGTGCAATTGATATTCAGGAAACAACGACGGAGAAATTTGAAAAACCTACTATTTTGCTCATAGACGATAGTGATGATATTCGGTACTACTTGAAAGAAAACTTGAGTGACAAATACAAAATTATCGAAGCTGCAGACGGTAAACAAGGCTGGCAAAAAGCTTTATCAGCGCATCCAGTATTGATTGTCAGTGATGTCAATATGCCTAAGATGGACGGTATATCACTTTTACAAAAAATCCGAAACGATAATAGAACCAAACATATTCCTATTATACTTTTAACCGTTTTGGCTGAAGAAAAAGACCAACTAAATGGACTATCGCTAGGCGCAAACGACTATCTGGTCAAGCCTTTTAGTTTTAATCTTTTGGATGTAAAAATTGGTAATTTATTAAAAACGAATCAGACCTTCAGAGAAACCTACAGCAAACATATTAATGTAGAAACGCCAGAAGTACAGATAGAGTCGCAAGACGAAAAGTTCTTATTGGAAGTAACTCGTCATATCGAGGAAAATATCTTACAAACAAACTTGTCAGTTGAAGAAGTAAGTAAAATGATGAATATGAGTCGTAGCACTTTCTATATCCGTATATTGGCGCTCACAGGCGAGACTCCCGTAGAATATATTCGATCGATGCGCTTGAAAAAGGCTGCCTACTTACTCGAAAAAAGTGATTTAAGAATTGCAGATATTAGCTTTGAAGTGGGCTTTTCAAATACAAATTACTTTGCGAGAGCCTTCAAGACAAAGTACCAAATGACACCTTCTGAATATATTCGATTGAAACGAAAAACAGATATTTTAGTAGAGAAAACAGAAGTTTACTAAATTGAAAAAAAGGGTAGATATACCCCAACTTTTACCAAGAAAAAAGACCAATCAAGATACCAGTATGCTAGCCAGCAACCTATATACGGCTAACATACTGGTATTTTTTTATGGATAAAACATTTCGTACAAAAATCGAGTAAAATGTGCTAATCCAATTTTCGGACATAAACTTACTTTACACCGTCAAAAGACGCCCCTCTTCTCGAGAGGATAATATTCTATCTTAAAACAATCATATTTTACTCTATGAAAAGAAATAATTACTTTATTATTCAGTGGCAAAGTTTTCCCTTGATGAAATTGTGTTTAATGATGTTTGCAGTTCTTTTGAGCTATACAATTCAGGCGCAAACTATCAAAGGAAAAGTAACGGCAGAAGATGGAAAACCTGTGGCAGGCGCTACTATAAAGGTAAAGGGAAGTAATGTAGGAACAGTAGCTAATAACGATGGAGAATACACTCTGTCTAATGTAGCGAAAAACACGGTTTTTGTAATTTCGAGTATTGGATATTTACCAGCTGAAATTAACATTGGTACAAGAACATTTGTAGAGATTGTATTAAGTGCCGATACCCGTGAGCTTGGTGAAGTAATTGTAGTGGGTTATGGTACTCAAAAGAAAAGAGATATCACTGGAGCTGTGGTTTCCGTATCTGAGAAAACCCTCAAAGAAGTACCAGCACCCAACTTGCTAAATTCATTAAAAGGTAGAGCCGCTGGGGTTTCTATTGTGAGCAATGGCTCTACACCCGGTAGTCAGGCATCGATTCGTGTTCGTGGTAACCGCTCATTGACAACAGGCTCTGGCGATGGACTTGATGGCCCATTAGTAGTGGTAGATGGTATTCCTTTTGGAGGTTTGAACGATATCAACCCAGATGATATTTCGAATATTGAAATTTTGAAAGATGCTTCAGCAACGGCTATTTATGGCTCACGTGGTGCAGGTGGTGTGATTTTAGTAACTACCAAAAGAGGTAAAGTTGGCAAGCCAATATTTAGTTATGATGGATATCACGGCATAACAAGTATGATGGGTAAATACAACGTAATGAATGGCGAGCAGTATGCCAAATTCAAAGATTTGTCGGCAGCGTATAACACACAAGGTGCGGGTACAACAGCATATCCTTTGACAGAAGAAGAAAAGGCAAATTTGGCGGCAGGGGTATCTACCGACTGGCAAAGTTTATTGTACAAGCCTGGGTTTAACAGTAGTCACCAACTTGGATTACAAGGTGGTGTAGAAAATACGCAATATGGCATGGGAGTTGGCTATTTCAATGAAACGGGGATTATGCCAAATCAGAATTTTGATCGTATGACAATTCGTGCGACAATAGACCAAAAAATAGGAAAGCATGTAAAAATCGGCTTGAATACCATCAACACCTTGACACACCGTAACGACCCTGCGGGAGGTGGTATACCAACAGAACTTGTTCGTCTTTCGCCTTTGGTGTTGCCGTATAATGCTGATGGTTCTGTGAATTTGAATCCTAAAAAAGGAACAATCGAAGCACAAGCAGTAAGCCCATTGACACTAATCTCTCGCGGAGCAGATATCCTTTCTAATGAGCGTTCGTTAAGAACTTTCAATAGTTTGTATGCTGAAGTAAACATTTTGGATGGACTTAAATATCGTTTCAATGCTGGTTTGAACTTTAGTCAATCACATTTCAATGGTTATGCTCCACCAAACACCTTTGTCAATACAGGAACAGATCAAAGTGTTTCAAGTGCCGATATTAGAAATACCGAGTATTGGGATGTGAACTTCCAGAATTTGTTATACTACGATAAAGTATTTGCTCAAAAACACAAAGTTAGTTTGACTGCTTTATATGAAATCACTAAAAACCATAGTTTAGGTTCAAACTTTAATGTAAAAGGAGTACCTGCGGATTACATCAAAACAGCCAACTTCGCTTTAGCATCTGGAACGATAACTGCCAATGCTTCTAGTGGAAACTTTTTCTCAGAAACTGGTTTGGTATCTTACATGGCACGTTTGAATTATACATTCAACAATAGATATACGATGACTGCTACTTTCCGTAGAGACGGTTCGTCGACTTTATCGCCAGGTAATCAGTATTTTAACTATCCTGCCATTGGTTTTAGCTGGAATGTTATTGATGAGCCTTTCATGCAAAAACTTCCTGCAGTTTCAAACTTGAAATTGAGAGGTGGATGGGGTATTTCAGGAAACCGTAACGTAGATCCTTATGCAACATTAGGCGCACTTTCTGCAGGTTATTATAACTTCGGTACTACTACAGCGGGTCAAGCTCTTGCGTATACAGTAACTAGTTTGCCAGCAAGTAATTTGGGATGGCAGTCTACAGCACAATGGGATTTTGGTTTAGAAATCGGGTTGTTTAACAACCGCGTAACTGGTTCATTTGATGTATACAAACAAAGTACAAAAGACATTTTGCTTTCAGTAAACCTCCCTCAAAGTAATGGTGCAGGTTCGGCGCTCAAAAACTTAGGAAAAACAGAGGGTAGTGGTTTTGAATCTTCTGTTACCATTGATGTAATCAGAAGTAAAAGTGGATTTAACTGGAGCACAGATTTAACGTACTTCTTCAACCGTGAAAAAATCACTCAGCTAACAACACCTACCGAATTGGACAATAAAGGTAACTATTGGTTTGTTGGACAGCCACTTACGGTTATTTATGATTATAACAAAATCGGTATTTGGCAACAGTCAGATAAAGACAATGGTACTTTAGCAAAACAAACATCACCTGTACAGGTGCCAGGTGAAATCCGTGTAGAAGATGTAGATGGTAACGGAAAAATTGATGCTAATGACCGTAAAGTTATTGGTAACTTCCAGCCAGCTTGGGAAGGAGGCTTCACCAATAGAGTTAGCTACAAAAACTTTGACTTGTCAATTGTGACTTACGCTCGTATGGGTATGAAAGTATTAGTACCATATTTGGCAGGAACATCAGGTGGTGGCTCAGGATTTGGATTCCTTAACCAAGGTCGCTCTAACCAATTGGTGATGGATTACTGGACAACTGACAACCCAACCAATGCATTCCCAAGACCAAATGCAGGCGGTGGTGTAAGAGACTTTACCTCTACAACACAGTACCAAGATGGTTCATTTATCAAAGTAAGAAGTATTAATGTCGGATATACACTTCCTACAAAAATGCTAGGCAAATTAGGCTTTAGTTCTGCTCGTGTGTATATCAATGCAACAAACCCGCTTATTCTGTATTCGCCTTTAGTAAGAGACAAACTGGCTATTGACCCTGAAGGAAACGGTTATGGTAACACCATTCAAGGAGGTAACTTCAACCGTGTGATTAGTGTAAACCTTAATAACCCTCCTGTGCGTCAGTTTACTTTAGGTGTTAATCTCAAATTTTAATAATCGGAAAAATGAAAAAAATAAAAATATCAATACTTGCTTGTACTCTATTTTTAAGTTTTGGTTGTGAAAATATACTAGAAGAAAAACCTCAATCTCAGATCGTACCTTCCTATTTCAATAGCCCTGCTGGTGTATTGGGAGGTATTGCAGGGGTTTACAATGAAATTCGTAACCAATGGGGTACTGAAGGGTTCTCCTCTGAAATGCAAGCGGGAACCGACGAATTTGTTCAAGGGGCAAGTAGCGGCGGTGGGCCTATTCATACGTTCAACGGTCTTAATGGTACCAACTTTGGTTCGGCATGGGGAACAGCCTTTACATGTGTCAATACCATCAACGGGGTATTAAAGTTTGGTCAGAGTATTGACCTTCCTGAGGCTACCAAAAAACAGTATTTGGCACAGGCCAAATTCTTACGTGCTTTTTGGTATTTCTATCTAGTGCAAACTTGGGGAGATGTGCCATTGCATACTGAATTTATTACAGTTCCTTCTCAGGCAGCAAAAAGAGACCCAGCGTTGGAAGTATATAAGCTCATTATCAAAGACTTGACAGAAGCTGCTGCTGATTTACCAGAAAAACCAACTGCTCCGTTTTTGGGTAAAGCAGCGACAAAACCTGTTGCACAATTTTTCTTAGCAAAAGCCTATCTAACACGTGGTTGGTTGACCAACTCACAAACAGACTATGCTGAAGCAGCTAAAATTTCGAGTGATATTATTGCTAACAAAGCCAACTATGGCTTGGATTTGTGGCAAGACTTTGGCGATGCTTTTGTGCCTGCTAATGACTATGGAAAAGAAACAATGTTTGTGAGTGACCACTCAAATGATGCTAAATTTGGCTATTATACAGTGGGTGGTGGTGCCAGTGGTGGTGCTGGACAAAACCTAACACCTTGGTTTACCAACTGGAACTATCCAAACAATAGTGGTGTAAACTCAACGGTAAATGCGAGTGGAGTTTTAGTAAACTCTGGTACTTCTTTGATGGTTCGTGACTCATATTATGGTCGTCCATACCAACGTTTGCGTCCAAATAGTGTTAAACAAAGCTCTGGAGAAGTGGCTGGAAAGAACTATTTCCTTGACCAAGCTTTTGTAAAAAGAGATATAGATTCACGATTTGCTAATACCTTCTATACGGTATATATCGCAAACCAATCTATTACTAACACTGCTACGGCAGCCAATAACAAAAGAGGAATTTCTTACACAACTCAAGTTGGGGTAGATACTGCCGTTTGGCTTCCTGATTTTGAAGTAGCAGGTGCACCTCAATTCTATGGCACAAGACCATTCAAAGGACTTATCATCCCTCCAAGTCTTTGGAAATCAGATGTATATCCAGCTATCAAAAAGCACATGGATCCTAGTCGTGGAAGTAATTTCAATGACCCTTCTACTCGTCCTGTTGTAATTACACGATTTGCTGAGGTATATCTTATTGGAGCAGAAGCTTATCTTCAGGCTGGAGACAAGGCAAAGGCTGCCGAGTTGTTGAATGTGCTTCGTCAAAGAGCAGCTTATCGCAAAACAAATACACCAGCGCAAAATACAGCGGCGGCTGCAGCGATGTTAATCAAGGATTCGGATGTAACAATCGACTTTATTTTGGATGAAAGAAGTCGTGAGTTGTTCGGTGAGTGGATGAGATACCAAGATTTAGTACGTACAAAATCATTGGTAAGACGTATTAAACTTTGGAATACCGAGGCTGCTCCTTATGTGAAAGATTTTCACGTTTTGAGACCTATTCCACAGTCAGAAATAGATCGTACTGTTGAAGGCCCTCCATTTACACAAAATGCAGGATACTAATTAGTGCTGAGTGGTGAATTGTGAATGCAATTTTTTAAATTCACAATTCACTTTATCAATTATACCGCATAGATATGCCTGTAGATTAGGATTTTTCAGAAACCAATCTTTTCATTAGCTTCGTAGGAGCGATAGTTTGGTAGCAAAGAATTTTTCCTGACCAACAAAAAGAGCGCCGTAGGTGCGACAGACCTCAAGATTTTGGTTTTCTGTCGTACCTACGGCACTTTTATAAGTTAGTAGGCAATTTAAAATTCAACTATTTGGCTTTCGACTTTCAGCAATGGGCTTTCGGCAAAAACATATTAGAACTCTTTGCCTAATACCTATGGCTTACAGCCTAGCGCATATTTAATACAAATACAACCTAAAATAACTCATACTATGAAAAAAACATTATGGGCTTGCTTGACTGCCTTACTGTTTCAGGCAAATGGTTTGCAGGCTCAGCAAATAGCCCCAGAAGCTCCTAAAGGTTTTGATGTACTTCAAAGTACTATTTCACATGGCAAAATAGATACGATTGTCTATGAATCCAAAACTGTAGGCACTAGCCGAAAAGCCCTAGTTTATACACCCCCTGGTTTCAATAAAAAAACGAAATACCCTGTGCTATATCTGTTGCATGGTATCGGTGGTGATGAAAAGGAGTGGCTTAATGGCGGTAAACCTCAAATAATTTTAGATAATCTATACGCCGAAGGTAAAATCCAGCCGATGATTGTCGTAATGCCTAATGGCCGTGCCATGAAAGACGACCGTGCTGTGGGTAATATTATGGCTCCTGATAAAGTACAAGCTTTTGCTACTTTCGAAAAAGATTTATTAAACGATTTAATTCCTTTTGTTGAGAAAAAATACCCCACATTAATCGACCGAGAAAGTCGCGCCATTGCTGGACTTTCGATGGGCGGTGGACAATCGCTTAACTTTGGCTTGGGTAATTTAGATAAATTTGCATGGGTTGGTGGTTTTTCGTCAGCACCCAATACCAAGATTCCAAAAGAGTTGGTACCTAATCCTGAAGAAGCCAAAAAGAAACTCAAATTACTATGGATTTCTTGTGGCGATAACGACGGATTACTTTCTTTTAGCAAGCGTACACATGAGTATTTGTACCAAAACGATGTGCCACATATTTATTATCTTGAGCCTGGGGTTCATGATTTTAAAGTCTGGAAAAACGGCTTGTATATGTATTCTCAGTTTTTGTTTAAACCCGTGAATACTTCTTCTTTTACCAAATATACTATTTTGGGAACCCCTGCTAGCACCAATATTCGCAATGCTCAGTATCCTCAAGTGCTTCCTGACAACCGTGTGGTATTCAAAGTAAAAGCTCCTAATGCTCATAAAGTACAAATTGATTTAGGAAAAAAATACGATATGATCAAAGATAGCACTGGTTTCTGGCACGTTACCACCGATTCTATCAGTCGCGGATTTCATTACTATTCTTTATTGATTGATGATGTAGCCGTCGTCGATCCTGCTAGCGAGACTTTTTACGGTATGAGTCGCCAAGCGAGTGGCATCGAAATTCCTTACAAAGAAGGTGGTTTTTATGCCCTCAAAGATGTACCTCATGGCGATATTCGTATCAAAAAGTATTTCTCAAAAGCTAGTAACACATGGCGTGAAATGTACGTTTATACACCGCCAGGCTATGATAAGACAACCGAAAAATATCCTGTTTTGTATCTTCTACATGGCGGTGGCGAGGATCAGCGTGGCTGGGCAACACAAGGTCGTACCGACCTCATTTTGGATAATTTGATAGCCGAGCAAAAAGCAAAACCAATGGTAATTGCCATGCTAGATGGCAATTTTTATGGCAATGGTGGTGGAATTGCAGGCTTTGGAGAGCCACAACTCAAGGCCTTCGAAAATGAATTGAAAAATGGGGCAATTCCATTTGTAGAAAGCAATTTCAGAGTAGAAACCGATGCGAAAAATCGTGCTTTGGCAGGGCTTTCGATGGGTGGATTACAAACACTTTATGCAGGAATCAAGAACACCGATTTATTCTCATACTTGGGGGTATTCAGTTCAGGATGGTGGGCTAATAATACAAAACTGTCTGATCCTCAATACGAATTCATGAAAAACAACGCTTCGACAATCAACTCAAATCTAAAAGAGTTATGGATTTCGATGGGAGGGAAAGAAGATATTGCTCATGCCAATTGCCAAATTATGATGAAAAAATTTGATGACATGGGGGTAAAATACAAATATAGTGAATACGCTGGTGGACATACTTGGCCTGTTTGGCGACATGATATTTTCTTATTTTCACAATTGTTGTTTAAGTAGGAGGATGTTATTTGTTAACAGTAAATCTGTTATTTGAAGGAACTCTCAATCTGAAGAATACAATCAACATATTATTTATCTACTATTTTAGAAAGCACTGTAGGTGCGACAGAATCCAACATATTTTGTTTTCTGTCGCACCTACGGCGCTTTTTATAATTCCAACGCCTTTTTTGATACTCTCATACTAGATATCACTCGGACTGAGACGCAATCATTGCGTCTCTACTAGTCCATTTAAAAATAATCACTAAGTCACTCAATCTCAACTCACTCAATTAAGGTAAGAAATAGTCTATGGCCTCTACAGACTCGATATTTTCAGCACCTAGTTTAATGTGTTTCTGGTGTTCGGGTGATTTGCCATAGGCATCTTCTTCTTTTTGACTTTTGAAAGTAGTAACGTATACATGCTTTACTTTACTGGGGTTTTTATCATCCTTTACAATTCCCCATTCATAGCTTTTTACCATAGATAATTTAGATAGATTTTTGAACGAAATATCAACTTTTCGTATCAAGTCCATAGAAGTATTAGTCTTGAATGTTACCACAACTACATGGCGTAGTAGTCCTTTGGCAGGAATTGCTTTTGGCGTAGGTTCTGGACCTTTGTTCCAAGTCAAACAGGTTGCAAGGGTTATGATTTTGAGGAGCATAGAATATAATTTATTAGTTAACTTAAGTTAGTAAGTTGGTGGGCAAAATAGAATTTAATTTTTGTGCCCAAGGCATTCAGGTATCAGCTTTCGGCGGTGGGCTTTGTAAAAAAGCATGGCTGTGGTTAATAAAAACATTTTAACACTCTGT